>CAZUZS010000070.1:0-6438 GCA_964624795.1 uncultured Calditrichaceae bacterium
GGGATTGCGGTCGGCAGCCGGGATGTTTACAGCATCGAAGAAAGCAATGTGAAAAGATCCCGCAGAAACAGGAATGGTGCGCTAAAATAAGCTGCAGGTAAAAAAAGCCCGGGCTTTGCCGGGCTTTTTCCAAGGTAAGGGTCGTTTCAGGTGTCAGTTAAGATCGATAAGACCGTTGATGTGTTTTGTTTTGTCGATAATCTTACCATCGGCATTCACAACCGAACCGTGACAGGTTGCACAATTTCCAGAGCTGACAGCAATGTGTCCCTGGGGCGGCAAGCCGTGGCACATTATGCAATTGTCGCCGCCGGTGGAGGAAGTCTGAACCCAGCTCATTCCGGTGGGATTGCCGGTTATTTCGGAAGCGGCGTAAGCGTAAGGATTGGCGGATGCCGCTTTCTCGAAAACAAAGTGCCCGTGGCAATACACATTACCGCAGGCTGAAACATCTCTATCCCATTGCGTATTCAGCAAACCGTTCTGTGTGGCCAGATTTCCAAATATGACATTTGCTCCGGTTTGATTATCAATATGGTTGGGATCGTTAAATCCGTTTACGGAAACATGGCAAACCGAACAGGTGAAGCCATTGGACACATCGGTTTCCGTAACATGATCCTGGTGAGCCCCAACGCCCCTGAATGACCTCGAGACATTACCGCTCAGGTCTTTGGGAGGTGCAATATTGGTCTGGCTGCCGTGGCAAGTGTTGCAGGCTTCCGGCCCTCCCGGCCCGGTGTGGCAGACGTTGCAACTGGAACCGGTGCTGCCGCCGGAGAAATCGGTCCCGTGACAGGATTGGCACTGTTCAAGATTCCAATTCAATTCCTGTTTTATATAATTACCATGAAAGGAGGGCGAAGAAAGGTCCGCAAATCCAGTGGGGTGGGGGAAGAGGTCGTGGCAATCCGCGCAGGCAACCCCGCTTTCGCCGCCTGAAAAGTTCGTTCCATGGCAGGTCTCGCAGCTTTGGGTGCCAACTTCCAGAACCGCTTTTCCATGGAATTGATCGGACTTGGTGTCGTTCCAACTCGCCGGGTGGGTGGTCACTTTGAGTGTTTCCCGTTTCTCACTGCACGAGAATGCGATAAGTGAAATTACAATGATAATCAAAAAACGGACACTGTTTTTCATTCTTGCTTTCCTTTTTATTTGGAATGGCAGTTTGCGCAAACCTGTTGATAATTCTGCTCGTGGCAGGCCATGCAATTGTCCAGATCGGTTCTGGCTTCCACACTGTGCCTTCCTCCATCTCCCGGAATCCGGTTTGCCCATCCGGCAGTGTGATTTTGCGGCATGATACGATAGTTGCTGTGACAATCGTTGCAGAAAGAGCGGTCCTCGTGGCATACGACGCAGTTGAACTCCTTGCCCCGCGCATCCAGTGAGTGCGTGAATTCATAATTCAGGGGGTGTGTCTGTCGGTCGAGGTTGTCTCCTTCGTGGCAGCTCTCGCAATAGCTTACCTGGTGGCATAAATTGCAGTTCAGATCTGTTTGGGCCTCCCGCTGCGGCAACCGTGCCAAATCGCCATGTGTATGAAGGAAATCAAGACCGTGGTTAAGCGGCTTCAGGCTTTCGGATGGCGTGTGGCAGGAATTGCACGTATTGCTTACGTCCTTTTTCTCGTGGCAATTCATACAATCCGCCATTGGAGGAAGTACATAAGGTTCTACCTGCTCCTTTTCACTTACCGCCCGGTGGCAGGATACGCATTCCAGGCCGGATTGAAGATGCGCCTGGTGCGAAAAGATAACACTGTAATTTTCCACTCGCGTCGCGGTCCCTGGGTTATTGACATCTGTATGGCATAATGCACAGCCATCCTCGGATTCGACATCGTGACATGCACTGCAGGTCTCCATCGAGGGCATCAAATTATCGTTTCCCCGGGTGCTGGTGGCCGCGGTCGCATGGCAGGTTTCGCAATCGATCTCATTTGCTTTGACATGCGTCTTGTGTGAGAATTTTAGCCCGGATTGGTCCGGCCCGGCTACTGCAACGCTGAAGTAGCCAAGCATGTATATTGTGAGGGTCAGAAAAATCAGCTTTAAGTATCTTTTCATATTTCCCTTCCTTAAAGAATTCAATATTTTATGAATCTCCGTAGCAGGACGGATTTTCAAATAGACAAACCAGCATTATCAAAGTCGAAAGAGATAAGTGAGCTGAAACAGCCCTCTCCAATCATTTTCGTAATAAGTGTTGCTCATTTGCTGAACATCTCCCTGAAGGATTAACATCTGCTTCAGACGATAGGTCAATCCCGCGCTGAAAGCCAGCGCATCTTCGCTGATATTTACCTCGGTTCGCTCATAATTATAATAGCTGTTGTAAATCTTGGCGGTCAAATTTGGGAAAAACTCGTATCTCAATTCTCCGAAATAGCCAATGTTCTTGCCGCCGTATCCATCCTGGTAAATCAGCCCGATTGTGCCATATTTACTTGTAACAGACGGGATAATCCGGTTGTTTGCATCATCTTCAAATTTGGTGTAGAGATACTGCAAACCGAAATCCAGCATACCCAGACGGTATGTGAAGGCAGTTCTCACCTGGTTGTAGGCTTTTATATCGAACATATTGAAAAATGAGTCTTCATAGATCCGCGGTTTCTGGCTGTTATATTCCGCTGAAAGTGACCACTTGTTGACCAGATAGCCCAGCCGGAATCGCATGGTCTGGTAATCTGATTTCAGAATATTGTAATCGAACCGGGCATAATAATTTATCCTGTCACGGATGAAACCATCCAGCGTCCCGCCGGCCTGCTGCCAATACAGGTCCGATTGGCGCTGTTTCTGTACGTAGCTCAACTCAATTTTGCTTTTCAACGGCAGAAAGTAACTCAGCGCACCGCCAATAACATTCCCGTCATCCCATTCCCGGATTTTAAATGACCGGGAATCGGTTGCTACCGTTCCTGCCAGTACGTTGTATTGAAGTCTGTTGATTAGCCTGCCGGAAAATACCGCCGCATCAAATGTCCCATTCATTACACCTTTGTAGATGAACTGGCGCCCAATTCTGAAACGATAATTTTTCCCGGCATCCCAGTTTACAAAGAAATCATAAACTCTTTCCTGCCATTCAGCCGGATCCCCGCGATAAGCTTCCCGGAGATAGGTGTTGAAATATAAGCCGGGGTGGCTTTCCGGCGATATTCTCAACTGCAGTCCCTGGTAATAATCCAATTGTCTTTCGGATTGCATGTTTTCCCAACCATAGACACTGCTTTGTAGAAATCCGCGTACGGACACACCTGCATAACTGATCTGTGCCACAAAAAACAGCACAACTATGAATCCTGCTCGTATCGATCGGTTCATGAGGCTCCTATTCCTTATTTAAGAAAAGAGGCCGGCAATTATTTGCGGGCCTCTTTTCGAATTTTAATTATTTGCCGGTTCCGGTAACATAATCGTAGTCCATAACCATTGTGGTAGAATCCCACTTGCTGGCGGTGAGCTGATCGTGCACCATGCCGTTCACACCAAATCTTAAGCTGTATGCATCGTATCCGAGAACATCCAAGAATGCTGTTACCTGGCTGCTGTTCTGGCCTGTCCAGCAATAAACAACAATCTTTTTATCGGTGGGCAATGTAGCCAGGTCAGCGCTTGACTGAAGGCTGCTTTTTGGGGTGTACTGCATGGCGCCCGTTATGTGCCCGGGGGGACACCCTTCGGTGCCATTGTACTGCGCTTCGGTAAAATAGTTAACAATATAATAGTCGCTGAGATTCGATAAAACATCTGCCGCAGGTATGCTTTTGAAACCTGCATCAAGAAGTTCCTGAACGCGAACATCCAGAATTTCTTTTCCGGTTTTTTTGCCAGTGCTCAGCGTTGGGTAATCACCCTTTTCGCCTTTAGCGGTTGCAGTGGTAGTAAATTGAGCGGAAAATCCGGAGTTTATGCCGCCACTCCAGCTATCAAAATCGGAATTCCAGGAACTCATCCCAAATTTGAGTGAATAGGCATTGTAACCTTCCAGATTCAGTGCAAGAACGGCAAAACCGGCAGATTGTCCTGTATAGCAGTAAACCAATATTTTGTCCGTTGTGTTTAAATTGGCCTTTGCATACGTTACAACATCGGCGAGAGCTACATTCACAGCGCCGTCAATGTGGCCGGTTGCATAAGCTGTTGCCTGCCGGATGTCAATAATTTTGTAAGTAGTCAAACCTTCCTGCATCACCTGGCTGGCGCTTACAATTTTGGGAGCGGTGGTATTAATATAATTACCACCATCGCCTTCCAGATAATTAATCAGTAGCTGAGATTCGACAACCGGTTTTTCTTCCGGCTTGGTTGAATCTTTGCTGCACGCTAAAAAATTAACAATTAGCAATACAGCGATCCACAGTGCTAAATACCTACGCATAAGATACTCCTTTTGTTAATTGAACCAGTTTCTTAGGCTAATAACAGCCTTCTGTCTATATTATTTAATGGATCTTCTATGGGCCTACCGGCCACTCTTCGTCCTTAACAACTACGCCGGAATTGGCCTGAACCTCTTCGGTGCTAATGTCCGAAGGTCTCAGGAATATTGCTTCATTGTGATGGCAACTTCCCGCACACGGTATGGCCTGGGTGGAATCCGGTGTTGTTTGTGCCGTATTCCTGATCATATTATGAGGCATGGTGTACTTCCATGTGGGCATAATATCATAATGGGCGAGATCGGTAAATCCCCAAGGTGCGTAAGTATCTTTCGCAACTGGGATGTGGCGCAGGGTAACCCATTTATACGGACGGTCTTCCGGCACTGGGTTTTTTCCAATCTTAATCAGAAAGTATGGATCCCCGGTAATTCCGGCACCACCAACATGACAACTATTGCAATTTCGATAGGACTGCGAATGACACGTTGAACAACTCAATTCGCCCCAATGCTGGTTGTGGTAAGCATTGTCGGTGCCTTTTTGGTGGCAGTTCTCGCAGCGGGGCATTTCCGCAACTTTTAGCTTGGATAGCACTTCGTTTCCATCTCCATGCATTTCCGAACCTGAGTGACAATCTTCACAGCGCATTAGATTGGGAATCCAATGCACGTCACCTTTAATCCCTTCATTTTCACCAAGATATTCAGCGCCGATCCGGCTGCCGTGACATGCAGTACAATTCCTGGTCATATCAGGTGTCTTATTAAATCGGTGCGATTTGATGAAACCGCCCAATGCACTGTTTGGCACGCTTACATGACACTGTCCGCAGGTGGCGTGGCAGGAGCCGCACTCCTGGTTGAATTCGACAGTGAACTCATGAGGAATAGGGCCATTATCGGTGCCCTGGTATCTCATACTGAAGAATGTAAAGTAGCCATCCTGGTTTTTATGAATACTGTTGGCATGCTTGCTGACCACGTCCGCATGGCACCCACCACAATATTTTTCCGAATTTTCTGAAGGATCTTTTGTCACGCCTTCGTGAGCCTCTTCCATGGAGGACGCTTCGTCCTTCCCGCCATGGCATGAAGCACATCCCAGTTTCCCATGAACCGAATTCAGGAATTCCTTGCCGTCAGTACCTGTTATTAATATTTTTTGCCACTTCTCCACCGGAGAAACAGAGCCACCTCAGCCACCGCCGGTTGTTGCAGGCGGCGGTTCCGGGGTTGCCAGCGCTTTTAATGTTTCGGCGTCCGTATGACAGCCCTCGCATGTTAATTTGCCTGAAAAAGATGTCAGGTCTTCCGGGCTTTCACTCTTTTTCTCGCATCCAAAGAAATAGAAAAGGATCACAAATAAAGAGAATAAAAGCACAAAAGAAGTTGGAAGGGAAGGAAAGTTCTGGTAAAGATCTTTGCTCATTATTTATAATCTCCATTCTTAATTAAGTGCAATATAATTTAATGAGAATAATTTCATCTGTCAATATAAGAAAAAAATAATTGAATGATTGATGAAATGATGCGTTATTGCACAATACTGTGGTAAATTGTAAATATGGCCGATTATTTGCGTTATTATAACAAGTGGTCATCATTTCATATTCAGCTACTTTTTTACATGAATAATAATTATGGCATTCACATATATTCGTATCAAGAAATGTGTTCCAAGAATACTGGGGGAATCAGGTTAAAGAGTACAAAAAATAGAGAAAATGATTCACAAACAACCACCTTTGGGGAAGATTTATTATGAGTTTCCGCTTGTAATTGTCTCTTTGAATCAGCCTGCATTCCGGGCGAGATTGGACTATTGTGACCTTTTAGTTGTGTGACCTGTAAATCCATCGATTAATCTGCATGAGTATTAGAAATTATCGAAAAATGGTTTTATCCTACTAAAGTGATTTTTTGATATTTCGATTATTATGTTTTATGACGGCATAATATTACCATGAATTTCGGAGACACTTTGACGCAATCCAAAAACACATTCAGAAAAACACTCGTTATTGACAATTCCACCCTTGTTTCTAT
>CAZUZS010000070.1:6538-23259 GCA_964624795.1 uncultured Calditrichaceae bacterium
TAAAGGAGAAGATTGATATGGTTTTCGCAGGAGAGAGACTTACGGAGGATAACAAGGATATTGAGAAATTGTTCAATTCATACAGCATGGACCAAATCAGCACACTTCTGGAAAACATAGATCCACGCTTCCAAAAATTGCTTAATTATTTTAATGAAGTTATTGCTTGTATTTCGGGTAATGATCTACCAAGGCTTGCCGGTTATGTGGAAAAGGTGACAGACCTCATGAGCGTTGGGAACAACCAATATTTAAATAGCCTTTTATCCGGCATTCAACGGAAAATCCGCGAAGAGAAAATTGGTGAGATCATCATGGGATTAGAAAACCTATTTCTCTTTTTCAAAGATTTGCGACTCAGGCTTTTCATGGAGGAAAATCCGCCGCAAAAATCTGAATAAGTTCTGAACCGATTTTTTATTACCTGACTTTTGGGGTAAAATTCCCCCAACGAAATGGGCTGACCCACGTGTTTTACCAGCCCTATTCGACCCGTAAACTGATCACGGGATTCGCCCTGGCTGCTCTAATAGATTGGTATGATACCGTAACCAAGGCAATGGTTATTGTACCCAAGGCAGCAGTAATGTATGGCCAAATTGAGAACGGCACCCTGTACACAAAATCATTAAGCCAGGCGCTTATTCCGAAATATGCAAGCGGCCATGCAATAAGATTTGCTATAGCCACCCACTTTAAGAATTCGACTGCCATCAGCATTATGATTCGAATTTCACCGCTTCCAAGAATCTTCCGAATGGCCATTTCTTTTCGCCTCTGGGTTACTGAAAATGAAACGAGACCCAGGAGGCCTAGACAGGCGATAAAGATGGCTACGCCGGCAAAGAAACCAATATTTCCGGCAAATTCCCTGTCATTATTGAATTGCTGGTTAAAAATATTTTCAAAGAAAAAACTATTAAATATCCGGTCCGGATAAATTTCTTTAAACTTCGATTCGATCTGTTTTAAAAGGATTGAATTATCTGCCCCCTTCACACGAACAAGCAATAGCGGACTTTGTCTTGGATTATATACCAAAATCATTGGTTCTATTGCATCCCGCGCGTTTGTGTAATGAAAATCCTTTACAACTCCGATAACGCGTCGGGAAACCAGGTTACCGCTTATGTCAATCAAGTCGAGGCGTTTGCCAACAGCGCTTTTCCATCCGGATATTTTAACCGCCGCTTCATTCACAAGTATATTCTCAAGTGTGTCGGAAGCGAACTGCCTGGAAAAGTTTCTTCCTTCCAATAATCTCAGCTTGAAAAGATCGATCAAACCGTCATTGATTACATACTGCTGAAACATTCTGCTGTTGCTCCGGTCCAGCCCCTCCGGTATTGCCTCGATCCGTAGTGGATTTCCGCCGGGTAATCCGCTCATTCTGCCGGTAGCCACAACATCCGGTAATTTTTCCACCTCATTTTTGAGCAAATCGTCTCCCCGATTGACAAAACCGGGAATCACGATTAGACCATCCCGATTATAGCCGAGATCCAGATTCTTCAAATAATTAATCTGCACCAGCACCATGATCACAGTTAAAATTAGAGCTGTTGTTATGGCGAATTGGGAAACAACCAGTACGCGCCTTAAAAATATTCCGGACGAACCGGATTTGAAGCTCCCCCTCAGCACTGTAACGGGTTTGAATGAAGAAAGCACAATTGCCGGGTATATTCCGGAAATTAGCCCTATTATCGCTGCAATGGCGATCATTCCCAGAAAAAGGGTCGGCTTGCCAAGGAAATTAGCCTCAAGATGTTTGCCGAGGAATGAATCGAGAGAAGGGAGAATCGATTCGACAACAGTCATGGCAATCAGCATTGCAACCATTGTGAAAAAGATGGATTCGCCCAAAAACTGCCCAATTAGTTGGCTGCGGCTGGAACCCACAACTTTCCTCATGCCCACTTCTCTGGCTCTGGTGGCAGAACGGGCGCTGGACAGGTTTATAAAATTGATGGCGGCAACAAACAGGACCAGTAACCCAATTATTGTGAGCGCATATACAACAGATTTGCTGTTTTTCCCAAAGTTGGCGCCATCGTACTGGAAATCCGCTGATCCGAGGTGGATGTCCGGCAATGGCTGCAATTGTGGTAGATAGATTTCCGGGAAATTGTTTACCTTGGCCAGTTTTATCATCTTTTGCTCCACAACTTCCGGATCGGCATCTTTTGCAATCCGGATATATCCGGAGAGCATGAGATTATCCCACGTATCCCACCAAATGGCATTTTGTTCCGGGCGCAACTTGCCGATGGCCCCGAATTGAATATGAGAGTTGACGGGCGGAGCTTCCACAATTCCGGCAACATGAGGTTCCTGCAGGCCCTGAATAACCAGCGGCTTTCCTAGCGGGTCGTCGTCACCAAACAGCGCCTTAGCTGTCTCCAGCGTAAGCAGAACGTCTCCTGGTGATTTCAATACTTTCTCGGGGTCGCCGCGCAACAATTTGAAACTGAAGACCTTGAAAAAATCTGGATCGGCAATCATGCCGCGAATTCGTACGCCCGCATTCGGATCGTTGGCATCGAAATCCTGGTCGCCCCGGCCGATTCTGATTTGACCAAAAGTAAAAGTTCGCGTGGCAGCCACAACTTCAGGCACATCATTTTTCAAAGCGACAATAAGCGGTCCGGCGGTTATGGAATAGGAATTATATCCCTGATTTCCTGAGAATTCCTTGGTGTACACCCGGTACACATTTTCTGAATTTTCATGAAAGCGATCGAATGTGAGGTCATCCGTCACATAAAATGCAATGACAAGGCTGATGGTTAATCCGAAAGAGAGGCCCAATATATTTATTGCTGAATATCCTTTCTGGCGCCGGATATTGCGGATTGCAATTTTCAGATAATTTCTTATCATGGGAAAACTCCACTTTTATTTAGCGGACGAATGATTTTACGAAATTCTATTCTGCCGCGATGGTTCCGTTCTGGGCAGGAAAGCTCAATTTGAAAATCCCCCGGATGATAAATACAAGATTTGCAGCAGAAGCGTCTGCCCTACGCAAAGAGGAGTAACATACGGGAAATCCGGGAAAAAGATTCTATAATAAATGGGGTGAGGATTTTATGATTGAGATTTCAATGAGCGCTTTAAAAAAGGTGAACAAATGGGGCGATATTATCTGCTATTTCATGCGGCTAATTGATTTTTGTCTTCTGAAATTTTCTGTTCATTACATCGTTTTTTATCAATAATTCCTTTGGACCAAGAATTTGTAACTTAAGTATTGAAGGAATATTGGCCAAATTTACCGTGATGCCGAGATCCAGTGAGGAAATCTCTATGAGAATAAGCGAGCCGTCTTGCTGGCTCGTTTCCGAAAATACCCAGAAGCCTTTTGAATAAAGAGAATATTCTTTGCCGCCACTTTTTATAGTTGTCAGTAAACCAAAAAAACCGTTTCCGGATAAGACAAGACGGGAAGTAATGGTTTCGGAAATCCCTCCGCGCTGGAATTCCCAAACGCCCATCACACGGTTGGTATCTCTTTCTCCTGCCAGGAAGAACCATAAGGGAAGCATGACAATAAAAATTGTGATTCCCCAAATTCTGAAGTTTCGCAGATTTGATAATTTTGAGAGAACTGAAATCCGTTTCAGCGTTTTAGTCCTCCGTTTTCGTTTGCAAAAACCGTTACGTGCATTATTTAAGTATTTATTTTAAAACTTAATTGATGACAGTCATAAAAATTGGAATTGCATATTAATCTGCCTTGCGTTGGCTGCAAGTGCGGCTGACGCAAGGCGCGCAGAAACAGAAGTGCATAGAAGGAAAAACCTCTAACTGCGGACTGTTAGGAGTACAAGAATTTATATGTATTTACTTAGGATTATTAAAGATTGGTTTAAATATACTGCTTACGGTTTTTCAGGTTCTGCCCATACCGGATCCACTACCGGGTAAGCCGGACGGTTGGATCCCGCATGATAAATCTGCATACTTGCCCAACGCGATTTCTTAAAATCGATGACAGAAATGGTATCAAGAATGGCCTCATTTATTTCAACAGGAATTTGCTTTTTGATTTGGTCGATCTTATTATCCAACATGGATACGGCCTGCTCGCGGTGGGCATCATCTCTCGCCCGGTCGGCAAATGCTGCAAATTCCGGTTGATCCTCTTTGCGAATTTTATAGTTATTCCTATTTCTCTCAAAATAGGATTTTATCTGTTGCGTGTTCAACTTCAAATCACTTGTGAAATGTTGCATGGTTTCTCGGCAAACCCATTTATCCCGCCACAATTCGATTTCTTCCTGAACTGCGGGGGAATTCTGCAAATCTTGCTTCTCCGCTTCTTTCACCAGGAAGTAATCACGGATGGTTCTGGCGAGAATGTTATCCAACGCTTTCCTAAAATCTTTGTCGCGCTGGTACTGCTTATGGATTTCCGAGATGTCCAGCTTGTTAAGCAACGCATTAATTGCAAGATTTCCTTCGTTGGATGAAACAAGCGTCATATCCAGATTTTCTTTTAGAATTTTCATCGCAGGCTGGTTCTCATTTGGCGCTTGCAGTGATTCCAGAAAATCCGTCGGATTGTCCTTGTGCATACCTTCCCACTCTTTTAGCGCACTTGCTATAATCTCAAAAGCACCCTTTTTTGTTCGCACATCTTTTGGTTCCATCAGATGTGTGCCGTACCGGATAAGTTCTTTTTGATATTTACGGTAAAAAACCATCTGCTCAAATTCACTTGCTTTTTCGATATACTCATTCTCTGTAACGCCGTGGCGGCGGATATCCAGCATTTGAAAAATAAAATATTTTCCATTCAGCTCCACGGGATTTGAAATGTCGCCAATGGGCAAATCTTTGACGGCCTGGAAAAGTTCCGGGGAGACATCCAGGTAAGTAAGGTAATCTGTCTCAAAATTCTTGGTCTTCACTTTTCGTTCTTCATTTGAATGAATAAGATCATCCGTGACCTCAGCATAGCCCCGTTCACGCATCATTTCTGCGACGCGATTTGCTTCATTGTAATCTGATTCTACCCAATAGCGAAATTTGAAACCAACCTTCGATTTATTGATTGCTTCGCGTATTTCTCCCTGCGAAACATGGATTTTGCTCTTGACCTCTTTATTCAGCAGGGCCTCGATCATGGCTTCATCCATCAGCCGGAGTTCGGCGTTTTTAACATAATCGGATTGATCAAAATGCAACTGATAGCCTTCCAGTGCCAACAATTTTTCGTTAATCATATATTCGAGATAGGTTCTCTTGCGGTTTGTGCCGGTCTTCAAATTGCCAAAACCACCCTCATAATTCTTTCGGAAGTCATCTACCGTGATTTTCTCATTTCCGACACGGGCCAAAACAACATCCTTCCTGGAATGCAATTTTGGTGCACTATTTCCGCAGCCGAGGAAGTGGAAAGCCAGGACTGCTACGGAAATGCAAGTAACCAAAGTCGATTTAATTTTAAGATTATTCAAGTTTGTTTTTATTGTCGCTGAAAAGTCCAATTGAAAAATTCTCTCTTCCTAACCCGCCTTATTCACGTCACTCGGTTGTATCAATAAAGATCAGATATGATCCCAATGCGTGTTACCTTGTGCAGCTATCCAAATAGTGATTTAAACGTGCAGCCGGCCGCACTTAATTAAAAATTATCCCCACAGAGAAGCGATGGGCGCTCTCCAAAATGCCCCAGTCAGCATAGGCATAATCCACCCTGATTCCCATGTGGCCGGGCTCGTAATAGTCAACCCCACCGCCCAGAGTAAGACCATTAACGGCGTCTTGTTCGTATAAATTTTCATACCCTGCCCGAAGGAAAAATATTCCGGCGTAACCATATTCAACACCCATATTAATATTTTCTGTAGAGTGGCTTGGGTGATTGAGATCGGTGGTTACTAAAACGCTGCCCAGAGCTCCCCAATCATGGCTGTACGAAATTCCGGCCCGGAATAAAAGAGGCAGGGGGTAGGTATTTGTTTGATAGCTTACCGGTACGCGGTCTACATTTTGGTATTTTTCATCGGGATCGGTGGTGGAAGCAAGGTCTCGTCCGGAGAGCCCGATTTCACCTCCAAAGTTGCTCATGCTCATCCCAAGCCGGAGACCTTTTAGCGGAGTGCTGTAAAAAATGCCAAGATCTAACGCGAATGTGCCGCCGCTTTCGTTCCATATTTTCTGATTGATATATTTTCCGGTAGTTCCAAAACTGAAACGATTCGTCAACGCAACAGCCCAGGACAATGCCACGGCATAGTCGCGCGCCGAATATGTCTGGCCTGTTCCTTCCGGTCGTTCTACGGTCCTCACCGGCTGCTCGCCGTAATTCAGCGTGATGAAAGAAGCACCCAATGAAGAGTTCCCGAAGGGGAGGGGCATTGTTGCGCCTATGAAATCGTAATTGGTGCCAACCAGCCACTTATTGTGCATTACTTCCATTTGAACGTTATTCATCCATACAATGCCTGCAGGATTGTAATAAAGTGCAGTCGGATCGTTTGCCACTGCCACGTACGCCCCGCCCATGGCCATCGCCCTGGCGCCAACGCCAATTTCCAGAAATGAAGCTGCATTGGTTCCCACGCCGCTCACATCCAGATTAAATTGTGCCCGCAGCCCGGAAACTCCCCCAAGAATAACCCCAACTAATAAAATAAAATTCATTTTTTTCATCATAATATTATTACCGGAATAAATTGTTATATCATATATATTATGTCGCCTTCAATCATTTTCGATTCCACCGGAGACGAATCATAAAATGGAATTTAGTATTCTATCGACTCCCATTATTTGATTACAGCAAATTTCCCGGTTTTTGTGCCAATTCCGGGAGCTTCAACCACATAAAAGTAAATGCCATGTGCGATTTCCAGGCCGTCCTTTGTTCGCAAGTCCCAAGATTCCCTGCGATTTTCTTCAGTAGCACTATGTGTCAATATGCGAACCATTTTCCCGGCAGCAGTGAAAATGGTTATGGTGCATTTGGCCGGCAGATTTACAAAATCGATTCTCCTGTCACCCCGGCCTTCATCCTCGTTTATCACCTTTCTTTCGATCGGATTATATGCGATATACGGATCGGGCACAGTGTAAATATTGTCAAGATCACCTTTTGCTTTCACGTTGTCAAGGCTGTTTCCCACCATCGTAAACTCAATGGCATCATGGCGGTCATAATTTTTTCTGGACTTAATCAGAAAAATATCGCCGTTCTCAGGAGCAACTTTTTGTGCCTCCGCAATGCCTCCCGGCCAGCGAAATTCCAGCTCATAGAGGCTTCTCGGTGGCAAATAATTGGCATAGATTCGCACAACATCGCCGGAATCGAGAACCCCTACCTGGGAGCGATCCCGGTAATAAAATGTCTGACGAAAAGCGCTGTCAGGATAGGTAACATCCCATACCTGGAAATTTGAGGGGACTCTGTTGATTGAAGTATCGGCATTCTGACTAAGAATCCTGATCTCGTAGTCGCGGCCTATCCTCTTGTTGGCGGGCGTGAAATTGATCATTCGCAGCGGTGAATCGCCGGTAGTCCAGCCGGTAGCAGTAGAATCGATTCCGTTTGTATCATTATGGAGAATCACCCGGAATCCATCGATAATGTATTTTTCATCAAGATCATCGTTTTGAGGGTCAGCAATAGAAATCAGGTTTTCCCCCTCAGTTACCGATTTTATAATAATTCCATTCAAATGACCGGAATAGGCATCGGGATCATACTGCTCAAAACTTCCGTCATCACTGAACTCAATCCGGTAGCGACCGCCGGTTTTTATGAGAAATGGATTGTAAACCTGCACATCGACCGAACCGGTGCCTTTGCCCGCCACGTGCTCCATTCCTGCATCGCTTACGCTGGGATTAACCCAACCGGCAGATCGCTCGGTGGGAATCACTGCCGCAGTATTTGGATCGAATGAGATCGGACGTCCTAGCGGATCGGTCTGAATATTCACCGGGCATTCGGTGGGCGAGATCGGCTGAAGATCTCTCAGGGGAGAAATATCAGGATAAAAATCGGGATGATACCCCTGGTCTACCGAGGCTACCGCATAATAATATGTTCGTCCATTCGTTACATCCGTATCGACAAAATGGTGCTGCAAACCGCTGTCAGTTCCCATGTTATAAGTCACACCGAGATCACTGCCGGTGCCCAATTCACTCCCGATCCGAACCGGATGGGGTCCGGCCAAGCCATCATTGAGATCGAAAATAGCCAGCGGTTTAAACAGCAGCGGATTCCCATAAGCGTCAGTGATTGTTTTGATATCATTAAATTGTGGTTCGGTGCTTTTGTAAATGTAGTAGGCTTCAAAATCCTGCCCATAGATCGGATCGCTGGAGCGCTCGGCGCCTTTGTCCCAACTGAGGTAAACTTTTTTATCGTCGCCAACTGCCTTTAGAACCGGCTGCCTTGGAGGCTTGGCAAAGCTGTAATCGTTGTCGTAGATAACCTGCATTGTACGCTTATTCCGGAGTATGTCGTCGAAATCGTTTCCGAACAGAAGAGCAATTGCATAGCGGTGTTTTTTCTCATCGCCGGCAAACTCGACAAATCCACTGCCATATGTGAATGTAATATCCCTGGTATATCCCTGACGCACCTCGAATGTGCCAGGCTGTATTTCGGTTCTCCAAAACAATTCATCATTCGCCATTTGATTGTCCGTATCCTTGAGATAGAAAGAGGTCAATCCAACCTGATCGGATTCGTCATTATCGGTAAATTCAAAATTAGGCTCTCCAGGATCGGGGCGACCATTTGCCTCACCCTCATCGGGACCTGTGTATTCAAAATATGCGGGGCCCAATCCATCTGCCCCCAAATCATCATGCAACGGTTCGTAATCCAAACGGCCATTGTTGTTAACATCCTCGCCTAAATCCAGAATGCCATTGTAGTTCAAATCTTCATTATCATAAACGCCGTTTCCATTCACATCTTCCCACGCAGTCCAGTCGCCGTCATCATCTATGCCGTTATTCTGGCTTTCATCTGTCATTCCATCCTCATCGTTGTCCACCCCGTCATGCGCCAAACCCGGGCTTTCAAGGAAAGCGAATCCGAAATAGCCAATGTCCAGGCCTGTGTTTGTTGTAAACAGCTTATTCCAGGCATAGGTAATATCATCCAATTGATTGAATGAAGCATCGTCATTATAATACTGGCCGCCTAAATCCGGATCGACATTCATGCCGACAATACATTTGGGCAGATCCTTTCCTTCATTGGTGATGTCATATATTGAGATGAGAATATCCTCTGACAACCGTGCATTCCATTGATAGCTGCGGACTTCTGTTTTTAATCCCAGGCCCTGTCTGCCATTAGGCCAGGGTCTGGTGTCGTTGAAAGGATGGTAATCAAATTCATCATTTTCGCGATCGTCCATTGCGTAATACGATTCCTGGTCGGCACGAATGTAGGCGCCGAACTCACCATTCCATCGACCTGCTCTTTTTCCGGGCCTGTATTCTGTGGAATCCCGGTCATCGCCGGGGTAAGTCTGCGGCGGCCAGTATTCCGGCCATGTTTCCCGCCGATGACTGGTAGCGAACCAGCCGATCACGTTTTGCATACTCACATCAAGTTCACCGTTTCCATTGAAGTCTTCACCTGGCTGCAGCTTGCCATCACCTTCGCCTTCGTCACCGCTGTTAGGGATTCCATCGATGCCGACATCCTCACTTATCCCATAAACTAATGGCGTTTCCTGCGCATCCGGCTGGTCGAGGTTGAAATAGCGGGGGAGCGGCATGGTGGCAAAATAGTGTGTTCCATCCGGCGATTGCTCGCCATACTGAAAATAGTCGGAGGAGATATGAATCGTATCGCCATGGACATCCTCCACCTCTGCTGCAACATAAAAATAGGAACCCCAGATGTAGGAGACCCATTCAGCTCCCTTGGGCCAGCCGATGTAGGGAGTATTGCCAACTCCGCTATATGAGATATCCCCGGCATTGGTGATGCCGCCACTTACCAGGTTCCCATCCTGTGAAGTAAACCGCAGATATTTGGAATGGCCATCCTGCATCGTTGAGGAATTTTTTGAAAAACGTGAATAGCCGCGGGTATTTTTCAGCGATGAACTATTCCGCAAAGATGGTTGATGTTTGTCCTTATAATTTTCCTGCGCAAAGCCTAGTCCAAAAAGAAAAAGTATTATCCCCAGCAGAATAGGGACGGAGTTTGACCTATGAATAAATCGTGACAAATTAATTACCATAAAAAACACCTGTTTTTATTTGAAAACCGTAAGCCGTAATTGAGTCCATCTTCTTAATAAGGTCAAAATTTAACCTCAAGCCCAAGTTGCACTTTTCGGGGCTGGGAGAAATTTTCCGGCCGAATATCAATATCATTTAGTGTAAACAGTCCCTCCAGCCGCAGCCTTTCCTCTAACAATTTTTGCTCGTCCGGGACGCGGGCAATCTGGTCAGCGCGACCGGTTGAAGCATAAACCTGCTCCTGGTTGAGATGATCAAATATATTATCAATTTTTAAGAAAAGAGTCGTTTCCAGATCCCCAATTTTTAGCATTTTTTTTGCCTTTAAATCGATGCTCCAACGAGCCGGCTTTGAGGCAGAATTACGGTACTCCCGTTCAGCAATATCAAATCGTTCCACGAATGTCGGACTAAATGGCACGCCGGTATCATAAAAGCCGACCAAACCCAGGCTCCATTTTGCTTCTCTTACCAAATTAATGAAGGCGTTGATTGTATGCCGCTGATCCCAGTTGAGCGGAAGTATCTTTCGTTCTGCGAAAACGACATTTTCTCCCCCATACTGAATGGCGGTATTGATAAGTTCCAGCGCCTGGGGATCGGATGAACTTCCGTTTGCAAAGGCAAGCGAATAGTTTACACCGCCATTGACAAAGTCGCCATTCTTGGTAAAACCAATTGTTATTCCCCTCGCATTTCCATAGTCGCGGTTAATATATCGTTGATAACTGATATTATCGATTGTATTTATTTGCTCAATTCCCAGCAGGTTTTTGAAATCTTTGTAGTATGCGGTTACGTCAACCGCAAGGTCTCGTGTAATTCCCTGCTGCAGACCAACTTCGTAGGTAATGGTTTTTTCCGGCTCAAGATCAGCATTCCCCATCAAAAATCCATTCAATTGAAGAGGAGTCATTATGACCAACGGTGCATTATACATGTACTGAAAACTCGGCATCTGGAAAAAATGGCCATACGCGGCATGAAATGCGCCGTTGGATGAGATAGGAAATGAAAGCCCCACGCGAGGACTTAGCTGATACTTGACTGTTGCATCCCTCAGATTAGCTTCTGCACCGAGATTAAAAGATTCGGTTCGAAAATTGACAGGCACCTTTTCATTCGGCTGAAAAACATCCAGACGTAGTCCGGCATTTGCAATAATATCACCTAATTCCAACTTGTCCTGAACGTAGAATGCAGCTTCAACCGGGGTAATATTGAAATCCCTGTATAGCGCCACCTCGGTATCTTGAATTGCAATAAAAGGGGTAGTGTGGAATCGCGATTCCCAATTTTGCCAGTATCCGATGAGGGAGTCCCAATAAGCCGGGAAACTCATATTTGCCCCATTTAATTCCTCTTGCAGCGGAAAGGAGTTGTTGGTCCACTCGCGCGATTCCCGAAAACCGCGAGAATAAACATTTATGTAGTGCTGTTTGGCAAGAAAACCGGCTTTGATGAAATTGTGCTTACCAAGCTGCCAGTCGATATCACCATTGGCCAAATACTGGTCAATGTACCCGCGACCATCTTTGCCGGTGTAAAATCCCCCGGTGCTTCCCAGTGTAAATCCGTTTGAACCCGATGTTATCGGCTGAATACCAGTGTCTCCCGGGTAAAGCGCAACCTTATTATCCTTTCGATAATAAGATTCCCCATCGTTGTGTTGATAAGAAAATGCCAGGTTATAATACAAATTCGTGGTTAATGTATGTTGAAAGCGGAGAAAATGAGAATTTGCCAGCATCAATATCTTGCCGGCTTCATCCGGTTGATAACGACGAAAACTAAATGCCTGGTTGGTTGTTGTATTGTACAATCCATTATATTTATCAAACGAGCCGAAGAACTGGTAGGTGATAGATATATTTTGTCGGGGCAAGAAAATAAGTTTTCCGTTCAGCGAAAGCGAGTTGCCGGTTACCAACGGTCCCTTACTGCGATCTCCAGTCCCCAGAGAGTCCGGAATATATATTACACCGGTTGCGTTGGTTTGCTCCATAAAGTGCTGCTGGTACCACAGCCGGTATGCGGCAATTCTCCATCCATCCACGGGCACGAATCGGCGGTCGTACCATTCCAGACTTTGCCAATTATTGAATCGTCCGCTGATAAAATATCCCATTTTTCCATGAAGAATAGGTCCCGAGAGGCTTAATTGCATGTCCTTTTCAGCTAGGGGATTAAAATTACTGACTCCCATATAAATATTGTTTTTGCTGCTGAGCCACTCCCCGGAATAAAGCTGCAAAGTACCGCTGAATTTATCTTCCGGCTTTTTTGTCACAATATTAACAACCCCGGATTGCGCCGAGCCGTATTCGGCGTTGAAAGTCCCGGTAATAACTTCCAATTCCTGGATCATTGAATTCTCGATTTCCACGTTGTTGCCACCGTTTTGACTGTAGGAATTGGACACTGGAATCCCATCGACAATATAGGCCACTTCGCGCGCCCTGCCGCCACGGAAATGAAGCTCCCCATCCGTGCTTACCACACCAGCCTGGAGCTGCAGCACTTCATTTATTTCCGTCACAGGCATAGAATCAACCGTTTTGGAAGACACGATGGAGGCACTATGCGTGCGATCCATCTCAACTGCCGGGCGCTTTGCTTCCACGATGATTTCCTCGCCCCTAATTGCTTCAGGTGTGAGTTCCACGTTTCTCGTAGTGGTTCTATCAATACTGACATTGACATTTTGTATCTTCAGCGTTGAATATC
This sequence comes from uncultured Calditrichaceae bacterium, assembly GCA_964624795.1. GTDB lineage: Bacteria > Calditrichota > Calditrichia > RBG-13-44-9 > RBG-13-44-9 > CAZUZS01. The sequence continues at coordinate 19,496 of CAZUZS010000070.1, forward strand.
CGACATAGTAGACTGTCAGGGTATAAACGCCCGGGGGAATATTCAGTATCGCAAAATACCCATCCTGATCGGTCGATGCACCCAAGCCGCTACCCTCCAGGACAATATTTGCCCCGATCAGCATATCACCGGTGCTTTTATCCGTAACGGTTCCAACGATCTTCCCTGTGGTGCCGGCAAAAATAAGATTTGAAATTGAGATAAATATCAGAAATATAAACAGGAATATTTTGGTAACTTTCATTTCAAGCGCGTTCCTCTCGCAATGTCAAAGGTTGAAAATTCCTGGTTGGTAACGACGGCCTGTTTGCCTGCGACTCCTTCCAAGGAGCTTAATTTAAAAGTTCTTTTGAAAAAAGCAATAAAGGAAATAAATAATTTGGAAGAGCGGTGAGATGAGTAATCACAAAGGTTTGCAACAAATATTAGGTACGTCTGGGAATGGCCATATATTTGAGCGCAAGCCAACTTTCGGCAGACAAAACCTAGAAAAGCAGCAGAATGCTCGTGTCGGAAATAGGAAAACTTATGTGCGAGGATAGAAACTCAGGAAATGGATTGGCTATGGTACCTTTTACCACTCATCGAGAAAGTATTCAATGCAATCAATGAAATGCATAAAATGGCCACTTTCGGATCGACTCGGTCCCGATTAATAGCAGGTAATGCAGAATTCAGCCAATTCAAACTGTACCAGTTTTGACTTCGGAAAGTATCCTGTAACTTTAGGTTTCCGGTGTCGCTAGCGACCTGGATTTTCCACAAGTTTTTTGAATTCCGAATTTTCTCTTAATCCCGACAAATCATTATCCACACCAGCCTGTTTTTTCAATTTGGGATTGAGCTCTAAGGCCTTTTTCAGCGCCGCAAGTGCTGCTTCTTTATTGCCGGCTGCCAGACGAATGACCGCCAGATCGTAAAGCAGTTCCGGATTTTCAGGAGCAAGCCGGATTGCCCGCTCCATGTGGGAAAGGGCTTCCTGCGGCTGGTTTTTGGTGAACAACGTCCATCCTTCGTTCCATGCGTAATTCATTTGAGCGATATTTAACAACCGGCCCAATTCCTTGAACGGCTCCGGGCTGTCGTCCACGCGGATATCGATGGCCCGGTCGGTGTAGCCGCCATAGCCGGCGCCATTTTTCACTACCAGGAGGGCGGCAGATTGCTTTCCGCGGGAGTCTCCGCCATCTTTTTCACCAGCCAATAATGCCGCGTACATACGTTCTGCTAACGTTCCTGTGGCTTCCAGAAAAGCTCTTTCCATACCGGAGACCACTGCCTCGCCGGTTAAAATATTTCCCTGCACTGCGTAATTTGGGCCATGCCTGCCGCCGGCCCAGAACAGGCAATTTTCACCGGTATAGGTAGTCGAGCTTCCCTCTGCACCAACGATGCCCAGCTGCCGTTGGGAGGGATTGTCATCATTCCGAAGGAGATTCTTTAGCGCTTCATCCGGACTGAGGCCGGATTCCAGCATTTCCAATCCGCGCCAGCCAAAAGAAGTATTGGCAAAGGACTGCGTTGCAATTGCACCAACGCCTGCTTTAGCCCAGGGGACTACGGTTCCCACCGCAAAAAAGCGGGATGCCACTGCCACACCCAATTCCCCTGTGTCGGGATCGCGTGCGACAATTGAGAAAGTGTTTACAGCTTGTACCTCAACTTTCCGGTTTTCATCGCCAAAAAGGAGCCCTTGAAAAATCGGTGTGAACAATACAACAAAAATCAAGAGAATATTCGCATGGTTTTTGTCCCGTGAATTCGAAAATGTTACTTCGTGCATGACCGCCTCCTGCGTCTAAAATGATTTGTTTTTTTTCGCAGCAAAACCCAATGGTAAGTTAAGTAAGCCGGTAACAAAAATCATAATTAAATTGACCGTTTTCGCATTTTTCCCCCTGAATCACCCGGCATATCATAAAAACCACCTGCTCCAAGAGGAACATCTTCAGCTAAATTGTTTCACATCCACTGTATCAAAATAATTTGATTGCGGGAGAACTTTTCCTATTTTATGCCTGCAGCTTTAATTATTAAGGCGCATCGAGCGAAATTATACCGAGGAACATAAATTATGAAAGTATTATTTGTTGGTGGAACAGGAATCATAAGCTCGGCATGTTCAGAGTTGTGTGTTCAAAAAGGATTTGATCTATGCCTCTTGAACAGGGGAGAATCCCTGAGAAAACCGCCGGTGGGTGCGAAGATCATCCGCGCTGACTTCCATGAAGACGCGCAGGTTAAAGAAATTCTGGCAAAACAAAGTTTCGATGTCGTGGTGGATTGGATCGCTTATTCCGAAGAGGACGTTAAGCGGGATTTCGATCTTTTCCGCAACAGTACCGGACAATACATTTTTATCAGCTCCGCTTCTGCATACCAAACACCACCATCGAAACTGCCCATCACCGAAGACACACCGTTGCACAATCCGTATTGGCAATATTCTAGGAATAAAATCGCCTGCGAGAAATTTCTAATGGAAGCATACAAAAAGTATGAATTTCCGGTGACAATTGTTCGCCCTTCTCACACTTATGACAAAACGGCAATTCCAATTTATGGCCGGTTTCTTTTCTTTGACCGGCTTCGGAAAGGCAAAAAAATAATCATCCACGGTGATGGTACTTCGGTCTGGACGCTAACCCATCATAAGGATTTCGCAAAAGGATTTTGCGGCCTTCTGGGAAATCAAACGGCCATCGGACAGGCGTATCAAATCACTTCGGATGAATTATTAACTTGGAACGGGATCGCTGGAATTTTAGCTGAAAAGGCCAAATTTGATCTTCAGATCGTCCACTTGCCCTCCGATTTTATTGCAAAATACGATGCAGAATGGGGAGCGGGTCTGCTGGGAGACAAGGCGCACAGCATGATTTTCGATAATTCCAAGATTAAACAGACGGTTCCGGATTTTTCAGCAGAGATTCCGTTTTCTGCCGGAGCAGAAGAAATTGTGAACTGGCACTTTGCAGAAAAGGGCCGGCAGCAGGTAAACCATGAACTGGATTCGGTGATGGATCAGATGATAAGTGATTTCGAATCGATTTTCAAAAAATGACAATATGAGTTATGGAATTTTTTCCAAGGAAATATCTCACCAGGAATGACATTGAATACCGCATCAGATCGGCACGGAAGGAAGATTCGGAGTCAATAAAGGGATTTCTGCAAAGGGCAATCGCGAATTCGGAATATCTTGAATTTAATAAGGACGATTTCGGTCATTCAACAGAGCATGGGGCGCAAATCATTCAGAAATGCCATGAAGCGGAAAACTGCATCATGCTTTTGGCTGAAAATAGCGAGGGAATAATTGGATTTGCGAGCATCCGGGTTTCTTCTAAAGGATTGATGTCGGATGTTGGTGTATTCGGCATCGTCATACATCAGGCCTACCGGGGTCAGCGTGTCGGGGCGGTGCTGATGAACGAAATACTTCAATGTGCCCGGAAATCAAAACTATTGAAAAAAATAATTCTGGCAGTTCACGAAGAAAACGGCATCGCAATACGAATGTATGAAAAGGCGGGGTTTGTGGGCGAAGGGATTCTCGAACACGAACCCGATGCATACGGCATATCGCAGTACCAGATCGTCATGGGATTGGATCTCGCAGCGTTTGAATGATTGTTTCTGGTTATCTGCTAAGTCGCAATACGAATGTCTTACCCATTTTAGCAAAGCACTAAATTTTAAAATAATATTCGTCTTCCTTGGTGTTCGACAATGTTTTTCTCCGGATATTGATGATAAATGTT
>CAZUZS010000071.1:0-8953 GCA_964624795.1 uncultured Calditrichaceae bacterium
AAATAGTGATTTCCTACTCCATTGTTTTGCGCCCCTGCAATCGCGCAGCGGAAACATTTGAAAGCGTTCGGAATTAATATATTATTCAACAGCGATGAAAAGAGGAGAGAGGGTTACCATGAAGATTCTGGCTGTTTTTGCGCATCCCGATGACGAATCGTTCGGTCCCGGAGGAACATTAAGCCGTTATGCCACATCCGGAGACGAAGTGCACCTGGTTACGATGACCCGCGGTGAGGCCGGCTCTCTGGGCATCTCAAAGTTCCTGCCCGAAAAGGAGTTAGCGAACCGCCGCACTGCCGAGTTAGAGTGCGCTGCCGGGAAACTTCATATACAAAAGCTTAACATTTACGATTTGCCGGATAAGAAGCTGAAGAACCTGCCGGACGAAATCGGAATGAGAATAATCCGGACACATCTCAGCGAGTTTTCTCCCGATGTTGTGATCACATTCCACACCAACGGCATTTCCGGGCACCCCGATCACCAGACCGTTTCGCGATGGACATTTCAGGCGGTTCGCGAGATGGAGAATGCGCCGCGCCTGCTCTTTTTCGGCGTTTCGCCGCAGCAATCGGCATCTGTCAGGCATCGCGAAATCCAGGCGATGAGGGAAGAAGAAATCACCCACATAATTGATGTTTCGGAATTCCTGCCGGCTAAAATAGAAGCCATTCACTGCCATGTGACGCAGGAAGAATTGTGGAACCAGTTCAATCAACTGGAAGCGGATTATGCGGACTTTTCACGCCTGGAGCACTTTTCCCAGGTGTGGCCCCCACCAAACGGGGCGCCGATTCGAAATGATCTTTTCTGAGGAGTCCGGAAATATTTTTGGCGGGAAGAGTGGATAAGGTGAGAATGCGATTCACGTCCGCATTGAGAAATCATGGGGATGCATCCCTTCTCATAAAAATATGCTTCAAAATATAACAAAGGGCTTGCTTTGCACCCTGTAATTCAATTTATTAGGTCTTTTGCAACGATCCAAAATACGCACATAAAAGAGGAGAACCGTAATGAAAGAAGCAATTCAAGGCCTGAAGCCGGCTTCGCTGTGGGAACATTTTTATGAAATCTGCCAGATCCCCCGTTGTTCACGGGAGGAAGAAAAGGTGCGCGGATATATTATCAAAGTCGCGGAGCGGAATAATCTGAAATACAAAATGGACTCCGTGGGGAACGTCGTTGTCAAAAAGCCGGCCACACCGGGGCTGGAAAATAAGACAACGGTGGTATTGCAGGGCCATCTGGATATGGTTTGCGAAAAGAATAAGGATACGCAGCACGATTTTACAAAGGATCCGATAAAAATGGTGCGGGACGGTGATTGGATCACGGCAGACGGCACCACGCTGGGTTCTGACAACGGAATTGGCCTGGCAGCAGCCCTGGCTGTGCTGGAAAGCAAGGATATGAAACACGGACCGATGGAATTTCTGTTTACCATTGACGAGGAAACCGGGTTAACCGGCGCCACCGAAATTGCGGATGACATGCTGGATGGCAGAATTCTCTTAAATATGGATTCCGAAGAAGACGGTGCGCTTTATATCGGGTGCGCCGGCGGAAAAGATTGCGAGATTTTCTTTAAGCCGGATGGCGAAAAGATTCCTTCCGGTTTCAAGCCGGCACTTGTGAAGGTTTCGGGCCTGGCCGGAGGACATTCCGGATTGAACATTAGCGAAGGCCGTGGAAATGCGATCAAGCTTCTCAACCGTTTTCTGTGGAAAGTCCTGCCGCAGGTAGGCGGTCGTCTTGGTAATTTTGAAGGCGGCAGCAAGCATAACGCAATTCCGCGCGAGGCCGAAGCTGTGGTTTTTCTGCCATCGGACAAAATCAGCGACCTGAAAAAAATAGCGGCGGAATACGATGCAATTTACAAAGAAGAGTACAGCGCTATCGATCCCAAAGTCACCTTGAGTGTAACCGAATCCGGTTTCGATGTTCCGGACGAAATGTTCTCGTCCCAGTTGCACAACCGATTTTTGAATATGCTGTATACCATTCCGCATGGCGTGATGGCGATGAGCCACGCTATTCCGGGGCTGGTGGAAACCTCGACCAACCTGGCGGTGGTCAGCATGAAGAACAGGCAGATCAGCATTCTCACCAGCCAGCGGAGTTCAGTGGGCAGCGCACTGACCGAACTTCATGATATGGTGAGGGCTTGCGGTTTCCAGGCCGGCGCAGAAGTTCACGGAGGAGGAGGCTACCCGGCGTGGCAGCCAAATCCGGATTCCGCTCTTCTGAAAAAGGCCAAATCGGTCTACACCGATCTGTTTGGCAAAGAGCCGCTGGTAAAAGCGATTCATGCCGGTTTGGAATGCGGCATCATCGGCGACAAATTCCCGGGGATGGATATGATCTCCTTCGGCCCCACCATCGAGGGGGCACACTCGCCGGACGAAAAAGTCCAGATCAGCACCGTAGAAAAATTCTGGAGTTTCGTGCAATCGTTGATCGCAGCTTATGCAGCGTAATTGATTTTGGGAAAGCAACTTTCTCGCAAAAAAAAGGGCGGTTTTCTTCCGCCCTTTTTTTATTTAAATCGCCTGGAATATTTGGCACAGCCCGTCCCGCACTTCCGCGGCCGGACCTGCGCCCACGGAAATCTGTTATGAAACCGGCTTTGTGACCGGGAACCAGATTTCAATGTGAAAGCTGTCCTGCGGCACAATGGTCAGGTCAGGATCGAGATAGCGCTCAACAACCGGCCCATCCAAAACCAGGTTTTGCCTGGCCATATATTGATCCAAAACATCGTAGGCCGGTTTGGTATTTTCCGGCGAGCCGGTATAGGAGTACGAAATGACCTGGGTCTTGTCCCATTTGGCCGTTTCCAGCGGTTCCTCCACCCGTACGCTATCGGTCAGTGGAAAGCCAATTGCCCACGACAGTTCATTTTCCGGCACCTGATTGGGGCTGTTGAAATAAAGTCCCATCATCGGACCTGCGGGTGTAATATCGGCCTGCGCAAACCTCGATAAAAAATCATTAATAACCGCTTCGTACTCATCGTAGGAACCAACATGCTGGAGAGCAACATAATAAAATGGCTGAACCGTTTTCATATGCACATTGCGCAAATCCACTTCCGCCTGCTGCCCGATTTTGCCCTTTTCTTTTGAGCAAGAAGACAGAGCAGCCAGCATAGTAATCAAGATCAGGAATACAATTCGCTTATTCATTAGAGCTTTCCTCCCGGATTTTGGAGTGAAAATATAAGGTTGAAATCTGTCATATTCAAGGCTGTTCGTCCGGATTTTTGTAAAACAGGTCACCTGCTGATGTCTTTTTTAAAACGGACGAAACCTTCGACGACTTCTCACATATAAAATTTCGTGATTTTCATGCATTAAATCAGGGGATTAAAACATTCAACATGAAATGAGAAATAAAAAGCCCTATGTTTGGGCTGGTCTGCGTTTTCCGGCATCGTATCCGCAGATCCGGTGAAAGGATGTTCCGGGATTCCCTCTTGTGTTTTTTTTCGGCATGAATTAAATTCGACTGAAGCAAAAATGGAGTGCAAATGACTGTTTTCCGAATCGCGTTGTCAACATTTATTTTCGCCTTTGCAGCGCTATCGTCAAATGTTTCGGCACAGGTTTTGGCCTGCAAAGTAACCGTCCAGATGGAACATCTTCAGTCCCGGGACCGCGATGATTTAAGCGGCTTGCAGCGACAGCTTGCCGATTACCTGAACAATACAAAATGGAGCGATGAAAACTCCGATATTGTCCTCAACTGTAATGTTCAGCTCATCATTAAGACAGTAACCAACCGGGGATCGGAAAAGGTTTATCCCTCCGAGTTTCTGATCAGTTCCCAAAGCGGTGAGAATTATTACGACCGTTCCTGCGAATTTGCCTACCAGCCTGGACAGCCGTTTGAATCTTTCCGCACCTCTTTTGACCCACTTCTTGACCTGGTAGATTATTATGTTTATATGGTCATGGGAGGCGAAATGGACACCTATGAATTGAACGGGGGAACTCCCTTCTTCAATAAAGCGCAAAACATCGCCAACCAGGGCCAGCTAAGCAACTATGCAACGGGATGGACGAAGCGACTGGAGGAAGTCATACTGAATACAGACGGAGACCATATTCCGCTGAGGGAAGCAAAATTTTATTACTACGAAGGTCTTTACTATGTCGAAAACGAGCCAAATCCGCAATATGTCCGCCGGTTCGCCCAGGCAGTGGTCGAGCGGCTCGCCAGAGTCCATAACAAGAGGCCTAACAGTGCGGCATTAAAACGCTTTATGGATGCCCATTTCCAGGAAATATGCCAGCTATTCCAATTTGATAAAAACCGCGACAACATCAACCAGATGATAAACATCGATGCCCGGCATCGCGATGTTTACGAGCAGTGTGCAGTTGGTTCGTAACCACAGATCGCACACCGTCCGAAGGTCCGTTCCGGTGCAATTTTCCGGCCCCGGTTTATCCAACAGAATAAAATAATATGAGAGCATTCTGGCCAGACAAGCTGTCCCATTATTCACAGCGGGAGCTGTTGGGTGCCGGCCGGTACGGTTTGGTCTACCGTGTTTACAATCCTGTTCTTGAGAAAACGACAGTCATAAAATTAATTGAAGCGACTCAGATCGTCGATAAAGTTGTTCTCAAGCGTTTCAAACAGGAAATAAAGAGCCTGCAGCGAGTCAAATCCTCCCATGTTGTGCGGATTCTGGACCACTGGATAGAGCCGGAATTTATCGCTTTCGAAATGGAGTATATTGCCGGTTTATCCCTCGAGCGGCTGATGACAGAACTGAAGTCTATTCCCGGAACCCAAAAGCAAGAATTGATCCTGAATATCGTCCGGCAAATTTGTGAGGGACTGACAGCCCTTCACCGCCTGGACCTGGTACACCGTGATCTTAAACCATCGAATGTACTAATTCAAAGCGAGGGGATCGGCGATAGCCAGCCGGCACATGTTCTGCTCCGTAAAATGACCGAATTTGAATTTTTGGTAAAAATATCCGACCTGGGGGTAATCAAAGATCTCAGCGCTTCGGTAAGTTTTACACGTACCAACGATTTCATCGGCACCGCAGCCTATGTCTCACCGGAGCAGGCCACCGGAAAACGAACGGACACCACGTCGGACATTTACTCGCTCGGCGTGATGTGGTACGAAATGCTTGCAGGAACAAATCCCTTCCATCGGAAAAATATCTACCTCACGATTAGCGCGCATATACAGGAAGAACCTCCCAACATTCAATCGTTGGCTCCGGAAGTGCCGCTGGATATTGCGCATGTTCTCATGCTCCTGCTACAAAAAGACCCCCAGCAGCGGTTTTACACAGCGAGGCGCTTGTTTCAAATGCTTGAGCAAAGGCAGCAATCGCAGCCGCGGGGAAAATACGACATCTCGCTCCTTATAGAAAATCAAGTAACCGGGCAAAAAGAATGTGCAGGGTATCATAAATTTATAAGAAATCTCAAAGACAAGCAGAAAGAGTCAAGAGTCATCCTGGCAACATACCGGAAGGAGAAAGAAAAGAATCACCTCTCTCATCATTTTGCGAACCATTCTGCAGGTGCAGAAAGCCGGTTTTTCCACTATATTCCGAATGCTCATCCGGATATATATCATTCATTTGCCTCGGCCCTGGTTCAGCGCCTCTCCCGAAAAGAGCGGGATGAATTTCAACAGAAGCTTCCCCTGAATTCCCTGGAACGCGAACTGCTGGAATTGTTCTCCATAACCGAATATTATAAAAGCAGTGATTTTATTCGGCTAAAATTCAATAAAATCCCCTCATTTTTGAAGATTTATAACTGGATTAAATTTGTCGCTGAACTCTTAAAATTTTACAGTAATAGATCGTCGCTGGTGATCTTCCTGGATAGCCCGGACAGACTTTTCCCTTACTATTCGTCCGTGTTTATCAATCTTGCAAATATCTTAAAAGATGCCCAGGTCTCGTGGGTCTTTCTCGTGCCTGAAAATCAGCGTGATGAAATACGTAAGGAATGGACCAACCACCTCATCCCAGGAGTAATATGCCTGGATGATTTTTTCTCCGGCGAAAATATCTGTCATATCTCTTCCCGGATGATCAACAACCGCACCTGGCAGAGCCTTGCCGGTTCAGGAAATGCAAAGATACCGGACGATTCAAACAGTTTTTCTGCAATCGTTACAAAGGAAGAATCGGATTTTCTGCAGTACCTGGCACTTGCCGGTCAGCTTAGCCCAATCCAGTATGTAAACTGGCTGCTCGAAAAACATTTTAATCGCAACGGAGAAATGGTTATTTCGCTGTTTCGGAAAGAACTTCTGCAGGAATTGCCGGATGTTCCGGGAAAAATAGCCTTCAGGAATCCGGGTGATTTCAAATTCGCGCTAAACATGCCGGATGCCGGCGAGAGGGAAAATAAAATAAGATCGGTTATTGATTTCTGGGAAGGGCAAAACAATCCGGAAAGCAGGGAGTTGCTGTTTGATTTGTTAGCTCAACTTAAAGAATCTTCCCGCGCTGCTCACCTGCTGGTGGAATTGCTTGATTATTACGGCGGGATATTCGATGTTAAAAAGCAGCGACTTCTCCTTGAAAGGGCAGACGAACTGTTCGGAACGTTTAAGATGCCGGCCGGGCTTTCGGTTCATTTTCGCATTTCTGAAATAGAATTATTAACCGTGCAGGGAAAAGCGAAAGAGGCCGCCGAAGCTGCAAAGAATGCTTATTCTCGGCTATCCGACAAATATTCATTGGAGAAGAAAAAGCTCGTTTTTTACCTGTACGCTAACTCCTTATTGGCCGGCGAAATCTCTGAGGCAGAAAAAACGTGGGAAGAAGTCAAATCCAGCGGCAAAATATTCCCACACCAATCAGGAATAATGGCATTCTTGAGTGCCTCAGGCGCGCTCATTCGAGGGAATCTGGATTCGGCTGCAAAAAAGATGAGTGAGGCGCTAATGCTATTGAGTGAAAAAGGCGATTTCTGGTATATCCCCTGCGGATCATTTTTGCTGGCGCATACCTACACCAGGAAGAACGAGTGGAAAACCGCGTATGAATATGCAGCGATGGCACTGCAAGCTGGTCGAGTGTTAAATGATTTTTGGGTAATGGACCAATGTCTTCAGTTGATCGAAAAGAATTCTTATTATTTGTCGAATCGGGAGAAGTTGAAGGACTGGGGGCTTTATCGGAAGGAATATCTCGATTTTCCATTCCGGCTGCTAGCCGGGCAGGATGTGCGAAACAGAATACTTGATTTTATACGTTAAAACGAACCGTAATAATATCCCCATTATTCACAACGTAATCTTTTCCTTCCAATCGCAGAATTCCTTTCTCGCGACATTTGGCAAGTGAACCCAGTTCAATAAATTCCGCGTAATTTACCACCTCAGCGCGGATAAAACCCCTTTCAAGATCGGAATGGATTACACCCGCCGCCGGCTGCGCATGGGTTCCCCGACGGATAGTCCACGCACGGCATTCATCCTCCCCTACTGTAAAGAATGATATCAGGCCAAGCAGATCGTAGGAATAGCGGATCAATTTGTAAAGCGCCGGTTCAGCGATTCCCATTTCTTCCAAAAACAATGTTCTATCGGTTTCTTCTAATTGGGATATCTCAAGCTCAACCTTTGCACACAGTCCGGCAACGCGAACGTTCTCCTTTTCTTCAAATTGCTTTAAGCCGGCTAAAATTTCCTGTTCCCGGCTGATATCGTTCTCACCATAATTGACCACAATGATAAGGGGTTTGGCCGACAGGAACTGGTAACCGCGTAATTTTCGCTGTTCTTCATCCGACAGGTCCATCTCGCGCAGCGGGGACTCGGCCTCCAGCACATCCCGGCAGCGCTTCAACAACTCAAGCTCATGCAGATCTTCTTCGGATTTCACTTTTTGAATCTGTTTTGTCAGGCGGTCGATCCTGTTTTCAATTATGCTCAGATCCGACAGGATAAATTCTGTTTCCACGATTAATGCGTCCCGCAAGGGGTCAATTGAACCTTCCGGATGCGGATACATCTCATTTTCGAATGCGCGTACTACCAGGCAAAGAGAGTTTGTGTTTTTAAGCAGCGCCAGGAACTGCGGATCGAAACCTTTGCCCTGCGCGGCATCTTTTTGAAGGCCCCCAACCTCTATATATTCGATGGTGGCATTCACCTGTTTGCGGGGTTGGAAAATCGCAGTCAGTTTGTCCAGGCGATCATCCGGCACCCTGACGATTCCGCGGTGAACCTCGACCCGGCCACCAGCATGCGCGCCAGAGCTATCTAATCCGGTAAGTGTAGAGAACAGTGTTGTTTTACCCGAGGAGGGCAATCCTACCAAGCCGATTTCCATCGATAATCTCCTGATTGTAAAACGAGCGAAGTCTTGCGACCTCGCTCCAAATATAACAAATTGCGTGATAATTTCAAATTTATAAGCCGGAAGGTATGCGCAAATTTGTAGAGCGACGGCTTGTCCGGATTTCCCCCGGCAAACCCGGCTCATCAGCCTTGTGACTTCGGATATTATAGTCCGGGACAGTTTTATTTTTTATTCCGCCAGCCCCGTGAGTCACTGTCGGCTTTTTATTATTCACCTCGAAACCAAGGGCCAGCAAAGTATTTTCAAGATCGGACAAGTTGGCCGATATATATTTTACCTGCACACTCCCTTTCTCCAGATTTACCTTCACTGACTCCACGCCGGAAATTGATTCCAGGGCCTCCGTCACCTCTTTCGCGCATCCCTGGCAATCTAATCCACTTATCTTCATTACGGTGGAATGGATTTCCCCGGCCGCAAGCATCACTACAATCAGCGCGACCGCCAACAGGATCGCCAACGCAAAAGAAATTTTTGTTTTCATTCAAACCCCTTTTTGTCAGACTTTAGCCTCCCGAAAACGCCGCATAATTTAATTTGTGACGGCAGGCGCTGCAAACGATTTTCGTTTTTAGATTCCTTCCC
>CAZUZS010000071.1:8963-18132 GCA_964624795.1 uncultured Calditrichaceae bacterium
AAAACGCCGCACAATTTAATTTGCGAAGCCCGGCGCTGCAAGACCAATTTCGTTTTTAGATACCAGGCCCTTGGCACCAAAATTCTTGGCCCTAAATTAAGGTTCATTCGTCTTCTGACGTGCCCGCCTAATCTTAAACCTCTCTATTCTTAGAAGAAGTGATGCATTTATCAGGAGAATTCAAGATTAAGACAGCTTGCCAATTTGGAAGACAGAAAAGCCCGGCTGGAATACAAACCGGGCTTTTGCAAATTGAAATGCGGCGAGTTTTATTAATTTAAATCAGCCTTACCGTTTATATGTTTGGCCTTGTCAATAATCTGCCCATTACTCCCCACCACTGAACTGTGGCATTGGGAACAACTCGACGGGCTTGTATAAACACCCTGGCCGAAATGGCCGCGGGGCGGAAGCCCATGGCAGAAATCGCAGCCAATGGTTCCGGACGAAACATTGGTCCAGGAAACCGGATCATGATAACCTGTTATGGTCGAATCGCCAGAGACAAACTCGAAATTGCCATGACAATATACATTGCTGCAGGTCGCCGTGCCCACATCCCAGGTCACGTTCAGAGTTCCGTTATGGGTTGCCAACGCGCTAAATTGCATCTGCGCCCCCGGTGTATTGTCTATGTGACCCGGCTGGGCAAATGTCGTAATGTCCGGGTGGCAAGCGGCGCACGTATAGGGATTAGTCACGGTTGTGGTCTTCACATGGTTTTGATGTGCCCCCACCCCAACCGCAGTCGTATTAAAATTGCCACTCAGATCGCGAGGCGGGGCGATTTGCGCAGGATTGTAGAAATCTCCATGGCATGTATTGCAGGCTTCCGGTCCCGCTGCCTGGGTATGACAAGCCCGGCAATTCAAGCCGACGGTCACCCTTCCACCATCAAATTCGACCCCATGGCAGGTTTGGCAGGGAACCAGATTCCAGTTCAGCGAATCTTTAATAAATGCACCATGAACCGTGCCATCCAGGAACTGATCGGGATGGGGGAATGTATGGCAGGAAAAACAAGAGACGCCGGAGCTTCCGCCTTTAAAATCCTGCCCATGGCAGGGCTGGCATTCCTGCGTTCCTTTCTGCTGGACAATTACGCCGTGGAACTGGGTTGATGTGATATCCATCCACGATGAAAGGTGGGGGAAGGTGTGGCAATCGCTACATGCAACTCCACTCGTTCCGCCACTGAATGTTGTTCCGTGGCAGGGCTGGCATTCCGCAGCACCATCTGCTGCCACAATTTTTCCATGGAAATCCGCAGATTGGCTTTGCATCCAGGTCCCCAGGTGGGGGTAGGTATGGCACTCGTAGCAGGAAACTTCCGCATTGCCACCCATATACTCTGTGCCGTGGCATTCCTGACAACTCTGTACCGTAAAACTGCTGTCCACAATCGCCGTTCCGTGAACCTTAAGCCACCCTTCGGGATGTGTCTTCACCGCCAGTTCCGTAGGTTTTTCTTTCTCACTACAAAACACATATATGAGAGGCAAAGCAGCTAAAAAAATGAGTATTTTTTTCATTTTCATTTGATCCTCTATTTAAGGTGACATCCGCTTTTTTGGCAAGTTTGCTCGGCATTTTGCTCATGGCAGCTTAAACAATTCCCCAAGTCGGTTTGCGCCTCGATTACATGACGGCCGCCAACATTTGGAATTGCCCATCCCAAAGTGTGGTTTTGAGGCATTACCAGGTATTGCGTATGGCAATCGGCACAAAACGAACGATCAGTATGGCAGGTTGTGCAGGTGTGCTCTTTTCCCCGTGCATCAAGCGAATGCGTAAATGCATAATTCAAGGGGTGAGAAGTCCGGTCCAGGTTATCTCCTTCATGGCACTTTTCACAAAAATTGGTTGCATGGCAAAGCCCGCAATTTTCAATTGTCCTGACGTTTTGTTTGGGCAGCGACGCCAGATCGCCATGCACATGGAGGAAATTGGGACCATGATTAGTCGGAACGAGATTTTCCTGCGGGGTGTGGCATGTTTGGCATGTTGTGCTCACATTTTTGGATTTGTGGCAATCCACGCAAAAAGCCATTTGCGGCAAAACGTACGGCTCGACCGTGGTCTGTTGCGCGACCTGTGAATGGCAGGTCTGGCATTTGAGACCGGCTGCCAGGTGACTTTTATGCGGAAACAGAATACTGTAGTTCGTAACACGTTTGGCAGCCGCTGCATTCTCGACATTAGCATGGCACATACTGCAGTTGTCTTCAGATTCGACATCGTGGCAATTGCTGCATACTTCCATATCAGGGAGCAGGTTGTCTTTGCCACTGGTGCTATTCTCTGCCGCTGCGTGACAAGTCACGCATTCGACATCATTCTCAATGACATGTGTCTTATGGGAAAACGTCAGCTCACTCTCTGCTTCATCTCCAAACGCGTAAAATGTTAGAAGAAAAATGCTGCAAAGAGCCAACGTCAAAGTGATCAATATATTTTTTCTCATCTTTTAAATTCTCCGGCAATTTTGTTCATTTTTATGCTACGGGTATCTTTTATTCGAATCCATTTATCTGAATGCTGAAATATGACTATTCGCGCGTTTATTGCATAAATTGAAGGGCAGTATTAGAAATCAAAAAGATACGTCGCTCGCAGGAGCCCGCGCCAATCATTCTTATAGTAGGTATTGTTTGTTTCCTGAATTTCGCCCTCAAAAACAAACATATTTTTCAGTCGGTAGCGCAATCCGCCTGAGAAGGCCAGCGCATCCTCATCTATTTGGGTGACGGCGCGGTCGTATTGATAATAGCTGTTGAACAGGCGAGCAGTGAGTCCGGGCAGGAATTCATAAGCGATTTGACCAAAATACCCGACATTTTTACCTCCATAGCCATCCTGATAAATTACTCCGATGCTTCCCCAGCGCTGGGCAACCGACGCTATAAACCGGTTATCATGTTCCTTCTCTTTATAAAAAGTATAGAGATATTGCAGTCCAAGATCAAAACCACCCAGGCGATACGTTCCCTCGGTCCGCACCTGGTTGTAGGCGTAAACCTCAAATATATTGAAGAACGAATCTTCATAAATTCGTGGTTTCTGACTGTTATATTCGGCGCCAAGCGACCATTTGCTGCCATAATAAGTGAGCCGGTACCGCATAAGCTGGTAAGAAGAAGAAAGCAAGTTATAATCCAGGCGGGCATAATAATTGAGCCCATTGCAGATATACCCTTTCAAAGCGCCCCCAAGCTGCTGCCAATACTGATCATCATTTCGGGTTTTCTGCACATAGCTCACTTCCATCCGGTTTGCGGGGCTCAAAATGTAAGAGAGGTAACCGCCGAGGACATTTCCATCATCCCAATTTTTTATCTTGAACTTCCGGTCGAAAGGAGCTTCCGTGCCTGCCAATACTTTTATGCCAACCCCTTTTGGCAACCAGGCACTGAACAGTCCGCCATCGACTGTCCCGTTTAACACGCCATCGTACAGGAACTGGCGCCCCACCCGCAAACGATAATTCTGCGAGAGATTCCAGTTGGCGTACAAATTATAAACCTTCTCCTGCCATTCCTGTGGGTCCCCCCGGTAGGCTTCCCGCATATAGGTATTCAAATAAAGATTCTGATAATTCTGCGGCATGATGCGAAGCCTGAGAGCCTGGTAATAGTCCCACTGCTTGTCCTGGTTCAGATTTTCCCATCCGTATCCTGAACTCTGAAGAAATCCATTTATCCGAAGCTGGGAAAATACTGGAGATAATGCAAGCAGCAGAACAACAACAGTCAGTAAAATTTTCGATGGTTTCATAAGCACCCTGCATATTTTTGATTTGAACATTTGGTGTATTTAGACATACATCCGCTTCCAAGACTATAGAATTCCAATCTATGTGTAAACACCGGGATTTGCTGCACCGCCAAATCATTCCCAGCATTATTGCTCAATTCTCTTAAAACCAGCCTGATGCTCTGCAAGAACTTTTCGGGGCTGGAAAAGGAGCACGTTTCCTCTTTTCCTGCGCCCCGGAATTATAAGATTTGAAAATTATATGTATAAAATTCGCAGGAAAAAGGCGATATGAAAAAAACCTGCGAAATATTCGGGAAATTTATCATGGCATTGAGAGCCATGTGGAAGATGATATCTTTTGCAAGACGAATTTGGTTCGTAGTATTTGTCAATTTGATAATCCTCTCACGTAGAAATTAATCTTTCATGATGAATTTGTCAACAAATTTTAATAAAAATATATAAATTTTTGGCAACCGGACGAGGAATTAGTCAGATTAAAATGAGCCCTTTCGACCAGAACAAACATACTGTAATGAGAAAATTCCCAATAGTTTTACCTTGATTTTCAGAATTTGGGGAATTTTATCATCCGGGCACTATCCGGCGCTTTAGATCAAAATAATCGGGCTTCTCTCTTACATAGAACCAGAATTAATGAAGCTCACCAAGAAAGCAAGTGACAGCAGATTCCGGGGATTTTTGATACACAGTTTTTAATTATTTGGAAAATTCAGTTTGATTTCGTAAAATTTTCTCCGGGAGGTCCGCAAGACTGCTATCCGGCTGTGCGTCAAAAAATAGCAGAACGGTCTTGCAACAGGACATTATAAGCAGAAGAATCTTGATGATCATCGCACTGAATAGTATTCCATTCCAAATTACGTCGGTTTTTTGAGGGAAACGCTGCAGCACACCGGTGAGCTGCGCTCCGCCGGCACCGGATGGATTCCGGCAGCCACCTGCCGCGGTAACAAGATTATGGATGTCAACCAAACCTTACGGGGATTAAAATCATATCAATTAATTACCAGAATTCACATCTTGCAATCCTTTTTATGAACAGCACCGGCCTTGCAGCATGGGGCGGTGGCGAGAAATGGATGCTGCAGACAGGTCTCGAATTAAGGGGACTGGGACATACGATTTATTATGGTGGGCGGGATGGATCGCTTTTTCTGAACAAATGCGAGACAGAAGGTTTCCGGACGCTGGCTCTCCGGGTTGGAAGTGATTTTGATCCATTTACTATCAAAAAAATTTCTGCCTTCCTCAAAGAAAATCAGATCGATATTATAATTGTTGGCCAAAATAAGGACGTGCGATTGGCGGGTCTTGCATGCAAAATATCTCCCAACCGGGTAGTGGTTGCACATAATGGCCTTCCCAGCATAAAGAACAATTTCAGATACCGGATGCTGTATCCAAAACTGCTGGACGGAATTATGGTAACGACCAATGCCATCAAACAGAAATATTTATCCTACAAATGGCTGGACGAAAGCTTCATCAGCGTAATCAAAAACGGCATATTTCCGATACCCGTTCCGCCTGAAACCCATACGGAAATCAAAAAAAGATACGATATACCTGAGAACCGTCCGATCATCGGCATATTCGGTAAACTGAACAAAAGCAAGCAGCACACAATTTTCCTGGAAGTAGCCGCGGCGGTTCACACCCATTTTTCAGATGCGCTTTTTCTGATCGTTGGAGACGGTCCGGAACGGGAAAATCTCCAGCATTATGCTTTCGATCTTGGTATTCTGGATCATATCTACATGACCGGGTTTCAGGACAATCCTTTCCCGTTATACGCCATTTGTGATGTCGTTCTGCTGACCTCCCAGGAAGAAGGCCTGCCCAATGTAGTGATGGAGGCAATGTTAATGGAAAAACCGGTCATAGCATTCGATGTCGGAGGTGTTTCCGAGTTGATCATTTCCGAAAAAAACGGTATATTGATCCCGCCGAATGACATATATTTAATGACGCAACGGGTAGAGCAATTGCTAATAGACAGGGACATTGCCGTAGATATGGGAAAATGTGCCAGGGAGCACACCCTCACCCGGTTCGGTGTTGAACACATGATAAGCGAACTTGAAACTTATCTTAAAACCTTAGTTAGAAAGAAAAGAGGAGTGAATAATGGATCGTAAAATTCGCGTATTGGTAGCTAAACCGGGTCTGGACGGGCATGACAGGGGAGCAAAAGTAGTTGCGGCTGCGTTGCGCGATGCAGGGATGGAGATTATTTATACCGGATTACGCCAGACCCCTCAGATGATTGTGGAAACCGCATTGCAAGAGGATGTCGATGTGATTGCATTGAGTATTCTCTCCGGTGCTCACATTACGCTATTCACCAAGGTTTTAGACCTGATGAAGGAAAAAGGGCTGGATGACGTTTTGCTCACCGGCGGGGGCATAATTCCGGAAGAGGACATGGAGCGATTGCACCAGATGGGAGTCGGAAAGCTGTTCGGTCCCGGAACCAATACAAAAGATATTATCGACTATATTAAATCCTGGCACGCAGACAACCGCTGATTCACCGCTGAATTTTTCTGAATTTTGGTGAAATGTGTGCCTGCATTGGCAGCGGCTGGCTGGTTTGTCGCTGCCACACCACCTGAGATGTAAGTTCTTTATTTTGTTTTATGATGGCATTTTCTGCTATTTTCTATGGCATGAACAGCAGGAACAATTCCTTTTTGTTGCCGACTTAAATTGGAGCGCTTCATTAGAAAGAGATCGCAGAAACGAGAGCTGCACCGGCTTGCAGCAAATCAAAATTGATTGGTTGTGAGTCGGATCACGAATATCCCTGGGGAGGACGGCGGACATGAAGATTGAAGAACCGACATTTTACCGAACAAAAATAACGGACTGGCCGGAAGACGAGCGGCCGCGTGAGAAACTAATGGCGCTGGGTGCGGAATATCTTTCCAACTCGGAGCTGCTGGCAATTCTCTTTCGTACCGGAGTTCATCGCCACACTGCTGTGGATCTGGCAAAGGCGATTTTAAATCGCTACGGCGATTTGCACAATATGGCGCAAATGGATTTTCGCCAGTTCTCGAAATTGAAAGGAATTGGGCCTGCAAAAGCGGTAACGCTGGCTGCTTCCTTCGAGATCGCAAGGCGGATTGCGGCCCTGCCCCACCAGGAAAAATTGAAGATCACATCGCCTGAAATTATTTTCCAAAAATTTGGACCTCGCCTCGGTATTTTAAAAAAAGAGGTCTTTATGGTACTGCTGCTCAATAGTGCCAATGTTCTAATGCGGGATTACAAGATTTCGGAAGGCACACTGAACGCTTCGCTGGTTCACCCACGGGAAGTATTTCATCCGGCGATAAATGAACTTGCAGCATCCATTATTGTCATGCACAATCATCCCTCCGGTGAAACCACCCCCTCGGCAGAGGACCGCAATATTACGCACAGGCTGGTTGAAGCCGGCAAACTGATGGATATTCCGGTGTTGGACCACATTATCATTGGCCAGACGGGTTATTACAGCTTTAAGGAAGAAGGTCTCATCGCGGAACGCTAACTGCGGCTGGCAGACTGAAGCATAAAATGCAAAATGGTGTTCCAACTACGGGGCAGTATTCGGGATCGCGAAGCGGTAGCGCAATGGAACAACGGTTACTGGAAAACATGCCGGAGACAACGATCAACTGATCATAAATATTGGGTGGCATTGCTCATCGGCGTCCTGCGGGTCAAGTACTCCCACCTTGTTGAGCCGGAATCATCTTCAGGTCTCGCATCCCAAACCGGTCATCGCGCGCTCATCAGCACGCTAATGAAGCGAAGCGGTTTGATGTTCTCAAAAATAATCTTGATCACCACTGCGATGGGAACTGCCAGGAACATTCCTATTATTCCCCACAACCACCCCCAGAAAATTAGCGTGAACAGGACAACAAGCGGACTGAGATTAAGGCTGCGACCCACGATGCGGGGATCGAGGAAATTGCCGATTATCATCTGTATGGCAACCAGGCAAATCGCAATCCAGAAAACTTCAGCGACACTGCTAAATTGAATGAGAGCAACCGTTAGAGGCAGAACCGTAGCAATAACTGACCCAATATTGGGAATAAAATTGAGCATAAAAGCAAGCAAGGCCCAAATCAGGGCGAACTCCACACCGAACAACGTCAGAACTACCCCGAACAGAATGCCGGTGGTCAAGCTGATGAGTGATTTGGCAATCAGGTATTTTTGTATCTGCCGATTTATATTGTTAAGAACCGCTGCAATGCGCATGGCAGTTTCGGGCTGAAATGCCAACTGCACTTTCAAAGTCAACTGGTTACGGCCGATCAGGATGAAAAGGAGAAACAGCAACACGAGGAAGGTGTTGGACATGAAATTCAGCATGGAACCCAGCGTATTTAATATCAACTTGTTCAACGATAATCCCTGCAAAGAATTCAGCCACTGGATTTTTCCCTGCGGAGACGCCTCCGCGTTCAAGACTTCCCGTGGAATATTAAGGAAATGAAGGACATTATCCAGCAGCCTGGAAAGCCGGTCTTCATACTGCGGGAACTCGGAAGCAAATGACTTAATGCTGGTGTAAATCAACCAGCCAAAGAGATTCAAAACCAGGAAGGTCAATACAATCGCCAGCAGAATCGCAAAGAAAGTCGGCATTCTCCGGTCCTCAAAATATTGAATCACCGGGTTCAGCACGTAACTGATGAAGATGGCCAACGCGAACGGAAGGAAAATAGATCGAATCTGGTAAAGCACAATACCCATCGCAATGATGGTTAATATTCCCAACATAACAATGATGAGTCTGTTTTCCCGAATCATAACCTGTCGTTGTTGCTTTGCCATTCTCTCACTTTTCTGATGTTTCGAAGTCTGACATTATCTACGATTTTACTCCCGTGCAATCCGGTCACCTGACACCGGTAATCTAACACAAAAATTACCATATTTTTGAAATATGAATACAGAATCTATGCTGTTTACAAAAAAAGCCGCAATTTTCATGTGCCCCGGGGCGCAATCAATTGATTGAATTTACTCTTGCACCCCGCAGGGCTGAATATACTTATAAAAAGCGAATGGCAAAAGTAACGGTTTTACCCGATATAATAATCCACCTGCAGCCAACGCGCAAAATTCTTCAAAAAACGCAACCAGGCTAATGGGCTTCCAGCCAGTTTTTGCCTACGCCAATGTCAACCTTCACCGGGACATCCAGCGTGATTGCATTTTCCATCTCATTTTTCACTAATTTCTTTATTATTTCCAGCTCCGCCGCAGGCACCTCAAACACCAGTTCATCATGCACCTGTAAAATCATCCTGGTATGCAGGCGCTCTCTTTCAAGCCTCTCCTGAATGCGGATCATGGCAATTTTAATGAGATCCGCTGCGCT
>CAZUZS010000071.1:18232-22819 GCA_964624795.1 uncultured Calditrichaceae bacterium
TTTCAAGCCTCTCCTGAATGCGGATCATGGCAATTTTAATGAGATCCGCTGCGCTTCCCTGGATCGTGGTGTTTATGGCAATGCGTTCGGCGTTTTGGCGAACATTGGCGTTGGAGCTGTCGATCTCCGGTATATACCGGCGGCGGTTCAGGATAGTGTTCACATATTTGTTTTGCCCGGCAAAAGCAATTGTGTGATTCATGTAGTCGCTGACCCTTGGAAAACGGGTGAAATAGCTATCGATAATTCCCCTCGATTCGTCGGCCGTGATGCCAAGCCGCGATGCCAATCCGTAGGGCGAGATGCCGTATATGATGCCAAAATTTACAGCTTTTGCCTGCCGGCGCTGATCGGGATTCACCATTTCGAGCGGAATATTGAAAATCGCAGCGGCGGTAGTGGCATGAATATCCTCTCCCCTGGCAAAAGCCTGTTTCAGCGCCGGATCGCCGGAAAGATGCGCCATCACCCGCAATTCTATTTGCGAATAATCGGCGCTCAGAATCATATCATCTGCCTTCTCGGCAATAAATGCTCGTCGTATCTCACGACCCATTTCAGTACGAATGGGAATATTTTGCAGGTTGGGATCGCTGCTGGACAAACGCCCGGTAGCGGCAACTGTCTGATTGAAGGAGGTGTGCAGCCGCCCGGTTCGCTTGCTGATCAACAGCGGCAGTGCATCCACGTAGGTCGATTTCAGCTTGATCAGCTTGCGGTATTCCAGAATTTTTCCCACAATCGGGTGACTGGCATATTTTTCCAGTATCGATTCGGAAGTAGAAAACTGGCCGGTGGCAGTTCGCCCCGGGCGCCGGTTTCCAAACTCCTTGTGAATCTCAAGCTCCTCAAAAAGTATCTTGCCCAGCTGCTGCGGCGAATTGATATTGAATTTGCTTCCTGCAAGGTTGTAAATCTCTTCCTCCAATTTCACCGAATCCGTTCCCAGGTCACCCGACATTTTCTTCAGGAATTCGACATCGATCTTTACGCCGTTTTTCTCCATTTCCATAAGAACGCCGGCCAGCGGCATCTCAACTTCTTCAAAAAGTGTGTCGGTTCCGGTTTCAGCCAGTTTCTTTTCCAGAAGTTCCTTTAGCCGGAACGTGATATCGGCATCCTCGCAGGCGTAGGGATAAACCTCATCTACCGGGATTTCCTTCATATTTTTCTGGCCCTTTCCCTTCTTACCGATCAGGTCTTCGATGGGAATCATTTTATAGTTCAGGTAAGTGTGCGCCAGGAAATCGAGGTTGTGCTGACGGGTCCCCGGACGAATCAAATAGTGGGCGATCATGGTATCAAATCGCAGCCCCTTCATATTGATGCCATGCTGCCAGAGCATCAGGCCGTCGAATTTTCCATTTTGTGCGCCTTTGGCGATTTCAGGAGATTCCAAAAGCGGCTTCAGCGAAGCCAGCGCCTCATCGGATGTGAAGGCCGCCCTGGGATCGTTCAACGCTACGTACCAAGCTCGGAACGGCTGTACTGCGAAAGACAGACCGATGATGTCCGAATCGAAAATATTCAGTCCGGTGGTTTCAGTGTCGAAAACGAAAAACCCGGCTGCTTTAAGCTGCACGATCAGTTCATCAAGCTGTTCGCGAGTGTTGACCAACCGGTATTCCTGCTCTACGCTCTCGATATTTTTCAGGCCGCCCGGCATTCCCACTGTGAACTCGGACAGGCGGTCGATAAGCCGCCGAAATTCCAATTCATTGAACAGATTTAACAACTTCTTGGCATCCGCTGGTTCAGATTCCATTTCTTCAAAACTGATGTCAAGAGGAACGTTGAGATCAATAGTTACCAGTTCGCGGGAGAGATAAGCATTTTCCCTTCCTTCCACCAGCTTCTTGTAAAGCCCTTTTTTATTTATCTGCTCCACCTTGCTGTAAATGTTATCCAGGGAATGAAAATCCCGCAGCAGCTCTTTCGCCGTTTTTTCGCCAACCCCGGCAACGCCGGGAACATTATCGCTGCTATCCCCCATCAATGCCAGGAAATCTATTACCTGCTCCGGCTTTAAATTATGTTTTTCTTCCAGTGTTTTCAAATCATAGATTTCAACATCCTTTCCGGGCCGGATGACATACATTTTTATGAGCGGGGAAATGAGCTGCATGAAATCCTTGTCTCCGGTAACCATGTAGGTTTCAATCTGGCGCTGCTCAGCTTTTTTTGCCAGTGTGGCAATCACATCATCCGCCTCAAAACCCGGCTTTTCAATCACAGGTATGTTGAAGGCATTTACCAGTTCCACAATGCTGGGATATTGTGCGGCCATTTCTTCCGGCATCTTCTCCCGCGTGGCCTTGTATTCTGCATATTTGTGATGGCGGAAGGTAGGCTCTTTGGTATCGAACACTACCGCAATATAGTCCGGCTTCTCTTCCGACAGAAGCTTCATCAGAGAGCTTACGAAGCCAAACATGGCGCTGGTATTTTCTCCCTTCGAATTAAAAAGCGGGTTACGGATGAAGGCGAAATAGGAGCGATAAAACAGGGCGGAACCGTCGATGAGAAAGAGTCGTTTTGTTTCGGCCATTGCCAGTCCTTGAATTTTATTTTCTATAGGAATATAAAAGATTATTCATTCTTTAAAAAACAGAAAGTTGGGAAAGATATTTGGTAACAAATATGTTGTGAGTTATTACACTTGCAATCTTTTGACTAAATATAAAAATTTTAACAAATGCCTTACGCACTCTTGATAATTAATTAACATTTTACTATATTTTTGCGCAAACCTTTGGTTAAAAGGTTTTTTGAATAAAAAAAATTGCTTTGAAACCAAGTTGTTCTAAATTATTATCAGATAAAAGGGGATCAAAATTAAAGAGAGGAAAATCTCATGAGCCAGGACTTTATTAGTAAAGCTACAGATCAATTAATGAAAACTGTTGAGATAGACCGTGAACTTTACACCCGTTTTGCTGTAAAGCGCGGGCTGCGTAATGAAGACGGTTCCGGTGTTTTGGTTGGATTAACAAAGATATCAAGCGTAATCGGATTTAAAATCGTTGATGAGGAAGTGGTGCCGGTTGAGGGGGAACTGCGTTACCGGGGGATGAATATCACAGACCTGGTGGATGGTATCCAGAAAGAGAAACGACTGGGATTTCCGGAGGTCACTTACCTGCTTTTGTTCGGCAAGCTGCCAACCCAAAGCGAAATTGACGAATTCATGAATTATATGAAGACGCTAACCACGCTCCCGCCAGGACTTAACGAGACATCCATTTTGGGCTTTCCCAGTCCCAGTGTGATGAACAAATTGCAGCGGGTAATCCTGGTACTTTATGGGACGGATTCAAATCCGGACGATATTTCAATTCCAAATGTTATTCGCCAGTGCCTTAGCCTGATTGCCAAATTTCCCATTATAATCGCATATTCTTACCAGGCGATGCGGCATAAACTGTTTGGCGAATCGCTTTGGGTTCATCCGCCAAACGCCGATTTGTGCTGCGCGGAAAATTTTCTCTACATGCTTCGCTCAGATAGAACTTACACCCCGCTGGAAGCGAATATTCTTGATCTGGCCTTGATGCTTCATGCTGAGCACGGCGGCGGCAACAACTCCTCCTTCACATCGCACGTAGTTACCTCCAGCCATACCGATACTTACTCTGCCATTTCCGCAGCGGTTGGCTCGTTGAAAGGACCTTTGCATGGTGCGGCAAACTCCTCTGTAATGGACATGATGACAAACATCAAAGAAAACGTGAAAGATTGGGACGATGAGGATGAAATAGCAGCATATCTGGAAAAAATTCTCAAGGGCGAAGCTCACGACGGCACTGGCCTGGTTTATGGAATGGGTCACGCAGTCTACACAAAATCCGATCCGCGGGCCATTATTCTGAAGGAGAAAGGAAAAGAACTGGCTGCTGAAAAGGGTCGATCCGATGAGCACAAGCTATATCTCAATGTTGAGAAACTGACGCCCCCAATATTCCAAAGGATCCGGAAATCCAACAAGGTCATTTCTCCCAATGTTGATTTCTTCTCAGGTTTTGTCTATGATCTTTTGGGATTCCCGAGAGACATCTACACGCCGCTGTTCGCCATGGCGCGGGTGGTAGGTTGGTCTGCTCACCGCATCGAAGAATTGATAAACGGAAAACGGATTATCCGCCCGGCGTACAAGAGCGTAGCGGAAAAACAGGATTATATTCCCATCAATAAAAGAAATTAGTTTTACCCGCAAAGCACAGGAAGACAGCCCTGCCACAAGCGTGCGCAGGGCTTTTTTTTAGCTAATTATTCGACATGCTGGCCCCTAATATTTTTGTCAGCCGCTTTGATTGGGCGAATTTTGACACACCCGACAAATTACGGCCACACCGCCAACTCTGTTAAAGATTTGATCATTTTAATGAATAATACCGCCGGGTCCTGTGATATGGACCATTCAACAAAGACATCTAATTTTATACGCCGTTGACAACAAGTTTTAGTTCATACTATATTTTTACGATTTTGGGAGGTGGAAGGGGACGGGTGTCCCTCCCGGCCTTCAAAGCCGCGTGTTTCGGGCGTATGCTTGAAAGGTGGGTTCGACTCCCACGCACCTCCGCTATA
>CAZUZS010000072.1:0-22718 GCA_964624795.1 uncultured Calditrichaceae bacterium
TGCTGCCGCATTCTTTCCTATTCGCCGGGGAGAACGCTGCCCTGCATCGTTTCGGGCTGCAGGAGTGCATCGATTACGCCCTGAAAAACCAGGCCGGCCTGCTGAACCAGCAGTTGGCGGAGAACGTCAGCCGCAAGAATCTGGATGTCGCTTACGGCCGCTACCTGCCGCAGATCACCGCCGGGGCAACTTACCAGCACAACATCAAACGGCAGATCAGCGTCTTCGGCGGCAATACCATCCAGATCGGAACCATCCACCAGCTTTCCGCCCGTGTCGATGCCGATCAGGCAATCTTCGATCCCACGCTTATCGGCACTATTGCCAACAACCGGCTGCAGTTTAAGATGGCGCAGGAAAATACGCGCCTGACCAAAATCGACCTGGTGGTGCAGATAAGAAAAACATACTACGGCGTGCTGGTCGCCAGGGAACAGATGACGCTGCTGGCAGCCAACATCACCCGCTCCCAAAAGGAATTGAGCGACACCAAATATCAATACCAGAACGGCCTGGCGCAGCAGGTGGACATTGACCGCATCCAGGTTCTTGTGAATAACGCCGTCACCCAGAAGGGCAACGCCCGGCGAACGCTGAAAACCCAGGTGCAATCCCTGAAATACTATATGGGGATGCCGGTGAACGATTCGCTGGATGTCACCGGTAGTATTTCGGAGGCGCTGCTGAGTCCCGATACCACCGCCCCGGATTCCGCATTCTACAAAAACCGGGTTGAATACATGCTGGCGGAGGCCGGGCTGCAGCAGAGCCGCCTGCTGAAACGCAATATCACCCTGGGTTACCTGCCCAGCCTTTCGGCATTTGCGAGTTATGTGGCGCCATATTACGGGAACAGCTTCGAGGCCATGTTCGACATCCCCTATCATCCCACGGTTTATGTAGGGCTTCAGTTGTCGCTGCCCATTTTCACCGGTTTAACCAGGTTCCGCCAGGGACAAATCGCGGGACTGAACCAGCAGATTTCCAGGAACAACATACTCGATCTCAGAAATAACATTTTACTGGAATTCAACAGGAACTACCGCCTGGTAAAAAACGACACCGATAACCTGACTACCCAGAAACAGAACATCGCGTTAGCGAAGAAAAATTACGCGAACCTGAAATACCAGTACGACAACGGCCTCCAGCCCATCATAAATGTGCTGGACGCGGAGACCACCCTCATCCAGGCGCAGAACAATTACATCAACGCGCTTTACCAGTTGCTGGTCGACCAGACCGATCTGGAAAAAAGTCTCGGTCGCATAAACAATTAATCATGGAATAAAGGCAGAATATTTATGAAACGATACAAAAGCCGGCAGCATCTCACATTTTATGCAGCGCTGATAGCGGCACTGCTGCTTGCCTCGTGCGGCAAAAAGGAGCAGCGCGGGTTTGGCGGCATGGAGCAGACAGTAAGTGTGGCAACCGTTGCAGACAGCACAGTCACCTTTCAACGGGATTACCCGGCCACGCTGGTTTCCAACAAGCAAATCAAGCTGGTTACCGATGTTGGCGGCCGGGTGGAAGCCATCCTTTTCAAGGAGGGCAGCCATGTGGTGAAGGGACAGCCGCTTTACGACATCGATAAGAGCCTCTACGAAGCGGCTTACAACGAGGCGATCGCTCAGTTGAAGGCGGCGCAAACCAACCTGTCGACTGCCGAGACCGATGAGCAGCGCTACCAGAACCTGTGGGATCACAATGCCGTGAACGAGATCCAGTTGGCGCACGCCAAAGCGCAGGTCAAAGTATCGCAGGCCAATGTCAATTCGGCGCAGGCCGCGGTGGACCGCGCCAGGATTAACATGGAACACGCCACGGTGGTCGCGCCGTTCAGCGGTTCCACCAATGTTTCGAACGTCCGCCTGGGCGACCTGGTGGTGCCCAACCAGACCGTTCTGGTGACCATTGTGGACAACAGCAGCATGCGCGCCGATTTTCATATCCCGCAGGGGGAGTATGTGGAAATGTTTTCAAAAGGCAACGGCGGCGGAATGCCGGACTTTTCGCTCATTCTGCCGGACGGCGCGGTCTACCCTTTTCCGGGCAAGCTCGATTTTGTGGATAATACGGTGGACCCCACCACCGGAACCATTTTGGTGCGCCTCATTTTCCCCAACCATAATGATATTCTGAAATCCGGAATGAGCTGCGTCATCAGGTCGCAGGAGAAGAATACTCAGCAGAAATACCTGGTCATCCCCCCCCAGGCTGTGCAGCAGGTATTGAATGAATTTTACGTGTATGTGGTCAATGACAGCGGTGTGGTAGTGGATCAGAAAATTGTTCCGGGCCGGACCGCAAACGGCGTCCAAATCGTGAAGAGCGGCCTGCAGCAGGGACAGAAGGTCATTGTGGAGGGAATCGAAAAGGTGCGGCCGCATCAGCACGTCAAGACAGTTCCCTACGGAACAGCCGGAACGAAGCCGGCGCAAAATTCCAAACCAAGCGGAAAGAAATAGTATGTTCTCCAGAATATTTATCGAACGGCCTGTAACAGCGATGGTGATTTCGCTTTTCATTATATCAGTAGGCATTATATCGATTCTGGTGCTGCCGGTGGCGCAGCTTCCGGATGTCACGCCGCCGGTGGTAAGCGTTTCCGGCGGGTATGCCGGCGCCGATGCTTCAACCGTAGAACACGCCGTGGCAACCCCGGTGGAAAACGAGGTAAACGGCACGCCCGATATGATGTATATGGAATCCACCAGCGCCAACAACGGAAGTTTTTCTCTGACCGTCACGTTTAACCTGGGAACCAACATCGATGTGGCGGCAATGGACGTTCAAAACAGGGTGGCGCTGGCAACCCCCAGCCTGCCCACCGAGCTGATTCGCACCGGCCTTTCGGTGCGGAAAAGGACCACCAGCATGTTGCAGGTAGTCGGGCTGTATTCGCCAAAGGGAACGCACAACGAAGATTTCATGGACAATTATGCCAGCCTTTACGTCCAGAACGAGCTGGCGCGGGTGCCCGGCGTGGGCGAGGTGTTTACATTCGGCAGGACGTTCGCCATGCGCGTCTGGCTGGATCCGCAAAAAATGGCCGGGCTGCACCTGACCCCGGCCGACATTATCAACGCCATTAACCAGCAGAACAAGCTCACCCCTGCCGGCTTCACCGGTGCGCAGCCGGCGCCCAAAGGGCAAACCTTCCAGATGAGCATCAACGTTAAGGGAAGGCTGGTCTCGGCAAAAGAGTTCGGCAACATTATCGTAGCCAGCAACCCGGCAGACGGATCAATTACCAGGCTGAAAGACGTGGCGCGGGTGGAGCTGGGCTCTTCTTCCTATTCCGGAACGCGGCTGCTCAGCGGAAAAATCGGCAGCGGTATGGCCATCTACCAGAGCCCCGGCAGCAACGCCCTCACCACCGCCACCCTGGTAAGAGAGCGAATGGCGCAGTTGGCAAAAAATTTCCCGGAAGACCTGGCCTGGACAGTGGTGGTCGATAACACCCGTTTTGTGAGCGCTTCCATCAAAGAAGTGGCGCTAACGCTGGGCGAAGTGCTGCTGCTGGTGCTGTTCGTGGTTTTCCTGTTTCTGCAATCGTGGCGCACCACCCTTATTCCGCTGCTCGCGATACCGGTTTCGCTCATCGGCACCTTTGCAGTCTTTACCCTCATCGGTTTTACCATTAACACGCTCACGCTGTTCGCGATGGTGCTGGCCATCGGCATTGTGGTGGACGATGCCATAATTGTTGTGGAAGCGGCCCAGCACAAGGTGGACAGCGAGAATCTTTCCGCCAAAGAAGCTACCAAAGAAGCGATGGGGGAAGTCGGCACCCCGGTCATTGTCATTGCACTGATTCTCACTGCGGTCTTTGTGCCGGTTGCTTTCCTGCCCGGCATCACCGGAATGCTTTACAAACAGTTTGCCGTCACAATTGCCACCTCCGTTCTGCTTTCCGCTTTCGTGGCCCTCACCCTCACGCCGGCGCTCTGCTCGCTGCTGCTGAGGCCCAATCCGGTTCACAAAGACAGCCGGGGACTGTATAAACTGTTCTTCCGGTTTAATTCCTGGTACGACAAGCGCGTGGAAGGTTACGGAGAGACCATCAGAAAAGTAATAAAAAAAGCGCCGCTGATGATCATTTTGCTGGTGGTAATCTACGCCGGGATCGGGCTGTTGACCAAGATTACGCCCACCTCGTTTCTGCCAAATGAAGACCAGGGCATGTTGATGGCAGTGGTGCAACTGCCGCCGGATGCTTCTACCCAGAGGACCGAAGAAGTATTGGCCAAATTCAACACAGTCCTTTCGCAAAATAAATGGATCAACCGTTACTTTCTGGTGCCGGGATTCAGCCTGCTGTCCAGGGCCAACCTGTCCAATTTTGCGACCGCCTTCATCGGCCTCAAGCCGTGGGACGAACGCAAAGGAATGGACGCACAGATCGCGGCAATTGAGCACCAATTGCAGGCGGCGACTTCCGGCATAAAGAACGCAACCTTCCTGATACTTGCGCCGCCGCCTATTGCGGGGTTGGGGACCACTTCCGGTTTTTCGATGGTGATCAGCCAGAGCAGCGGCACAATACAGGAGCTCAAGACCGCCCAGAATCGCTTCGTGGCTGCTGCAAATCAAAGACCTGAGATTCAATACGCCTATTCCCCGGCCATCTACGATTACCCCGGCTACCAGTTGAAAATCAACCGCGAGTATGCCGAGAAAATTGGCGTGTCTGTAGGCGATATTTCCAGCGCCATTCAGACCTTTTTCGGCGGGTACTATGTAAACGACTTCACCCTCTTCGACCGGACGTTCAGGGTTTACGCGCAGGCCGATTCGAGTTTCCGCGCCAGCATCGATGACCTGTCGCAGCTCTTTGTGCGAAATAAAAACGGCGAAATGGTGCCGCTAAACACCCTGGTGCAGGTAACGGATACCACGGCTGCACCGGTCATTTCGCACTACAACATGTATCGCTCGGTGCAGATAAGCGGCTCGGCTGCTCCCGGTTACAGCTCGGGCGATGCACTGCTGGCGTTGCAGCAGGTTGCGGGACAGGTTCTGCCCACCGGCTATACCTACCAGTTTACCGGCACATCGCTGCAGGAGGAGGAAGCCGGTAACGCCAAAGCACGGGTTTTTCTGCTGGCAATCTTTTTTGTTTTTCTCTTTCTGGCAGCGCTTTACGAAAGCTGGGGAATTCCTTTTGCCGTACTGCTGGCTATTCCCATCGGCATATTCGGCGCCTTCCTGGCGTTGAAGCTGGACAGTCTTGCCGCCAGCATATACGCCCAGATCGGGATGGTGACCATCATCGGACTGGCCGCCAAGAATGCCATCCTGATTGTTGAATATTCCAAGATGAAATATGAAAGCGGGACACCGCTTGTTCAGGCGGCGGTGGAAGCCGGGAAGCTGCGCCTGCGGCCCATTTTGATGACATCTTTCGCTTTCATTTTGGGTGTGGTGCCGCTGATGTTAGCCAGCGGCGCCGGCGCCAATGCCCGCATCAACATCGGTTTTACTGTGTTTGGCGGTATGCTGACCGCTACTATGCTGGCCATATTTTTTATCCCGTTCCTCTACGTCATGATCATCCGGATAATTCACCGCAAAAACCGGCCGGAGAACCTGACGGTGGATTGATTTCACTTCAAAGGCGGAGCATTAGCTCCCCCCTTCGAAGGGGGGTAGGGGGGATGTTGGACGCTATGTCAGATAGATTTCTCATAAGCCGTAATCCAACCCCTAATAACACCCACCACCTTATCCAAATTTCCCAGGATTTCTTCATCCTTGAAGCGCAAAAACCGAACTCCCAATTTTTCCAGATGAACCTGCCTCCTCACATCATCGTCCCCGGCTCCTGAGATTTCATGACTTGCCCCATCGGCTTCTATCGCCAGCGATAGCTCATGACAATAAAAATCCACAATAAAATTATCGATCGGCACCTGGCGGTGAAATTCGTACCCCAATTGTTTTTTTCTTAACACCATCCATAACGCCTTCTCGCTGGCTGTGGCATTCCGGCGAAGTTCCCGTGCGTTTTGTTTGAGATCCGGATTGTACGGGATTATGGGATTTTTAGGCATCGTGGCATTCCTCAATTTTATTGGGGTTTGTTTTGACATCCCCCCTTCCCCCCTTCGAAGGGGGGAATGCAGGTCTTCTACCTGAATTTTGCTCTTCTTTACCCAAATATCGATCTGCACGGTTCGGGCATGTGCCTCAGAAGATAATAAATTTTTGTGAAATTAAGCAGACAAACCTTCATTCTATCCCTGGCTCCATCCGGTTTAGAGAATCAATCTAAGTTTCAAATGAATCGCGAAACCATGCTTATATTCGAAACAACGTGGGTACTTGCTTTCGCTATCTTTTACCAGGCTTCATACGTAAAAAGCTAATTCGGCCGTCCCAAAAGAACGACGCACGAGTCTCCCCCCTTCGAAGGGGGCAGGGGGATGTCGAGCTGGGAGTTGGGTCGATGTTGCAGCCAGAATATCCCCCCCTCGTTACAATTTGTTACAATTTTTTCTGAAATAAAATCGCGTTTGTGTAGTCTAAATATTCCGGACGCAAAAAACACATAGCGGGAAAATGTTTTCGGCAAAGGAGAAACGTTTAATGGCAACACAGACGCAGTACCAATCGGGCATTCCAATCAGCCCACCGGACCGTATCAAATATTTCAAAGGCTTGCTTTCCCTGGTACGCAAGCAGGAGGACGGGGATCAGATCCGCAATTTTGTAAACATCCTGGGATTCGATCAGGCATTTTTTGATTTCATCGTGAAAAACATTGTGGATAACAGGAAACTCATAAACGATCCGCCACAGTTTTCAAACCTGGACCTGGCAAAGCTGTTCATCAAAGACGGCATCAAAGTAGCGTTCACCGACAATACGATTCACCTGGCGCAGTTCAGGTGGCTTCGCGCCACCGCCATCAAAAATCATTTATCTGACGACTGGTTTATGACCGAGATGTTTTACTTTCTGAATCTTGGCAAATTCCATTTAAACCGGTCACTTGAGATAGAAAAACATGAGCGGAATGGAAAATCAGTGGCATAATATCTTTTGGAGAGGAAAACGGACTATGAAAAAACAATATTTTAAATTCGCGGTGCCGGCTTTGGTCTTGTCGCTGGTCGCCCTGATCGGGTGCGGTGGCAAAACAGTGCAAAGTCACTGGAAAACATCGGAAATTACAATCGATGGAAGATCCAACGACTGGTCAAAATATCCCACGGAATACTACGACAAGGATAATCTGCAATTTGTGCTGGGCGTTGTGAATAACGATTCTTCGCTGGATATGTTGATCAAGTTCAACGATGCGCGATTGGCCCGGATGTTCGAACGGCGCGGCGTTACGCTGTGGCTGAATGGAGACGGCAAAAAAGACAAAATATACGGGATTCAATATATCGATCCTGCCGCCGGAATGATGGATTCGCCGGCAGTGGATATGTCAGGTCGGGGCGGACGCCCGCAAATGAATGCCCGGCAAAGCTTCGAGTCGCACGGCGTTTTCAGTCTGGAGACTAGCGATACTGTCAGCATTCCACCGGACGGCTTAAACGGCGTTGAAGCAAAGGCCGGCTTCCTTGATGGTATCTACTGCTATGAAATCAAAGTCCCGCTGCAAACGGATGACAATTCAGCCTATGCACTTCAGGTATTGCCGGGTAAGAAAATAAATCTTGGAATCGAGATAGCCCCGGTTAGCAAAGAAGAACAGGATCGCATAAAAGAAATGATTTCGGAACGGCAGAAGAATGGCAGTGGACCGGCAGGTGGGCATGGCGGCGGTATGAGAGGTGGAGGCATGCCCGGCGGTGGAATGCCGGGAGGCGATATGCCCGATGGCGGGATGCGAGGCGGCGGATTCCGTGGAGGAAACGGGATGATGTCGGGCATGGTTGGACAGGAGATATGGTTAAATGTGGTGCTGGCCAATGCAAAATAACGCTGGAAAACATGGCAGATTAAACAAATGAGTTGGCAGGTGTTGCGGTGCTTTAGTGTTTAGTGTTCGGGGGAGGAGTGAAATAATGGAGTGCCGGAATAATGGAATAGTGCGGTGACAAAATTCTTTCTAAGCAGCCGTTACCCCACTATTCCAACGACGCAGACGACAGGTTGCTGATAATCCGGCAAATCTTGATCATCCTGTCAAAAAATGATTGAAGGAGTTTAAAAGATAATTTAAAATTTTGCCCGGAAAGGTTCCCCGGGCGATGAGAAAAGTCTGTTAAGGGAACCTGGTTTATTTAAGAAAGAAGGTCTAAAGATGTATTCAAAAATAGTTCATAAATTGTTTATCGGCGGCGTAGTGGCGGCATTTGTATTTTTAGCGGGCTGCGCAACCACGCAGAAAACGGTTTCATTGCAACCGGGCACGCAAATAACCAACGCCCAGGTCAATCCGGATTCGGAAGCGGTTACCCAGCAGCAGGACAGCGTCGAGGTTTCAGTGCAGGCCGCCATGCTACCCGGACCGTACGACAATACAACACACCCAAGTTTTTGGGTCACTGTTCAGAATAATCGAAGCACGCAAATCTCACTAAAACCGGCCGCCGCGCGAATGATCGATTCTTTCGGCAACCAATTCGACCCGGTGCCAATGGCGGTAGAAACCAACAATAAAAATGAAGTCGATCAATATGTCATCGTGGATCCGGAAATTCATGCCTACTTCGGTCTGCATTACGGATGGCCGTTCTACCCCATGTACCCCTACCGGGCATGGCGCCGCCACGGCCACTTTTTCAGGGGCGGATTTGGATGGCACGATCCCTTCTGGGGATTCGGACCGCGCGTTATCTGGGTGAGAAGAATCAATACAGAGAAAAGTGTGGGAAACCGGCCTGAAAAAGAAGAGGTGATTTACCACAATGCGAAGATTACTTACCTGGTCACATTTCCCAACCTGCAGGAAACGGTGAAAGATGTACGCCTGGTCATTCCGGGTGTGACGATTCAGAAGGCAGACAAGACTGCGTCGCTCAATTTCGAGTTGGTTTTCAACCAGATAATCGAGTTTCCGGCCGAACAAACGAACGGCAATGTAGCGGTTGGTAAATAAAAACAAGCCAGAGGGGACACCTGTTTGGTTTGGTCTGCTCCGGCCAACTCGCTCAAAATCGTGAGGTGAAAAGCCGACTAACGAAAAATGAGGCGGGACGCAGGAAAAATAACCCGGTCATTCGAAGCAAAGCACCTCCCCAGGGATGAGAAATACGAAACTGAGAATGACCGGGATTCTTTATGCACGGAAGTTATGGAAGAAAGAATTCAAGATACAGAAAATCTCAAAGAAACAGCCAAATTGGGATCATATTCGGCTTTGCCATTCGGAGAAACGCATTGCGTAGAAATGTTTCTTCGCCCGAAGTTCGTCAAAACGGTAGTTAAAACATGAAATTCGGCGGGGAAAAATCTTTCATCATTTCTTACCAGGAAGTTGTTTTTAAGAAATGATACTTGAGAATTTGGATCAAAAAATGTTCGGATCCGTTAAGCTTTTCAGGATAGGCAACGCCAAAGGAACAAACGTTACAATTTTTAACAATTGTAAAATAATGCTGTTACAACCGATTTATAATTTACCGCGGGATTAAAAATGCTGAGGCAGAGGAAAAAGCAGTGTTTGTAAACCGGGTATTTACATCAAAACCAGGGAGAAACCAATGAGAACCAGTTCAGCTTTTGTCGTTTTATTAATACTCGTTTTTTTCGCAGGAACCAGTTTCGCCCAGCGGGGCAATTTCGTAGAGCAGAAAGTCCAGAAATTGAAAACCGATTTGAATTTGACCGACGAACAGGCGACCGAGGTAACTACAATATTGACAAATTCGGAAAATGAAGCGAAAAAAGTCCGCCAATTGAACCAGGGCGACCCGGAGGCAATTGGCGCTGCCATGAAAGATTTGCAGGACCGCACCAATCAACAGATTGAAAATATTCTGACGCCGGATCAACAGAAAAAGTACCAGACAATAAAGAACAGAATTGGCGCGCCGGGCGAGATGAACAATCGTGAATTGAGTGAGCTGAGAGAGCGCCTGAAACTTACCGACGAGCAGGCCGCCAAAATCGAGCCGATTATGGCTTCTGCCCGCGAGCAGATGCAGCAGCTCCGTCAAAACCGGCCCGAAGACCGCCATGAAATGCGGGAAAAAATGCGGGCGATATTCGAGGAACGGGATAAAAAAGTAGAGGAAATCCTGACCGGCTCGCAGAAAAAAGAATACGAAAAATACCTGCAGGAGCGGCGTGAGCAGATGATGCAGCGGCGGGGACCAAGGGGCGGGGGAGAGGGTCAGCGTCCTTTTTAGCCATCGGATACAGTCAATAAAAGGAAAGAACAATGGACAAATACGGGAAAATGCAATCCGGGACAGTGAAAAGCTTTGCAATGGTGTGGACATTAGCATTCGGCCTGATTTGCAGCAATGGGTTGCATGCACAGGAACCGCAAGTGCTGACGCTTACCCAGGCTATCGACCTGGCCTTGCAGGAAAATATCAGCCTGCAAAAATTTTCCAATACTGTTTATGCTGATCGGGTCGATGTAAATCAGGCGGAGGCCAATTTTCTCCCCAATCTGAACGCCAGTATTTCGGCTTCCAAAGATTATCCCAAGACCGGCGAAGGGGGAAAATCGCTTAGCGGATCGTTGAGTTCAAGCCTGAACCTTTTTAACGGTTTTTACGATGTTTCCCGCCTGAACTCAGCCAGGCTGGGATGGGCTGCGGATACATCCGATTACTCCTGGAACCGGCAGGGCATCATTTACGGCACGGTCTCGCAGTTTGTGCAGGTGGTTCTGGACAGCGAGTTCATTCGCATTGCCCGGGATAACCTGCAGACGCAGCAGGATCAGCTCAAGCAGATCGAGGAATTCGCAAAGGTGGGGAACCGTTCCAAAGTGGATGTTTTCCAGCAACTGACCGATCTGAAGCAGAGCGAGCTGCAGTATATCCAGGCCAAGCGTGATTACCAGGTGAGCCGTTATACGCTGCTGCAGACCTTGAGCAAACCGGCGGATGCACTGCTGCAATTCGAGACGCTCCCGGTGGATACGCTTTTAGCATCAATTCCGGAAGTGTCGCCTCGCGCGGCGACTTCTGAAATTGTTGAAAAACGGCAGGATGTTCTCGCCCAGCGGCTCCAGATCTCGGCAGCGCAGACCCAGGTAAAAGCAGCGCAATCCGGCTACTGGCCTTCCGTTTCGCTGTCCGCCAGCGCGGGCTCCAATTACAGCAGCGGTTTCAGCGGTTTCGGATTCTCGGACCAGTTTTTCGATCAGAATCCGAACCTGCGACTGGGACTGTCTTTTTCGATTCCGCTGTTCGACCGCTTCTCGACCCGCTACAGTGTTCAGCAGGCAAAAATCCAGTTAGATAACCAGCAGCTCAATATGCGGGATCTGCAATTGCAGATCGGCACCGAAGTGCAGCAGGCGCTTCTGGATTATCAGACAGCAGTGAAACAGCGTGAGGCAGCACATGCGCAGTACGAATACGCTGATGAAGCACTCAAGATCGCGGAGGAGCGTTTCCGGGTCGGTTCATCGACCTATGTGGAGTTGAGCCAGGTGCGGGCCAATTTCTATAATGCCGCATATCAAAAGGCGAGTGCAGATTACAACATGCTTCTCAGATACATAGCGGTTCATTATTACAGCGGAACCATCGACCAGGCGATATCAATTTTTAGCTAATGGATTATTCATTGCCATTAAACCACGAAGGCACAAAGCTGCAAAGACATGAGAAGCAGGAAAAAAAGATGAGGAATCTATCTAAATGAAACAAGGATATTTAATCACTATTTGTAGAGCTTAGTGATTTTTAGAGATTTCGTGCCTTGGTGGCAGGAATTCATGAATACAGGATAAGGATATTAGGAGAAATAAAATGAAAAAGAAATTATTTTGGGGCGCCGGTAGTATTATTGTTTTGTTCATCGTCGTCAAGCTGATTTATGGCGCCATTGCCGGTAACGCGGACGTATCCTACCGGTCCACAGAGGTTACCCGCGGCAACCTGGAAAGCACAATTTCCAGCAGCGGGACACTCAGCCCGGTGACTACGGTTGAGGTGGGCACGCAGGTTTCCGGCACAATTGCACATATTTATGCCGATTTCAACGACCAGGTGAAACAGGGACAGCTTTTGGCGGTACTGGATACGGTTCTGCTGAAGGCACAGGTGCTGGATGCCCAGGCCAACCTGGAGAAAACAGAAGCCCAGTTGGAGGAGGCACAGAACGACTACAACCGCAATAAGCCCTTATTCGACAAAGGGATGATCTCGGAAGCCGAATTCATTCCTTTCAGCACCGCATTAAAAACGCAGAAAGCCAACATAAAATCCAGCAAGGCGTCGCTGGAGCGAGCGGAACGTAATATGAAATACGCCGTCATTCGGGCGCCTATCTCCGGCACTATCACCCTCCGCAACGTGGAGGCGGGCCAAACCGTGGCAGCAAGCTTTTCCACCCCTACCCTCTTCAAAATCGCGGAAGATCTGTCGCAGATGGAAATTCTGGCGGACGTGGACGAAGGCGATATCGGCCAGATTAAAGATGGCCAGTCGGTTCGTTTTACTGTGCAAGCCTACCCGGAAAAGACATTCACCGGAATCGTGAAACAAATTCGGCTGGAGCCCAAGACCGAATCCAATGTGGTGACTTACACGGTTGTGGTGCAGGCTGCCAATCCGGAGAAGATACTGCTGCCCGGCATGACTGCCACCATCGATTTTATCACATCGGAAAAGCATGACGTGCTGCTGATTCCCAATGCCGCGCTCCGTTTCCAGCCGGACGAAAAGACAATTGCCGCATTCCGCGAAAGAAGGCAGAAAGAGTCTGCAGCGCTGCCGGATTCAGTAAAAGAAAAGCGCCGGGCGTTTATGGCGAACCGTGGATCAGGCGGAGGCCAATCGCACGGAAATGGCACCTCCGGTTTTCAGCGCCCGAAAGATGTCGGCCAGGTCTGGTATCTCGACCAGAACGGCAAGCTGGCAATGGACATGGTGCGAACCGGCATGACCGATGGTACGCATACCGAGATTGTGCGAAGCCGAAATTTGCAGGAAGGAATAAAAGTAATCACAGGCCTGGAAACCGGAAGTACAACAAAAAGCACCCAGACCCAGGAGCGAGGCTTCAGGCGGCCTATGTTTTAGCATGGGGCCTGGGGCATGGAGCACAGGGCGTCAGGCAATTTTCGCTCCATGCTCCATGCGTTTATACAAAGGAAAAAGTTAGGAGATGAAGTCAAGTGAATACAGTAATCCAAACCGAACAGATCACCAAAACTTTTCAGATGGGAGATGTGGCGGTTCATGCGTTGCGGGGAATCGATCTGGAGGTGAAGGCCGGAGAATTCCTGGCCATCATGGGCGCTTCAGGTTCCGGTAAATCGACTTTAATGAACTTGTTAGGCTGCCTGGACACGCCTACTACCGGGGAATATTTCCTGGATGGCAAGGGCGTCAGTAAAATGACCCAGAATGAGTATGCCGATATTCGCAACCAGAAGATCGGTTTTGTTTTCCAGGGATTCAACCTGTTGTCCAGAACCTCTGCACTCGAAAATGTGGAGCTGCCCCTGTTGTACGACCGCACCGGCCGCATCAAGGATCCCAAAAAAGCGGCACAGGAAGCGCTGGAGCGGGTAGGTCTGGGCGACCGCATGGATCATGAACCGAACCAGCTTTCCGGCGGGCAACAGCAGCGGGTGGCAATCGCCCGGGCGCTGGTCAACCAGCCCGCAATAATCCTGGCCGACGAGCCAACCGGCAACCTGGATACCCACACTTCCATCGATGTGATGACCGTCTTCCAGGAGTTGAACGAGCAGGGAATTACCGTGGTGCTGGTAACCCACGAAAAGGACATCGCACAGTATGCAAGACGGATCGTGGAAATGCGGGACGGGCATATCCGCAAAGATTTTGTAGTGGAAAACCGCCGCCGCGCGAAAGAGGACCTGGCAAACTATGTGGTCGAAGATGAAGAATGAAGAATGGGGCCTGGCGCATGGAGCTTGGAGCGACAATCGTATGTGAAGCCATGATTAAGGCGAAAGGAGATTAAAACATGGGTCAATTCCGATTCGAGGATCTTGAAATATGGCAGTTGGCTATTGAAATCGGCGATATACGATTCGATATTGCGGATGAATTAGAAACCAGGAAACTGTTCAGGTTCGCGGAGCAATTGCGCTCTGCGGGTATGAGTATATCCAACAATATTGCCGAAGGCTCCGGCTCATTATCGAATAAGGAATTTTCTTATTTTTTGAATATCGCTCGTCGCTCGATATATGAATGTGCCAATATTATAATAATTTTGCTAAGGCGGGCTGTTCTCACGGAGGAACAAAAACATTCAATATTTGAAAAATTGGAATTATTAAGTAGAAAAGTGACGAATTTTCGAAGGACAGTCGTATAAACGCGGGGCATATCAATTGACGCGCCATGCGCCAAGCGCCATGCTCCATGCAGGAGAAGAGAATGTTACAAATAAAAAACCTGATAAAAGCAGCTTTTAAAAGCTTGCTGAAAAACCGCAGCCGCAGTCTGCTGACATCGCTGGGGATTATTATTGGCGTGAGTGCGGTGATTGTGATGGTGGCCATTGGCACTGGTTCCCAGACGGTAATTGAAGAGGGGATCAACTCGCTGGGCACTAATCTGATCGTCGTATTTCCCAGTTTCAGCCAGTCGGGCGGCGTCAACAAAGGGGCGGGCAGCTTCAACCGCTTCACCTTTGATGATGTGGACAAGATCCGCAAGGAATCCACCCTGATCAGCGCAATTTCGCCGGTGGTGCGAAGCGGCGGGCAGGTGGTAGGCGGAACCGGCAACTGGTTCACCACCGTCTACGGCGTTACCCCGGATTATTTCCAGATCCGCAATTGGGAAATTGAATACGGAGAATTTTTTACCCAACGCAATGTAATGGCTAATAAAAAAGTGGCCATCCTGGGAAAGACAGTAGCCGACCAGCTATTTCCCGACGAAGACCCCACCGGGCAGCAAATCCGTATCCGCAATGTGCCGTTTACGGTAATCGGCGTGCTGAAGGCCAAGGGACAGAGCGGCATGGGCAATGACCAGGACGATGTGATCCTGGCTCCCTCCACCACCGTTCTCTACCGCCTGAAGGGGCATCGCTGGGTAGACATGATCAATGCCAGCGCCATTTCGACGGCGCAGATGCCGGCCGCCGAAGAGCAGATGCGGGAAATTCTGCGCGATGCGCACCGGCTAAGCCCCGGTGAAGATGACGATTTCAATATCCGCGACCAGGCGGAAATCACCGACATGGCCTCGGAGACCTCGCGGGTGATGACCCTGCTGTTAGGCTCCATTGCCGCGGTGTCGCTCATCGTGGGCGGCATCGGGATTATGAATATTATGCTGGTGTCAGTGACCGAAAGAACGCGTGAGATCGGCATTCGTCTGTCGGTCGGCGCGCGCAGCAGCGATGTGCTGTCGCAGTTCCTTACCGAGGCGGTGGTACTGAGTCTGGCGGGCGGTTTTATCGGGATCGCTTTATCTTTTCTTATTACATTTGGATTAAACCAGTTTACCGATCTGACCGCCATCATCAGCCCGCAGATCATCCTGATCTCGTTCCTGTTTTCCGGGGCGGTGGGGATTTTCTTCGGATTCTACCCGGCCCGCAAAGCAGCGGCATTGAACCCGATTGATGCGCTGCGGTATGAGTAGGGGGAGTTGGGTATAATCTTTTGGGAGCGAGATGCACCATGATTTCATTAACACCGGGATTAATCCCGGTGTTAATAAGATTACAAAATGAGGCCGGGGGCTATGCTCGTCCCGATTCCTTTATTATCCTGGGAGAGTGTTTTATCCCCAGCAGCCCGTCTATTGACAAATCGTCATCAATCAGCGGCCAATGAATACCATACCCGGATGGCGATACTTCGTACTTGTCTCTTTCGATACCCGAAGCTTTCGCTAATTTTTCAGATATGGCTGATATCTTAAATTTGTATTGTATTCCATCAATCTTTATCTTCAGATTTTCATTAGTAAAATGAATATCGCTCACTTCATGGTATTTTATCATCTCGCTTCTACTTTCCGAAATCTCTCCTAAATTTCCTCCGGGCTAATTCGCATGTTTAAGCCGCAAGGAAGTGCCGGCCTTATCTCTGGCGGAATCTGCTGTTTTATTTATTAACTCTACCTGTGGAGAAGTAATTAGTAGATCAATACCAATCGCATCGGCGATCTCCACCATCTTTTTGACAGTGAGATTAGGTGTCTTTTTGAACATCTGGGAAATTGCGGAGCGGGATTTTCCAAGCTTTCTGGCCAGCTCCGCCTGGGTGATGCCATTTTCTTCCATATAACTCAAAACCAGGTGATAAAACGTATTTATCAGGCTCCATGCCTTTTGGTTGGTGGTAGGCGGTGCAGCAAAAAATTTATCGATGTCTTCGTACGAATTTTTCAAATTCTTTTTCATATCTTTCTTTATCCCTTTCCAAACGTTTATAAATTTCATCTTTTAATGAAGATTTTTTCTTCATGATATAATCAAAAAAGATGATGTTGTTGCCATATCTTTGAAAAAAGAAAAACCTGTGCGGCATCGGTCTGATCTCTCCATAATCATAGCCTCTTAAATTGTATTTTATCTTTGGAGATTTAAAATTTTCAACGGTCGCCATTTTTATGATCAAATCCTTTATCAAATCCTGTTCGCTTTTGCTCAATTGCCTGAAATGATCCATCACTTTCGACCTATTGTTCTCAAGAACATAATAGACATTATGAATAACCTGCCCATAATCAGTATGGATCGGCAGTTGCCGAAATTCGATTCTCCCTTCTAACATTAATTCGGCCCTTTCAATGTTAAGCTATTAGTTAACAATTCGCAAGAGAAAAATGATCTTTTATCAAGGCGAATATTTCAAATTACAATTGAGAAGCATAATACAATATTTTCCGCGTCCGTTATTTCAAACAATCGCATTAGATAATATGAAAATAAATCGAAATATCAAATAGCCTGATCTATTCATAAATTTTCTCGCAAAGGTGCCAAGAACGCGAAGGTACACGAAATATGTAGATAAACATAAGAACAATGTTTCTCAACCCAAATACTAAATCACTGTTGAAAAACCATATATACGGACTCTTTGCGACTTTTCGCATTGCGACCACTACGTGGGAGGCTTTGCGAGATGATTAATCCGGGATAGCAAGGCTGACCAGTATTAAACAGCATCAACTTCAGAACTCAACATTACCAATTACCCGACTCTGCAGCTTCACTTGCCAAAATGAACAGGTTTAACCGATTGATTAAACAGCTTTAACTAAACGATTAAACACGTTTAACTAAATGGTTAAACAGCTTTAACTATCTGGTTAAACGTGTTCATTCCGAGCATGGTGCATGGAGCGCGGCGCTTGGCGCAGGGAGCAAAGTGCAGAGAACATAGCATGTGGTGTGTTCATCGAACAAGTGAGCAGGCTGGGAATGCCATTTATAATCCGGCTCACCCCATTGAATAATCCGATCTAAAATTAAGCTATTGGTTAATTTTTATCCAACGGGGTGAATCGCGCTCCAAAAAGGTAAAGTAGATTCGCGACCGGCTCGATTCCTCACCTGATTTTCATCCTTTCTTCATAATGATATATGAAAATTATGACCGATATTGTGTTGGTATATCTTTCTTTTTTGTTGTTCGTTTTTGGGAATGAATATTTGTTTTTTCCGGGGAATAGAGGGAGGATCAGCCCTAATGCGCATCTTAGCTTCATCAGTCCTTTTTTCAAAATACATAAGAAAAGGTTTTCTTCTGGCAGGCTTCGTTTCCTTGCTTGCCATCCCGCCGGAACAGGTTGCAGCGCAGCAAAGCCGGGTGATTACCATTCACGATGCCATACAAATGGCCCTCAAAAAGAATCTCACTCTCAAACAGTCCGGCAATGCAGTAGCCACCAACCGGGTAAACGTGGGACAGGCGCGATCCAATTTTTACCCGTATCTCTCGCTTTCCGCATCGGGGTCGAAACAGTACGTCACCCGGCAGAGAAGCCTGATTCCCGGACAATATTACAATCCGGGCGGGAAAGCGATTTCGGCGACCGTCTCCACCAATCTGAACCTGTTCAACGGTTTCGGCGATATTGCCAGCCTGCACCAGGCCAATCGAAGCCTGGCCGCACAGCAGGCGACCTATTCTTTCGACGCAC
Organism: uncultured Calditrichaceae bacterium; assembly: GCA_964624795.1. Lineage (GTDB taxonomy): Bacteria > Calditrichota > Calditrichia > RBG-13-44-9 > RBG-13-44-9 > CAZUZS01. Next base: position 18,246 of record CAZUZS010000072.1, read on the forward strand.
AATCGCTTACTTACCAGGTAATCTCACAGTATTTGCAGGTGGTGCAGAACCTCGATCTGATTCGCATAGCGAAGGAAAATATGAAAGCGCAGCAGCAGCAACTGGAACAGATTCAGGAATTCCAAAAAGCAGGCAATCGCACCATCGCTGACGTGCTGCAGCAGCAGGCCACCGTCAAGCAGGCGGAGCTGCAGGTGGTAACGGCCACCCAGACTTACCAGGCCAGCCGCTACACCCTGCTGCAGAGCCTGGGGGAATCGCCGGGTGCCGGGTATGAATTTACGCCTTTTGAAATCGGGCGAATCGATTCGCTGCAGGACAACCGGGAGCCGGAGCTGCCAATCGATTCCGTGCTGCAGATGCGCCAGGATGTAAAATCGCAGGAGCTGCAAGCGGATGCGGCAGAGTACCAGATAAAGGTATCGCAGGCGGGATTCTGGCCGTCCATTTCGCTTTTCGCGGACGGCAGCACCAATTACAACAGCACCGAAAACCAGGCCAGCTTTGCCGACCAGGTTAAATACAACCGGGTAGGCACCATCGGGCTGTCGCTCTCGCTTCCCATTTTCGACCAGCTCAGCACACTTCATAACGTAGAACGCGCCAAAATCCAGTTGTCCGATCAGCAGCTTATTGTGCAAAACCTGAAACTGAATGCAAATGTGGCCTACAACCAGGCGATGCTGGATTACCGTTCGGCCAGGCAGCAGTATGATGTGGCGAAGGCGCAATACAAGTATTCGGAAGAAGCATTGAAAGTGATTCAGGCGCAATACAATTCCGGTGTAACCACTTTTGTGCAGTTGGCCTTGTCGCAGGCACAGGACCTGAGCGCACACTACGACCTGGTAAACGCACAATATAACAAGGTGACCATGTATTTCGCAGTACGGTTTCAACGGGGAGACATCAATGAGGCAATTTCCTTGTTGGACAATCCCCCGGATCGCTAAAAAATAGAACTGCTGACCATCTCTTTTGAGAGGATTTATGCCGTAAATCAGCACAATGTGGGAGGATTCACCCCGTTGGATAGAATCTTGCCGGTCTTTTCAATTCTTACTAACAATATCCGACAGGGAAAACAGGACAGACAAAATCCGGTTAACGGTGTTGATCCTGTTAAAGGAAAACCGGAATATGAATAGCAGCAAAAAATGAAATCAAAAAAGAGAAAAGAATGAGCAAGAAAATTATTTGGGGCATCATCGCTGTCGTTTTCATTATACTCATCATCCTTGCGGTTAGAGGGAGGGGACGCCAACAGGAAAACAACCAATTTCTGTTTGGCGAGATCAGCCGGGGGAATATTGTCAATTCGGTATCCAGCACCGGCTCCACAAGCGCGGTTACCAACGTGGATGTTGGAACGCAGGTATCCGGCACCATCGTGAAAATCAATGTTGACTTCAATGATGTCGTCAAGCCGGGCGAAATTTTGGCGGTCCTCGATACCATCCCTTTAAAAGCTGCGGTAGAAACTGCGAAGGCAACGCTGGAACAGGTCAAAGCCCAGCTAAGTGAAGCACAATCCAATTACGACCGCAACCAGCCGTTGTATAAAAAAGGGCTGATCTCGGAGTCCGACTTTCTTCCCATCGAAACGGCGTTGAATGTGGACAAAGCGGCGGTGAACTCTGCCGAAGCCGCCCTGACCCGTGCCCAGCAAAACCTGGATTATGCGTATATTCGCTCGCCAATCCACGGCACTGTTATACAGCGCAATGTAAATGTGGGCCAGACGGTGGCCGCCAGTTTTGCCACCCCTACCCTGTTCATTATTGCGGAAGACCTGACCAAGATGGAAATCCTGGCGCAGGTGGACGAAAGCGACATCGGCCAGATAAAGGTAGGCCAGACCGCCGATTTCACTGTAGCGGCTTATCCTGACAGTGAATTTCACGGAAGGGTGGAGGAAATCCGTATGCAGCCGACGGTTGTCCAAAATGTGGTGAATTATACTGTGGTGGTAAGTGCCAGCAATAAGAATAATGTTCTGCTGCCGGGTATGACCGCCACCCTGGATTTTATTATCGCCCGGCAAAACAACGTTCTGCGGGTGCCCAACGCAGCGCTCAGCTTTCAGCCCACTTCGGAAATGCTCAAAGAATTTCGCAAAGATATGTCGCAGGAGGAAGCATCCATGCCGGACTCCAGCCGCGCTTACCTGAAAGATTTATTGCAGCACCTGCTGTCATCCCGGATTGGCCAGGGTGCGCCTATGGAGAGTGAAATTCTGCCGAACCACACTGGCAGTGCCTGGTACCTGAATGACAAGGGCAAGCTGGCGGTCACTTTTTTCAAAACCGGCATCACCGATGGAATAAATACCGCGGTTTTAGGAAGCAAAACCCTTCATGCGGGTATGCAGGTAATTACAGGCCTTACAATCCCCGGACAGGCGCAGCAAGGCCGTCGGGGATTTCGAATTTTTTAATGTTTGAGAAGAACCAATTTCCCGTCGGCCCAGCGGCTGTTGTAACTGGAAATTCAGATATAATGCTAATTGATCCGGAGATTTATGGAAAAAGTTATTGAGACAAAGCAGCTCACCAAAACCTACCAGATGGGAGACATTGCCGTTCATGCCTTAAAAGGTATTGACCTAATTGTAGAAAGGGGAGAGTTTGTCGCTATAATGGGCGCTTCCGGTTCGGGCAAGTCCACATTTATGAATTTATTGGGATGCCTGGATCAGCCAACCAGCGGTGAGTACTATCTGGACGGCAAGCTGGTAAGCGCTCTTACCGGGAATGAATACGCGGATATCCGCAGCCAGAAGATCGGTTTTGTTTTCCAGGGATTCAACCTCTTATCCAGAACCACGGCGTTGGAAAATGTGGAGCTTCCGCTGCTTTACGACCGTGAAAGGCGGATTCTTAATCCCCGGCAAGCCGCAATGGATGCGCTGGAGCGGGTAGGGCTCGCGGAGCGCATAAATCACGAACCGCACCAGTTATCCGGCGGACAGCAGCAGCGGGTCGCCATCGCCCGGGCGCTGGTCAACGAGCCCGCCATTGTGTTAGCCGACGAGCCAACCGGAAACCTGGACACTCGAACATCCATCGACATTTTGTCGGTTTTTCAGGAATTGAACCGGCAGGGTATCACGGTTATTCTGGTGACGCATGAGCGGGATATCGCCCGTTATGCCAAAAGAATCGTCGAGCTGCGGGACGGACATTTGCGACGTGATGTGGCCGTGGAAGATGTGCGGGATGCCAAAGCCGATCTCATGAATTTCAGGGAAGAGGAAGAGGACGAAGCACAATAAAAAAGGCAGGCAGAGATGTTCCAGTTAAGAAATATGCTAAAAACAGCTTTTAAAAGCCTGGTCAAAAACCGGATGCGAAGTTTGTTGACCTCACTTGGCATCATCATCGGCGTTTCGGCGGTAATCGTTATGGTGGCGATTGGCAACGGCGCGCAGGCGCGAATCGAAAGCCAGATTGCGTCGCTGGGTTCGGATATGCTGATCATTTTCCCCGGAACCAGCAGGTTTGGCGGGGTGAGCCGCGGAGCCGGAACCGCCGCCCAGTTTACGCTCCAGGATGTTGAAAAAATAAAAAAGATGACCACGCTGCTGAAAGCAGTTTCGCCGATTGTGCGGGTTACCGGGCAGGTGATCGGCAACGGACGCAACTGGAGCACCTCCATTGAGGGCGTTTCTCCGCAATATCTGACAATCAGGGCATGGGGACTTCAGTCCGGCACTTTTTTTACACAGCAGGATGTGCTGGGACGAAAAAAAGTAGCCGTGCTGGGACAGACAGTTGCCACCGAGCTGTTTCCAGGAATCAACCCGGTGGGACAAAGAATTCGCATTAACAATACACCCTTTTTGGTAATCGGCCTGCTCACGCCAAAGGGGCAAAGCGCTGTGGGCCAGGACCAGGACGATGTGGTTTTGGCACCGTCCACCACCGTGCTGTTCCATCTGAAGGGCGGCGATTATATCAATTTTATTATGGCCAGTGCCATTTCGCAGTCGCAGATGTACACTGCCCAGGAGCAGATTCGAACCGTGCTGCGGGGAGTAGAACACCTGCGGCCGGGAGAACCGGACAATTTTACCATTCGCAACCAGGCAGACATTATTAAAACGGTCACTTCCACCACCGAGGTGCTGACCATTTTGTTAGGCTCCATCGCCGCCGTCTCACTTATCGTGGGCGGCATCGGCATCATGAACATTATGTTAGTTTCGGTAACCGAGCGAACACGGGAAATCGGAATCCGCCTGTCGGTCGGCGCCCGCAGCCGCGATATTTTGACCCAGTTCCTGGCGGAGGGAATTGTTCTCAGCCTCATTGGCGGACTTATCGGGATACTGGTTTCCATCGTGATCTCCGTTCTCATTAGCCTGCTGACACCTTTGCAGACCCTCATCGCACCGGGAATTGTCGTTCTGGCATTCACGTTCTCCGGGGCAGTAGGAGTATTTTTCGGTTACTACCCGGCCCGCAAAGCGGC
>CAZUZS010000073.1:0-22460 GCA_964624795.1 uncultured Calditrichaceae bacterium
TCCATTGAGGGGGGCATTCGACGAAAAGTTCCTCAGGTCAAATGACATATAAACGATACGGGCATTAACAAAGACCGTGGTACCACTTATAACGGTTCCCAAGTCAGGAATATCCGGAGTTTCACCTTCGTCGACGGGAACTACAAATTCCTGGGGTCGGTAAAAGCCTCTGTCCGGATTTGGAATGTCAACCGGATTCTCCGTATAGTCAAGCGACTGTAGCACAAGCGGAGCTTCTTTGCTATCACCCGCACGTGCAACATACAACAAGCCTGTCAACACCAGGCCAACGATTAACAGAATTTGATTCGCTCCAAATACTTTTTTCATAATCTAACCTCCAACGTTATAGAATAAATGTGCAGAACAGATTTGTTAACAAAAATTTTTATGACGAAAGTTATGTCCACCATTAATCTCCGAATCGCGGGTTTACGATATTATTGAACATAGAGCCAAAACTGAATTCCAATCCCACATCCCCCCAATAACTATACTGAGTTTCCAGCTCACGCCGCTGTAGCAGGATTTCATCAATTGTGGCACTGGTTTTGGGCAGCGCAAGCTGGTCCCTTATGCGGGAATAACCGCCCTCCAGATAAAACGACAACCCTTTGAATAAGCGCAGCGAAATCTCGCTGTAAACCGAAAGATGGTTTTTTGCCACATCATGAAAGAAATGAGAACCGCGCACAAAAAGGTCAATTCGCCCCCACGGATTCTTGGTTGCATAAGCGATCTCCAGCGATTCCTCGAAAAGACTTTCTTTCTTCTTATCAAAAATCGTCAATTGATAGTAATGGTCATATTCATACCCGATTTCGTAGAGCAGGCGGAACTCCCGGCGGGTGGATTCGGAATATGGGAAAAAGTTATATTCAATTCCTGGTGCGACGTTCACTGCGGAGCTGATATTGTCATATGTGGATGAAGAAAATCTGCTGTTAATGCCCGCCGACCAGTGCGGTGTCAGACTTTTTACAACCAACAGACGGAATTGTTTGTGGCTCTCCGAGCTGAACAGCGTATCCTCATCTACCACGTAGCGATCCCGTTCCAAAGAAAGACGGCTTGAGAACTGGATTTTCCAATCTTGCGAAATACGGTCTCCCGAGAAACGGTTGCTGAATGAATAGTTGGACGATGCAGCTTCGCCCGAAAAATGGCCGCCCAGGTTGATACGGAAAAACCAGAGCTTCCACTTATCGGCATCGTTGGCTACCGTGTCCCTTTTCCCTTCGTAATTGATCGACAAATTTTCCATAATTTTGGTATCATAGATGTAAGGAAGCAGCCCGATCTCGACATGCCGGGCAAGGTTCCGCCGCACTTCATCATCGGTATCATTGTGGAGCGTTACCATTGTCAGCGTGTCGCTGTGAACGGAAAAAGCGCCCTGCCCCAGGAACGTCAGTGTATATTCCCTTCCGCCGCTCCCGGTCGTCTGGCGGGTGATCAGAATATAAATATCGGCGTTTTGCCGGTCGTACACATAATTGACGTAAGGAATCTTGGAACGCAAAAAATCAAAATCGCAGAATGAGCAATCCAGGTAGACCCTGGGTACTACCTGCGTCGCCGACGAATCGTCTGCGAACTTGACAAAGCTGCCGAATACGGGAATAATAAACAAGAATATCCAGAGCAGCGATTTTGTTATAATTGGACGAAAGCGAATCATCTATATTGTCAAGTTTAAGATTTCTAAATTTATTACTTTATTGTCGCGGCACCGCAAGCGGTCTGCCCTGATGGAGTGATGGAGTAGTGGATTGTTGGAGTATTTGAGTATTTCCCTGCTCCATGCTCTCCGCACTGTGCTCCTTGCCCCATACGCTACGCTATTCCACCACCGATACAGCACTCCACGAATACCATTTCTGCGCATCGCCACCCTGAACTGCCAGTTGGATTGCCGGTGTGCGGTCGAAGGTATCGAGCAGCGCAAAATAGACCAGGTAGCGGCCCGCCTCTGCATCTGCCGGCAAAATGATCTCAGCCTTTTCCCGGTGGCGGCCCGGCAGCCATTTCTTCACATCCCAATCCAGGTCTTTAGATACTAGCACATTGTTGGTTCGCACTCCCGCTTTGCGGATTTCCACCGCCGGCACATATCCACGGTAGGGCGGGGCCACGCCGATGTTGTCCAGCTCCATCTCGAAATGCAGGGTATCGCCCGGCGACAGCCACTTTTCATGCCGCACCAACCGTGGCACGAAGCGATAGCCCATGCGCTTCAGAAATTTCTCGGTGGCCGGCCACCATTCCGGTGGAATGGGAGTGGATTTGTTGTTCAGCACCGAGGCATGCAACTCCAGGCAGACGCTGTAAATGTAATCGATGTCCCGCCCGGCACGAAACCACGATTCCATGGTCCCGCAGGTTTCAAATGCAACCGGGGCATTCTTCCAGGCTTCGCCGACCGAAGGATACATTTTGGGCAGCTTCAGGTAACGGGTCATCAGGTTCCAGTTGTTGGGCGGACCGTAATCTCCCATGCAGTCTGCCCGCCAGCCGACGCCGTGCTGAGTGGCGTATTCCAGTCCGTCTTCAGCATCTTCGCAAATGAGCATCGGTGTCTTTTTGAAATTGTCCAGATACCAATCGATGATCATTTTCTTTATGGCGAACGGATAAGCCTGTTTTTCCTTAACAAAACTGAGGTGCCATTCTCCCCAGTGGCCGTAAGAACCGATGTCGATATGATCGATATCCGGATTGCCATCGTAGCGCTTGGCGAATTCCCGCACCAACCGGCCCATGTATTTTGCATAGAGCGGATCGGCATGATCCGGCATCCAGCTTGGGGTGGTCTTGCCGGCGTTCTGGGTGCTTTCAGCAACATACTCCCAGCCTTTAGCACCCTTTTTCTTATACCACTCGGGAGTCCCCGCCCGGCCGTTGGCGGGCATGATGCGGGTAGCCAGTCGCTGCCCGTGCGCCCGGGCTCCCGCCAGAACGGAATCCACCATTTTCCAGTTGAAAACGCCTTCCTGCGGCTCCAGATCTTCCCAGTACCAGCGGAAGTAGGCGATGGTGCTCTTTGGGTAGCCGGGCACCTCGCCGTCGAATTTGCCGGCGGTGGTAAAGCCCATTCCGGGATTCGTCAGCACCTCGTCGGTTTCCTGCGGGGAAACCAGCACCACGTTTGGCGTGCCGTCCCCTTTTATGATATTGACAAACGGTTTTACCTGCACCAGCAAAATGAAAAACAAGGGCAGGAAGCCTAAAAGATAGATTCCGTTTTTCGATTTCATTCTAACTCCCCATTGACAATTTGATCCTATTTGATTTCCACCTTATCGCCCGGCTCAAGAATATGATACCGTTCCTGTAGCGGTTTTGATAAATACATCTTCACCTCGTGGGCATAACCGGTTGTCCAGTAACGGTTTTGGTCGGTAACCCGGAATTCTTTCCAATGCTGCGGAAAAATGTAATCCGGCTCCAGCGTATTAATAAGGATGATGGATTGCCGGATGTGCATGTTGTGCTCGGTGGGCGAGAAAAACAGGACATCCACATGTTTAAGGAAAAGGTGATCTTCCAGCAGCACGGTGTCGCCCGGCTGCAGGAAATCCTTGCCGCCCAGGTGAATCAGGTAGCCGCAGTCCTTCAAATTGGCATCGTAAAAAACGGCAAATTTGGGATTTCCATGAATCGCCCGCAGCGCCTTCACCTTCACTCCCTTTACGATAAACGATTCCCGGGGAACCGCTACCTTGATCCGGCTGTCGGGGATTCCCAGCTCGTGGGCGGCCTCCAGGCAGGTTTCCGGCATCACGAAAACGCAGTGAGACTTTTCCAGCAAAATTCGGGAAGTGGCCCGGGAGAAATGGTCACCATGCTCGTGGGTGATGAAGGAAACATCGAGATCCTCGGCGATTTCGGCAGACGTCACCGGCGGCTCGTACAGCCGGTCTTCATCGGTTTCCAGGACCAGGTCGGTGGCTACCATGGTGTCCCCGGATTTGATGAGCCAGCCGTTGTGGCCCGCCCACCAGACCGCAAGGCCTTGATGGTGATTGTGAATTTCATCGCCAATCTTGCGCGTGGGAATCTGGCCGGGAATTGCCTGACGGGATTGCGATTCTGCATTCAGGAACAGCAAACCAAGCACAAGTAGCGCAATTCTTATTATTTTAATCATATCTTGACACCCTGTTTTAAAATAAAAGTTATTTGCATCCCCCACTCCCCTTTCACCAGAACCTAACTGCCTTATCTTATCAGAGCGCTGTTTCGGAACCAGCGAGCAAGGTCTCGGCGAAAATCGGAGTTTTAAATATTGGTCGTTCTTCCCAATCTTCCCGAACACTCAATTCAAAACCACTACATCATAAATGGTCAGTTGCGGAAGAGCAAATTCCAGCGTCTTTCCCTTCACTGCAATGTCCGCAACCTTCAAAGGAACCGCATCCGGGGAAAGCAGCGATATTTTGTTCTTGCTGAACTTGACCGGATACCCATCCAGGTTCACTTTCACCCGCACATTTTGCAATGGCTTGTCATAATTGACGAAGTGCAAAACGTAGCGCTTCGATCCGTTTTTATGCACAAGGTTGGCTGCAACATATTTGGCATCAGAGATGGAAATCAGAGGACTGCCTTCCAGGTTTGCCAGCCTGGCCCGCAATTCCTGCCGGGCACCATCTTCGTTCAGGTGGCCGAAAACGTCGGCCGGGGAAGTTTCATCGGCCAGTTCCCGCAGCTCCGCCGTGCTGCCGATTGTATATATTTTCCCGCCTTTCTTTTTGTATGCCTTAATGGCGTCCAGTTGCTGCGCTTCAACCCAGGGAATATTGGGAATGATGATCGCCTTGTAGCCGTTCAACATTTCCGGCGTGAGGCGGTGCAGCAACAGGACATCATACATAATACTCATCTCAGCCAGCGCATTGTATAGACTTTCCCGTGTGAGGGAAACCTCGAAACTCGGAATATGCGGCGGCGCCACAACGCCGATTTTGCTTACGCAGGAAACATCGGTATACAAATCCTGGTGCTCGTCAAGGAAGGAATAATAGCGACAAATCCCGTCCCAGACGTCCATCGCCAGAGGATTGTCTTTATTCACCCATCCGCTGAGCAGCTTGTCGCCCGCTTCGGCAATGGCAAAATGCGATTGGAAAGCGGCCGCCTCAGCAATGGGCTTCATCCAGCCGCATTTCATGCCATCCCTCACATCGTATGCTCCAGGATTGGGAACGCCCGGATCGGCGCCTTCGTACTTGCTGCGATACGGTTTCACGCCGCTCCCGGAAGCGTAATAGAAACGGGCCTGGGCAATATTGTGAACCCACTTGCCGTCCCAAATGCCGGCTTCGGTAGTACCTTCGCTCTTGGTCAGGTCACAGGCTTCATCCGCCAAAATATTGCCTTTGCAGTTGCCATATATGGTAACATTTCTGTCTTTCTCTTTGGCCAAATCCCGGACTTCGGTAAAGAATTTCAGCACGTCGCCGGTTCCGCCGATAGCCCAGTCGTAATAGAGTTCATCGACCCCGGCATCGATTTCCGCCGCAGCTCGTTTCAACAAATCGTTCTTCCGATAATCCTCGTTATGAAGGTCAGCCGCATAACTGCTGCCTTTTTCGCCCCGCCAGCGCAAGGCACCGTATTCATCCCGGGCGATCCATTTTTCCAATTCAGGATGCATCAGGTAATCACGAAAACTGATATTGCCCAGCGAATTAAATGCGGTCACGTGAATGCCCAGCCTGTGGCAGCGGTCGATGAAAGCAACCGCCCGTTTGTATTCATCACTGTTCTTGTCGGCAGGAACGCCGGTGGCGACCAGATTGATGTGCGCTTCTTTGAACATCTCAAACATGCGATCCAGGTGATCCCAATCGATGCCAGCGCGATAGAAATTGACCTTTCCACGGCGGGCCCAATCCGGGATATCTTTCTCCTGGCGCATCTCCTCGCCCTTGTAGTTGAAGACAAAATCGAAATCCCGGACAGATGAAGGCTTCCCCCTTGCCAACAAATGATAAGTCTGGCCGATAAGAGTTGGTTCGGATTCTTTCACCGATTGAATCCTGGCATCAATGATTTCAAAACCGTCACTTCCGGGATTCATGTAAAAGGTGATCTCATTCAACCCGTCGTGCATGTTGTCCCGGCTGATGGGAACGATCATCTCGCCAATAATGTCATCGCCACTGCTGTAGGAATACCAGCCTTCTTTGCCTTCCACATTTTTTCCACTCTTGTCGATGGAAGTGGTCAGGCTGCCCGCCAAACCGGGGATGTCATATTTGGCTCCATTTACGGTCGCATAGCCCTCACCCTCTGCAATACCGCTGACCAGAATTGCCAGGCCGGGGTTAGCAAGGCTGCTTAAATCGTCGATTTTCACCAGGTAGCCTTTCACCCGGTCGGTTCTCCCGGAAAGATGATAGGAATAGGTGGGGGCAATGGTAACACCCTGGTAGTAAGTGCCGGAATTCTGCTGGGCCAGTGCAAAAGAGAACAGGCCGGAAGCCAAAATTGAAACAGCAATCGCATAAAACAGGTAGCTTCTTTTCATATCCGCCTCACATTTAAAATGTTAAATTTCAAAAATCATATCATTATTAAGTTTACCTTAAAGAACCCCAGTGGGCTTACAAATTGCTAATTCATTCAAATTTCCGCCCACAAATGGCCGGAGGAACTCGCGTTGACGCAGACTCATCAGCCACTACTTTCTGGATCGCAGCATGCCCCGTGCCCCATTCTCCATGCGCCACGCCCTTACACTCCCCGCATCCGCTGAAGCGTCAGCGAGCCGTCGGGATTAACTTCCCGGGCGGACATTTCCACCGGCCAGCGCTGCCGCACCGCAGGTTTTCCGAAAATTTCGTCTGGTAGTCAAAGTAGCACACTCCTTGGGTTTTTGTGGATTTCTTCGTGCTCCAGCATTACATGGCTCGGCCTGTCATTTCGACCGAAGGGAGAAATCTTCGCCCACCGTCTGAATGCCATTATAGATTTCTCGCTGCGCTTTGAAATGACAGAAACCGCTTTGCGCATATGCACCTATTGATCGCTCCTCTTTTATTGAACCGTCATGCGGCTGACCAGATAGCGCCCCTGGCTATCCCGGTGGGTGTTGGCAAACCACACACCCGGCAAATCCGTCAGCGGATCGACAATGGACAGTTTGATGTCGTATTTCCCAACCGGCATATTTTCCGGCAAGCTGATGTTCGCTTCGGCGGTTGTTTCGCCCGGCAGCCATTTGCGTATATCCACGCCCAAGTCCTGCTGCACGGCTACCGAGCTGTCGCTACCGACCAGGTAACCCACCAACGGCCATTCGAAATAGAACGGCGCCACTCCCTTATTTTCCACTTTAATTGAGAGATGCAGATTTTCCCCTTTTGCAATCTTCTTGTCGTTGGTCACCTGTTTCAGCACAAAACGATAGCCCAGCGTTTTTAGCAGCATGTCGAGGTTTTTTTTGTGCTCGTCATTCTGCGGATAAATAGCGCCGCCAGCCGGCCCGATAAACGACCAGTGGGTTTGCTTGATAAACTGGTAGTTGAGATCGAAGCGGATGGTGGTGCCCTGCACCGCCCCGGCATCGCTTCCACAAAATTCACCGGTGATAATAGCGGTCTTCCACACACGGTCGTTGAGCGCTGGATCAATTCCGTTCAAACTCTCCAGATACCAGTCGTTGGAATCCTGCGTACCCAGACAGTCGTTGCGGATACCGCCGCCGTGGTCGGTCACATACTTGGTGGCGAAATCGTCATCGAATGCGATCACCTTCCGTTTGGTGGGGAAGGCCGCAAAATAGTCCTCCAGGATCGTCTGTTTGGTGGATGGGGTTGCCGCCAGCGAATCGTTGAGGTAAACGTGCCACTCTCCCCAAAAGCCATAAGAGCCGATGTCGATCCAGGCCACCCGTGGATCGTCGTCATAACGCGTTCCCAGCGCCATAATAAATTCATGGTGCGCCTGGAGAAAATGCGGATTGTCCCAGTCCGGCGCCAGACCGTGGGCGCCATCGATTTCGTAAGCCCGCATGTCCACGCTGTCATCCGCCAGCCACTGGGGAATGTCGATATGCCCAACATCTCCCGGAATGGCAGCAGCGATGCGAAAACCAACCCGCCGCCCGGTAGCGGCCACGTTTCCCCAGTTTCTCTCAAGCACCGTCCAGTCATAAACACCACGGGATGGCTCAAGGTCTTTCCAGGCAAAGGTAGCATACTGCAATTTGGTCTCGTAACGGGGATTCCCGGAGCCAATCCAGGGAGCAAATCCCTTGAATGGATTGGGAAGCACATCGTCGATTTCCTTAAGCACCACAGCGTCGTCATTGGTCGGTGGCTGGGTGGCATCCTTCTTTGAGCAGGAAGCCAACAAAAGAACTCCTGCAAAAAATATCATTATTTCTTTGATCATTCTGAATACCATATTTTTCATTAACACCAGGCTTCAGCCCGGTGTTAATGAAAGGATTTATCTCACGAAAGCCGTTTCAACGGTTTCCAATGCATTTTCTGATCCGGAACCTACTCCAGCTCAATCACTGCCAGGCCATACACATTCACCACATCCGGATCGAAGGTGATTACTTGCCGGCCATTTTTTGTTTCTGATTTAAATTTTACATTTGCCATTTTGGTCAAGGTACCATTGTAGCTCACCTGCTTCACTTTCTTGCCGGCAGGAACCAGCACCTGCACCTGCAAGCCGGTTGCCGGAGTAATGGTGCCGTCCACGGTGACATCATAATTCACCAGGTGCACCAACATGCGGTTCTTCTCCGGCTGATGCATGGTGGTCATTTCCACGAACGGCGTTTTTTTCAGCAGGCGGGAAATCCTTCCCTGCTGGAGCACTTCGATTTTGTCCGCCGCTGTTTCCAGAATTGTGCGCAGCGCAGGATCGATGCGTCCACGGGTGTAACCTTCGGGAATATCCGGAAATACGTCTGCCATGGTGGGACCAAAAGTGGTGTATTCGGATTTGGCCTTGGCAGGAATCAGGAAACGGTTTGCCGGGATGGTCAGCGGAATATAAGCGAATGTCCCTTTGCCCACCTTCTTCTCGGTGTAGGACGCAGGAAATCCTGCACTCCCATTCATTTCAGCCAAAACATTTTCGGAGTTGGGCAGGTTGTATTCATCCTTGCTGCCGCTTTTCCCCAACACCAGCAGGGTGCCGCCGTTTTCCACAAATTTTTTCAGGGCTTCCTGTTTTTCGAGGCTTAGCAGCGGCAGGTAAGGAACAAAAACCAGGTCATATTGCGACAGGTTTCCGTTGAGCAGATCGTCTTCGGTCATCAGCACGTGGGCGATTCCCCGGTCGGCCAGCACCCGGGATGCGGAGAACGCAAAACTCAGCTCATCCGCCAGGTACTGCCGCAGCGAAGCCAGGATAGCTACATTACTGCCCAGTTTGGCACCCAACAGCTTGTCCTCGTTTGCCGAGATAAACTGGTACATCTCGGTTGCTCCCGGCGGCGTCTCCCGTTTCTCCCGGAAAATCGTGTGGTTGGCTTCCGCCTCGGCGATATTGATTTGCGCCATGGCGCTCAGGCATTTTTCGGTTGGGTCGGGAAAAATGGGTGGTGTGATCTCGGTGGCATAGACAATCACCGGCTTCTGGTGAGAAGCGGCGGTCAGGAATTTCAGCGCCGGGCTGTTGGTGACTTTCATCCCGGTGGAATCCTTGCGCGGAGCACTATCCAGAAATTCCTGCATCTCAGAATATATGAAATCGTCGTAACCTTCCGCTCCCAAATATTCCATATTCCCGGCGGCATCATAAGCGATGGGGCCATAGCCAAACCCGCCGAAGACATTGCCGGCAATCATAAAGTTGGGATTGACTTTCCGTGCTGCAGTCCGCAGCTTCTTGTGAAATTCCGCTACCGCGTGCCCCCGGAAAAGCAGCCATTCCATCCAGAAGTTGTCGCCCCGCTTTTCCGGCAGCTTAATATTATCATAATCGGATGTGCTGTATTTGGCCTGCCCCACCTTCGCCGGCAGATTCTTCTTCAAATAGGCGATGAAATTCTGGCGGGTGTAATCGCAGTAGCAGGTGCCGCCGGCAATCTGCGTCCAGTCCACGTAGGAACCGTCGATTCCGGTTTCTGCCTGCGCCCGGATGTGCCCTTCCATCATGCGCACATAATCGGGATTGTCCGGGCAACCCCAGGTTTCGAAACCGGGGCCGGTTTCCCTGCCATACGGTGCATAGCGGTAAAATGGAAACGTGCCGTCCGGCCTCACCATAATCCAGGTCGTCGGGTCGGCTTCCGGCTTGGGACCGATATAGTCGGCGTAGTCCGACCAGTTTTCATTGTAGAATTGCAACATCTTTATCTGGTTTTTCTCGGGAATGTCCTTGTTGGTAGCAGTCCTGCCGCCCAGCGAGGTGGACAGGTAGCGCAGCACGATATAGCCCTTGTCGTGATAGCTTTTGTTGAAGGCCTTGGCCTCTTCCATTTTCTTATCGAAGTCCGCCCGGCTGGTGCCCTCGAAATTAGGAGCGCCGCTGCCAAAAGTGATGGTCATATTGTTTTGCTGCAGGAATTCGAGATCGGCCTTCTGCCCCAGCCGCCAGTGGCCCCAATCGGCCAGCGGTTTCCAGGTGTCCTGCGCAACCGCAATTCCCGGAAGTATGAGTGCGGCGAACAGAAGCAATGCACAAATCAGAACCAGGTTTTTCCTTTTCATCGAGTGCTCTCCTCGTTTAAAAAGTCAGTTATATTTTGCTAAAAAGTTATCGCTAATTCGACTGCTTCTTTGAACTCCGGCAGGTTCAGCACATATTGTCCTGCCTGGTGAACCGCTTCCACCGGCTTTCCGGCAAATGTCAGGGTTTTGGGCGCCTTCGGCGATTGGAAAGCCACAACCCGTTCCGCATCCTCATTCGGGTTCACCGTGAAAGTGATTTTGGAGCCGGATTCCTTCACATCGGCCACCGGCAGTGTCGCCCGGGTCAGCATGAAATCCGAATTCTTCAGCTTTTTCAGAACCGGTTTGCGGTCGGAAGTAACATACGCCCGCAGCAGATTGTCGTTCTTCCGGTTCCATTCCTGCCAATCGGCATTTAAAAGAACATGGCCGCTTTTGGTATAGAAATGGAAACGGGCCTTGCTTTTGGTCAGAACCGAAAATTGCAGCGCATCGCCGTTTTGGCGGATTTCCGGCATGCGCTTGGAAATGTAGGCCAGGTGCGGCTTCGTGGGACGGTCTGGCCCCAGCATCACTTCGATTTTGTTCGGCCCTTTCTTCAGGTTGGGCAGGATGACTACCCTGTCCGAAAAAGCGTAATGTTCCTGCCCGTTGATCTTCACACTCTGAATAAACTCTCCGCTGTTCTCAACCCGGATTCCCATTCCGCCGATGAAATAAGGAATGGTATCGACCCGCACATTGCTGAGGTCCAGCGTCATCTCCAGCTTGTTTCCGGCGCTGTTCCAACTGTAATTCCATTGCGCCATGGCCCGCAGCTTGTTTGTCAAATCTACCGGCGTGGGACAGTAAATATCGTTGGTGGCAAATTTGGCTTTTATGGCATCGTAGAAAGCAATATTCTTTTTGTTCATGATGCGCTCTTTGTCGTGCTGCGGCTGCGAGGTAATCGAATAATCGTGCCACATCTCGTTGAAAAGAACTCCATTCCCGATATTTCCGAACATGTGGTCAAAAATCGCTTCCTCGTAGGCGGTGATCTGCTGGGTGGTGTAACTCCACGAAGGATCGTAGAACCACTGATAGTCCGGCGAGGGATTGTTTTCCAACACCGCCAGGTTCTTATAAGGGCCGGTGAACCAGGTGAGATTTCCGTAGCCCAGCGGCATATCCTGCTCGAAACCGTGGGTCATGTAGAACGAAAAACGGCTGGCCACCTCTTCATAATCATCCATGTGAATGGTGTTGCCGGGATTGATAAAAAAATCCACCTTACCGATGGGGTAGCCAAAATCGCTGGTGTTGAACTCGATTTCCTTGATGGCATCATCCAGTTCTTCCTTCCAGCGCTTTTCGGTCATGTTACGGCCGATGCGATGGAAGCGACTGTGGGTGCCGATCTCCCCGCCCACATCTTCGATTTTTTTGCCCAACGGCGCCAGATCCTGCCAACCTGCTTTGGTGGCGCCGCTGGAAATCCAGGCATAAACCGGCACCACACCGCTCTCTTTGGCAATGCGCACCAGGTAATTAATCGTCCGGATCTGGGCGTCCAGGTTACTGCTGGCGTCAGCATCCAGTCGAATGATGGCCGTGAGGTTGGCATTGGAGAGCTGCGGCACCGGGAACGGAGTCTGAATATCACCATAAACTGTCCACTGCACGGTGCGAGTCAGCGCATTGAAAAGTTGGTTGGCGTAAAATACCTGCGGCTGCTCGTTGCGGAAAAAGGAAGCGGCTCCCGCCCAGGTGCTGAAATCGCTGACCAGCGCTACCCGATTTTTGCCGGACTGGTGAATGGTTAGATAAGGATATTCCTCGTTTTCATTACCGGCCCCCAGCAAAACTGACGCTCCGGCATCCTGAAATTTCAGGATGTTCAGGCCATTGGCCAGGTGTTGGGTCACGAACTGGTTGATTTCGAGCGGACCGGTGATATAGCTGGCGTTGTCCTGCACCTTGATGCGGTAATCGGAATCGCCATGGAAACCGGCATATTCGATTCCCAGCAGCTTGTCGAGATCGGAATGATCCCGCTCCTGCGCCTCTTCGTCCAGCGTGGCAAACGGCCCGTCAATCACCAGATTGCCGCCGTTCTCCAGATAGCTTTTTACCACCTTCACCACATCCGGGTAAAGCGCCTTCTCCACGTAGGTGCACTGGCCGATGATGAGCGCATCATACTGATTCAGATTCTTGGCAACAGGCAGATCGCTGAGGAAGAAACAATCGTACGGAATGCCGGCCAGATTGGCAACCGCGCCCCAGCCATGCGCCGACATCTGGGTGACGCCCCAGCGCTGCTGGAAGCTGGTCTTGCTGATCACAATCCCGATGCGGGGATTTTCCGCACCCGTTCCCGCCTGGACTGTTGAAGTCAGAATCAAAATGAATAAAAGGTAACCGAGTCGTTTCAATTTGGGTATCATATTTGTGTACCGTTTGCTATGGTTATTTTTTTGCCTATAGCACCGGAATTAATCCCGGTGCTAATGATATTATTTCGCAGCGCCAGCCGCGGAACCGCTGCCTTCGCACTCCCCTGTTTTTGAATCGATATACAGCATAGCCACGCCACCAATACCGTGCGATGTCGTCCGCACTTTGTGCCCCCTCGCTTCCAGAGTTTTTACAATTTCCGGCGCGACTCTATCATTAACGGTGAGGCTTCCCAGGCGGGGTGGATCCTGCCCGAAGGAGCCGATGTGGTGACTGGTCGAAAAACGAGGAGCCGGAACCGCAGTGAACGGCGTCATGCCGAATTCGACATAATCCAGGAACAACTGCAGCGCCACCTGGTCCTGCAAATCGCCGCCTGCCACGCTGATTGCCAGAACCGGCGTTCCTTCTTTTTCGACCAGCGTGGGCGTTAATGTGATTCTCGGCCGCTTACCCGGTTCGATGCAATCCGGGTGTCCTTCCCAGGTGTTCAGACTAACCAGGCGTGTCCCGTGAATGATGCCGGTTTCGCCCGCCGGACCGGCTGTACTGCCCAGTCCGCTGGGCGTAGCAGCCACTACATTTCCCCAGCGATCGGCCACGCACAGGGTAGTCGTGCCGCCCGGCCAGGGCACATAACGACTGCTGCTGTCCTTTACCGCCTGCATCTTCACCGGGTCGCCGGGACGCAGCACCAGCGATGCTTTTTGCATATCGATTAGCGGGCGGCGAATCTTCGTGTAAGCATCCGAAAGCAGCTCCTTCATTGGCACATCCACAAACAACGGATCGCCATAATATTCATCCCGGTCGGCCATCGCCAGTTTCATGCCTTCGGTCAACACGTGAATGTAGTCGGCGCTCAGCCATCCCATCTTTTTCAGATCAAAGCCTTCCAGCAGGCGCAGCGTCTGCAGCAGGTAGGGGCCTTGCGTCCAGGGACCGCACTTGTAGACGGTGTATCCTTCGTAATTGATGGAAATCGGGTCTTCGAGGTGCGTCACGTGGGCGGCCAGGTCACGCTTCCGCAGGAATCCGCCCTGCGAGATGTACCAGGCTTCCAGTGCATCCGCAATGTCTCCCTTGTAAAAGCGGTCGGAAACTGCCTGCAACCGCTGCACCCGGTCACCGGAAGCCCTTTGCTCCGCTTCAACCAGTTTTCGCAGCGTACGGGCAAGGTCGGCATACCAGTTCCTGCCGGTTTCGATGGTGTCGCCATCCGATGTATCAACATACCAGGTCGGCCCTCCGGCGTCGAGGACTTCCAGTGTAGGCTGAACCGACTCGGTGAAAGATATGGTGCCGTATTTCTGGAGCAGGGTTACACAGAGGCCGATGTTTGCCGGCACCGCCGCCGCCCGAACATCGTTTCCCGGAATCCCGTTTTTCATATACCAGGCGATCGCCTGTGGGTCCAACGGCGCCTCCCCCTGCCCGGAGAGCACCTTCACCTGGTGAGTCGCAGCATCATGAATGATGACCGGCACTTCCCCGCCCATGCAGAAAGCCCCAACCGCTTTCACCGCCAGCATCAGTAGACTGGCGGTCGCGGCATCCGCAGCGTTCCCGCCGTTTTCCAGGATGCGGATTCCGGCGTCCACTGCCTGTGATTTGCCGGCTACTACCACCCCTTTGTTGCCGCTGGCATTCCGGCCGATTTGTCCTGCAATAGAAATATGAAAGAGCGATATGAGTGATACCAGGCTGATTGTGTTTATTGTTCTAAAAACATGCATAGAATTTATCCTTTGCCAATTGATTGATCAAAAATCGTGCTGCGGCTAACGAAAACCGCAGAATATTCGCCTGCTTCGGAATTCCTGCGGTCTCACTCCTGAAAACGCAGATTCGACTGCATTTAGGCCATAGAGCCTCAGACTACTCCGAATATTCCGGCTTCCATTCCTCAGTCGTGCCGTTTCTCATTGCGCGGTTTGCCATATCGACGCAAATGGCGACGTCCCGCCCATTGTTAATATTGGATTGCGGCATTTTGCCGGTGCGGACGCAATCTGCGAAATCCAGAAACATCGCCATGGTGGTTTCATAGTCATCGTTCGTATTATTTTCCACCGTGATGGGAATCGGTTCGCTGCGCGCCCATGCCAGCCGGGTGGCACCGGTAATCGCCTCCACAGATTCATTTTCTTCGTCCAGTAGCTTTTTGACCTGTTTCGGTTCGGAATAGAAATGGGCTTTTTGCCCCTCTTCCTTATGAATGGTGATGGTACCTTCCGTTCCCATAAAAATCATCGCAACATCTTCGAAAGCGTTGGTGGTGATGGCCTGAAAAGAGGCCTTGATTCCACCCGGATATTCGAAAATGGTGGTGACATTATCGTAGGTTTCCCGTCCGTCCTTCCAGTAATCGATTCCACCAAATCCGGTTACCTTTTTAGGCACTTCTCCCAGATACCAGTTTACCACATTGATCTGATGGGAACACAGCTCTGCCATCAACCCTCCGGAGTATTCGCGATACATGCGCCAGTTGAGCAAGCGTTCGAATTTCGGATCGGGTACGGCAACCCGCCAGTTGGTATTTCGATTATAATTGCAGCGAATGTGAGTTAACTGGCCGCAGGCGCCGTCATTTATCATTTGACAAACTTTGTTGAACAGCGGACTGCTCTTCCACTGGTAAGCAACCTGGAAGGCACCTTTTGCCCGTTTCACCGCCTGGGAAAGAGAAAGCGCCTCTTCCGCGTTCATGGTCATGGTCTTTTGACAGATGATGTGTTTGCCGGTTGCCAATGTATCCAAAACCATGCGGTAGTGCAGATATTGAGGAGTACAGATGAGCACCGCATCCAAATCTTTGTTTTCCAAAAGCCGGCGGTAATCGTCATACGATTTCGCCCCTTTTTCGGCGTATTTCAATCCGTTGGCCAGGTGCGGGGGATAGATATCGCAGCAGGCTGCAACTTTGATCCCCGGCGTGCCCTTCATAATTTCTGCCTCCCAGGCGCCGCGGTCCCCGGTACCAATCACTCCCATCAGAATGGTGTCGTTAGCGGCGACCTTTCTTTGCGGCTGCCCGAATGCCCGTGTTCCAAGCGACAGCCCCGCTGCTGCTGCCGCACTGGTCTGAATAAATTTCCGTCTGGATATTTTAATGGACATGAGCGCTTCTCCTTTAATTCTTTCAAACAGGGTTTAGACAGTGGACAAAATCATAAAGAGTTGAGCCCGGCGCGGGTTGCCGAATTCCGGACATGTTCATGATTCAATCCCATCTTCAAAATTGTCGACAATGGTTCGACTCAAATATTTAATCAATTTTTCCCACCTTTTTTACCCAATCAGATCATGAGAAACAAGTGGTTTACTTATTTATTGTCATTTACTCATTCTCAGCCGGAATTACTTCTACCTTCACCGGTTGACGTAACCGCTCCGCCCAGTACCGGATTTTTTCAAAACGGTCTGCTTTTCCGATTTTGAAAACCAGGTAAGCATTTTCTTCCAGGTAGCGGCTTCCTTTCGGGACACATGTCAGGTGGTCGTTGATCAACCTCCGATTCCAGTATTTTCTATCCAGCCACTCGCCGATTTGAGTGCGCGGCAGATAGGTGGGAGACAATTCTCCCGACCGGTTGTGATTATCATAGCGGAGACGAATAGAGCCAAAAGCAAACCCGCGTTCGATATTGTAAAAGCATATCCACGGGGCGTCATTCTCAATGGGCTGATTTCTCAGCAAATCATAGCGGTCCTTAAACCTTACATCTACCGTTTTCCCGTCCGGGCGCTGAAACGCCAGGTGAGTAAATATACTGTCGGTTGTCATCTCATCGTTTCGGAGTAACTCCAGGGGGAGATCCTGTATAAAATCCATCTCGGAATAAAATTTGAAATACGGTACGTCGGAGTAAAAATTATAAACAGCGGTCAGCATAATTTCAGGGTGATCCGGCGCTGCGTCCCGGCGTACCGTTCGAATAAGATAATTGCCTGATGCAACGTAATATTCCCGGGGATTTTCCCAGTGAGCAATCGTGGTATAATACTCCAATTCTTCCCGTTTAAAATTAGGCGCCCAATGAACGCGGTCTTCTGCGTTGGTCAGCAACTGGTTGAATCCCAGCTTGATCAGTAATTCCCGGATCTGTCCGGAGGAATGCGTCTTGGGTTCCGGATCTGCCTTTTTCGTCAAATCAGCAAGATAATATTCATTTTCAATTTTCAATTCCAGGCCCTCACCTTCCATTCGCAGATCGGTCGGCTGGTGAGTGGCTGCTTTGTCTTCTATCAAACTGAATGTCCTGGCGGCGTGGGCTGCAACAGCAACGGGGAAGACAACTCGCATAACCATAGTGTGTTTAGCAGGAAATTTATGTTCCGGAATCGTCTGGCAATAAATTTTTTCGCCGCTGGCCCGGTCCATGGCGATCAGGCCAATTTCCTGGTTTGCCGAGTCCTGCATCGTAACTTGCAGAGGGAATTCCACATACTCCATTTGCCGCGCCAGCCCGGCAGTTTCATGCAGCACTACCTTTCCCAAAATCCTTTCCTGCCCCGCCAATATAGAAATCAGGAAATGCACAAAAATTACTGTCAGAATAATTTTACTGGTTGCCTTCATTTTTCAACTCTCCGGCGGAAAAGCATGGTGGACCGGAATGCCGGCTTCAACCTGACAGCAGGTCCACGGCATGATTTTCCTGTTAATTTCTTTATTCGCACCAGACAATCATCCCGCGCTTGATTTCCGGAATGACGCAGGTCAGTTCACCATCTTTCCAGGTTCCCTTGATCTTCTCGACTTTTCCCATAAAATCCAGCGAATAGACCTGGCCGTTTTCCTGTGATGGGAAAGTAATACTCACATTTTCTTCCGGTAATTGAATGGCGTTTTCCTTGGACTTCAATCCCTTAAAATTGGCGATGAAGACATGCAGTTTTCCATCAACTTTCGCAATCTGTGCCGTCAGGTAGGGAGATGCGGTGACTTTTACCGCAGATTTGTGACCCAGAACCCCATTCAGACTGGCTAGAAAATCACTCTGCATTTTCGCCAGCTTTTCCGGTTCGGGAGCACCCTGCCAGGCCGCCTCATCAAAACTGCTGCGCATTTCTTTCAGGAACGGCGCTCCAATTGACTGCGGATTGAAGACAAATTTCCCTTCAGCTGCTTGCGCTTTATCTCGGCCGGAGATTCCCAGTAATTTAAACACAGGGTTCTCGGCAAACTTGGCTCCGGTATCGTCATACTTGCCGGCTTCGCCGGTCACCAGCAGGCGTTTACCTGAATCCGTCAATTTGCCGAGCGTCTGCACTTCATCCGAGGAGATGCACCTGACATCCGGCAGAATGAGCACATCGCCGGAAAAATCCGCTAATGTGCGGGGTGTTACAATCTGAAATTCCTGGTGCGATTGCAGCAGCATCTGCATAATACCGGTGTAGGCATTGAAGAAATCATCCGTGAAATAGTCACGGGTTTTTGGAGAAAAATAAACGCCGACCGGGTTCACAACTTCCCGCGGACGATAAATCGTTTTCTCATTTGCAGCAATCCAGTTGAAAATCTCCTTGCGGGTTGCCATATCGTTGGTACCGGACATCACGTGCCCCCGGGCGTCCCAAAAATTGGTGCCGGCCATAACTTCGGACAGCGCCAGGTTCTTCATGGGTTCCTGCGGGCCAAGCGTTTTCAAGTCATCCCAAGAATAGCACAGCATCCAGGACGCCTTCCCTTCGGCAAACGCCCGGAATGAATACATTCCGATCATGAAATTAAACCAGTCTTTGGGATTGCGTTTGGCAGAAGTGTAGCCCCCGGCGCTGTATTCGTGGGCAATGGCATCCACCACCGGATACATGCTATAGACATCGGCACCTACCCGCACCGCATCCTCACCATAGCCGGGATAGATTTCCGGGATGGTCATACATTTTGGATTCACCGACTTGGCATTTTCATCAATATCCGCCATGAAATCAGTCAGGGTATTGATGCGGAAATCCACCCAGCGGCGGAAGTTGGGATCGCTGAAATCACCTAACTTCAGATCGGTTTTGGCATTCAGGCCGGTCTCTTTTTTGAACGCCGCCACGGTGTATTCATCGAAGCTGGCCCAGGTGTCTTCCCATCCCCGGAAATGGGTCATCCAGTAGGGAATGTCCACATAGATTCCATCGATGCCGGTTGCAGCAATCTGGCGCACCCGCTCCATATAGGTTTTGCGCCATTCTTCCGGGAAGGGACTCACCCAGACATCTTCATCACCTTTACTGATCCAGAAGGCGGTGCCGCCTCCAAAAACCGCAGGCTCACCGGTAATCTTGCGCTGCACCCAATCCGGATGATCTTTATAAAATGAATGTTCCTCCTGGTCTGCATTGGCGGTAATGCATTCCAGCCCGGCGATATAAACAAAAGCGTAGTTGTTAATAGCGTGCGCCTTTTCGGCGATGGCCTTGATGGCGGCCAGTTTTTCGTCGGGATTCAAAAAGCTCTCGTAACGTCCGGGAATGTCGTTGTCCGTCTCAATTCCATACATGTTAGATTCCTGCGCATCTTTGATGATGCTGTCCACCCGTTCCAGGCTCAGGCCGTGCCCGCCAATGCGCACGTAATGCGTCCAGTTCTGTTCGGCAGGCGCCGATGTCTGCGCTTTCTGACTGTTGCAGCCGAGATTCAGCAGAAACGCCAAAACTGCCGCGGCAAAAAGGTAAATTTTAAACATTTTCATAGACTCTCCTCCTCGTCAAACCAGGTTTGATTTATTCAAAAGTTAACGTTCCAAATTTTTTGTATTCATGAAACCGATTCTCGATGGGCTGCCAGGCCCAGTATGCGGACTCGCCGGTATCATAGTCGCAGCGGTACATGTTCGCCCGCCAGCGGGTGCCGGATTTGGGCGGCACATTGCCCAACGGCGTCAGCAGCTCGTAGGGTATGAAAAATTCCGCAGTCCATCCGGTAATTGCTGCACCGCTCTTCTTTTCCCCTCCCTGAATGCTGGTGTCATGCTGCGTCCGCCGCTTTCCTTCGTAGTGCCAGGGACGCCAGCCCAGGAATTTCCCATTGAGATTGGGCACCAGAATGGGCAACTCATAATTCAGCGGCGAGATTTCATATTCAAAATAGATGGGAAACTGTTCGTCCGGCCAGAGGAACACTTCCACCACATCCTCATTCCACAAGTCCATGAAATCCGAAGTCATGGTCGCGGTCAGTTTTTCATCTTCGCAACGGTAGAGGAAATAGATGCCGGAATCCGAGTAAAGCACCTTGAACTGTGTTTGCAGATTGCGGGTGTTATTACGGATGGGAGGAATATCGACCCATTCCGTTTTTTCCCACTCCGGTGAAGTGCCTTCCCCGGTGATCTGGAAATCCTTGCATTTCTTCACCAGCATTTCAGTCAGCCGGTTTCCCGCATCCTGGGCCCTTGCTATCATGAACAAAGGAAAAACCAGGAAAGCAATCAGGAAAGATTGTAGCAGAATTTGTTTCATGAAAACTCCGGTTTTATCAATCTCCCCGAAAGCTTCGAGCTTCCAGGGAGATGGGTGGTAAGGTGGTCTTTGGTTACCGCAGATTAGGTTTCAAGGTAAGCGAACCGTCAGGATTGGTCTTTTGCTGGCAGGCCCACTTTACCGGATGTCTTACGCCCTTCACTTCCAGCTCTGCTTTTGCTTTCAGGCCCTTCCAGTCAGTTCCGGAAGGTAGAATGAGCTCGGCCTGGCGCACTTTACCCGGCAGCGGGTAGCCGGCATCCAGGCAGCCGCTGACATTCACTTTTCCGTCATCGCTGAAGACGGTTAGCCGCAGCACACCCGGCACACCGCTGATGCCATCGTTTACCATACCAAACACCAGCCCCGGGTGGCCGTCTTTCTCGAAGTTCCAGATCCAGGACGGACGGACCCGGTAGCCAACCCGCCGGGCAATATGCTCAATGGGTTCCGGGTATTTGTCATAGTAGCTCATAATATTTTTAGCGGCCAGGTTGTGCCAGTTCCAGAGCGACCAGTAGTTGGCGCCAACATCGATAACGTGCGCAATGATGTTTTCGTTGTAAGTCACCCCATCCACGATGTGCAGCGCTTTGGGATCGCCGGTAGTCATGCCAACCTCGCAGATCGCCGCAGTCCATGGAGGCCGGTTGCTCAACGCTTCAATCTGCTCGTTCTCGATAAAGATTGTATCGGTTCGAATCCAGTTGTTGCTTCGAACGGTGCGGTCCAGCATGTCCGAATTGCCCACCCGGCTGAAATCCGGCTGCGTATTGGTCACCAGCGGAGTCTTCGTCCAGATTTCCAGTTGGGTTTCCATCATTTTCATAAAAGTCTGTTCGGCGATAATGTTATCCGGAAAAGGATTGCCCTCATACGGCCAGGTGTGCCCTTCTCCCCAGAAACCGTACATCATGGTGTCCATAAATTCTACCAGAGTGTTTCCGTTCAGCTCTTCGGCCAACAGCTCGTTCAACTCCCGGAAAGCGTCCTGGTAGGCAGGATGGTCATAACGGGGCATTTCATGCACTTTCCTGGCCCGCATGCTTTTGGGATCGGTACGCCATTCTCCCTTCAATTTCACGTAAGGTACCTTCTCCATCAGGAATTCAGGCATTCCCGGTTCGGCGAAATCGGGATTCTCCAGCATAATGCGAAAGCCCACCTGCTTGTTGTATTTCTTCGCCAGGTCAAAGGTGATTTTCCAGTATTCCGGGAAATCCAGTTTTCCAGGCCGTTTCTGCACATCCCGCCAGTTGGGCCGGATGTAAATTTTCTGGGCAAACGGCAGTTTTACCAGATCTTCCAGTGATTTCTCCAGCGATTCACCCTCGATTTTGGGTGGACCAAGATCGCCGGATATGTACACCACAAGTCCTTTCCCATAGTTAGGCACAATGTCCTTCGAAGGTGTGGTGGCCATTTCCACACTACTGCCGGGAACCACCAATTCCGGCGGATATTGCGGGAATGGCCCCTGGTTCAGGCGGTCTTTTGCCTCCGGCCCCGAGCCAAAATCATATTTATCCCAGTTGTGCGCCGGCACGAAAGCGTGCGCTTTCTTCATCCCAATGCCGGCCAGCGCTGCGGCAGCCCCGCTGGTTTTCAGAAAGGTACGTCTGTCCATTAATTTGCCTCCTGATTTTTAAAAGGTGGGAATTTTCATCTTATCGGCTCATATTATTTCTCTCGCAAAGACGCAAAGTGTTAAGATTTTAAATTCCTGAATCTGTCTAATGCTTGCGCCTAAAAGAACAATTCTACACGATGAACCTTTGAGGATGTTGTTCCTTTGCGTCTTTGCGCCTTTGCGAGAAATATTTACATTATGGTAAACCGGCTCATCACCAGGTTATTCCGGTATCGCCACCAGCAGCAGGTGATTTGCAAAATCCACCGGAACATTTG
>CAZUZS010000074.1:0-21597 GCA_964624795.1 uncultured Calditrichaceae bacterium
CGAGATGGAAAAATTAAGAAAAGCAAAAGAGGAATGGCTGGCAAAGAACGAAAAATATGGGAAAGAGAGAAATTTCAAGTTTGTAACAGTTTCCTCTGAACCTGTCGAGGCCCTTGCAACACCCGACGATCTTGAGGGATTTGATTATTTCAGGGATCTTAATTTGCCCGGCGAATATCCTTACACACGTGGCATTCATTACAACATGTACCGGGGAAGGTTGTGGACGATGCGGCAATTCGCAGGTTTTGGAACGCCGGAGGACACCAATGAGCGGTTCAAATATCTGCTCCGGCACGGGCAAACAGGTCTGTCGGTTGCCTTTGATTTGCCCACTCTCATGGGAAGAGATGCGGATGACCCGTTGAGCGAAGGAGAAATTGGCAAATGTGGCGTTTCCGTTTCATCTTTGCAGGATATGGAAACGCTTTTTGAGGGAATCCCGCTGGGGGAAGTCAGCACTTCAATGACCATCAACGGGCCGGCTGAAATGGTGTTTGCCTTTTACCTGGCGGTGGCGGAAAAGCAGGGGGTTCCGTTCGACCAATTGCGCGGTACGTTGCAGAATGATATTCTGAAGGAATATATTGCTCAGAAGGAATGGATCTACCCGCCGCGGCCTTCCATGCGATTAATTGTGGACATGATCGCATTCTGCACAGAGGAAGTTCCCCAGTGGAACACCATCAGCATCAGCGGATACCATATTCGCGAAGCAGGATCCACTGCCGCACAGGAACTGGCATTCACCCTGGCGGACGGTTTTGCCTATGTAGACGCCGCAACAGAGCGGGGCCTGGATGTAGATGATTTTGCTCCCCGGCTTTCTTTCTTCTTCAATGCCCACAATGATTTCTTTGAGGAAATCGCAAAATATCGCGCAGCGCGCCGCATCTGGGCGCGACGAATGCGAAATAAATACGGGGCAAAAAATCCGAAATCATGGCTGCTGCGATTCCATACGCAAACCGCCGGTTGCTCACTTACCGCGCAGCAGCCGGAGAACAATATTGTGCGGGTGGCCTATCAGGCGCTGGCGGGCGTGCTTGGCGGAACGCAATCCCTCCACACCAATTCAATGGACGAAACGCTGGCGCTGCCTTCCGAAAAGGCCGTAAAGATTGCTTTGCGGACCCAGCAAATCCTTGCCTACGAGACTGGAACGCCTTACACCATTGATCCACTGGGTGGCAGTTATTACGTGGAAATGCTTACAAATAAAATAGAAAAAGAAGCAGAGGATTATTTCAGGAAAATTGATGAGCTGGGCGGAGTGATTCCGGCAATCGAGAAAAGCTTTTTTCAGCAGGAGATTGCGCGCGCGGCATATGTTTACCAGCAGGAGATCGACAAAAAAGAACGGATCATTGTCGGCGTAAACCAGTTCGTCGATTCGGAAGAAAAGATCGAAATCCCCATCCTGCTCATTCCGGAAGAGGTTGAAAAAATGCAGATGCAAAAAATCCGGAAACTGAAAGAAACCCGCGACAATAGCCAGGTGCGCGAAAAACTTCGATTGCTGAAATCTGCCGCGGAAGAAAATAAAAATCTGATGCCTCCGTTGGTGGATTGCGCAAAAGCATATTGCACGCTTGGCGAGATGGTGAATACATTGAAGGAAGTTTTTGGCGAATACGACGAGCCGAAATTTTTCTAAGCGTTCAATGGCTTCCAACAAAATGGAAGCCTCAATAGTATAAAAATTCGGGATCGCTTTGGGAACTAAAGAAGAGATTTCCGGGCAGAGTGGGAAAATTTTTGCATCCGGCCCGGATTCACATTTGCGATTAGGATTAAGGTTAAGAATACGATTACGATTGCAGCGGGCTTTTTTCAGGGACGGTGGATAGCTTCTATCTTTGCGATTAAAAGACGTATTTTCGGGTGATTGTAAAGCTCCCGTCTTCAAGCGCGATGCGGGGAAAATTTTTCCAGCGGCGAATGCTCTGTTTTATGCATTGTAAAATACGGGGATCGACAATATTGCTTTTGATAATTTTAATGCTGCCCGGGATAACGTAACCGTTTGGATGAATGGTGAAACTGACGAGAACATCGCCGGAAAATGTAGGATCGTATCTGGTGAATTTTTGAAAACAATAACGAATATCAACTTCATTTACATCAATTATTGCGGTGGTTTCAAAGAGATTACGATTCCCGTTGTGGGATGAAAATTTTATCGGTTCCGGTTCGGGGATATTGATCGGATTATTTGGTGCGCTACCGGCTACATTAGCCGGATTGATGGCGTCGAAGGACAGACGGCGTTCCCTGCGGCCGTTCTGGACCATCCCAACAATACCGGGGACGCCCTCCAGGGCGGCAGTGACCGGCTCGATGGATCCGGCTTGCGGTGCAATGTATCTCCGGTAGAAGTCCTCCTTTTGCGACATTTTCTCGACCTGTTGTTGGTAGGCTGATTTTTTCCGGTTCACATTTCTTGCAGAAAATCTGCTGGTTTCTTTTCTCTTAACAAATCCTGCCAGATCGTCTTTTGAAAATTTAAGACTTGTTTCCTCAGGTTTTTTTGAAAGCAGAGCATTCGATTCCGACAAATTCTTGGCGGTCAGGAACGCTACATAATCCTTCTTAATTTTCGATGCCAGCAACAGCGAGGGAAGATGCATTGACCACTGCACAGAGCGGGAAACGGTAAGCAGCATAATCAAAGCAACCGCCAGCGTAATAGACCACAAACGAACATTCTCTTTCGTTAAGAGCGGTCGTCTGTAAAAAATCCTTTTGTAATTAAACTGATTCGACATCTTGTTTTTTCGCCTGATCTCTTCGTAAAAAATCGAATATCATAATACAGTGGAAAATCGATTTCCGTGTGATTTATGTCAAAGACGCAGATTCTGCAGTAGTAAGATATGCCAGAACTCCATTCCTTTGCCGAACCAAATTCATTCCTAAATTCACCAGCAAAATTATAATATAATTCTGGTATTAAAACAAGAAATATTTAGTTATTGCTCGTTCTATCGATTTTTATTCATTCAGGAAATTGGGTCAGTCCGGGTAGGGCGGATTTTCTCCCCCGGGCACGGGGATGTCTAAAGACTGAATTATTTCATCTCTCCCGATTCCTTGATTGGATTATACCCGGCAACCTGATCTATTTGATGTAAACCATCTTTTTTGCCTGGGAAATATATATCCTGCCATTGGTTTCAAGAGTGACCCGATAAAAGTAAATACCTGAGTTCAGATCCGTTGCATTAAAACCCAGTTTGTGCCAGCCCTTGTTGAGGTAACGGAGATTTCTGCTATCGACTATTTGACCTAATATGTTGTATATTTTCAGCTTTACGACTCCGTTTTGCGGCAGTGAATATGAAATCGTAGTTGAATTGTTGAATGGATTAGGATAATTATCCTGCAACACGAAATCTTCGGCGACTATCTCCCCGGCAGGTTGCCGAATCGCAGTTGGCATACTGAAAAAGTCGAGAATCCGCATCAGGAAGTCACGGTTGATGGCCGGATTGCCGGGCGCACTGATCCCCCCAATCTGGAATGAAGCGCCGATTGTCCGGTAAGTTGAATCATCATATGACACAGCGCAGCCATTTCCGTCTGTGGGATTACGTAGAATTACCTCGGCGCCGGTCCAATTGGTGAGATCGTCGATGGACTGATTCTCGCCGGAATAAGAGAACTGTATTCCATCCATAATAGTGCCGGGCTCACCCTCCACCTGAAACAGGTCGTTTTGGCCCGGTCCGGTTGCAAGGGTGTGGAAATACTGGAAAATAGCCAAACCCTGCTGCGGAGCCTCGCTCCAGAAATCGCCTCCCTCCAGATAAAGGTTTCCTCCCCCGGAAAGGTAATTGATCAGCCGGTTCGATTGGCTGTCGTCCAGATGATACATATTGGGATAGACGCCCAAAAAGACGAAAACAGCATCGACTCGACTGTTCAAATCAAGCGAATGCGGATCGTCGGTGACAAAGACCCTGCTGGTATTGCTAATTTCATCGAGCGTGGAAAGCAGCCACTCCCGGCTGGCCGGATTGGGATCCAGGTCCCAGATCACGATTCCTTCCAGGGCGCCTCCGCTCCATTTGCGGGCAGTTTTACGCCTGATTCCCTCACGTCCCTGATCATCATATACCGATATTTTGTATTCATAATTCTGCGGAGAGGGGAGGGTATCGGTCATTTGAAAGAAGGTGCCCGGCACCAGACCGGAGAGATCGCGAATCAGGCTGTCGTTTCTGAAGATTTTTGCTCCCAGCGAACCGCTGATCAGCGTTGAGTCCAGCATCTGATCGGGATTGTCCCAGCTCAAGTCGACAGTAGTCGAGCTGTCGGTCATTGTGGAAAATATATATTGAACCGGCTGTGGCCGGTTTGTGTACCACTTCGCTCCG
Source organism: uncultured Calditrichaceae bacterium (assembly GCA_964624795.1). GTDB lineage: Bacteria > Calditrichota > Calditrichia > RBG-13-44-9 > RBG-13-44-9 > CAZUZS01. The sequence goes on from CAZUZS010000074.1 coordinate 4,380, forward strand.
CGATCGAAATTGTCTAATCCGCTTCCGATACAAGGCGAAGATAGTGCGAGTGCAAAATCCAGGTTTTCCGGATCAACAAATTGAGGATCTACATCAATCAAATCGCCCGTACCGGGCGAGGCCGTGAAAGTCACGTTCGAGCCGCCTCAGGAACCGCAGCCGGCAACGAAATGCCCGGCGGCATTATTGTAAGCGACATTGTAGAGCATGTAGGTCAGATTTTCCTCGCTGGTGTAAACGGCATAGTTCCTGTTATTCATGAAAATCGTATTGTAAACAATTAACGGGGCGCCCAGAGAACTGTAATGCTGAATCCCGCGGTTGTTATTATAAAAGACGCAGTTGGAAATGTTCGTGCGCACATCATCTGAAACGCTGACCGCGATATCTCCATTCATGAAAACACAGCCGTCTATATCAAGATTGCCATTTCCCATGGCGATCACCGATCCGGTTTGCAGATCGACACTTGCACCATTTCCCCAAATCGCAATATTCTCATCGAGTATGACAATTCCACCGGTGTAGACTTCCCCCGATTCCAACATCAAAACCCGGTCGTACCCAGCCATCGGCGGCGCAGTAGCGTAAACATCTTCCAGGGTTACAGCTTGTGCAAGTAGCGGCAATAACAATATGCAAATTGTAATTATTATCCTCATATCGTGAAATCCTCCATGTCGCAAGTTTACTCCAATATAATTTATTTTCAACAAAAATCAACAAGCCAATTTATTTTGGGATTGCCGATTCGAGCTTCGATTCTCATTTCTATTAAAAGTTACATGCCTTTCTTTCGCTCTTCGATTTTGCTTTGGCGTATGGCGTTCCTCTCATTATATTGTTCGTCAAAACTCAGGAAAATGAAATGGAAGAAAAAAAGTATTTTGTGCATCCTACCAGTGTTATCGATGAGCCGGTGGAAATTGGTGAGGGAACCAAAATCTGGCATTTTTGCCATGTCATGAAGGGCGCGAAAATCGGTGAGCGCTGTTCCTTTGGGCAGAATGTTTTTATCGGCTCCAGGGTTATCATAGGCACCAATGTGAAGGTTCAGAACAACGTCTCGATCTATGATAATGTGTTCATCGAGGATGATGTGTTTTGCGGGCCTTCCATGGTGTTCACCAATGTCGTTAATCCGCGCAGCCACATTATTCGAAAGGACGAATACCGGGATACGTTCATTAAACAGGGCGCATCTATTGGTGCTAACGCCACGATTGTTTGTGGCGCGACTCTTGGTGAATATTGTTTCATCGGCGCCGGGGCGGTTATAACAAAGGATGTTCCTCCTTTTGCCCTGATGGTGGGCGTGCCGGCCAGGTTGCTGGGCTGGATGTGCCACTGCGGCATTCGTTTGAACCTCCCGGTGAGTTCCAACCATACTGAGGAAGCGGTTTGCTCAAACTGCCATTCCCGCTACCAGCTTCTTCCTGCCGGGACGCTGGAAATTGTTGAAAAGAAAATGCCCTAATTTTTTTATTTTCATGAAAAAGACCAAACTCTCCGCCGTCCTGCAGTTAAGCCGACCTGTAAATGTTGGCATCACGGTTATATCGATTTTCATTGCAGCATTCATCACCGGCAGCCTCCATCCCCTCTACAAAGTATTGGTGGCGGCTTTTGCCGGGGGAATTATCACTGCCGGCGCCAATACCGTGAATGATTATTACGATATGGAGATCGACCGGATCAATAAGCCGACGCGGCCACTCCCAAACGGTGATCTTCAAGCCAACGCCGCGCTGCTGATTTCCACCTTGGAATTCACTGCCGGGATTCTTCTTTCTTTGTTCATTAACTTTACCGCTTTTGCCATTGCATTTACCATATCGCTCCTGTTGTTTTTCTATTCATTCAAATTGAAGAGATTGCCCCTGTGGGGCAACCTGGCAGTGAGCCTTTCCACCGCAATGGCCTTTGTTTATGGCGGCGTGGCGGTTAACCGCGTCAGGCTTACGCTCATTCCGGCCGCTTTTGCCTTCTTCTATCATCTGGGCAGGGAAATCATTAAAGATGTTCAGGATATGGAGGGGGATTCTGCTTACAACGCACGGACATTTCCGCTTGTTTTTGGCAAAAAAGAAGCGCTGCGTCTTATCAACATTGTGTTTCTGTTGCTCATCGTGCTCACCGCTATTCCATATTTTGCCAGGTGGTATGGCGGCTACTATTTTCTGGTGGTGCTGATCGGGATTTACCCGGTTCTTATTTTTTCCATGATCAGCATTAGCAAAAATCAAAGTTTTAAGAATTTGGGGCTGGTGAGCAATCTGCTCAAAGCCGATATGCTGGTGGGTCTGTTGGCCATTTACCTTGGCTGAAAAGCGATGAACGCCAGGATCGAATTTAAATGATCGGGGATTGACCATCTGATGAAGTTTATTTCACTTCTCTGCAATCTGGAAGATAAAAAAATTGTTTTGGCCAGCCAGTCGCCGCGGCGAATTGAAATGTTGCGCAGCGTTGGGCTGGACTTCGAAATCTTTCCCTCCGGGATTGATGAAATCCCGCGAACCGGGATGTCGCCGGTGGACTATGTCCGCCACAACGCCAGCGAGAAAGCGCGCTGGGTAGCGGACCATGTGCCGCACGATTTAATCATTGCAGCGGATACTGTGGTCAGCTTGAACGATAAAATCTTCGAAAAACCGGCCAACCGCAGCCAGGCCCGGGAGATGCTGGAACAACTGAGCGGCTGCACTCACCAGGTCGTCACAAGCTTTTGCCTGCTGGGGCGGTCGGCGGATATCATCGACCATGAGATTACGCAGGTAACATTTCACCCCCTGTCGGAAGCTGAAATTGATATGTATCTGCAGTCTCACGAACCGTTCGATAAAGCGGGCGCTTACGGCATCCAGGGATTCGCCTCGCTTTTCATTAAGAAAATAGAAGGATGCTATTTTAACGTGGTCGGATTTCCGCTTAGTAAATTTTACCAGCATCTGAAACGAATCGAGCTTTGAGGGAAAGCAGATTCAAATCCTGAATTCGAGGATTTGGCTCAATATGATTTCCTGCTGGAATTTCTCATGTGAGAACACGGATTTCTCCTGATTTTGCGCAAATAAAAGACCCCGCAACAGCCGGTTCCGGGGTCTTTGTCATGTAATGGCAAATCAATAAAATTATTTCAACAACAGCATGCGCCTTACCGAAGTAAAGGTTTCGGATTTGATGCGATAGAAATAAATGCCGCTGGCGACAACTTGCCCGCTTGAATTCCTTCCATCCCAGACTGTGCTGTAAAAACCCGGCTGCCGTGTTCCGTTTACCAGCGTTTTTACAACCTGGCCGCTGGTATTGAAAATCTCCAGCTTAACTTGCCCTTGGGTTGGAATCTGGTAGCGAATAGTGGTTGTGGGATTGAACGGATTGGGATAGTTCTGCTCCAAACGGTATCGTGTGGGAAGTTGATTACTCGCATCAGAAATCGACATTACCGAATCGACCCGCATGTGCAGCGGTACAACAACGGTTTCCTGGGCGGGATCGTTGCTGCGGATTTCCACGCTGGCCCAGAAATCGCCCAGCGGGAAGCTACTCGTTTTAAAGATGACATCGAGCGGCAATTGACCACCCGGCGCAATGGTGCCGCCTACCGGATTCAGGCTCACCCAACTGCGGCGGTTGATAATGATTGCCATCTGGTCGTGCAGGTAATTCTGGTTATATGCGATATGAAATCCGTCATCGGCAGCGGCGTTCTGCATTCCTACCGTGTATGAATTTTCCAGGCCGACCAATTCCTTGTATTGAAGCAAAAGGCTTCCGTTATCGTAAATGATGAGCTCGAAGGTGTGGGGACCGTAACCGGTTGCAGTGTAGGCGTTTTCCCATTCAATGACAAAATAATTGCTTTCCTGCGCATAATAAATCCTGCTGTCCGCCTGCATGTTGAGGTTGTCCCACAAAGGCGCAATCATTGCGCGCGGTGCAAGATTGCTGGGCAGGGTTGTGTTATTGTAACTCACCGAGAAGGTCGTGAAACTGACCCAGCCGTTATTGCACACTCGCAGGCTTGGATAAGATTCATTATAGAAAGGCACATCAAAGCCGATGGAGATGGAACTGCTGGTGGCATTTAGTCCGGAAATTGGGATTTGCGTTCCGGCACCGGTGCCCAACTCAATCCAGTTGTATTGCGGCCCGCCCGGCTCATCGCTGTCTATCCAGACATGCCCGAAACTGTCATTCCCTCCGGCGCTGTCCACCGGGCTGCCCCCCGGCTGGTAATTTCCAATCTGGGCTGTGAATATCAATTCGCCTGCACCGTTGTTGGAAACCGTAAGCGGTACGACTGTCGAATCGGTAGGCAGAACTTGCAGCGCGATGCTGTCCTGTGATACCGCGATATCCGGCGCCAGTTTTCCGGTCCCGGACATTGGGATTTGCAGGATGAAATTCATCGGATCATTATTTTTAATGACCAGCGTATCGGTATAATTTACGGTATCCTGCGGCATGAATTTAACATGCACAGTCTGGTTACCGCCGGGTGCGACGGATAATGCATTTTCCTCCACCCAGAAAAAGGGCGTTGTTGTCAGGAAATCTGTAATCTTCAATGAATCAGTTCCGCTATTATTGATACGCAGATCGATGTTCGACGTGAAAGTGAGAAATGTGTTTGGGAAATCAAGACTTGCAGCATTAGCTGCGATCCTGGAACCTTTCTTCACCAATAGCTGCAGTGGATGCGTCCAGTTGTTGCCATCCGCCAGGATATCCACCAGCAAATTCAGCTTCGAGTTGTCCGGGGTTGCCGGAGAGACAGATATCGAGTAGGGGCCGATATTCCCCTGGTCTCCGGCCGGCAGGTTGCCATACCAGACACTGTCGCTCAGGACGGTAAGCAGCGGATCGCCGCTGGAAATTCTCACGCGCACATTTTGCGCCGGATCTACCCCCAGGTTTTGCAGCATCAAATCCAGGCCAACCGTCTCCCCGGCCTCGATGACGCCGTTATTATTGGTGGAGGAATCGTTCACCGTGTAGCTGACTGCCATAACGAACGGGCCGGTGGCCGGGATCAGACGTCCTTCCACAGCATCCAGGTCGAAACCGGCATCGGCGGCGGTCTGCGGCCCGTCTCCGTCATCTTCGATTCGGATATAGCGGAAGTCAGATATTCCCGAAAATCCCAAGTCGAAGTCCTGCGTCCCCATTCCAGTTCCGATCATCGTCCACGGACCAAGCCAGTCGCCGGCGACTTTTACTATGTAACCCTCAGGTGTGGCGTCGCCTTCCACCACCCGGAAATCGTTTCCCGGAAAATCAAAAATCGATTCACCCATATCCAGAACGATGTAGCCGCTTTTGCCCAAAGAATAATTCACATTATCCGGGGCTCCGATGGCGCCGGCGGTATATCCTTCGTCAGCGGTGTTATTATTGGGAATCCGGTTAAGGACAACCCGATAGGCATAGGTGCCAAGCTGCGGCTGCAACTGCAGATTGACTTGTGTTGCGCCGGTATCTGCTACGACCACATTGTTGACAATTTGGGATTGGTATCCATTCGCAGTGAAGGTAAGGGAGTAGGTTCCTGGCAGCAGAAATTTATGAAAATCCCCGACTTCCGGATCGGCATAAACCGGCCAGTAATTATGGGAAGCGTCGCTTGCCCAGATAATCGCCGGCACCGCACCCCCGTTTCCGGCATCGGTCACCAGGCCTTTGATTCCTTTACCCGCCATATCGATGAGATAAAGCATGGAAGGCCGGTTCCATGTGTAGTATTGTTGAATTTGCGAAGATGGTGGCTGCTTATTATAAGATACCTCCAGCGTCCAGCCCACCGACCCCATAATGGCATAATAATAATCTTTGGAACTGCCGTTGATTGGGTACATACCGCTGAAACCCTGGTAGTAAGACAGGGTGGGAGAGTAACCGGAATGTGACGAATAGTTTGCCGCGAGAAAATCGATCGGATCATGATCCGGCGCCTGCGTTGCCCGGTAGCTCCATGGATAAGAGATTGTCTCGTCGCCGCCATGATCGGACTGACTGACTACAAACTGGTTGTCATTTATCCATTTCATTGCGGACTGCGATTCCACCTGAGAAAATGGCGATGGACTGCCGCCGTCCCCATCCCACATATACCCCCAATCCCGGTTGACATCAACGCCGGCTGAGTTATAGCGGGTCATATTCTGCCTGCCGTAAGGATTAATAAAAGGATAAATCCATATCTCACGATTATTGATCAGGTTGGTGATCTGTGGATCGGTGCCGTAGCTGGTACACAGCTCGCGCATTAGCTGAATGATGATTTCAGCCCCCATAATTTCGTCCCCGTGATGGCATCCGTCGAAACTGATCTCCGGTTCGGGCTCGTCGGTATTGACATTATCGCTGATTTTTACGGCATAAAGCTGATAATGGGAAGGGTCTGCGGTCTCTCCGTAAATCTGTTTGCTGACTATGCCAGGAAATTGCGCGACCAGGCTGTCAACCAGCGTCAGGGTGGAGTAATAATCGTGGTAGTTCAGAAATTCCGGGCTGGAGAGCTGTTGTTGTGAATAATCCTCCATGTTGGGAATCAGAATCTTCGGCTGGTAGCCAAGCGATTTCAACTCTGCCAATTCGGAAAGCGTCACCAGTATCGAAATATGATCTCCTTCCACCTTATCTATTATGAATCTCTGCTGGTTAAGCCGCATTATTTCCTGTGGACTGTTGACTGTGATCTGAACCAGCATTTCTCCCGGCCTCCAGTTTGCCGGAAGGGCGGATTGTGCAATCAAAATAACAAACAGGAAAAGTGGTAAATAAAACCTTTTCATAGTACGACTCCTATAGGGTGTTTTAAGAAGACACGGCATGGAATACCGAATTTGAGAAAGGGTGATCAGTATTCTTGTGTCGTAATAAAGACTCCATTAATGAACCGGCGTTTGCTCCTGACAAACTTATTCCATTAATATTGTCGGACTAAGATAAACAATTCTTTTTAAAAATATTTTAAAAATTTTTTTTTCATGGGAATGGGCAAAGATTGCCAGCGAAGATCCGCATCCCTTTTTCTACACCCTGGAAAGGCCGGTACAAATTTCCGGGGGGAAATATATCAAACCGGTCTGTTGCCATCCCGGACATGGTGGAATTATTCGTTTTCTTCTTCCATCCGGTTCCTGAAAATGCCCAGCGGATCGTGCTCAAAATGATAAAGTTTAGCGACTTCAAATTCCAGACGCCTGAGCCAGGAATATCGCCGTACTGCCAGCGCCAGGAGCGTTCCCAAGACTGGCCCTGCCCAGTAGACCCACCATCCCTGCCAGACACCGGAAATAACCGCCGGTCCCAGGCTGCGGGCAGGATTGGTGCTGGTTCCTGATATGGGAGCTTCCAGAAAAACCATTATTGCGTAAAGAAAGGGAAAGAGCAGGGGGGTGAAGGCTCTTAATCGTTTATGCCCGATAAATGTAAACAGCCCGATAATCAGGAAAAAGGTGGTTACGATTTCGCCCAGGGTTGCCATGAAACTGCCGTATGCAGCGCCGGGAATAGTGGCACCAAAATCCACGCTGGCACCCATTTGGCCCCATGCCAGCAGTGGCAGCGATCCCAGGATAGCCCCGCTTAATTGGGCTGCTATATATCCGAGGGCGTGTCCTGCCCCCATCTTTTTTCTCAGCCAAAATGCCAGTGTAACAACCGGATTGATGTGGGCGCCGCTGTGTTTCCCAATCGGTGAAACGGCAATGAGCGCCCCGGTGGTGCCAAATAGAAATCCGGTAATCAGGCGCCGCAAGCCGGGGTCCGGGAACCAGGAAAGCATCGGGCTGCCGGCTCCGAAGTTAAAGATCACGAATGACAGGCCAATTAGAATCAGCAGGGCGGTGCCCACTAGTTCTGAAAGAAATACGCTGAAAGGGATTTTCATGGCGACCTCAGTTCAAGTAAAGCGTTACGGCAAATGGCAGCATTATATGGAAGCAGTTCCCGCGCCCGATTTCTGAGACGGATCCGGAGAATTTTCGGTCATTTCCCGCTTGACAGCAACGGATATTCACTGCACAACGGATTGAATATAATCAATTCCTGTCTCCATTTTGAAGAAAATGAGCGGCACAATATTCCTGGTGCATCGTTTAAATGAGGCGACAAAAGGTTGCTCATTTGAAAAATAATTTATGAAGGAGGGAGAAATGTTAACCGATCCGTTGAAACATTATTTTTCATCCTATGGCACGAATCATTACCTGCTGGACAAACCATTTCAGATGGCGCTGGAATACTCAATCTTGCCCGGATCGTATTCCGCCCTGTTGAAGGAATTAGGCGACTATGCCGGCACCGATTTGCTGGAGATTGCTGATTATATCGACCATGTTTCGCCGCCACGCCTGAATATGTGGGATGTTACCGGCAATCGCCTGGACTGGGTGCAGCTAAATCCCGCCCACCGGGACATGCTCTACCACCTGATGGATACCGGCATTGTTCACCGCACATTCACTGAAAATTCACCCTGGCAGTTGCATTATGCTATGGGCTACCTCATTGCCGATCCGGGAATTTTTTGCACCATCACACTCACCAACCAAACCGCTTACGCCCTTTATAAATACGGAACTCCAGAGTTGAAAAGCAAATTTCTTGCCCGTTTCCTGGAAAAAGATGGCAGTAAGGCATGGTTTGGTGCCACCTTCTACACCGAAATACAGGGCGGCAGCGACCTGGGGGCAAATCGTGCACGGGCGGTGGAGGATGGGGACCGGTGGCAGATCAGCAGCGAAGAGAAATATTTTGCCAGCAATGCCGGTATTGCGGACGGTGCCCTGGTCACTGCCAGACCGGAAGGCAGACCGGAGGGACCAAAAGGACTGGCACTTTTTTTTGTTCCCGCGCTGCGAACTGATGGTACTGCCAATTATACCATCAGGCGGTTGAAAGAAAAGCTGGCAACCCGCGCGGTGCCTACCGGCGAAGTGGTCCTGCAAAACAGCGAAGCTTATCTTTTGGGCAGCCCCGAAACCGGCATTTACCAGGCTATGGAAATACTGACACTGGCGCGGCTGGCCAACGCCATGGGGGCGCTCGGGATTGCCCGCAAAGCGTACCTGGAAGCCCTGTTTTATACACAGAACAGAAATTCATTCGGCGAAGCGCTGATTGCCCATCCTTTGATCAAACGGGATTTGCTGGAAATGGAAGCTGAAATCGAAGCCAACTTGCTGCTGGGGATGAAGGCCATTGAGGCATTTGATAAAAGCTGGAAAGCGATGCCGCCATATACCGAGGATTATGATTACGCCCGTTTGCTGGCCCACATTCTGAAAAATATGAGTGCCGAAATGAGCGCCGTTGTCACCCAAACCGCAATGGAGCTTCACGGCGGAATCGGTTTTCTGGAAGATTTCCCCGTTGCAAGGTGGCACCGCGAGGCGTTGATTACGCCCATCTGGGAAGGGGGAAGCAATATTCAGGCGCTGGATATGCTGGAATCCCTGGTAAAAAAACAGGCCCACCTGCGCCTGTTTTCCGAGCTTGAGCCGGTATTGGTTCGGGCAGCCCAGGATCACCCTGTCGGCATACTTGTCAAACGGATTGAATCGCTCAAGTCCGATATTGAATATTTAGGAAAGCTGGGCCCGGTCGATTCTCAATTTTATGCAAAAGACCTGTTGCGGAGCTTGGGTGAATGTGCTGCCGCCACTTTTCTTATGGAAGCCGGTTTCCGGATGATTAAAGAACACGGAGATTACCGCTTTAGGAAAATCGCTGAGGTGTACATCCACAAACACCTGCTGAAGGACAGAATGCCGCTGCCGCAGTTAAAATCGGCGGATCAAATCATTCGTATTTCAGAGCGGGTGAAGGATGCGGGTTAAAAAATGGAATGTAAATTTTTGTCAAAACTGCGCAAGAATCGGGTGGATATTTGTGCGCGGGCCGGGCTATATTTCTCCCATAAATAGATTAAAAACGGAGAATGGAAATCATGACGGAAGATTATTTGCGTATTGAGGAGGCTATTCGTTACCTGGAAGAAAATTTCCGGGATCAGCCTGGCCTGGACGATCTGGCTCAGCATCTCCATACCAGCCCATTCCACCTGCAGCGCCTCTTCAGGAGATGGGTCGGTATCAGCCCGAAAAGATTCCTGCAATTTCTTACCATAGATTACGCCAAAAAACTACTGGAAGAATCGCGGAGCGTGCTGGACTCCACCTATGAAGCGGGATTGTCATCCCCCGGCCGCCTGCACGATCTGTTTGTGAATATCGATGCCGTTACACCCGGTGAATTCAAATCGAAAGGGGAAGGGCTGCAAATTTATTACGGATTTCATGACAGCCCGTTTGGTACCTGCCTGCTGGCGGTAACCGATCGGGGAATATGCGGTATGTCTTTCCACGACCCGTCAAATTTGGAAGCAGGTTTGGCGGAGCTGGGGGAGAGGTGGCGGAATTCACAGTTGGTGGATGCACCGCAGCAAACCCGCGCCTTCTTCGAGCGGATATTTTCCGGCAGTGGCAGCGATGAAGGCATGCCGCTCAACCTTTTCCTGAAAGGTACCAATTTTCAGATAAAAGTTTGGGAAGCCCTGATGCGCATCCCGTCCGGTCTGGTGTGCTCGTATGAAGATATCGCCCGGCAAATCGGCAATCCGGGAGCAGTGCGGGCGGTGGGTAGCGCAGTGGGCGCAAATCCCATCAGCTATCTTATTCCATGCCACCGGGTAATTCGCAAGATGGGAAGCTTTGGAGATTATCATTGGGGATCGGCACGCAAAAAAGCTATACTTGGCTGGGAGGCCGCACAGAAATTCAAGTACGAAACGGAAACGGAATTGGCAGATTAGCGTCGAAAGCCGTGCACCACAAAGGAAAATCTGTTTACCTTGCGACCACATTTTTCTTGCCGCAGATTAGAATGGAGGGGCAGATCGGATCAAAATAGAAACACTGACCAATGAAAATTTGAAACATGCCGTAACCCTTTTGGCCGAAAAAGATGCGGATTTGGCTAACATCCTGGGCGCCTACGGTCCGCCGCCTTTATGGGACCGGCAGCCGGGATTTCCCACACTAGTGCACATTATCCTGGAACAGCAGGTATCGCTGGCCTCGGCCAGGGCTGCTTTCGATAAATTGAATGCAGCCGCCTCCCCGCTTACACCGCAGGCATTCCTTGCATTTAATGACAAGCAACTGAAAGCCTTCGGCTTCAGCCGTCAGAAAGCTACCTATTGTCGCCACCTGGCGCAGGCTATTCTGGAAAAGCAATTTGCACCGGAAAAGCTGGAAAATTTACCCGATGAAGAAGTCCGTGCTGCATTGCTGCAATTGAAAGGAATCGGTAACTGGACGGCAGATATTTATCTTTTGATGGTGCTCTGCCGGCCGGACATCTGGCCGCATGGCGACCTGGCCCTGGCACAAGCCGTTCGGCGGGCAAAATTGCTGGATCACCTCCCTACTACCGAGGAGATGAAGGAGATTGCCGAAGATTGGAAGCCCTATCGGGCGGCGGCTGCCCGGATGCTGTGGCATTTTTACCTGAGCGACGGGTTCAGGAAATTAAAATAATTTAATAGTTGTTGAAAAGATTTTTCACTCACTACGCGATACCCACGGAAGATTGTCCATATCCACATTCCCTCCGGAAAGAATAATACCGACCCTTTTCCCCCTGACATCGATTTTCTTTTCCAGCAGCACTCCCAGGGGTACTGCCGCCGACGGCTCAACCACGATTTTCATGCGTTCCCAGATCAATCGCATCGCGTCCACTATGGCTTGTTCGCTCACTGTTACAATCTGCCGGACGTGTTCCCGGATGATGGGAAAGGTCAGACTGCCCAAAGAGGTGAGCAAACCGTCCGCGATGGTGACCGGATTTTCCGATGGAATGATCCGGCCGGCTTGCATTGAGCGGTAGGCGTCATCTGCACCTGCCGGCTCGGCGGCAATCACCTTTGTGGAAGGTGACAGTTCGGAGACCGCCAGGGCTGTTCCGCTCAACAGCCCGCCGCCGCCCACTGGCGCCAGAATCATTTGGAGGTCGCGGCAGTCCTGCAGCAATTCCAGCGCCGCGGTGCCCTGACCGGCAATCACCCGGTAATCGTTGTAAGGGTGAACAAAGTGAGCGCCGGTTACCTGCACTACTTTTGCCAGCGTTTCTTCCCTGGCCCTCAGGGTCGGTTCGCAAAAGTGAATCTTGCCGCCATAGGCGGCAACAGCGTTCTTCTTAACAACCGGCGCGTTGCGAGGCATGACAATAAACGCCGGAATGCCACGCAGCCTGGCGGCCAGCGAAAGCGCCGCAGCATGATTGCCGGATGAGTGGGTTGCTACACCCCGGTTTGCTTCTTTTTCCGGCAATGAGAATACCGCGTTGCAGGCACCCCGGAATTTAAAAGCGCCCACCTTCTGAAAGTTTTCGCATTTAAAAAATAATTCGGCATCACACAGCCGGTTGATATCCTCGCAAGTGAATACCGGAGTGCGGTGGGCATGCGGTGCTATACGGTCTGCTGCCTGGCGGATGTCACTCAAATTTGGGATATTTGTCATTATGAATCCATCGCTCTTGTAATACATTACACAATTATGTTAGTTATTAAACATTTTGCTTGCAAATGGATATTTTAAATTCTAATTTGTTGTTGCAAAGTAACGTAGCACCGATGCTTGGGGGTAAGTTGTCTGAAGCCACTCCGGTTCAGAATCTTTTGAATCCTCGCAGCAAAGTGAGTGGTACATAAGTAAAATTTTTTAAGAGGTAATTATTTATGGAAAAGGGTGTAGTAAAGTGGTTCAATGGTTCCAAAGGATATGGCTTCATCAGCCGTGAAAATGGAGAAGATGTATTTGTGCATTATTCTGCAATTGAAGCCGATGGATATCGTTCTCTGGAAGAAGGCGATACCGTTGAATTTGACGTAGCCGAAGGACCCAAAGGTTTGCAGGCCACAAAAGTTCGTAGAGGCTAATCAAAGCTACTATCGAATACGCGCCCCGGTCTAAGGATCGGGGTTTTTTATTTTAGCCCACCAACTCTATTTTTTCCTTAAATGAATTCAAATATATCCTGCCGGGAGCAATCAGTTAACTGTAGCCGGCAGTGTGCATACCCAGATGTTCAAGATAAATAAAAACGAATATATTTCTGACAGGCAAGTTTAAATACAGTTTTTTGACGAATCTATTAGCAGGAGAAACCCAGCAAAGTGTGATTCAACTCACTGCAATTCCGGCAACAGGATGATATAATTAACGCTTTATCAGGAAGTGGGAAACTGATAGGCAAAACAATACATCAATATTTAAGGAGGCGATCTATGCGATTCTACAATTTTGTGGTGATTATTCTGAGTATGATCTTTGTGGGGCTTGTCCACGCCCAGGGGAACAATTTGGATAATGTGCATCTTTTCCAAAATTTCTTCCGCGATGCCACAATAGCTGCCACACCCTACGGGCAAGGCGGTTTAACATATAGCGATTACGATTATGCCAGCTCAATCGAAATTCGTGGCCAGGGCAGTGTTCCGATCAACCCGCAAATGGAAGTTGGCGGTGGTATCAGCCTTCTCAGTTTTAGCCCGGATGGTGGAAGCAGCTCTACCGGAATTTCCGACCTGCTTGTTACCGGTCGTTATCTGGTCGTTCCCGGTCCGACAAAAATTGCTGCCGGTGGTTATATTACTCTGCCAATCGGTCAGAAGAAAGTTGGCCAAAATAATTTCAATTTCGGAGCGTTCGGTGCACTCCGCTACCCGGTAAACGACCAAGTGCAGATCACCGGAACAGCCGGCCTCGATTTCCTGGAAAGCAAAAGTTACGAGTATAATCTTGCAACCGGAGAATTGAAAGAAACTACAAAACACGAAGCCACATTGGTTTTGGGTGGTGGAGGACTTTATGCGCTGAACGAGCAGGTTACGCTGGTTGGAGAGCTTACGCTCTGGAGCCGGGGCAATTATGCGCTTATCAGCGGCGGCGCGGATTATATGCTGCAAAACAATATGCATTTGAGGGGATTTTTAGGATTGGGTCTGGATAATGCAGCGCCTAATGTTTCGATTGGCGGCAGCCTGTTGGTTTCGCTTCCCTAAATAAAATTCGGGACATGATTTACTACTTTCTTGCATCATCTTATTTGGCTTAAAAGATTCCCGGTGATCATCCCGGGAATCTGACTGAGGTTGCATTAGTTTTGTTTAATCAATGAACAATTTTTTACACTAACCAGGCTTCTTGGGTAAATAGTTTTCCAAAGAAGCCGGTTCCGGAAGTGCTATTACATTGCGCTTACGACGAAGCGGGTGAGCACCGAATCTTCCTGCATGTTGGTACCGATCTTCTGTTGCTTTATGATGTTGAGATTGTCCAGAACCGGCGTCCCGTCAACCACCGATTCGTTTGGCAGCGCGGCCGGAGATAAATTAACGTGCTGCCCAACGGTTGGGCTCAGATGCCGCAGCGCGAATGCCAGAACAAAGATCACGAGTGCGCTGAGCACTGCCTGGTAAACCGGAATTCGGAACTCCAGCGTGCGTTTAGCTGCCTTAATAAAATTATGCATGGTGATCTTACGGCGATGCTTTTGCGGTCTCATTCTCCGCAGAACGTTTTCACGAATGGCAGGATTGGGTACCAGTCCCGGCCTATCTTCAATTTTCACGGCATCCTGCATTTTTAACAAAATATCCTGAAATGCCCGGCATTCCTGACAGGAAGCCAAATGGGACTGTAGTTGAGAATTCTCCGCTTCCGTCAACTTCTCCGATATTCTTCTGGTAAGCAAATCCCGGATTGGTTTGCATTCTTTATCGCGAGTTTCCTTATTCTTTTCCATTGCCTAAAACCTCTGAATTTGATGGATTAAGTGCTTTCAGTTTGTCTGCCAGTTTCCGGGCAGTATAAAACAGACGGGATTTTACAGTGCCCTGCGAGCAATCCAGAATTTCGCTGATCTCTCTGATGGAGAAATTCTCCTGGAATCGCAGCAGAAAAGTGCCGCGATGCGATTCTTCCATTTTCCCAAGCTCGTTCATTACGGCCTGTCCAAATGCGCTGTGATCGACCTTTTCCTCTGCCGGGTGGTACGGACTATTCTCAGGCAGCGAACGGGCATCAAGGTTTTCGTCATTATGAACCGAGCTCCTGTTACCCATACGCCGGTACTCGTTCTTGCACTGGTTGTGAGCAACGGTGAAAATCCAGGTGGAAAAACTCCTGTTGGTTTGGAACAAGCCGGGCTTCTCCACAACCTTCAGGAAAATATCCTGCAAAAAATCCTGTGCTTTTTCCTCGTCTCCGCTCAGCATTCGATAAAAAAAATACAGAAGCCGCCGGCTGTAGCGTTGATACAGTTCATCGAAGGCGGAAGTGTCGCTGTGTTGCACTCCCGCCATCAATTGTTCGTCGCTCAGTTTTCTGTAATCCTTCTTCAGAATTCCCATAAATTTTCCGAACCTGCCGCTACAAGTTACAAATCTACGCCGTTTTCTACAACCCTTCGTTCTTCATATACTCTTCTATCTCATTTTTCTTGCCGGCCTGTTCTGCCAGGCTCAGCGCCCATTGTTTCCAGTATTGCGCCTTTCCCACATCGCCGCCGGTTTTGAAATGCTGGGCCAGCATGATCATTGGCACCACGTAATTCATCTTCAGGAACTGGAACGAGCCGGTGGCGGGGTAGTCTTCGCTGTAAAAATCATATTTCAGGTAATCCAAACGAAAATTATCCTCAAAGTTCTTTTTCAACAGCGCCAGGTTGTCCATTCGCTTGGGGCTGTATTGATAGGCAAGTCCAACGATATAAAGATCATCCTTTATGGATTTGATACGACCTTCATAAACGGTAAGTGCAAAATAGATGTGAACAGCGGGATATTTGGCGGCAATTTGCTTGCACATCTCCGGCAGGAATTCTTCACTGCGAAAGGCGGGGAGTTTATCATAGTTAATCGTTATTCCGCGCTCCTTCAGCTTCCGGTCCAGGTACGGCTTCCCGGTTTGCATCAGGCTGATATTCAGATCGGTGACATCGGTTCGAATCCCTTTCACCTCCTGCAGCATCCAAACCGGATAAGTGTCATTGTCCCCGTTGGTAATAAGGACCGCATTTTTCTCGGCGGACATCAGCACATTGTAGTTATAGTTCAGCAATCCCGGGGAAACATCCTTGCTGTCATAGAGTTTTTCAAGAAATTCCCTGAATTTGCCGTTTTCGCCGTTATGTTCATAATAAGAAATGAATCCGTAATATGTGTCCGGCCGATCCGGTCGCAGGTTATACGCTTTTTGAAGATCGGAAATATCTTCAATGTTGTAGGTATTCCAGTACTTCAGCAGATAGTATTCGTAGGTTCCCGGAATCGCCTTCCCCATGTCGTCGATGATCTTTTGCAGGCGCTCCTTTTTTTCTTTGGTGTCGATGGTCTCTACATAACGTGCATATCGCACCGCGTTGTAATAGTTGTACCAGGCTTCGGGATTTTTTGGATTTTTGTCGATTTCCTTTTTCCACAACTCCGCCTGTTTGATATACCACTCGTTGGGTTTCTGCACATAAACGATGCGGTAAACTTTTTGCGGTGTGTCATCTTTTGACTGGGCAAGCGCCAGATTTGCCACATTGAATAATGTGAGAACAATAAACAGAATCAAAAAACGGGATATCGACTTCATTGATTTTTCCTCCGGTTACGTTTGATTTACTCAAATTCAGCCTGAGACCGTTTTATGTTCCCGGCTCAGAAATCGTCCCGTAATACACGCCACATGCCGGACGGTTCAAATAAAAATGGAAGATTTTAGAATGCGGCAAAACTTTTGTATATTTTGATATTGCTTTTTCGATGCTGTGAATTATATGAACCAATGATTTTATTGCATAATATGAAAAATGAAGGGGAGCAACAATGTCGAATGATGTCAAACATGACGTGGAAAACGAAAAATTCTACCTTGTTGAAGATGGATTTGAATCATACCTGGAATACCGGAAGGTGGGTGAGTATGTGCTGAACCTGGTTCATACATACACGCCCATCGAGCTGCGCGGGCGGGGCATTGCGGGCAAGATTGTGAGTTATGCGCTGGATTATGCGCGGGAAAACGGATTCAAAATCATCCCTGGCTGTTCCTACGTGAGAGCGTTTATCCAGCGGCATACCGAGTATGAGGATTTGGTGAGCGAGTGAGCGGGGTTTAAGCTTGCGCGGCTAAAATCCATCGGACAG
>CAZUZS010000075.1:0-6010 GCA_964624795.1 uncultured Calditrichaceae bacterium
TAAAGGCAATTTACCGCGGGACGAGCTAGAAGCGGGTTTGCGGGAGATCGAAAATGCGGGTGGGTGAAAAGGTAAAATGCTGGGCTCTCTTGAAATTTTAGGATTTTTATTTCATTATTTTGGTGAACATTACATATATTTGGTAAAGGTTTCCGATGCGAAGTGAAATTAAGTAATATTAACCTCTAACAAATCATTGTTAACAACATATATGTGGTTAAGGAAATGATCGGTCTTTTTCTGGGTGCTGGATTTTCAAAATGGGCTGCAGATTTACCTTTAGTCAGTCAACTTTTTGATTTTCGAATTTCGCCATTTGGAGTGAGAGAGGAGGCGAAACTGAAGAAAGTTATGCAATTGAAGGATAATTGGGATGTAAGAAATTCCGGCAAGCAACCTGAAAAATTTATTGCGGATGCCTTGGAATTTACCAAGAAGCAGAAAGAGTTAATTCTTTGGTATATTGTGCGTCGATTATCGGATAAATTTATTTGGACTGATTTCCACAGTCAACGATCACAAAGGCATATCCTAATGATCGATGAAAATCGTAAGTACGAGATCGATGGCGTAAGACGGGCTAATGCTTTTCTCGGGCAATTTGTGACCAACTTGTCAGGAATTATCACTACTAATTATGATCTTCTTGTGGAATATGCGCTGGGTACAAAAGGATTCAACTACGGCATTCTCGGACAACGGCTCGACGGCAGAGGCGCGTACCCTGTTTCTCAGTGGAATAATCCTGTTGTGCTCAAAGGAACTATTCCATTTGCAAAAATACATGGAAGCATTTCTTGGGATGAAACATCATATTATACTGATGGAAGGCGAGGTTTGACTGGTAATGCCTTGATTGTTGCCCCAACACCAGAGAAACAACCTTCCGACCTACTTGAATTCCATTGGAACTTATCTGGGAAAATATTGTCCGAGTCGACATGTTTGGTTGTATTCGGATTTGCATTCAATCCATACGATGAAGCGGTTCTGGATCACCTTAAGAGAACAGGTCGGAATATCAAATCAGTGCTTTTGATTGATATTGCCCCCAATATTAATACGGCGAAATCTCTCTGGCCAAATGCCGATATCGTTTCAACATTGCCACCACCCCAAGACGATTTGCTAATAAATCATTGGATTGGGACGAAATGTGTATAATAAAAATAGAATATTTAACATAATCAGGAACAGCCGAGAAGCGGTAACATGATTTTCATGATAAACTGATTTATGGACCGGTTTTTCTGTAAAGTTTGAATTTCTAACCACGAATGGCTTTGCGCGGCATTATTTGCCTACTTGGAATTATGATCATGGGCAATCTGAAATTAGCCTAACAAAATTGATTTTTAATTCAGGATGACAATATGACCAAACCTACCGTGTTTATCAGCTACGGCCACAAAGACGAGGAATGGAAAGACAGGTTTGTCACCTACCTTAGCGTGCTGTATGATTTGGAAATCTGGCGTGACCGCCGAATTGCGGGCGGTGACAATTGACGAAGCGGAAAAATATTTAAACCAAGCGGTGGATGGTTTGCGGGAAGCTACAACGCTACATCATATACCACGTGGATTATTTGCCCATGCTACCCTTTTCCGGCATCAACAAAATTTCCCCCAATCCTGGGGAGACCTGGATGAAGCCCGGGAGATTGCCGAATACGGGCAAATGCGGCTGCATCTTGCCGATTACCACCTAGAAGCGTGCCGGGTTATCAATGACCAATTATCAATGAACAATGATCAAACAGCCAGTTTTGAGATCATTGAGAATGGTGAGACATTGCACCTGACCAGAGAGGATATGGTGGCGAGATTTCAGGGGTATTTCGAGGCAGCAGAGCGGCTGGTTAAGGAGACGGGGTATCATCGCCGGGATGGGGAGATTGAGGAATTGAGAAATAAAAAATTGTGAATCCTCTACGAGGATTTGAAAAAGCGGTGTGTCCATTTTCTACAACAATTCGACCTCTACGAGGTCGGGGATTAGCTCATAATAGTGACCCAAAAATGATTATTAGTTTTCTGGCAAACTGTAGGAAATGCTCCAAAAATAATTGCCGTTTTGCAGGCGGAGCCGAACATCGTAGATGTTCCATTATTGTAGAAATTATGCATTAACACATGTCAACCATCCTCGTAGAGGATGCATAAGAAAGGTGAGAAAATGAAACCCGGTGTATTTATCCAATTATATGTCCATTTGGTATTCGCGGTGAAATACCGCGAACGATTATTAAGAAAGGAAATACAACCCGAAATTTTCAGCTATATTAGTGGCATAATTACCAATCGCAAACACAAATCGATAATAATAAATGGTATGTCGGATCATCTCCACATATTGATTGGGTTGAATCCAAATGATAAAATATCTGACCTGGTTGGAACGATAAAAAAGAGCTCATCTGCATTTATTAACGAGAAAAAATGGTTTCGAGGGAAATTTCATTGGCAAGATGGTTATGGTGCATTTTCTTATGGCAAATCCCAAATCAACGATGTCTATAATTATATCAAAAATCAGGAGCTTCATCATAAAAAGTGCACCTTTCGAGAGGAATATATTGAATTCCTAAAACAATTTGAGATAGCATACGATGATAATTATTTGTTTGATTTTTTCGAATAATAATTTCCCCCTCCATTATGATATATAATTGAAAATGATATAAATCCTCTACAAGGATTGCGATCATTTGGGGGATGCGTTTTCTACAATAATTTGCCCTCTCCGAGGTCGGGAATTGGAAAATTCACAGACAATCATCTATTCGCATAGAAAATAGCATTTTATCAGATATTCAAAAATTTACGAAATGGCCATATGTCATAAAAAATCGATTGTTTTAAACCGAACTGGAACATCGTAGATGTTCGATTATTTTAGAAGCTATGGCATCCACACATGTTAACCATCCTCGTAGAGGATGAATAAAAATACCGGCTTCATTTACAAGACGATCATGCAAAATAATAAATCCTCTACAAGGATTAAACAACGTGCGGGACCGTTTGTTACGATAATATTACCTCTGCGAGGCCGGGAAGAGATGCAGACCAAGATTTGCCTCCCCCAACATCAGACCAGCAAATTCTAAATACCCAATTTGCCGGTCGTCGAGCAGCACCGGCCGGGTACGTAGCGCCACGTCAACCAACACAAAACATCATGGATATCCAATTATAGCGAAATATTACCCCTACTGCAATTTTTCGGCCTTGCGGTGGTATTTGCTTGCCTTCCACGATTTTCCCTGCGCTTCATAAACCAACCCCAAACCTTCGTAGGCCCTTGCATAGTTAGGATCTAATTCCAGCGCCTTCTCAAAACAAATAATCGCGTCATCGTAAGCTTGTTTCACCATGTAGGCCCCACCCAAGTTGCTGTAGGTAAGCGCCTCAGGTTTAACTTCAATGGCTTTTCTGTAAAACGTTATGGCAGAGTCATAATCCTTAACTTGTCCGCAGGCAAATCCCAAATGAAAATAGACGAAATTGTAACGTTTCGGATCACCTTCAACCACCTTTTTAAACGCCCTTATCGCATCGTTGTATTTTTTGCTCCAGTAATATGCAACCGCCATTGAGTACCACGCACCCAAATGACCAGGATTCATTCCTATTGCTTTCTCCAGATAGGGAATTGCCTTCTCATATTCTTTCATAATATTGTAGGTTTCGCCAAGCTCGCTGTGCGCCTCGAAATAGTGCGGATCAACTTTAATGGCATTTTTTAGTGCTTCAATCGCCTGCGGGTATTCCTTTTCTTCCTTGTAGCACAGACCCAATTTATAATATGCCGCTTCCCAATCCGGCTTTATTTCAATCACCCTTTTATAGGAGGCAACGGCCTGTGAAAAATTCTTCTCCTCCTGGTAGACGCGACCCAGATTAAGATGAGCCGATGCATGATTTGGGTCCAGTGCAATCGCTTTTTTATATGCTTCAATTGCCTGCGGATAGTTCTTCTCCGATTCATAAGCCCTTCCAATATTATTATATGTCCAGGCATCATCCGGATCGAACTCCAGCGCCTTTGTATAGGATTCTATGGCCTCCGAATATTTTTGTGCCGACAGGTAGCTGTTCCCAATGTTGTAAAAAGCGGCTGCAGACAAATCCGGGTTTATTATTATGGCCTCATTGTAGGATTCGACGGCATTCGGATAGTCCCCGGTATCGTTATATACAATTCCAAGGTCGAAATAAGCGTAACTATCATTCGGGCTTATCTCGATCGCCTTATTATAAGCCTCGATAGCCTGCGGGTAATCTTTTTGCATCCGGTAGATGTCGCCCAGGTTCCGATATGCCAGCGAATGCCTCGCATCCATTACGGCGGCCTTCTGAAAGGCTTTGATTGCCAGCGGATAGTTGTTTCCATTTTTGTAGGCCGCTCCCAAATTATTATAGTCGTCGGCCCCCGCACTCATGAATAGGGATTTTGTCTCGGTTACTTTCTTATAGAATTCAACGGCCTGCGGGTAGTTTTTTTCATCATAATAAATGTCGCCGACTTTTCTGTAAATACCGAAAAGCTTGTCGCCCGTCGTCATGTTTGCTGCGTCGGTTCCGGTAGCCTTCAGGGCATCCAATATCCCAATCGCCTTTGTATAGGCATCCACGGCCTGCGGATTTTTTTTCGCATCCTTGTAAGTATCCCCCAGCTTGACATATGCTTCATCCCAGTTCGGATTAATCTTAACCGCGCGCTTGTAAGATTCGATGGCCTGCGGGTAATCCTTTTCTTCCTGGTAAATAAGTCCCAGATTGTAATAGACCGAAGCATCGTTGGGATCTAATTCGGCGGCCTTCTTATAGGATACAACAGCCTGCGGATAATTATTTGATTTCCGGTAAGCATCCCCCAGATTTGTGTGGGCATTGGCCCAATCCGGGCTTATTGCAATCGCCTTCGTGTATGCTTCAATAGCGTTCGGATAGTCTTCCTGATTTTCGTAAGCAATGCCCAAACCATTATACGCCCGGGCGCAATCGGGATCGGCTTCAACAGCTTTTGTGAAACAATCGATAGCCGCCGGGTAATCTTTTTTGCTTATATAGTCATTTCCTAAATTGGTTTGAGCAACAG
The DNA here is from genome assembly GCA_964624795.1 of uncultured Calditrichaceae bacterium. Classification (GTDB taxonomy): domain Bacteria; phylum Calditrichota; class Calditrichia; order RBG-13-44-9; family RBG-13-44-9; genus CAZUZS01. The sequence continues at coordinate 5,107 of CAZUZS010000075.1, forward strand.
CATCATTCGGATTTATACTGATTGCTTTTTTATAACATTCAATGGCTTTATCCATTTGGTTGTCCATTGAATCATAAGTGACACCCATATTGATATAGGCATCCGCATAATCCGGATTTTTTTCGATTGCAAGTTGATATTTTTCCAGGGCTTTTTCATACTGATTGATATTCAGATAAATGTTAGCAAGAGAGTAGTATGAAGACGGATTTCCGGGGTCAGATTGAATGGCCTTTTCATGCGCATCGATTGCTTCCGGAATTTTTCCAAGCGACTCATAAGTATTTGCCAATCTGGTGTATGCATCAGTGAGATAGGGATCGCCTTCGATAGCCTTTTTAAATTGCTCCACTGCCTGGTCGTATTCTCCCTTATTTTGATAAACGATGCCAAGTCCGTAATATGCAAACTCCTGCTTCGGATCCAATTCGAGCGACTTGCGATAATTTCTCATCGCAGATTCATAATCTCCCTGATTGTTATAAACAAATCCCATCCAAAAATAAGGGCGGGGCTCTTCAGGATCTATATCAATCGCCCTGCGGCAACATTCTTCCGCTTTTTCATTATCACCCCTATTAGAATAAATTGAAGCCAGAGAGCAAAGCGCATCAATATCACTCGGTTTTATTTTTAGCAATTTTTCATTATACTCGATTGCTTTTTCGTAATCCCCTTTAAATTGGTAAGAATTACACATGTTTTGCAAGGAAAGACTGTGCTCCGGATTGATCTCCAGCGCTTTTTCAAGGTATTTGATAGCTTGCTCAAACTTTGATTGCATATTGTATTGGCCGCCAATATTTGCGTAGGCAACCACGTAGTCCGGCTTAAGATCAATTGCCTTTTTAAAACTTCTTATTGCTTTATCGTGCTGATTGAGGCGGCCATAATAGTTGCCCAT
>CAZUZS010000075.1:6110-16746 GCA_964624795.1 uncultured Calditrichaceae bacterium
ACTTTTGCCTGCTCCAACCGGCTGCCACATTCCACGCAAAATTGCATGGTATCATCAAATTCTTTGCTGCAGTTAGGACATTTTTTCATATCTGTTACTCTGGATACCTTTTTTGGGGATTATCAATTGCCTCGCGGCCCAATTAATTTGTAAGCGAAATCAGTTGTTTATATTATAAATATTCGGATTTTCCGACTCTCCTGAGACATTCGCTCACCAAAAAGCTCCTGCTCAGAACATGCGCCGGATTAGCGCATCGAACCGGCGTCCTTATTCTTTTTGCGGTTGTCGCGTACCACACTCCGGGCAGAACAGCTCATCGCCGGTTTCATGCCCGCAGTTGGTGCAAACTTTAACCTTTTTCTTGTTTCCGGACTTAATTTGTTCTTTTACTACATCCGCGTAACGCTCTTCATTTTTATCGACTATATGCTGGGTTCGCTCTATTTCGCGTTCCTTTGAAGCCAGGATGCCGCCCATTGCCTGGGCATTGGCGGCGGACATATCTCTCACCGCTTGCATTTGCTGCTCCATGAATTCCTTCATCATGCGGGTTTGTTCTTTCGCATCATCTACGCGAGTGTTGTTTTCGATCTGTGCCGCCTCGGCTTTGAATTTCTCCGCCATGGCTTTAGCCGCCTCCGGCGAAATGGCCGGGTTGGCAACCAGAATCTGCTCCGCCGTCATGCCGGCGTAAATGTTCAGTCTCTCTTTCTCAAATGATTGATCCTGGCGTTTTTCATCCATTTTCCGTGCGTGCTCCGCTTCCTCCCGCTGCTGCCTGATATCCTGCGCCTGTTTGAGCAAGTCCAACTGCCCCAGTTGCTCCTCCTTCTCCATCTCCATCTCTTTCCGGCGGCGTTCATCCTGGTAGTCATCCAACTGGCGCTGCCGTTCCTGCTGCAGATTGAACAAGCGAGTGCCCAACTCTTCTTCCATCTTTAGCTGAGCGGCCTGCACTTCATGCTGGTGCTGCACAACCATCAGTTCCATGGCGCGTGCCCTGTCCATATCGTGGTCCTCGCTGCGCTCGCGGATGTCCCGCTGCAGATTGGCCATTTCCTCTTCGGTGAGTAAATTGTCGCGGTTTATCTCCGCCAGGCGCCGGTTAAATTCCGCAGCATTTTGGGCATTCTGCAGCTCGGCGCTGTTTTGTTCCAGCGAGAGGCGGTTCATGAACTCGTTGCGGCGGCTTAACTGTTCCAGTTCCCTTTCTGATAAATACATCTCTTCCGACAAGTGCTCTAACCGCTGGAGTTCTTCCCGCCCGGTGTCTATTTTTACGATCCCCAGAAATTCCATGAATGGAAACCGCTCACCGAATATGGCTTGCAGCTTTTCACCGAGGGTGGTTTTCAATTCACTGTTAAGATTTATTTGATCCGGCGCTAATGGCACAACGCTGGCGTGCACTGCTTCTTCCAGGTACGGGATCAATTCATTGGCGAAAGTTTCCGATGCCAAAACTGTTTTATCCAGCAAATGTCTTTTGTACAGCTCCATCAGATTCGATACCTGGACGGAAAGCAAAAGCCCCACATTAACCTTAATCGCCGAAGTTGGCACATTCTCGAATGTAAATGGCAGAGAGAAATCACTGCTTCGGCAGACAATAATTTCAACCGGCAGCCGTTTATGAATGGCTTGCGTTATGTCATCAATATCCTTCTGGTTTTGCTCCTCGCTCTTGTTCCTGCCCGAGAAAAGATTTCTGAAAAAACCGGTTACCCGTGACATCAGGTTTTCCTGTGTGGCCGCTTTTATCCCGAATTTATAGACACCGGCCCGAAGCATGGCCTGCAGTTTTCCCCCGCACATCACCATGGCAAGGTAGCCTTCCGGAATAACTACGCCTCTGGCTTTGCTGTACTCCGAAAAAATATTTTCCGTCAAACGCAAAGCAATCTGTCCCGGCTGCATTTCCCAAACAACATAGCCCTTATTTTTCTCCGGCGCTTCCTGTGGTGCATTTTCGGGCTGGGGCGCGGCGGTTTCCTGTGGCGCGCCGCATTTGCCGCAAAACTTGGCATTGGGTTTCAGGGGACTGCCGCACTTGACGCACTTATTGCCCTGTGGCTCGCTTGCCGGGGCACCGGGATTTTCAATTTTTGTACCGCATTTGCCGCAAAATTTAGCAGTATCTTTGAGTTGATGTTTGCAATTCGGACATTCCATAGCAGCGCTCTCTTCGGTTTGTTCACGTTTATTTGGAATCAAATTCGGCGATGATGTTACCGTTTGGATCGGTGTTAACCATCAAATACCTGGCAAACTTTTCAAGTTCTTTTCGGTAAGTCAGCTTATTATAGCTTTTGCCCTGCCAGCTATACTTCACGAAGGCAGGTTCGATTCCTTTAAATTCGGGGTATTTTTGCCAAACATTTTTATTGATGAGATCGGTAATCCGTTTCTGCGCAGCGTCAACCGCCTGCGTAACCATATTGTAGATTGAATTACCCTGCGGGGATTTCGCGGTTTCCTCCAATTCCTCATCGGGCAGGTCATCTATAGCATCGCCGTCAACGCCACTGTGTTTTGATTCAATTCTTTTCGCCGCCGCGGACTTCTTCCCCTGCTCCGGAATAAAAAATACCGGGTCGCCGAACAGGTTGAATTCCATGAGGGTCAGCAAACTCGTTGTAGGGTCCCTTTCCACACTATTTTGGAAAGCGTGTGTGCGCGCCTCCAAAAATGCATTTCCGGCCGGCCGGTTCTGTTGAATGAGCGAAAGGAAATCGTGGATTACGATATCTGCCAGATTCATGGGCGGCGAAGACGGGCCAAATGCAATTCGCGATGATCCGGCAAAAGATACCGTTTTTGCGGCAAGCGCAGACAAAAGTATGCTGTCTTCCTTTTTGAGATTGATAAACCTGGCGCCGTAACATGCTTCCACACCGATAACGTTAAGCGAATCGCTTCGCGATATGGCTGCCGGGGCAAAAGCAGCCGGGTAGCTTGATCCCTGCTGCCCGAACCATTCAGAAGAACTGTCGGAACCGTGGAGATTGAAGTAATGAATATTGTTTTCCGGGCGATAGTGCTGGTGCAGATTTTCAATTGTCAGTCCCGGCGATATATAAAGCGATTCTTTGCATACCCGGCTGTTGATGAGATTGGATACCTCCTGCCAGCAGTTTGCGCTCAAACCAAATGTCTTGTCTGTCGAAAAATATTCCAGGGCCGACTGCGTGTTCCTGAACAGCGTCAGCAAATCGCGCACCGAGCTGTTTACACCGGTCGGAATGCGACCCACTGCAACCAGCGGCGTTCTGGCTTCCTCGCTCTCCATCGGATCTTTCACTGAGAGTGTGGAATACGGCAAATCCGAGTCTACGTCCGTATCACTGGTACTGTCATTCGGGTTCGGAAAAACAGGCATGGGAATAATCTCATTGCCGCCAAGCAGCATAACAAAATGGGTGTTTTCGTTCAGCTTCTTTGAAATGCGCTTAATCCCTTTTCGCAGCAAGCTGACGTGGCGTTTCCAATCATCACCGTCGACAGTTTTCAAAATATTGTCGGAGGCATCGAGAACCAGATAATACACGCCATATTTTTTCAGATGGTCGAGATAATTTGCCAGCTCTTCTTTAAGCGTTTTGGTGTGGTCACGGCCAAATCTCTGTTTCAGCTTTTTGAAATTGGTCAGGAGGATACCATAGTAAAAATCTTCTTCCCTGCCTGCGCTGACCCTTCTCTCCTGAAAAAAACCGAATGTAAGGTTCGAATTCCGCTTATCCTCCTCTGTCGAGACTTCCTCAACATCATTCACCTTTGTACCGCACTGGTCACAAAATTCATCGCCGGGGGAGAGTTTGTTTCCACATTCTTCGCAAAAATTGCTATTCATCATCTTCTTTTTTATCGCCTGCGGTAACCTCTGTATGTGTTTCGTTTTCTGTATTCTTCCATAGACTAATTACCGGATCGGCCAACTGCTCAATGTCTGAAACCGCGATCAGGTTTTTTTCTTTGTCAAGGATTCCCTTTACGCGGCAGTAGGATAGATGAAACTGCCGGATACTCTCGTACATGAAGGGATTGTCTCCTTCTTTAAAAAGCCTGATAGTCTGGCCATTCTCCACCACGAGAACCGGAGCATGGTGTTCGCTTTTTGAACCCTTATTGAATATTACAAACAGTATAAAACCTTCAAACTGCTCTTCATCTGCCATTTTTACCTGCTTCTCATTTTATAAATGTATCACAATTTTAAGTCAGGCCTTTGGACATTTTGCTTTTATTAAACACCTCTCACTTCATTATTAAAATGCGCTTAAAGCGCTTAATTATTTTTCATCATATATATAAAGCATGTCTGCACAATTTTTTGTGATCTATTTAACTTTTAACAATTGAAGGTCAAAAATTCTGATTGTCTCCATCGTGAATAAAAAAGCGATCCATCACTCAAACATCAAAAAAAAGGTAAAAAGAAATACTCCACAAATCAAATATCGATTAAGAAAGTCGCCGGGAGCCGGCCTTGTATATTCCTATGAAAAACAAATTTGGTTTCGGGATGAATCGTGACGGTAGTATATTCCGGTGATTTTGACGGATCGAGGCGATCGGCAACGCGGAATTGCCGTGGGCAGTTCGATCCGCAAAACCGAACGGGAGTGCGGTCGGGAATTACAGAATTGTTTGGTCAACATTGGAGAACTGGAATCGGGGTATGTTGAATTTCTGGTAAAATGAATTGAACTTCATTCCCGGCGTAAGTGAGGCATTTCTTTAAAAATCATGATTTTTTTCCTTACCCCCAGGCACGAATACCTTCCGGGAGATTTTGCCAACCACTTACCCCTTCCGGCAAAATGCCGGGTACGATTTCCAATTCAGTGCCACCCTGTTTTCTGTGCTATGCGGGTACGATTACGAGCACGAGCAGTAATGACCAATTATCAATGACTAATGACTAATGTGTTAAGGTGAACAAATGAAGAAAAAGATTTTTTTGGGGATAGGCGCTTTGTTGGCGCTTCTTTTTATCTGGCGAATCGCCGGCCTGATTTTTTCCGGGGACAAAGGGAGTAACGGACGCCCGTCCCGCCCGCCGGTGGCGGTGGAAGTTGACACCATCCGCCATGCTGCCATTCGCGAAATAGGCCAGTTTACCGGTACTGTTTTTCCTGAATACCAATATATTCTGGCGCCGAAAGTCACCGGGCGGGTAAACGAGATTCGCAAACGGATCGGCGACTGGGTAAAACCCGGGGAAATTGTTGTGCGCATCGATGATGCCGAATACCAGCAGGCAGTGGCCGAAGCGGAAGCCAACCTGAAAATCGCCCAGGCGTCGTTGGCCGAGGCGCTCAGCCAGTTCGAGCTGGCCGGGCAGGAAAAAGAACGGGTGGAATCGCTGCAGGCCAAAGGGATCGCTTCGCCAGCCGAGCTGGATGCGGCGGTGACCAATTACTCCGCTCAGCAATCCCGACGGCAGTTGGCGCAGGCGCAGGTGGAGCAGCGGGAGGCTTCCCTGAAATCTGCCAAAATCCGGCTCAGCTACACGGTGCTGGCAGCGTCCGAGCCAGGATATGTCGGAGAGCGGTTTGTGGATGAGGGCGCTTTGCTGGCGCCGAACGATCCCATCATTTCGATCCTCGGAATCGATTCGGTGATTGTGCGGACGACCATCATCGAGCGGGATTACGGGCGCATCAAAACCGGGCAGCCAGTGCAGGTCATGGTGGATGCTTTCCCCAATCACGAGTTTACCGGGAAGGTCTCCCGCATTGCGCCCATGCTGCAGGAAGCCTCGCGGGTGGCACAAATGGAAGTCGGCGTTCTGAACGATTCATCCTTGCTGAAACCCGGAATGTTTGCGCGGGTGCAGGTGGTGATGGCTGCCAAAGACAGTGCCCAGGTCGTGCCCAGCCAGGCGATTGTCAATCGCAGCGGCGAGACCGGAATCTTTGTGGTGAATAGCGCTGATAAAGTCGCCCATTACTTCCCGGTGACTACCGGAATCGTAACTCCGGAACGCACCGAAATCCTTTCGCCGATGCTGAACGGGCTGGTGATCACGCTCGGCCAGCACCTGTTGGAAGACGGCAGCCCGGTTTTGCTCCCGCAGCAGAATCCCGGTCATCAGCCGACAGCAGGAGGAAAGGAGCAACGAAAATGAGCATTGCCCGAGGCCCTGTAAATCGCCCCATTCTCACCACTGTGATCTTTCTGGTGGTGATCATTCTGGGAATGGTTTCCTTCCGGCGCCTTTCCATCGACCTGATGCCGGAAATCACTTACCCCACCATATCGGTGATTACAACGTATGAAAATGTGGGGCCGGAAGAGATCGAGGAATCGGTTTCCCGGCCCATTGAAGAGGCGCTGGCGGCGGTGCAGGGGGTGGAGGAGATCACATCTACTTCTACCGAAGGACGCAGCCAGGTGAGGGTTTCGTTCACCTGGGGCACCGATCTGGATGTGGCGGCTAACGACATCCGTGACCGCATAGACCGCGCAATGAGTCGCCTGCCGGAGGATATCGACCGCCCAATGATCCGCAAATTCGACCTGTCCGCCTTCCCGGTCATGATGGTGGGAATTTCCGGCAATCTCAACCCGCTGGACTTGCGGCAGATTGTGGAAGACCAGGTGAAATACCGGATCGAAAGAGTACCCGGAGTGGCGGCGGTGGACATCCGCGGCGGCCTCTATCGCGAAATCCATGTGGACCTGCACGCCCCGCAGCTTAAGGCGCTGGGGATTTCTACCGATGCGGTGCTTGCCGCTCTGCGAAATGAAAACCGCAACGTGCCGGCCGGTCTCTACAAAAAGGACAACCTGGAAGTGCTGGTTCGCACCCAGGGAGAATACCACAATCTCGACGAGATCCGCAATACGGTAATCACAACCCGAGGCGGTGCCCCCATTCGGGTGCGGGATGTGGCGGATGTGGAAGATTCCTGGGAAGAGGTGCGGCAGTTGGTGCGCATCAACGGGCAGCCCGGCCTGCGCATCTCAATCAACAAACAGTCCGGCGCCAACACCGTAAAAGTAGCGGAAGAAGTGAGAGCGGAAATCGAGCGCATTAACCGCGACATTCCGCAAATCCACCTTCTGCCGCTTCTGGATACTTCGGTTTACATCAAGCGCTCTATCAGCAATATGGGCGATTCGATTCTCATTGGCGGGCTGCTGGCGATTCTCATTTTGTTCCTTTTCTTGCGCAATTTGTCCAGCACGCTTATCATCTCCACCGCAATTCCCATTTCCATTATCGCTACCTTCGGATTGATGTATTTTGGAGGATTCACACTGAACATCATCACTTTCGGAGGACTGGCGCTGGGCATCGGAATGCTGGTGGACAACGCCATCGTGGTGCTGGAAAATATTTACCGCCACCGTGAAAGCGGCTCGCCGCCCATCCAGAGTGCGCTGGACGGCACCAGCGAAGTGTGGTCCGCGATTCTGGCCAGCACTCTCACCACGCTGGTGGTGTTCTTCCCGGTCGTATTTATCCGAGGCATGTCCGGCATCATGTTTCAGCAGATGGCCTACGTGGTCAGTTTCTCGCTGCTTTGTTCGCTCATCGTGGCGCTCACCCTCATTCCCATGCTTTCTTCCCGCTTCCTGCGATTTCAGCCTTCGCAGCATTACCAGGATGAGAGCCGCCTGCATCGTATTTATTCCTACAGCGAAGAGGCTTTTCGAAAAATTGAGGAGCGGTATTCCCGCATTCTGGAATGGGCACTCGATCACAAGAAGAGTGTTTTGCTGATGGTCGCCGGGCTGTTCGTCTTCTCACTAATCTTTATCCGTTTTATCGGTGTGGAATTGATGCCGGCGGCGGATGAAGGCGAGGTTCGCGTAAGCCTGGAGATGGCGGTTGGCAGCCGGCTGGAAATGGTTGATCAGGCCACCCGCACCGTGGAACAGACCGTGATGCGCGATGTGCCCGAAATGACCTCCATGATGTCCAGCATTGGCGGCGGAGGTTGGCGGTCGCTGGGCGGGCACACCGCCGAAGTGCGCGTAACGCTGGTTCCCCGCAACGCCCGGAAACGCAGCAGCGAGGATATCGCCAACGATCTCCGGAATAAGTTAAGCGGTTTGCCGGGGGTTACCATCCGCACGCGGGCCGGGCAGGGGTTGTTCCTGCTGCGAATGGGGACATCCGCTGCAAACAGCGTAAGCGTGGAAATCCGCGGCTACGATTTGGAGACCGCCCAACAGTTGGCGCAGCGGGTAAATGCCATCGTGGAAAAAATCCCCGGCGTCACCGATACCAAAATCAGCCGGGAAGAAGGCAGCCCGGAGCAGATTATCCGCATCGACCGCCAGAAAGCCGCTGACTTGGGTCTGGGCGTGTCACGAATTGGGGACGCCCTGCAAACCGCAATCGGGGGAACGCAAGCCTCCTTTTACCGGGAGGGCGGGAAGCAGTACGCCATTTTGGTGCGGCTGAGCGAAGAAGACCGGAAAAATCTGGACGAGCTGCTGGACCTGACGGTGATTAACGACCGCGGGCAGCCGGTAGTTCTGCGGAATGTGGTGCAGGCGAAGCACCAGGAAGGTCCGGTTCGAATCGAGCGCAAAGACCAGGAACGGATCATTACCATCGAGGCCAATTTTACCGGCCGCGATATGGGATCGGTGATCAGCGATATTCGTAAACAGTTACGCACCGTACCGGTACCCAAAAATTTCGCAATCCTGTTCGGCGGCGACTGGGAAGAACAGCAAAAGGCCTTTCACGAACTGCTGTTCGGGCTCATCCTTGCTATCTTCCTGGTTTACCTGGTGATGGCGGGCCAGTTTGAATCGTTCCGCGATCCGTTGGTGGTGCTGTTTTCCATTCCAATGGGCGTTATCGGGATCGTGTTCACCATGATCCTGACCGGCACCATTTTCAGTATGCAGGCTTTTATCGGATGTATCATGCTGGCAGGAATCGTGGTCAATAATGCCATTCTTCTGGTGGATTACACCAACCAGTTGCGCCGCAGCCACGGCATGTCGCTGGTGGAAGCCATTCGCCTCTCCGGCCGCCGCCGTTTGCGTCCCATTCTGATGACCACCCTCACCACGGTTCTGGGCCTGCTTCCGCTTTCGTTGGGATTGGGCGAGGGTGGTGAAACGCAGGCGCCGCTGGCCAGGGTTGTAATCGGCGGTTTATTAAGTTCGACCCTGATTACGCTGGTGCTGGTGCCGGTTATCTATTCAATTTTTGAGCAAAAAATTTCTTCCCGGAAGGAAAAGGTGTCATCGTGAAGCGTTCTCGGAAAAATCAAAATAAATCAAATTTAAAATATATTTGCCCGGGAAGAGCAGTAATCTGCTTCTTGCTTTTACTGGCCGTCTCGCCGGTTCTGGCAGGCAACGAGATGGGGAACACCCCGTTAAATGGCGAGACCCGAACAATCGATACGCTGCGGGTGAGCCTGCAGGAGGCAATTTTTTTGGGATTGAAAAATAATCCCACACTCAGCATCCAGCGGCGCAATCCGGATATCATGAGCACTTTTGCCCGGGAGCAGCTCTCCGCATTTGATCCGTTGCTGATCGTCACCGGAATCCGGAACCAGGCCAGCAGCACCCGGCGGTTAGGCGCGCAGCGCACACCTTTTACCCTGGACGATAAAGGATTCGAAACGGGACTGCAATTCAACGAATTGTTTCCCACCGGCACTTCCATTATCGCCAATATCGGGATGACCGGTTCGGTTTCCAGTCTTTATGCAGACCAGTACACCGGCGGCATGGACGTCACCATAACGCAGTCGCTGTTGCAGGGATTCGGTTTTGGCGCCAACCTGGCCGGGGTGCGCAAGGCACGGCTGGATGTGGAAATATCCAAATCGGAGCTGAAGGCAGTGGCCGAGAACCTGACTGCCGAGATCGAAAACGGTTACTGGGATCTCTATCTCACCGGGCAGGAAATGCAAATCCAGCAGCAGTCTCTGGAATTGGCGCAAAAACAGTTGTCCGAGTCGCAGGAAAGGGTGGCGGTGGGGAAATTACCGCGGCTGGAACTGGCGGCAGTGGAAGCGGAAGTGGCTGCCCGCCGCAGCGCGCTGATCGATGCCCAAAGCCAGCACGAGCAGTCCCGCCTGCGATTTCTATACCTGCTGAACCCGGAATCCAACAAATTCTGGGAAACGCTGCCCAAACCGGTGGACCGTCCGTTTCTTCCAAATGATTCACTTGAAGATATTATCGTTCACGAAAAAGTGGGGCTGAAATACCGCCCGGATTTAGAGCAAGCCCGCTTTAACCTCAAGAAAGGGGATTTGGAAATCGCCAGGACAAAAAACGGTTTGCTTCCCAGGCTTGACCTGTTTGTGACCCTGGGCCGAACGAACTATGCGGAAACCTTTGCCGGCGCTTACCCGGATTTCAACAGCCCGTTTTACCAGATGAGCGCAGGCTTGTCGATTGCTCTCCCGGTTCCCAACCGACAGGCTTCGGCGCAGTTGCAGCGCGCGCGCTTTTCCCGCGAACAGCAGGCACAGGCCGTGGAGAACATGGAAAAGCTGGTGCAATGGGATGTTCGCTCGGCGTACGTGGAAGTTTTGCGTTCCCGCCAGCAGATTGAGGCAACGCGCGTGACCCGCGAGCTGCAGGCTAAAAAACTGGATGCCGAACAGGAGAAATTCCGCGTGGGAAAATCGACCAATTT
>CAZUZS010000075.1:16846-20687 GCA_964624795.1 uncultured Calditrichaceae bacterium
GAAAAATGCCGTCGAGGCAGACGTCAAAAATAATACAGATATTTTATCTTGAACACGCTCACCCGGTCGGTGACGTGCAGGCGGGGCGGCAGCAGCCGGCCGCGGGTGTCAAATTGGTCGCTGCGATCCCTCACATCATTCAGGGCAAAATATATCCAGCTTTTAGGGGAGAAATTGTAGGAGAACAGGAATCCTGCCAGTAACTGCTCCAGGCTGCCGCTAGAGCGCTCCCACAGGTTATCCACATAGACGCGCAGGTTTAGATTGTTTATTGGCGTCAGGGAAAAATAGGGGCGGGTGTTATAGGTAATCTCTTCGATATTGCCTGCCGGATTTCCTTCGATGAACATATCGGCAGAAGTGCCAATCTGAAGTATGGTGGCAGCCTTGAAATCCAGGGAAAGTCCTAACCAGGAATAATAGGCAAGGAACTCACGGGAAAAATTGAAGGTGCGTGAGTAGCCGCCGTAAAGGTTACCATCCCATTTGGGAGAGATATTATACCATGAGGAGAAGGTTGCGTCCCAGTAAGTATAGCGCACGCTGTCCTTTGCATCTGCCAGGCTGGTATTGATCTCGTAACCCCAGTTGTCGCGGAATTGCATATTGAATCCAAACGCGCCGCCGCTGTCGGTGTAGCGATCCGCTCTTTCATAACTGAGTATCGGCCCGGCATACATGAGAATCTGGCTGATGTAGCCTTTCTTGAAATACCATCGCGGACCAAACAGCGCTACAAAATCGGCGGTTCCCTGCCACGGGACAAATCCGACATCCTCCACATCGAACTTATGGCCGATGTAGCGCCCGCGAACCAGCGCCAGCCACTTTTCTTCGAACATCGTGAACCCGGCGGATCCGGCATAATCTCCCTGGGAGTTGCGGTAGGAGCGCGCCAACTGGTAGGCCAACTGCCAGGTGGAAGTTCGGAAGGCGCCGTCCACATCCATCACACCATTGTCTCCGTTCCTGGTGTGCTTCCCGACAAACAGAAGACCAACGGAGGAATTGCCAAATATCTGGGTATTTAAACGTGCCGAACCGAACAGGGCGCGTTCCTCGGTAAAAGGCTCTTCGTCGTCGATATAATTGCGCTGGCCGGTTAGCGCCAGAAAACCGCCGTATTCCCACCTGTTGATGCGCCCGAAAGCCTTGGTGCCGAAAATAAAAGGCACTTCCTGACCGTCCGGGAGTTTTCTGCCAATTCGCCGCGAATAGAACAGCTCAAGGGGCTTGTAAAAACCGGTGTTCCGCTGGCGACCGGAAGCAGTAAAGACTTCGCTGCCTTCCGTGAAAAAAGGCCGGCGCTCCGAATAATACGTTTCATATCGCGAGATATTGAATTCAAAAGGATCGGCCTCGATCTGCGCGAAATCCGGGTTGGCGGTTAGCTGGAAGGTGAGTTTCGAAGAAGGATTGTAGAACACATCCACACCGGCATCCGGGTTCACATCGTAGCGGTCGTCAAACTGGTAGGTTGCCTTTGTTATGCCCACCGGGTAGACTTCCAGGTGAAGTCCCTTGGCGGTTGGTTGGAAATCGCCAAAAACCAGCTTGCCAAATTTGGATATGCGCTGTCCCTCGTTTTCCTCGTAGTCGCACCAGTAGAGATCCTCGCTCAAGGTTGGGATCCAGCGGTCAAAATCCAGCCCCCACTCCATCAATCCTTCCCTGTATTGAATGGATTTGTAGGGGATTTCCATTTCCACCACAAATCCCCAATCGTAAACACGGGCAGCCGAAAACCAGATGCCGTCCCATGCGTAATCCCGGTTTCGGGCATCGTCCAACAACCGCGCGTCGTTGCGCACCCCGGAAGCGGTCACCGCAAATTTGTAAGCAGTCCGGTGGTCGCCGAATGTATCCAGCATAATGGAGACAATATCCCCGGTGAACTCATCGAGCTTGCCGGTATTGCGCTGAATGTTCTCTTTTTTCTCGAAGCAAATCATAATGCAATAAAGCGCCTGGTCAGTCGTCAGAACTTTTGCCACGGTTTTGCGGGAGGGCGGTTTATGATAATAGGGGCTTTGCTGGACAAAATCCGAAACCGAATCGGCCCGGGACCAGGCAGGATCGATGATGCCATCGATTGTGATATCCCTGTCTGTTTTATGCAGCACCATCACTTTTTCCTGGTTATCCACGGCAAATGCGAATGCCGCGAAGAGGATCAAAATAAGAAGGGAAAATGTTACGCTCTTTGTGTACACTTGATTTTCCTCATGGGGTCCGGATAGATTTTGATATGATGGTTTTAAGAAAGAAGCTCGCAGATGCATGGGTTAGTGCCCGGTTTTGTGTCAGCCCTGATAAAACAGTGCATGTTACGGAAATCTCCGGATCAAAGTTTCGCAGGGCAAAATATGAAAGATCAATCTTGTAATCGACAGTTGGAAAAATTTTTATTTATCAGCGTTGTTATTAATTGGATTTGTGATTCGGAATGGCTAAATTTACATGCGAATTTTGCCGTCGATTTGACAGATATGGAGAATTAAAAGCGAGATAAGATGATGCTTTCCATTGAGGAAAAAGTTGTAAAGAACGAAGCTTTTATCACATTGTCCGGTAACATGATCGACTCCTCCAGTTATGCCGTCAACGAAATGGTCAAGGATTTCATTTCGGATGGCATAAAGCAGGTAACCATCGATCTGGAAAATGTGAGGATGATGAACAGTTGCTTTGGCCTGGGGGTAATTATGGGGTGCTGGGGAAGCCTGGCCAGGGTAGGGGGGCGGCTGCGGCTGGAAAATCCCAGCAGCAAGGTGTCCAGCCTGTTGAAAATAACCAAACTGGATCAGATCCTGGATGTGCACATTAAATGATTGACCCGGATGTTTAACCGGTTGATAATCGATAAAGTGAAGCCGTTTCCGTATTTAGCTTCTTATTGGCGGCCCATGGTGGGTTAGTTGAGATTTCTAATCCCCGCCCTTTGTTCAGTGGCCTGCCCGTTATTTGCGATACAATACTCCACCACTCCCATATTCCAGCATTCCACCAAAATGTGACCTTTCTGTGACACTTTTGGAAAAATATTAAGTTAGATTAATCATGGCAGAAATATACGGGGGCAATTCTTATGAAACGCTTTTACTATAATATATTGATATTGTTTATATTTTCGGGCATTTCGACTGCTTACGCTCATGTCGGATTGGATTATCCGGCAGGCGGGGAGAATTTCAATGCCGGCGATAATGTGAATATCCAGTGGCATATCGTGATTGATCACGGTCCCTGCGTCTGGCAACTGTATTTTTCTTCCGATGGCGGCACTACCTGGCAGCCCATCGTGATGGAGCTTCCCAAAACCCAGCTACAGTACACCTGGACTGTTCCCAATATCGCAACAGCACAGGGACGAGTCAAGGTGATGCAGGATAACGCCACCGGTCCCGATTATGAAGACCAGAGCGGCGATTTCACCATAACCACCGCTGCCGGAATAGGCGGGAAGGATAATCCGGTACGCGAATTTTCGCTCTTTGCTGCCTACCCTAACCCGTTCAACAATTCGACCACGATCTCCTTTGAGTTGCCGCAGCGCGACCATGTTCAACTGGAGGTCTTTGATATCACCGGCAGGAAAGTCGAGACATTAATCGACCGCGACATGTCCGCCGGCGATCACAGTGTGCGATGGGATGCCGATGAATTCTCTTCGGGTGTTTATTTTTACCGGATTGTTGCCGGGGAATTTTCGCAAATCCGGCGGCTAACCCTGCTAAAATAATGGTTTTCCGAATCTGTTCGGAAAATTGTCAAACGCGCTTTCCGAAGATCCTGCATCGCGCTAAAAAGATTTCCGCTGGGCGATAGAGTGAGGTTTGTG
>CAZUZS010000076.1:0-1316 GCA_964624795.1 uncultured Calditrichaceae bacterium
ACCCCGCCGGCAACGGTCGCGGAAATCAAAACGAAAGATCAAAACAAACCATTGATTGAAAACGCACCGCAGCTTCAGGCGTGGAATGCCGGTTGGAATTCTGAAATCGTGCGCGGTGCGGCTGTCAAATACCTAAAAGGCGGCTACAGCGATGTGGGCAGTTTATTTACATCCTGGCCGAATGCGTCGGGAATTGAAGAAGATGAAATCTCCAGCCTGAAAAATAGTGACATCCTGGCAACAAGCGTACTCACCGACAAGTGTGTGGATTTCATGGAGCGCGGCGGTGTGGTTTTGTTAATCACCAGCAAATGGCCGGGCGCATTGGGCGGTGAAATAAACATGTACTGGGCGGATGCGGTTTTCGTGCCGCCGGTCGATTTCTGGAGTGACGAAGAACGCGGCCGCGTTTTGAAACTGCAAATGTTCGACCTCACCTACGATAAAAGTGAGGCGATCCCGGTGGGTGAACTCGGAATCTCGCAAAAGGTCGATCCATTGCTGCGATTGTTTGAAACCCACGGGCTCAGCACTGTAAACACTTATGACCAACTTTTCGCCACACGCGTGGGCAAGGGCCTGCTGGTTGCCAGCTCATTGGATCACACCGCAGATGCCGGGCAGTGGGTGCTGGGAAAGCTCTTAACATGGGCTGGAAGCTGGACGAAGTCAGGCGATCAGACGTTTCCGGTAACAAAGATGTCGGATGAGGAAATTCGAAAATTTGCCGTTGCCCGAACCAATGCGGTGATACCGCTGATTGAAAACTGGCGGTTTAAGCTCGATCCTGATCAGCAGGGCGAAAAGGAGGGGTGGGCTGCACCCTCGCTGGATGATTCCGGCTGGGATACTATTCAGGCAGCAAAAATGTGGGAGAGCCAGGGCTATTCCTACGACGGCATGGCATGGTACCGCAAATGGGTTAATATCCCGGAAAGAAAAAACAATGAGCACATTTACCTGACCGCCGAGGGAGTAGATGACGCCTACCGGGTATGGGTAAACGGCAAAGCAGTGGCAGTACATGGCAGTTTCACGGAACACGCCAAGACCGTCTTTGTCACCAAAACCGAAACCGACCTGACCGATTACCTGGATTTTGGTAAACCAAATTTGATCGTTATGCAGGTGGTGGATCTTTTCGGCGGTGGCGGGATAAACCGGCCGATCTATTTGCGGATTGAATAGGTTCTTTGGAGCGTCAGAATTTATTCTGATAACTCAGGATTTTATCAGAATAGATTTTGACGCTCCGGATAATGGGCTTGAAATCTTCAAGCGACTTGGTAAATCACCGGTTTGTAACGAGGTGGGGG
>CAZUZS010000076.1:1416-20218 GCA_964624795.1 uncultured Calditrichaceae bacterium
CGAGGTGGGGGTACCGTCTTTCCATTTGCATGAGCCGATTCAATCCATGCCTCTTTGGCTTTCAGTACTTCTTGGAGTGCCTCAGTAGAGGTTTGGCCAAAGGCGGAGCAATGCTTCAGATCCGGGATGTCAGCAATGTACCCTTCATCATCATCACTATAAAACAGATTGAGATGGTAATCTTTCATTTACTATTTCTCAATTTTTATATTATACTCTTCAATAATTTCCAGAAATTGTTTAATTTGATATGGTTTCGCCTTGCCGGCGTGGTTTTGCAGGTTAATAAGCTCGGGGACATCCGGATGTAGGAAAATATGATGACTCCCGCTTATACGATCTAATTTAAATCCAAACGTCTTTGCACATTTAACCGTTTCTTCAAATTTAGTTTTTTATGAACCGGATAAAAGTCTCGATAACAACTTCTCTTTTTTCATGCTGTAAATATTAGCGAATTTTTCCGAGAATTCCAAATTTCCAGTTTCTCTCCTGCAGGATCACCGCTGCTACAATGATCGCACCTTTCAGCATTAACTGGAAATCTTTCTGCACGCCGTGTAATCCCAAAATATTACTCAGCAGTCCGATAATCAGCACCCCGGCGAATGTACCTTCCAGCGTTCCTTTTCCGCCCATCAGGCTGGTGCCGCCAACCACCACCGCTGCAATCGCATCCAGTTCAAACCCAACTCCATCGTTGGGATTACCCTGGTAAAGCTGGGCTGCGTGAATAATTCCGGCCAGGCCTGCCAACAATCCGGAAAACACAAATGCCATTGTGCGAATCCATTTGACCCGCAAGCCGGCTAATTTTGCCGCTTCCTCGTTGCTGCCAATGGCATAAATGTGGCGGCCCAATCGCATTCTGCGGAGCACAATGGCAAAAAGGATTGTTACAAAAATGAAGATGAACACCGGAAACGGAATGCCTAAAAAACTGGTAGTGAATATTTTGAAACTTGCCGGGGCAGCACCTTCGCCGAAACCAATATTCCTGGAATTGTTGTTGGAAATAAAGAGCGCAAATCCGCGGGCAGCAGTCATCATTGCCAGGGTGGCAATAAAAGACTGGATATTCCCCCATGCAGTAATTGCACCGTTGACAAAACCGGCAAATGTGCCGGCCGAGAGCGCTACCAGAATGGTCAGCACAAATCCCAGTTGCCAGTCCATGACACCGAAAGCCGTGATGGTAGCGGTAAGCGCCAGGATCGATCCCACCGACAGGTCGATACCGGCTGCGATGATCACCAGCGTCATCCCCACCGAAATGATGCCGATTTCAGATACCTGCCGCAGCACGTTGGTCAGGTTATCGAATTTCAAAAAAATGAGGCTGCCCTTACTGCTCACCGGTGAAAAAACGATGCACAAAATAAACACGCCGATAAATCCCATTACCGGCTTTAACCATTCATTTTCTTCAATAAAAAGCTGGAACCTATTTTTCATAAGCTATACTTGTTTAAAAGCAAATTTCAGAATCTCCTGCGGATTGGTCTGGTCTGCCGTGAGGATTGCAGTTTGCTTTCCCAGCGACAGCACCAAAATACGATGGCACATGCGAATTAATTCCGGAATCTCGGAAGACGTAACCAGCACCGAGATACCCTGCCGGCTGAGCTGCTCGATCAGATCGTAAATTTCCTGCTTTGCGCCTACATCGATGCCGCGGGTCGGCTCATCTAGCAGAAGGAGCTGCGGATTCAGCAGCAGCACCCTGGAAAGCAGCACTTTCTGCTGGTTTCCGCCGCTGAGGGTCGGTATGGTCTGGTTCAGCGACGCCATTTTCACATTCAACTCACTGAATTTTTCGGAAACCCGTGTTCGCTCTTCATTGCGGTTAACCATTCCAGCGGTCGAGATTTCGGGCAAAACCGAGATACTGCTGTTGAACAGCAAATTCTGGCCGGCAAAAATCCCTTCCGTCTTCCGGTCTTCTGGAAGATAGACAATTTTGTTTTTAATGGAACGCGTGGCAGAGGATGGTTTCAACGGTTTTCCACCAAACAGAATCCTGCCCGAAAATGCGGCATTTAGCTCGCCATACAAGAATTTGAGAAGCTCGGTGCGTCCTGCCCCCAACAAGCCGGCAACACCCATAACTTCCCCCTTGTGCAATGAGAAATCGATGCCGGAAAGAACGGTATTTCCCTTACTGAAGACCTGCAAATCCTCGACATGCAGAACCTCTTCCTTCAGTTCCCGGCGTGCAGATTGGGCCGCATCCGATATTTCGCGCCCAATCATCAGGCTGATCAGCACTTCGCGTGTAACGTCTTCGACCGGATACTTGCCCACAAAATTGCCGTCCCGCAAGACGATTACTTCATCGGCGATATCAAACACCTCTTTCAGACGGTGGGAAATAAAAACGACGGTTTTCCCTTTGGATTTGAGATAGCGCATCTTCTCAAATAAAAGCGCAATCTCGTGCTCGCTGAGCGCCGAAGTTGGCTCGTCCATGATGATGATGCCGGCGTTTATGCTCAACGCCTTGGCGATTTCTACCATCTGCTGCCACCCAACCGCCAGGCTTCGCACCTTTTGCCTGGGTGAATAGGGGAAATCGAATTCCTTCAGAAGCTCCATCGAATCCTGGTAAAGCTTTTTAAAATCCACTTTTCCGAGCCGGGAAACCGGTTCCCTGCCCAAAAAGATATTTTCGCCGACTGTCAGATCCGGCACCAGATTGAGCTCCTGGTGAATGATGGAAATCCCGGCCCGCTCCGCTTCCTTCGGATTCCGGAATTTCAGAACCTCCCCATCCAGGTGGATTTCGCCTTCGTAATCGGTGATCACACCGCTGAGGATTTTCATCAGGGTAGATTTTCCGGCGCCATTTTCTCCCACCAGGGCAATAATTTTCCCCTGTTCAATAGAGCACGAAATATGGTGGAGAACTTCCACGCCGGAGAAGGATTTTGAGATATTTTCGAATTTCAGCATTGTATTATTTTGTCTCGAAGACACCAGAGATCGAAATTGCGCGAGGTTTCTGGACTATCATTTTTTTCTCAACATCTTGGCCTGCGTTTCGCCGCCGTTGAGAAGATACAGCAGCGGCAGCGGGCGGTCGATCCCTTCCCGGTAGACCGGCATCTCCTTCCAGGGCGTAACGGAAAGCACGTTGGCCAGATCCATCCAGTATTGCAGCCGGGCTGTCGGCAGACCCCAGGTCATGTGCAAATGGTTGGCCGGCGCATACTGTTTGTATTCACCCATGGTAGCATGGCGCGGCGTAATGAAGGTATGCGGCCAGGTAGCATTTGAAGTATTGCAGATGGCCTCGGTCAATTTGTCCGGTGGGCGCACGGTAACGGCTTCGTCCCAGACCATGGAAAACATCCCGGTTAGCGAGCTGTAAGCCAGGCGCGCTGCGATCCCCTCGATTCCGCCCGGCGAAACAAATGTGACAGAATTGCCGCCGCCGGGAAAATAGTCTGCATCAGCCAGCGGAAAGGAAATATTTTTCATAATTTCTGCTTCGGGAGCGCCCGGTTGAGCAGCCCAGTTAAATGAAGCCGAACCGGAGTTGTCTCCGTCCACAAGTCCACGCTGTTCCCAAAGCGTTTCGCCGGTAAGATTCACACCGGAATTCTTTGCCAATTCCCGGATTTCCCAATCTTCCCACACCTTCCGGAAATCCATGAAAAGCGGCGGATTCCCTCCGGAAAGGTAAGTCATAAACAGCATGGTAAGCAGCGCCTGAACATCCGCTTCAGTGGCATAAGGCACCACCGGCTTTTGGCCGGTGTGGTCAAAGGTGGAATTGAACAGCGACTCCATAATATCGGCAACCGGCAGCGGCAATCCCCGCAAATCTGAGCCCCACTCCAGTTGGCTCATGAAACCGCCGCCCACCGCATTCAAATCTTTCATCAGGTTGCGAACCACCAGGTACATCGCCAGGCTCTGGTTCAGGCGCCGGCTGTCCGCTTCACCGCGAAGCTCGATGCGGGCCTTGGCGTGTCCGTCAAGCCAGTTGCGAAGTGACTCCAACTCGTTTTCATCATACGCCTTCCTGGCCAACATATCGGCCAGCAGCTTCATATCCAGCCGGGTAATTTCCAGCCCGAAACTGTTGCGGGTGGGAAGGACATGTGGCAGCGCAGTTTCCATTCCCATGGAATCGTGGCCGAACACCGCCACTCGCCGGCCTTTCAGCGCCTGGTAGGTGACGGCAGCGTAAGCCCAATCCAAAAGGGCGGTTTTGGTGCTCTCGCTCATCACCGGATTTAATCCGCTGTCCGGCCAGTTGCCCACATTAATGTGTATCAGGCCGCCGTACTGCGATACTGCTCCGGAAACTGCGTGGGTGAAAACAACTCCCGGCCGCGGACCGCTATTTCCACAGGTAAAATTAACCGGCGTATCCTTGGGAAAATGGCTCAGCAGTGAAATTAGGGTAAGCTGCGGAAAAGCCCAGGTGTCAGGCGCACCAACCAGGATATTCACACCCCGCTGGCAGAACTGGTTTGCCACCAGATCGGCTTGGACTTCACCATCCACCAGCACATCCGAATAGACTACCGGGACAGGTGTTCCATCGGGCAGCACCACTTCTCCGGCAAGCGAATCCGCCACCATCCGGACAATATTGGCGGCGCGGGTGCGGGAATCTTCATCGATACGGGGATCGCAGGTTGCGAACACACCGATAACCGGCGGTTCGGGTACCGCGGATATTTGAGAGGGCAATTTTTCAGCATTCATCGGAAGCTCCGGGATTTAATTTATGACTGAACTCATGCATTCCGGGCACCAAGCTTGTCCAGGGTGCCCGGCAGCTCACACCCCGCTGCAATCTATTTGACGAGCAGCATCTTCTTCGTGCGGCTGAAATGCGGGGTACTCAGGCGATAGAAATAAATTCCCGTAGCCAGTGACTGACCGTCAAATCTTATTGTATGTTCTCCCGACACCATTGTCTTGTTAACCAGAGTTTTGACTTCGCGACCCAGGGTATCGTAAACCCGAATGGTCACCTTTTCCGAAACCGGAAGCTTAAATTTTATGGTTGTCTCCGGATTGAATGGATTCGGATAGTTCTGATTCAACTCATAGGAACCGGGAAGGGTTGCCGGATTTTGATTTCCCTGGTCAATGGCAGTGAGCTGGTTGGCATACGCGACAGCGCCTTCATAATCCACAATGTAATACCACCAGTTATTCAGCACACCTTCGTAAACACCCTCAAAATGGGGCAGATGACCAAACCACCATTCCATGTAACCAAGCTGCGAACTTCCCCACTCGGTGCAGTTTATGGTGCGCGTCTGGTTGAGCAAAATTGGGTAGCGTTTCCAGTTATCCGCGTAGGTGAGGACGTAATGCGGATTGCTGTAATCATAATCCGAAGTTCCGTTGGGCGGATAATGAATGTTTCCAATGTGCGCGCCATCTGGAATTACATGGTCAATGCGGGTAAATAACTCCCAACTGTTGGGATTGGGATTGGTAATATCCCACCGCCCGTAAGCCTGCACCATAGTGCTTTCTGCGCGATGTCCCAGGCTGTGCATCGCCTCGGCAACACCCCGTTCATAATTCCAGCCCATCACTGATAGCAATTTTTCAAGGCCGGGATGTGCAAGCGGCGGAGAATTGTACCAAAAAGCTCCCGGACCCATTAGTTGTGATTCATACATCCCACCGAACGGGAAGGAATAAACCCAAATTTCATTGATGACATTATTGTTGCGCTTGGTATCGAAATCGTAATAGTCCACCATAGCATTATAATCAAAGTGAATTCTACTTTCGATCTCGGCCATATATTGCATCGTTCCCGGCGTATTTCTTCCGTATAATGCATTGTTGGATGGAGTCGCGTAGTAAATCAGAGAATCCATGCTGATAAGATGATTGTCGATGGTTGTCCAAATTTTATCATCGTCAACCGTTTCGACGATTTGGAAATGAACAACACCGTGGCTCGCCTGATTAAATTCTTCGATAATTTGTGCTACGAGATCGTGTGGGTTGGCCCACCCCCAAACCTGGTGAAATCTTCTATTATTAGTTGAATCAATGATCGGGTCCTGCAGCACCAGTGCCACTTTGACTGTCATGCTCGGTGCATTCGTGGATTGGAAATCATTCTCCACAGAAACATCTGCGGTACCGGTCAGGCTTCCTGAATTAGTGGCTGCAGTAACCATCGTACTCCCGATTGCCACTCCGGTCAGCGTTCCGAATTCGCTCACCGTGGCAATGTTGTGATTAGCTGTGCTCCACAAAACCGGTTCGTTCAGTGTATATGGGTGTAGCTGGTTATTTTCGTCCATTGCCTTAACATGCAACTCCGTGCTGGTGCCCGGCAGCAGCCGCGGCGGATTGGGATAAATGTACAGAGACATCAGGTTGATAGTTGATATGAGTGCCCATTCGCCAATGTAAATAGATTGTGCCTGGGAATTGATTTCGGTAAAACGGACATATTTGCCTGCCGCTTCCCCTACCGTGGTAGAATCCAAAGCGAAAACCGGATGCGCACGTTGATCCACCAGCAACTGGTAGCTTCCGGTCTGATTATTCAGATCATCCATAGTGTTGGCGATTTCCAGGCTCCAATTGCCGACATTCAAAAAAAGCACCCTGCTTTCCGTAAACCTGACCGAATCGTTGAATACCAGCGTAATGATGAGCGAATCTTCGTTAATAGTGGTCGTCGAAAACGGGTCGTCATCGAAGATGCTCTCCACATTTTCCGGTGTAAGAGATGGCTGTGCGATAACCTGTATGGTGCTATCGGTTATGCCCTGCAAAATATCTACCTTTTGGCGAATACTCACCTGGGCCTGCAGATCCGAATCTATGGCAAAGAGAAGAATGGCGAACAGAATTGTCCAAACAGTTATTATAGTCCTTTTAAAACGCATCTTAATTCCTCCATATTAGTAATTTCAAATTGCCCAGCCTTTTTATTTCGGATACAACTTAAGTGTCACGATTTTGTTTTTGCCGGTATTTATCGTAATCTCATTTTTATTGAATTGAACAGGCTTCAACTCCTCTTCCAGGAAATTGGATGAATAGACTTTTTGTGGTTCGAATGGCAATGTCAATCGGGCCGTAGTGTCGACGCCACTGCTTTCATACCATTGCAATATCCATGCTCCCGGACCGTCTTCGGCCTGCTTGATGGTTGTCAGCACCAGCCTGGATGGCGCCAGGCAGACAAACGAATTGGTGAGCGGCAGTTTGCCCTTGTGGGTTTCAGCCGCTATCGCGATGAGCGGGTTATTGAATGCGTAGCCTTTTTCAACTGTTCCGGCAGTTTCCCAATTGCCGCCGTGCGGAAAAAGCGAGTACGATATAGAATGTTTGCCGCGGTCGGCGGTGGGATCCGGCCAGGTGGGAGAACGCAACAGCGAGAGCCGCATCACATTACCTTTGATATCGTACCCATATTTCGAATTGTTTATAAGGCTGACCCCATAATCATCTTTGGACAAATCGGCCCAACGCAATGCAGCGACTTCCCATTTGCCCTTATCGGCAGTTTTGGTTAGGTTGGTGGGCCGCTGGATTGTGGCATCAGGAATTTCATAGGTTGCCGTTTCAGCATTAACCGCCACCGGAAAAGCAACCTTCAGCATGGTGTGCTCCTCCCACCAGTCTACGTCCGTTTTGAAATCGACGCGTGGTGTGTTGCAGTAAAGAATGATATCCTGCGTAAAAAAAGAAGTGGGAAAATCTTCGGTGGGAAAATCTTTCGTCACATGCGGATTCAGGAAATCGTGCTTCACTCGCAGAACGGCCCGTACCGGCCCGTTTTCCACAACCTCAATTCCTCGGAATTTTGTTTGGTAGCGACCCATTAGTCCAATATTCCACGCGTCCCATGCACTCGGCCGGTCTTCGAATAGCTGCAGCTCGTTACCCGGCCCGCTCAACACTTCCTTGCCCGTGGTTTTATCCAATATGCTTTTTATCCAGCCGGTTTCACTATCCGCGATTACCAGGAAGAATTTGTTCTCCAACGTGTTTTCCGAAATTCGCAGGTCGCTCCCTTGAGTTTTCGGCGGCTGTGCCCGCAGCTCATAAACCTTATACCCGATTGGCGGAACATCCCCCGCAATAAACAAGATCTCCCGCTCAAATTTGCCGGTTTGGACAACCTGGGATGGGATTTCATTTCCATCGGCGTCAAACACTGCGTAATCCTGATCATCGCCTTTTTCAAGCGAATATCGCACCACATCCGATCTCTGCCAGGAGAGCGGATTAAACACAACCAGCGGTTTCCCCTTTTTGACAGCATTGGTGTTAATATTCTTTGCGATGGCTTGCAGCGACTGGCCAAGCTCAAACTCACCGATCTCCCGGGATTTTTTGTAATCTTCCCGGGCATCAAAATAGACTTCCCGGATGCTGGAACCCGGAAGAATATCGTGGAACTGGTTGAACATCACCTTTCGCCAGGCTTCCTGCAAATTTTGTTGCGGATATTCCCGACCGAACTGCCCGGCAATCGTGGCAAACTTTTCGGTGTTGGTAAGAAGCGTTTCCATTTGCCGGTTGGACTTTTTCATCTGCGCCTGGGTGGTCAGCGTGCCGCGATGATATTCCAGGTAAAGCTCGTCATCCCATACCGGCAGATCGGAGAGATCCTGCGACTTCAGCCAGTCGAGGTATTTTCCGGCGGTTTCGAATTCAATGGAAGGATAAATATACAGATTTCTTAGCGCGTCGATGCGATCCAGCATCTCCATGGACGGGCCCCCGCCATGGTCCCCCACTCCAAACAGGACCAGCATTTTTGTGAAACCGGTGTTGGCATCGAACTGCCGCATCCAGTCCACCAGGCGGAACGGATCGCTCACTGTATTCACATAATCGAACGGGAAATAGCTGAGAATGCGGGAGCTGTCCGGGCCTTCCCACCAGAAAACCCGGTAGGGAAACACGTTGGTATCGTTCCACCCGATCTTCTGGGTAATGAATGCATCGATCCCCGCATTCAGGTAAAACTGCGGCATATTCCAGTTGTAGCCGAAAGAATCCGGGTTCCAGCCGATCTTCACCAGCTTACCGAAATTCTTTTGAAAATATTTCTGCGCATAAAGCAACTGCCTGGCCCACGAGACGCCATCCGGCAGATTGCAGTCAGGTTCAATCCACATGCCACCGATGACCTCCCAGCGGCCGTCTTTTACCCTTTTCCGGATATTTTCGAAAACTTGCGGGTAGAGAGTTTGCATCCACTCGTAATAACATGCCGAGCTTTGGGTGTAAGTAAAATCCGGGTATCTGTTCATAATATTGAAAACAGAAGAAAAGGTATTTTTGCAGACCTCCTTTGTCTCCGCTTTTCGCCACAGCCAGGCGGCATCGATGTGCGCGTTGGATGCAAATACCAGCGAGTATTGCCTGACGAAGTCATTTACTTTCTTCAAGCTGGGCAGGATCTTTTCCACTGAGGCCGAAAACTTTTCCGGCTGCCCGTCCCGCAGGGCGTCCACATCCACTTCCAACGCCGCATTTTGCAGAAGCTGGTTCAACTGCTTTTTGCGGCCGGCATCCATGTGCGACTTGTCGATTCCCGGGTCCACTTTCACCCGCGCATTTGTCTGGTAAGTATCGAATCCCAAGAGCTTTTGTCCCACCCGCAGGCTGGTGGTCAGATTTTTAACTGAACTCAACAGCGGTTGCAGGCTGACTGGTTCAATATTGGCGCGCAGTAAACGCAGGGGACCGCCGG
This sequence comes from uncultured Calditrichaceae bacterium, assembly GCA_964624795.1. GTDB lineage: Bacteria > Calditrichota > Calditrichia > RBG-13-44-9 > RBG-13-44-9 > CAZUZS01. The sequence goes on from CAZUZS010000076.1 coordinate 11,129, forward strand.
TATTCATTGCTTTTATCAACAGGACGTATTTTTCACCCGGCTGGGCATCCTGACTTAAATCAAATTCACCATCCCAGGGAAATTTGCCTTTTTCCTCGCCATTCACCCACAGGAAACCGTAATCGTCCACCGACACCAAAAATTTGAGAGTGCCTTCCACCTTTTTCCCACAAATTTGGGAAGGGACAGTCAATTCAGCTCGCAGCCAGCAGGAATCCACATAGAGGCGCTGATTAAAATCAAGCGGCTGCCAGTGGGATGCATCATAGCCGGGTGCCGCAATCTTTTGGAATGAATTGTCGCCGGATTCGAAATCAGTAGTGAACCTCCACCCTGTGACCGAATAAACAGTCAGCGAATCCAGTTGGCTAACAAGGCGGTCAACATTGGTCTGCGCAAAAAGCAATGTTGAGAAGAGCAAGATCAATAGTACCCCTTTATGCATTTGGCCTCCATTCGTTACAATTCGGTGAGCTTCTTTTTTTGAGACATCGCATTATCCCAGTCACCTATGAAAATCCACCAGTTAGCTAGCGGTTTCCCCTGGTAACTAAGCCCGTTGTCTTTCCCCGGCAGGCTTTGCATCCACAACAGGAACCAGTCCAGGCTGTTGCAATTCCAGCGCTCACAGTTCATTTTTTTCTTTTCACCGGAACCATCCGGTTTCCAATCTTCGATATCACTTTCCACATAGCGTTTGTTAGCCCAGTTGTAATCCTTCTCCCCATTAGGTGGATAGTGTGCCCAGCCGCAGCGTGGGACTATTATTTTATGAGATACATCGCTGCCCACAAATTTTCCCCAGAATAGCAACCGATCCCACTCATCCTTCGGTGCATCATCCCGGCCGTCAACATAATTTAGCACCGCCTCAATCTGGTGCATATGATCTTCCACTGCCTCGGAGAGTCCGCGCTGGTAGTTATAATGGTAGAATGTGTAGGTCTTGCTGTAAACAGGCAGATCGTCTTCATCCCGGTTACTGTTGCTTACATCTCCAAAAGGACCGGACATATTGGATTCCCACAGGTGCACTTTGCCACCGTGGTATGCCCACAACCAAATTTCTTTGACTCCCTTATTTTCCACCCAGTCTTTGCCATTGATGCGTTCCACGATCGCCGCATAATCGGTCATGGGCGTTCTGCGAAGCAGCCGGCTTTTGGTAGGCAGCGGCTCCCGGAATTCATAAGTCTTTGCAATGGTGTATTTCAAACTGGGTTGGGCAGCAGAATTCTTGTAAGCATGGTAGCGGGAACCCTCCTCCAGTCTCTCGACCAGCCTTCGGGTGATGCTGTCCGTTTTATGTTGCGTAAACTCCAGGCTTTTTCCCCAATCGCCGGTTGCATCGATATCGATGTTTTCACCCTTGACCGGGAAATATTTGACAACTACCACGGGTATTTCCATGGGGTAAACTTGCTGGTCAGCCTGCGCAAAAAGCGTGCATGTTAGCGTTAACAATACCTGAAAAACAAAAAAATAAGATTTCATAATTCACCTTATTTAGTTTGAAGTAAAATAAAGAATAATTTCGAAAATGCACAAGCTTTTTTAATGAAATTGAGCTTCTGCATCTTATGCGTCACGGCCATCTAAAATGAATTATGGGGAGGCAACCACTCTTGCAGGTTTCTTTGTTCTTATCGATTCCCGAATCGCCTCCAATGTGGCAATAGTTTTAAATCCGTCTACCGCATCCGGCATGGGCACTTTCCCCTCCACCAGACAACGGGCAAAATATTCTGTGTAATTCACAAACTCGCCGGCATGATGATTCACGCCTTCATACTGGAAATAGTGATAAACATCTTCGAAATAGGATTCAACCCGCTCCTCTTCCCCTTCGTATTTTTGCACAGATTCCAACTGGGGATATTTGGCGATGAAGGTTCCCTTTGCCCCGTGCAACGCAACTTCGATCCAAGGGCGATTTTGATGCGGCTGCTCAAGCCCGAAGAGACCCAACACCCGGCCAATGCGGCCGGTCTTAAATTTCATATTGACAATGAAGGTATCATTTCCCTGAAAGCCAGCCATTTCCCCGATCAACGATTTATCGCCGTAGGCGTGCACCTCTTCCACATCGCCCATATACCAGCGGATAAGATCCACAGGGTGGGAAGCACCGGCAAACAGCAAATCGAAACCGCCTTCCCCTGCCCATGCGCGATTGCCATAAAACCAGCGCATATCATGTGTATAATATGTTTCGGCAAAATACACATCCGCCAGTTTCCCCATTTCAAAAGCTTTACGTTGCCGCTGCATTGGACCGAAAAAGCGGGAGCTCTGCCCGACCATCAGCCGCAGGTTCGGATACTTTTGTGCCAACCCGATCACCTGCCGGGCTTCTTCGAGTGAAGTCACCAGCGGTTTGGTACAAATGACATGCTTGCCGGCTTCGAAGCAGGTCCGGATGTGTTTCAGGTGCAACTGATCGGGTGTGTAGATTACTACGATATCGATATCCTGACGATAAACCATTTCTTCCAGGTTCTGAAAAGCGTTCGGAATTTGAAAATCTTGCTGCACTTCAAGAAGCAGATCGCGGTTCAAATCGCAAATTCCTGCAATGTGCAGCTCCGGGTGTCCGTGCAATCCTTTTACCAGACCCTTGCCCTCCCCCAGGCCGATGATGCCAATTCCAAAGGATTTGCCGATTTTGGTATGCCGACCGTGACCTTCCATAATTGATCTTCACTTTATTTTGATTAAAGATTAACAGGGCAACAAACAGACTTTTGTGCTCCGGCTAATCAATTTAATTGAACGATATACTTTTCACCGTTTTTTAGAAGAAAGCTGTTTTCTGCGTCCGTGGGAGTGTTGGGTATCTCTTTCCCCGCGCTGTCCGTAATTTTTACCTTCTGAGCATTTCCGGATTTCAGATCCAGAACAGCTTGAATCTGGTTTTCACCTGATATATGATATTCCAAATCAAACATTGCGCCCTGGAAATGGAGGTGGCTCAGCCCCAGAGTTTTGCCTGTCTCCCAAAACCCCTTTGGGATGGCCGGTGCCAGGTAAAACGAATTACCATCTAAATCCTCTGTTTCCCTGAATCCCACAATATCGCGAATGATGTGGCCGGGCAGTGTGGCGCCCCATCCGTAGTTTTCGCCTCCGGCCGGACGTCGCTCCGCCGGCCAGAATTCGTTTGCCACTCCCGGGATGCGGTAAGCAAACGGTTCCTCTTTATTTACGAACAGCGGACTGCGGGAATCAGTTCGCGCATAAACGCGATCGGCAATATTTTTTATCGCTTCAGCGGCGTGCAACTGTTCACCGGCATTCCAGGCAGCTTCGGTATAAGCCATCACTGCCGGCGGCCACTGCAGCCAGCGTTCGTGGCTCACAAAATCACCCAACTTTGGGCGGATGACTTCGATCTGTTCAGGGGTTGCAATTCCGCAGGTCAGCGGTACTAACATCATTGCATCATGGTAATCATTAAAAATAATTGGCTTCCCGTTTCTGCCATCCACATCGCGGAACCATCCTTGCACGAACATGGAACGTGTATTCTCAACCCGCCGGGCAGCTAAGTCTTGCCAAAGCTGCTGGTCTTCGCCATGTCCGGCCAGCGGCGCGAATTCTGCTAAAATTCGCATGGCTTCTGCTACACTCGCTTCCACATCCACGGTGCGCACAAATGTCGCCGGATCACCTTCTCCTTTCACCAGGAAGCGACGGGAGCCATCCTGTCCCGATTCCCAGCTATTGTTGCAGTGGAACCAGCCTTCCTCATCGGTTCGATTTTCCAGCCACCATTCGATATAAGCTTTGAGATGCGGATACAGGTCGCGAATCCACTGCCGGTCGCCGTTTGTATTATAGATACTGCGGATGAGGTGGAACGGAAATCCCCACATGGGAGCGGTGCCGCACTCCGAGCCATCGGCACCGATCATATTCACGCTGCCGTCCTCGCGCGCGCATGGCATATTGGGCGCTAACGCATCTGCGAATGTGCCGTAGATGACCTCTTTTGCCAGCGCTGGATCGGCGAAGCTGTATGTGAACATGTCCAGTGCAGTTTCACCCAGCACCGCACGGGGTGAATGCACCTGCATGGCGTCCCATGGATGCTTGAATATTCCAACGGGCCGCCGGATATTCATACGCAGTGTTTCCCAGTCGTACACCCATCCGTGTTTCCAGCTCTCCGGCCAGTCGCCGTCCAGTTGGGGACACTGTGACCAAAAACGCTCGTCCTCCTGCAACTGTATTTTCAGCTTATTCGAGGCCTCGGCGCGGGCAACATGATATTCAGTTAGTGTCCAATCCTGGTTTTTCCCGCGGGATAGATAAACCATGCCTGATTTTTCCGAATGTGGAGGCAGATCAATTTGGTATGATTGCATCGCGTAAACCGGGCCGGCATCCTTTCCAAACAACATGGTGTGCGAGATGCTGTCCGTTTCACGTGCCCATTTCACCCACTGCTCACGATTTTCGGTTGATTTATGAGAAAAGGAAGGCCAATCCGATCCAAGCACAAAAACATCGCCGTAAGCCCATATTTTCTGCACGCTGGCATTTTCCTGCGACACATAAACAGATGACAGTCCATCACTGCCCCACCATTCGATCTCCCACAAACCGTAAATGTTGGTGGCATTCAGGATGATCTGTTTCTCCTGCCCGCCGGTGTTTTCCATCTCGACCAGGCAGGTCAGTGTATTTTCCCGGGGAAGAAAATATTTGAAGCTGAAATTCACGCCGTGAAAATTCCAGTCGTAACTCATCACATTTTTGGTGTGATAGGCAGAGCGCAAATCTACTTTGTTTGCCTTAAAATCTTCCGGTTCCACCAGCGAAACGCCGTCCATTTTAACACTCATCTGCAGAAAAGAAAGATAGTTCACGTGCCCGCGTGGCCCTTCCGCATAGCTTCCCCAAAAACTCCTCTTCCAGTAACCGAAACCAAGCGGAGGCACCGAGCGGATCACCCCGCTGCGGTGCAGCACCATGGAGTGATACGGGTTATCGATGTATCCGAAGGGTGTGTAACTTCCGGCCGGAAAGCTTTGCGGCAAGGCCATAATTTCCGATGGATTGCCGGCTGTCGCCGAATTCTGCGGATGGGAGGATAAAATCCCAATGAGGACCAATAATAGGGTAAAGGATAAATATTTCATTCCCGGTTATTTCCTTTCCTGAAAATTTATTTACCTGATTAAAATCATTTTTCGCGATTTGGCAAAATTCCCGGTCTGTAATTGATAAAAAAATACGCCGCTGGCGACCTGCCGCCCGGATTCATCAGCCCCATCCCACACAACTGAATGATTCCCGGCAGATAATTTTTGGTTCGTCAGCGTTTTGATCAGCCGTCCGGTGACGTCAAAAACAATGAGAGTTACTTTTTCGGCCCGGGGAAGGATAAAGCTGATAGTCGTCGCCGGGTTGAACGGGTTGGGATAATTCTGCTGCAACTCAAAGCGCGAAGGCGATGCTGAGACGCCGCTCTGTGAAATTCCAACGCTGCTGCCATACAAATCGATCAGCATTCGCGCCACCACGCCGGTCCAAATGTAGGTGTGCAGACCGTACGGCCCTCCGGTATCCACATCATAGCATTCATAAAAATCGTGATGGCTCTTCAAAGTCTGGACCACGCCAGCGAAAATCCGATTTGCAAGGTATTGTGCTTCGGACAGCATGTTGTAATGCTGAATGAATCCCTGGAAAACCAGGAAATCCCACTCGGGGTACATCGCCTCATGGAAGAAGTTTGTTCCGGAAGGATCCAGCGGATCGCTGTAATCCATCAGCGGGCTGCCGTACGGCTTGCCGAATGTGTTGGGATCGTGCAGCTCGGCAACCAGGTCGTTCACCTGGCTCTGGTCGGCGATCCCGGCCCAGATGGGCAGAAAACCGATATGCTCTTTATGCTTCAAATCGTTGGTCGACTGGTAAGTAAAAGTATGGGAATGCTTTTCCACATGATAATAAAAATGGGTCTGCGAATCCCACATCAGGGCGTTGATGGAATCCGCCCGCACCTGCGCCCGCTCCAACCACTGCTGCGCCTCCTGCGGACGGCCCAGCGCCTGCGCCATTTTTGCCAGCGATCTGGCTTCCATCACCAGCTCGCAATTCAAATCCAGCGCTTCAACCTTATTGGCATTGTGGGGATCGGCCCAGCCGCCCAGCACATACCAGATCACGTTGTAATCCCGTACTGACTCCCAAAAGGAGTGCGCGCCCCATTCGCAAAGTCCATCATGATCGTCATCCCGGCGGGTTATCCAAAAATCGTAAAATTGCCGGCCATAATCGTACATCTGCCGGAGAAAGGTGGTGTCCTGACTCACCTCGAAGACTTCCCAGTTCTCCCAACTGAACCAGGGCGCTGCAGATGTGTACTCGTTTGCCCAATAATTAATCTCGTTCAAATATGGTCCGCTTCGGTACGGAATATATCCTGCCGGCCAGCCGGGCTGAGAACCGATCCGCTCCGAAAATTCGCGCTGCGATTCCTGCGCGCTCGGCGGATCCATGAAGGCGTAAGCCAACATGGAAAGATTTTCATGGAACACCTGTCCGCCATGCCCCCACCCCCAGGTCGGTTCCCGGGAGTAAACGTTGTAATTGTGCGATGTCAAGCCCTCCGGCGGCAGCATGCACTGTCGCATCATTGAGAATGCCGACCAGTACATCATTTCCAGGTCGGGATCGGGAATATTAATACGGGGAATCCGGCTGTAGAGCGCCTCATCCTCGCTCACCGCCTGCTCCATATCATAAACCAGCAAATTCTCACAAACCGCCCGCAGACTGTCGAGGTTCCCGCCGTCTTCCATCACCCCCCGAACGATACGAAGCTGTTTTGTCTCGCCTGGCTGAAGAGAAATCGATTTTTGAAATGCTACTACTTTCGGCGGATTGGCAGTCAGGTAATTCCTGAGATGCAGCCGCTCAACATCGGCAAACAAAGGACCCTGGTTGATGTTTCCTGCTTCCGGGGAGTGACCGCTGAATTTTCCTGCGCTGTCGCGGCAGATAATAGTGTAGGCATAGCTGCTGTCGGGATTCAATCCTAAATCCATGTAAGCTGTGGAGTTGAGGTTTTCCACGAGCAAATCGTATCTTCCGGGGGTGGAGGCTGTGCGCCGGTAAACGCTGTAAAGATAGCCCGGAACCTGCGTCCAGTTAACCACCGCACTGGTGTTGTTAAGTGAAAACTGGACATTCACATTTTGCGGTGTGGGCGGGAAGGCGGATTGGGAGAGCTGAATGTCGGTTCGCACACCCGCCGTCGCTGGCAGCGCTGAAATCAGACCACCGGATATGCCCTGCTGATCGCTCGCCAGGCAGGTGAAAACGACAGTGAATGAATCACCAACGGCGACGGGTGAATTCCGGAAATTTCCCAGTTCACAGCCCTGGTAACCGTTGCCGGGAATATTGGGGTCGGGATCGCCCCATTTGGGTGCATCCTCGGTGAGGATTTCCTGAACGGAACCATTGTGCAGTATGATTTGCTGGGCATCCGGCGGAGCATGCGTGCAGGGGCTGCCATCGGCATGATTAACCGTGCCCCATTCCACGCAATAGTTGTCGAGCTCATTTGCTTGTGAGCCGGGTGGCGGAACAGAGCCCAGCTCATCGTAAGAACCAAAACCGTCCGGCGCCTCGCTGAACAGGTAAATATTTTGGAGATCAGCCTGGTAAGGCACATTGTGACCCAGCGTCCAGCCGTCCGGGTATTCATGATGCAGAAATGCGAAAGCCCGGTGATCAGTAGAAATAGAGGTGTTCTCAACAAGCGAGGGGTGAAAAAGAAATGGGTAGATATCCAAATCAGTCGCAACGCTGCTCCGATTGGTCACGGTCACATCTTCGATAGCGATGCGGGAACTGTATACCTGGAAAAAAACCTGCACCTCAACGCCTTCATAAGGCTGGAACCGGAATTTGACAAGATCGGAATAGGAAGTAGTAATCACAGGTTCGGAATGCATCTGGTTCAGGAGAAAATGAACATTGCTGTTTAATTTAAAGGCCAGCGCAAGTTCCCCGGCAGTATCGGTGATGAATTTGATGCCGTCATTATCGTCATAGAATAAAAGACGATACCCTTCATCCACAATGAATTCCGAGCGGGCCAATGGTGCGGCATAGGTCGTGAAAAGCGGATCGTTCCTGCCAGCATTAAGAATGGAGAGGTAATTTTGGGCTTCAGCCATTCCCGAAAAGAGGACCAGCAGCAACAGGCTGAAACTACATATTTTATATTTCATCTATCTCCTTCTATTATCGAACATAAAGCATCTTCTTAACCACATGATGTCGTGGCGTCGTTAACCAGTAAAAATACAAACCGGACGCTACCGGAACTCCGAACGCATCCTTTCCATCCCACCTGATTCTATGGTTGCCGGCTGGCATCTCTTCGTCCAAAAGGGTTCTTACTTGCTGACCCAATAAATCATAGATGAACAATTGCACCGGCGCTGCGGCGGGCAATGAAAATTGAATATTTGTTTGTGAATTGAAAGGGTTAGGATAATTCTGCTCCAGTTCGAATTGTGTAATCTCTGGCGTTTTTCTTTCCCGCGGAATTCCCAACGACGGATTATGCAAATCGATAATCATTCTGGCCACCAATGTACTCCAGATGTACGCTTTGTTCCATCCCGCCCGGAAATCATCAGGGCTGTACAACTCCCAGAACCAGTGATTTGCCTTCAACTGGTGAATTACATTATCGAAAACCTTCCCGGCTAACTGACGGGCTTCATTTACATAACCGTAGCGCAACAGACCACGGAAAATAAGATACTGCCATTGTACCCACACCGGCCCGTTCCAGTAGCCCATCGGATTGTAATAGCTGTCGTCAGCAGCCAGGGTGGGAACGCCGTAGTTGCGCCAGAACTCATCCGGGTTGGTCAGGTGCTGGAGGAGCTGTGCTGCCTGTTGCGGCGAGGCAACCCCCGCCCACAGCGGCAGAAAGCCGATTATCTCTTTTCGCTTGAGGTCGTTGGGCGAATTGAAAGAAAAGTCGTGATCGGCCATATCAACCTGGTAATAAAAACCGGTTTGCGGATCCCACATATATTTGTTGATGGAATCGGT
>CAZUZS010000077.1:0-19976 GCA_964624795.1 uncultured Calditrichaceae bacterium
TATACTTTGTGCATTGAAAGGTTTCATATAAAAAATTTTGATTATCCCACTGAATTGCAAATTCACTTTGTAGAAAATAAATTAAGAAGTATAAGTCTTGATTACATCAACCTGTCCGAATTCACCAATCCTTAGCCCGATCCAGACAGGTTGCCGGCACGCATCAAGTCTTTGTTATCCCGGCGATAGTAACCGCAGCAAATATCGCTTAAATGAAAAAGCCCCGCTTTTAAACGGGGCTTTCCGGTAGGTCAATTTTTGAATTTCTTGAGTATATCTTTGGCCATATCCTTATGCACCATGATGTCGATCATCTTCAATTTTACATAATCTTCATGGTAGAAATAATATCCGGGGTTGGCGCCGTTTCGTGAGCCGCTGCCGGAATCCTTGATAAGATACCAGTCCTTCCCATCCTTGTTCATGTAGCCCACAATGTGAATACCGTGATCGTCGGTCGTGCTCTTATTCCTGAAGCGCATTTCGCGGGCATTTTCATCGATATATTGGGAGGGGATATCGAATGTGGGAACCATGGCGACCTCGGCGTGCGAGTCGTAGCCGGGCTCCGATACATCGCCGCCAATGCAGACCGTGTAACCGTTGCGTACCGCCTTTTTGATGATCGACATGAAATCACTCAGCGGAACGTTGTAGTAATCCTTGCTGTGCCACCAGTTATCGGGCACCGTGTATTCGACCTGCTGATAATACGGTTTATCCATCAACGACATGATATCCACATAATCATCCAGGTTCAGCCGCACCACCTTCTCGAAATATTCTTTCGGCGTATATTTCTTGCCATCCACTTCCACCGTTTGCGGCGGCTCGCCGATATAATGGTTGAGAATCGATTTTATGGTCGAAATAACCTCGTCCTCGTTCCAGGCGTTATTCTTTTTTACGGATTTCAGATAGTCGGACATCTCTTTGAACATGGCACGATGATCGTGGAACTTCTGGCCGGGCTGCAAACCGGTGTAGTCTTCTTCCGGCACCACGCCGTACTTTTTCCAGATCCGGGGAACAGCATTGGCTTCCGAGCCTTCTTCGAATTCGGAATCGCCCCGCTGCTGCACATAGCGACGGGCCTTCTCGACATATTCCCAATACACGGTATGCAATTCGGATAATTTAATTTTGCGTTTGGTGAGACGGTAAATCTCTGATTCAAAATAGGAAGTGGTTGAGAAACACCAGCACATACCGGACTCCCCCTGCGAAATAGGAGCATTGCGCCAGTAGCTGGTAAATTGATCCACCGATGTGGGAAGATCCATTCCCTTAAAATCCATTTTAAATGTCTTTTTTTCCTCTTTCGGCTTTTCAAGAAACTTCTTGTTGGCCGCTTTGATGCTGTCGTAGAACTCATTTTTGTACTCGATCAGAATCCCATGATCCCGTCTTTCCTGCTGTGCGAACAGAAGTTGAGATGCCGCCATGGTGAAAATGAGCACCGCAAGCGTGAGTTTGAACTTCATAAACTTCCTCCTTTAGATAAAAAATTACATAAGTATATGCTGCCCTTTCATTTGGCAAACCAAAGATAAGTGATAGGGATCGCCCAAATCAACCGATTCAATATTTTGTAGCTCCGGTGAACAGCGTGTCCGACACCCGGATTTTTGCTCAATACCAGCTTCCGGAAATCCGGTTCAATTTTTCGAAAGCACTTGACAAGTTGGGATCATCATATTAAATTTTGCCGTGCAAATGCGAGAGTAGCTCAGTTGGTAGAGCCTCACGTTGCCAACGTGATTGTCGCGGGTTCGAGTCCCGTCTCTCGCTCTGGGCGAAGGTACTTGGCAGATCAAGTACCTTTATTTTTGTGTGGATGCCCGGGTGGCGGAATTGGTAGACGCCTGGGACTTAAAATCCCATGGGTGGTTTCACCCGTGCCGGTTCGAGTCCGGCCCCGGGTACGGAAAAGCAGTCAATTTTTAGCGACTGCTTTTTTATTTTCTCACGGGATGTCTGTTACCCCTGATGTTTGGACCCTTTCACCATCTCACTCATTGGTGGGAAGGCAGTTCGATTTCAATTTACGGTCAACCGCTCCCTTGTATTCCCTACCCTTCGGAAAGGGGAGAGACAGGGTGGGGTTGGATATTGAGGGATGACAAAAATCCGCTTTCACCAGTGACAAAGACTGACCTCATTGTTTCCCATCCCCGGTATCTTTCTCCGGAAAGTAAGACCTCACCAAATGGTTTGCCGCCATTCATTGAGACTTGCCATTAATTTTTATTTTCACTTGAAACTAATTTTCCAAACACTTAGATTACTTCTGCCTCATTTGTTCCACAGCGTGGACAGGCAGGTCCGGAGCGCAAAAGCTGCGTTTTACTACCGCGTTGTAATTTCCTCTCTTTTTATTTATTCCTTCCAATACTACAGGGCAAACCAAAGGAGGGGTAGCCCTATGGTGGAAAATTGTATTTCGGCGGCAAATATGGCAATTCCCCCCCAATCTGCCCACTGCAAGCAAGCTCGCCATAACCGAATTTGATGCTTTGGTATTAATTAAAAATTTCCGTAACAACTGGCTGCTCTTTGCGTTTTTACCTGCATAGCGCCCGGATGTGTTGCCGGTGCCGGAAGATGGAAATAGAAAGGAGGGGACGGTTTTGTCTGCGTACCGGATAGAAATAGAAAAAATCATAAAGCACTTCCGGCAACATCAAAAAAATAATCAAATCTCCAACACGAGGATTTCCTTCCGTCTGCCAAACCGGATCGCAGATTGTGTTGGAAGGAACCAGGTTATTGAATTGGTGCAACTGCAATTTGTCTAAAGAAATTTCTATCACTATGGGACATTATTCACGTAATCATGGTTTGGCCGTGGCAGCCGGGCCGGAAGCAGACAGGGCTGAATATGATTACAAATACTCTTACTCTACTCATTAAAAACTGAAAAGGGATACTTATGAAATCACGCAAACTCCTGCTCATCTCACTTCTCTCTATCACCTTAATTGCATTGGAAATCGTGTGGACGCGCATTTTCTCTGCGGAATATTTTTATACTTTTGCATTTTTGGTACTTTCACTTGCCATCCTGGGATTAGGATTGGGCGCGCTTGCCCTTCGCCTGTTTCCATTTTTGAACCGCGAAAAGAATCTGGGCCTATTGCTGGCCCTTACCGGACTTTTGGCTATCTCCGGCCCGCCCCTCGTTTTCTTGCTAAATCTGGATTTTTCCCTGCTTTTCAGAAACTGGGGAATGATCGGTAAGTTCGTCATCACGGTGATCCTGCTCAGCTCCGCTTACTTCACCGGGGGCATCAGCCTGGCGTTTCTGTTCCGGCAAAACCACCGTGAAATGCCCCGGCTTTACATGGCCGATCTGGCGGGGGCCGGCCTTGGCGTTCTGATCGCCATGTTGATGATGAACAGCATTGGCACACCGGCAACTACATTTCTTATTGCGGCACCCGTTCTGTTGGGCGCTCTCATTGAGAGTCGTCGATGGTTGAAAATCGTGCCGGTCGGTATCGCCGCAGGAATGATAGTGTTGAGTTTTTCTGCGGAAAGGCTCCTCGAGAAACCGCGGGAGGAACCGCTGCCGGTGGTTTACCGCCACTGGGATGCAATGGCAAAAATCAAATTATACGAGCCGAAAGGTAATTTTCAACGACTGAATATCGATAATGTGGCCCACACCGGCACTATGGAATTCGATGGCAACTGGGATCGACCTGATTCCATGAAATTCGAGTTCTCCATAAACATGCAGACATTGGTGCAGCAGTTCGACTCCTGCAGATACCTGATTATCGGTGCCGGGGGCGGCGGCGATGTGATCCAGCCGCTGCAGATGAATGTGCCGGAAATCCACGCAGTGGAAGTAATTCCTCACATAAACGATCTCCTCGTGAATGGCCGTCTGGCGGAATTCTCCGGATACATCTATCGGGATCCGAGGGTAAAAGTCGTTACCGAAGATGCCCGCGCTTACGCCCGGCGCTTCCAAAATAAATTTGATATCATTTATTCCTCCAGCTCCAATACTTTTACGGCCCTCTCTTCCGGCGCCTTCGCCATGGCGGAAAATTATATTTTTACCACTGAGGCATTCCGGGATTACTGGAGGGCAATGACCGATAATGGATTTATGGTCCTGGAGCACCAGGTGTATATGCCGCGAATCGTAAGCGCCGTAAGGAATGCGCTGAATAGTCTCGGCGTGCCCGACATCAATTCCCATTTCGCGGTGTACGACTGGCCGACGGCCCGGCGGAATCTCCTTCTGCTGTCAAAACGTCCGTTGACCGATGACATCATCGATCATGCAATTACCGGTGAGGGAACCGTTGCTGAATCGCCCTTCAAGCTGCTCTACCCTGCCCCGGATTCCGCGCGCGACAATCTTGTGAACCGGATTGTGATGAATGGTTGGGAACAGGAGGCAGACTCGGCCCAAATAGACATCTCGCCTACCACTGATAATCGCCCGTTTATTGCGCAAATGGGAATGTGGAAAAACCTGCAGTGGAGCAAAATGGAAAAGGTGATTCCCTACAGCGATGTATTTGGATTCCCGCTTTCCAAACTCATTATTGTCATTATTCTGCTGGTGGTGCTGTTTCTGATTGTTCCCCTGAATCTTTTGCCTTACCTGTTTAAAGGACGAAAGCTGAAGGCCGCACCCTGGCTTTACTTTTTCCTGATTGGCATGGCTTTCATGATCGTGGAAATTGTGCTGATGCAGAAATACACCCTGTTCATCGGGCCTTCCGTTTACAGCGTGATCACTATCCTGATCTCGCTGCTCATCGGCTCCGGTATCGGCAGCCGGTTTTCCGAGCGGTTCGGTGTGGCATTCGCCTTTGGCGGCATCATATTATGGATACTGCTGGACATTTTTATTTTCAAGCAGATAACGATTGCCCTTAGCGGATTAACCGTTCTGCCCCGCGCGCTCATCACTGCCCTGCTTATTTTCCCGCTGGGATTTTTTATGGGAATGCCTTTCCCGAAAGGTGCCCTGAAAGTCGGCGAGTTGATTGACTGGGGTTTTGCGGTAAACGGTACTGCTTCTGTATTCGGATCTACGCTTATCGTTCTGTTTGCTTTTGCCTGGGGATTCAATATGGCGCTGCTGCTGGGCGCTGTTTTTTACATGTTAGCATTCGGACTTATTTCATTAAAGACAGCATGGTAGAGAAATCCCGAACGGACTGACAGCACGCCTAATCCTGACGGAGGGTCAAGCGATCGAAAATAATAGCCGTATTTCACTGTCTTGAAAAGCTATTTCGAACTGACGATCAATAAAAACCAGAGCCGCTTAAGATGTGAGAATTCTGCTGCGCATCGAAAGCGGCTCTTTTTTTCGCCATTTATTTGACACTTGCAAGCGAAGTTGCCGGAAATTTTACTTCGTCCTGGTCGATAAATTCTCGCCTTTCAAGGCCGTCATTGCACGGTTCCGAACTAATGCGAGATCGAGGCTGTTGTCATTTGAGGTGGTAATTTTATTGTAGAATTCAATGGCCTTGCTATTGTTGCCCGTTTTTTGGTAAGCGGTAGCCATATAGTACCAATTAATGGGTTGATCCGTATTCGACTCCGAAAGATAGGTAAGGGCCTTTTGATAATCGCCTTGTTTCAATTGCAGCACACCCAGGGTTGAATTTAATGTTTGCTGCTCTACCGGATCTTTCCTGCTTTCGATCATCTTTTTTGCCTGATCTGCGTCCGACCCTGCCTCACTCAGTTTATTCTGTTCTGCCAGGGCGTAACTCCGGTTTAACATTGCTGAAACTGTCAAGCTGTTTTTAACCGGTTCCGGAATTGAGGCAGTCTTGATTAATGACGATGCCTTCTCGAAAGTGTTCAGGCCGGCGGCAGCATTTCCGGTTTCGGTAAGGATAAAACCTTGCGCGTTATAGGAATTGATCACATTTATATCCAATTTATTATCCTGCGCCAACTTTTGCTGCTCACCAAGGGTTTGAATCGCCATATCGGTTTTTCCTTCATACACGTAGGAAACGGCTTTCCAATAGAGGGCGGCAAGTTTTTGATTGATGTTGGGCGCTTTGTCATATTCCTGTGCGTAATATTGCCTGGCTGTATTATAGTCGCCTTTGAAAATATAATTGTCGCCGATGCCCTTTAACGAGCTGACGAATTTCGGGTCTTTTTGGAGCGCTTTCTGATATTGTGCGATAGATTCATCATACTTCCCCATTTTCAGGAGCAGTTCAGCATAGGAATCATAAGGATTGGGACTGTCCGGGACGATTTCGATATACTTCTTGAAAGCCACTTCGGCGGCGCCATCGTTCCCTAAAGCGGATTGGCAATAACCAATCATATTGTAGGCGGATGCAAAATTATTATCCAATGAAGTCGCTTTGTTCAGATATGTTAAAGAATTCTGATAATCGTTAATACCGTAATAATATAACCCGGCAGTTTCCTGGACCCACTTATCTTCCGGATACGTGCTAAGCAGTTGGTCAATATATCCTTTGGCTTTCTGCGCCTCGTTATTGGCTTGTGCCTGGGAGTAGAGAATCAAGATTTTCTCGCCAGGTGAAACCTTATCGGCGAGACTGACTGCTTTGTCCAGATTTTGCCTGGAAACATTAAAACCGCCACCGGACATTGAGCGGTAAAGATAAGCAAGCGCAAAATTGGGGTCTTTTTGAATTGCCTGGTCAAACAGATTGGCAGCTTGTGAAGTCTCTAAATTAGCCAACTTCTCTCTTCCATTCATAAAAAGCTGCAATGCTTCTTTGGAAGAGGTCGTTATAGGAATATCTTTAGCAAAAGCCGCCTGTGCCAGAGGCAACATCAAAAAGATACTGAGAAGCAAAACAACCGCCATCTTGTTTAATATTTTATTTCTACTACACATAACTATTCTCCTTCTACATTTATTTTAGAATTGATTACTTTCGAAAATATTAAATTATGAAACAGATGAATTGTCTTTGATTCGATCTACCTCCTTTCCTCAGGAAAATGATATGAGCCGTAGTTTTAAAAAGCCCCTTTATCAGTCAATATTTCTTGAACCATTCAATTGAATGAACCGGTTAAATAAAAATTAGCCGGAACAAAAAGGTGACCAATTAAAGTCGTGTCATTAATTTTTAAAATAACGGGCAGAAACTGTTAGAAAGAATTATGAATAATCATGTTTCACTCTCAGTGAAACTGTGGTTGTAATATTAGCCTTTTGAATGATTTTGCACCATGACTTTCTTAAAATGAATATTGACCCCAAAACTAAGGACAAATTGAATCGCCAACATTAAAACCAGCCTTCTGATTTTTTATGTTGAGAATGTACCTCAATAAGTTACTAAAATCAAGCGATATTAATGGATCGAAAAAATAGCTCACAAAAGGGATACCCGACTGGCGATTTACAGGAATTCGTCTTAAGTGGCAGCACAACCGGCTGATAAGAGACACAACAAAAAGACGGCATCAGAGCTGGTGCCGTCCTGTAAATCGCCAAAAAGGTTAAATTTTTAAGAATCTCTAAAACTTGACCTGCAGCGTCACTTGAACCTGATCTTCATCCGGTATTCCGGAAAGACTGTGATTCAGCCGCTGGTAATCGATCAGCCAGGTATTTCCTTTATACATATTGTAGGCAACACCGGCAATAAAGCGTTTCTGCACATCGTTGGTGCTTATATCGGTGTTGTTGTCGAAATAATCATAACGACCCAGCACGCTCATACGGTTCTGCTCCCAGAAATGGATCGCCCCAAATATGGAATACCCTTCCTGCATTCTGGCTTTCCCGTTGTACATTGCCGAGCCGCTTTGATTTCCTTTACCGGTATAATATTGTGCGGTGCCGGTAAAATTAGGCATTTCGAAGGACACCATTCCGTCAAATAAATTCCAGTCCGGCGATGTGGTAGAGTCGGTCGGGGCAACATTCCCTTTGCCGGTCATTCCCAGTCCGCTGACCTGCAAACCGGGAATCACATCCGGCAGCGGACGAATGGTCAACCGGCCGCCAATAACCTTATTTGTATTTCGCTCCGGTGCATGGTAACCGCCACCGTTATAAATTCCCGCCTGCCAGGTTCCATATCGACCGGTATAGTGGCTGTTCACATTTTTTTGGTACGATTCACTGACTTTGCCACCCAGATTTGAACCGACCACAACACCCATATCGGCGCTATTGAAAACGCCATTCCGTTCCAGGAACATGGTCCCCTGCATTCGGAATCCGTTTATACTTTCCTCAAAATCCAGCCACGGGTTGTGCACCTGGCCGAATTCGGCAGATGCGCTGGTAAGGAACGCTGCGCCCTTCCAACTGAATTTACCATACAAATACTTGATGCGGGTTTTCCAGTCACCATATCCGTCACGGGTAATATCGGTGGTGTAGCGTCCCATAAAATAGGGTGTAATCGTCTTTTGCACATCGAGATACCCGCGGCTCAGGACAAACTGGTTATAAGACGAGGTCTGGTCGGGCATTCCGTTGTATGCCTTGCCACTTTGATATGAAAGATAGAACAGCCCGCCGATCTTCAGCCCCTGCAATGCGTCCGGCAAGACGGATTGTGATGCCTGGGACTGCTGCAAAGCCTGCACGCCCATCTGGGTCGGGGTCATATTTTCGGACTGAGGACTGTCCGGAGTCCCTGCAAAGAGAGCTGCCGCCAACATCAACAAACCAACTGCGATTAAACTTCCCCATACACGTTTCATCTATCGTTCTCCCACAAGTTTTTAATTTTAGTCATTTTGATTTCTATTGAAAACCCGGTTATTTCCAAACCGGTTTATTATCTGCGTGGATTGTTTCCGTCCATGTGTTTTCAACCATCTTCACTACATTTTCCGGCATGGGAACGTAATCGAGCTTTTTGGCCATATCCTGACCATTTATGTAGCACCAATTGAAGAAATTCAGCACTTCCTGCGCTTTTCCCATATTGGTCTGCTCCTTGTAAAAGAGAATAAAAGAAGCACCGGTAATCGGCCAACTTTCGTCCCCGGGCTGGTCGGTCAGTACCAGGTAAAATCCGGGTGCATCTTTCCAGTCCGCATTAGCGGCAGCCGCCGAGAAACTTTCCATGGTAGGAGCGACAAATTTTCCGGCCTTGTTCTGGAGAAGAGCGTAGGTCATGTTGTTCTGCAATGCATAGGCAAATTCCACGTAGCCGATGGAACCGTCGATGCGCTGAACGTAAGCAGCCACACCCTGGTTTCCTTTACCGCCTATGCCGGTGGGCCAGGCAACCGACTTGTCGGTTCCTACTTTGCTGTGCCAGTCAGAAGAAATTTTGTCCAGGTAATTGGTGTAGATCCAGGTAGTTCCGGAGCCGTCCGAGCGGTGTACGACGGTAATGGTTTTGCCCGGCACGGAAAGCCCGCTGTTGGCTTTCATAATGGCGGGATCATTCCACTTGGTTATTTTTCCCAGGTAGATATCGGCCAGCACTTCCGGTGTGAGTTTCAGTTTTCCGGGGGTAATTCCTTTAATGTTCACCACCGGAACAACACCACCCATGATCATCGGCCACTGCATCAGTCCGGCCTTATCCAGCTCGTCCTTAGTCAGGGGGGCATCGGAAGCACCAAAGTCAACTGTCTTGGCTTTTATCTGTGCAATACCACCGCCGGAACCGATTGCCTGGTAATTCAATTGCACGCCGGTCGTCTTATAATAGGCGTCTGCCCACTGCGCATAAACAGGGTAAGGGAAAGTAGCCCCGGCGCCATCAATTTTCTTATCCTGTGCCCGGAGGGAACCGGTTCCGGCTAATATAGCGCCGACAACCAGCAGCACAAAAAACTGGAAAAACTTGTTTAACTTCATGGATCAACTCCTCTGTTTAGATTGATTTCCACTTTCGAATCCGTCCAAGACAGATTCAATCTCATAACGCATAAATTTCCCACCGGAGTATTAAGCACGCGTGAGTGAATTGTTAAGTTTGTGTTAGTTTTTGAGGAGAGATTAATTTCGTTTCAGAAAGATATAAAAAGTGCTGCCTTGCCCTTCAATGCTTTCCGCAGTTACCCGCCCGCCATGTGCCTGCACAATGTGCTTCACAATTGCCAAACCGAGACCGGTGCCGCCCATTTTTCGGGACCTGGCCTTGTCTCCGCGATAAAATCGTTCGAAAAGACGCGGCAGGTGTTCGGCAGCTATGCCGCTGCCAAAATCCTGAACAGTAATCCGGACATCTTCACCTAATTCCGCGACATCCACAATTACCTCACTGCCGGATTCGCTGTAGTTGATTGCATTATCAATCAGGTTCACAACCGCTTCTTCCAACAGTACGGGGCTTAATTTCAGGATAATGGAATCCGGGCAGTTCAATTTGATGGAGATTCCTTTCTCCCCGGCTTTTTCGCGGCAGGTTGACACCGCCGCTTCCATCACCGGCCTTAATTTTCTTTCTTCCAACGGAAGCTGACCGCCTTCCATCTCCTGCTCGATTCGCGACAGCATAAGCAAATTATTGACGATCTCGGCCAATCTTTCTACCTGCCGGTGAACGATGTCCAGAAACTGCCTGGCCCGTTCGGGCTCGTCCACCGCCCCGTCCCGAAGTGTCTCCACAAATCCCTTAATGGATGTTAGCGGTGTTTTCAACTCATGAGAAACGTTTGCGACAAATTCCCTTCGCATATTTTCCAATTTCCTGAGTTGTGTAATATTATTAAAGACCAGCAGAATTCCGCTTCTCTTCCCATTCGTTTCTTGCAGAATAGACCCGCGCCCGGCCAGGAATGTTTCCTGCTCGCCCTCATGGTGGGTTAACTCAAGTCGCACCGGTTTTTCATTTTCGCGGATCTCCCGAATAAGGCGCTCAATCCCGGTGTTCCGAAGCAATTCGATGATGCCACGTCCTTCGGCGTGCTTTCTGCCCACCCCAAAAATTCGTTCCGCTTCCTCGTTCATGCGCAGAATCTTTTCCTGGTTGTCGAGAACAATCACTCCTTCCACCATGTTCGCCAGTACCGTTTCCAGCTCGTTCCGCTGGCGGGTGATTTCCTCGATGCGCTTCCCCAACTGCCCTGCCATCTGGTTAAGCGCATCCACCAATCCTGCTTCCGTCTCGCGTGCCGAAAGCGTAAGACGGTAGGATAGATCGCCACCTGCAAACCGTTTGGCGGCGGCTTCCAGTTCGTTCAAAGGGCTGGCTAGCCGGCGAACCGCCCAGTATCCTGCCAGGGCGATGAGAATCAGTGACATAAGGGAAGCCAGGCCAATGCTGAAAAATCCGGGTTGCATTTCATCCGTTATCTCGCTCTTCGGAAGGGAGAGAAGCAACACGCTGGCCACGCGGCCCTTCTCCCGCAGAGGTGTCGCCAGGTATAATATCTCCTTCCCAAGCTGAAGACTCATCCGGAACCCGGAGGATGCCTCCCCATTTAGCGCCAGCGGGACTTCTGGCAGGTCAATGTAATTTCCTAAAAATGCCGGATCGAAATGGGAATCCGCCGCCACCTGGCCGTTTTTCAAAACAAGGGTGTAACGGATTTGGCTTGCAGATCCTATTTGTTTTAGGAGTGAATCCGCTTCACCGAAACGTCCTGAAGTGAGATCGGGCTTAATCGCAAGTGAAATTGCGGCGGCCTGCCGCCGGAGGGAAGATTCCACCTGCTTCAAATGCGATTTTTCCAAAATATGAAAAATATAGCCGGTAAGCGCCGCCAATAAGATTGTAAAAATGCCGATGAGGATAAAATACGTCCGATATCGATAATTGAGATGCACTGCATTTACTCCCTGAACCGATAGCCTACGCCGCGAACCGTCTCAATGTATTTTCCGGCATCGCCCAATTTTTTCCGTAGTCCGGTGATGTGCACATCTACCGAGCGGTCGGTCACAGCATAATTGTCACCGCGTACGCCGTCGATAATCTGGTCTCTGGTGAGCACCCAGCCAGGCCGCCGCGTCAGAAGCTGAAGTATTTCAAACTCGGTAGTGGTTAACACAACCGGCTGCCCGCTGACAAGCACTTCGCGGCGCGAGAGGTCGATCGCAATTTGATGACGGCGGATGACTTCGCCCTCGGGCGCCTGGTCAATCGTGCCGCGCCGCAGCACACTTTTGACCCGCGCAATCAGCTCCCGCGGGCTGAATGGCTTGGTAACGTAATCATCCGCTCCCAGCTCCAGCCCGATTACAACATCCGTTTCGGAGCCTTTGGCGGTGAGCATAATGATGGGGATGCCGGCGGTGACTTTATCTCCCTTGAGTATTTTGCAGACTTCCAACCCGTCCAGGCCGGGGAGCATAAGGTCCAGTATGATGAGGCCAGGGTGATGCTGCTGCACTTTTTCCAGCGCTTTCTCCCCGGATGCGACGCATGTCACGGGATATCCTTCTTTCTGCAGATTATAACTCAGCAACTCCTGAATGTCTTCCTCATCATCCACAACCAGTATTTGTGCTTTTGCCATCACAGCCCTTGTCTGTGTAATGAAATTTTTCAAGCCGCATTCACGCAGCTATCATTAATAACAAACAGCAATATAATAATTTTTGAATCCATTTGCTGAGATTTGCTTCGCCGGATTCCGGAAATGCGTGCTGGCCTGCAAAATTACCAATATGGATGAGAATTGGCAAGGCTGCGCAGGCGGTCCTGCGGGCATCTCGTTCAGTCGCGCGCACTATCAGGCGGAAAATATACGCTATTCCGATCCTCCACTCTCTTCGTCCGACCGCTCGTGGGGCGAATACTGTTCCGGATGATGCCGCACTATTTCTCCCTGCACCAGGTAGATAACATCTTCCGCAATGTTTGTTGCGTGGTCGGCGATTCGCTCCAGGTGCCGGGAGACGCTTAGAAGATGTGACAGGTAGGACAAACTGTTTACATCATTCACAATCTCATTGTGGACAATGGCATACATTTCGCGGTTCATGGCGTCAACCTCCTCATCATCCAGGATCACCTTGAATGCAGTCTCCGATTCGAGATTGACGAGGGAATCCAGGCTGTGCTGAAGCATCTGCTGTGTTTTGGTCATCATCGCGTTGAAATCCAGCGGCAGCTTGGTGGGCTTCAGGGCAGCCAGAACCACCGCGCGCTCGGCAATATTCACTGCCAGATCGCCGATTCGCTCCAGTTCGTTATTTATTTTCAGAATGGCTATGATGTAACGGAGATCCACCGCCAGCGGCTGGTGAAGCGCCAGGATCTTCAGGCATTCTTCCTCCAGATCAACTTCCATTTCATCAATTTCGGGATCGCCGTCGATAACCAACTGGGCGGTTTTCGCATCACGCTGGTGAATCGATGCTACTGCCATGCGAACCCTTTCTTCCGCAACCGCGCTTAGCGAAAGAAGCCTTTTTTTTAGATGGTCAATTTCTACCTGAAGTCGTTTTGGCATTCTGTAAATCCCCCCTTAATTAACTAAAGCGGCCGGTAATGTAGTCTTCCGTGCGCTTTTTAGACGGATTAGTAAAGATTTGATCTGTTTTTCCGAATTCGATAATGCTGCCCCTGTAAAAGAACGCCGTATAATCCGAGATTCTGGCGGCCTGCTGCATATTATGGGTAACAATCACGATGGTATAGCGCACTTTCAAAGTTTCCACCAGTTCCTCAATTTTTGCAGTTGCTACCGGATCCACCGCCGAAGTCGGCTCATCCATCAGCAGTACTTCCGGTTCCACCGCTACTGCGCGAGCCAGGCAAAGACGCTGCTGCTGTCCTCCGGAAAGCGCAGTGCCCGGCTTTCGGAGAACATCCTTAACTTCGTCCCACAATGCAGCGGCACTTAGCGCTTTTTCCACACGTTCTTCCAATTCATGTTTCGGCAGCTTGTAGTGGAAACGCAGGCCGTAAGCCACATTGTCAAAGACGCTCATGGGAAATGGGGTTGGTTTCTGGAAAATCATGCCAACCCGTCGCCGCAGATCAATGATATCAAACGCCGGTGAGAGAATGTTTTCGCCATCCAGGTACACCTCTCCGGTTGCCCGTTGTTCCCGGTAAAGCTCGAACACCCGGTTATAAACACGAATATGTGTAGATTTCCCGCATCCCGAAGGTCCGATTATGGCGGTTACCTTTCCCGGCAGGATATCCAGACTGTTGCCAAACAGCGCCTGGTTTTCACCATAATAAAAGTCCAGGTTTTTAACTGATATCTTGGCCCGGTTTGCCGGTCCGGTATCCACTGTTTGGCTTTCCACCGATGTATTTGGGTGGTTTAGCATATCCTTTTTTAATGCGTTTTCCGGTGAATTCATGATTGTTTTCTTTCTCCTAAAAGTACGCGGGCCAAAATGGTGACCAAGAGGACGCCAACGGTAATTAACAGTGAGGCACCCCAGGCCGCGGTTTGCCAATTGGAATAAGGCGACATGGCATAATTAAAAATTGTAACTGTCAGGTTGGCGGTCGGTTGGTTCAGAGACGTCGGCCAGTAGGGACTGTTGAGCGAGGTGAACAGGAGCGGCGCCGTTTCGCCGCTAATCCGCGCCACAGCCAGCAGCACCCCGGTAATCATGCCCGTTTTGCCGGCCCGGAAGACGATTCCGAGCGTCACCCGCCAGCGGGGAACACCCAGCGCCAGCGCCGATTCCCGCAAAGCATTGGGAACAAGCGACAGCATATCTTCGGCCGTTCGGGCAACAATGGGAAGAATCAGCAACGCAAGGGAAAAGCCGCCGGCGTAGCCGGAAAAATTTCCCATTGACACTACCACCAGAGTGTAAATGAAAAGACCCGTGATAATGGACGGGATGCCCATCATAACATTAACGGTGAAACGAACCAGCGATCCGAAACGTGTATCGCGGCCATATTCGCTAAGATAAACGCCAGCCATAATCCCCAGCGGCACGCCAATAATGGCGGCCATGATGGTCATATACAGGGTTCCCAGGATAGCATTGCCAAGTCCGCCGCCTTCTCCACCGGGTGGGGGCGGTAATTGCGTAAAGAAGTCCCAGTTAATGGCCGAAGCCCCTTTGTGAATCACCACGATCAAAATCCACCCCAGGAAAAAAATCCCCACCACAGCTGAACCGGTTGAGAAGATTTTGAGCATCAGGTCAGCCGCTTTGCGGCGAGTACGGGAGCGCAATTTCATGCTCGCCCCCCTTTCGCCTTATTTAGCCGTTTAAGCCAATAGTGGGCGCCAATCTGTATGATAAAAGTGATGACGTAAAGCACCAGTCCCAATTCAATCAACGAGCTCAAGTAGAGTGGCTCGGAGGCTTCGGTAAACTCGTTGGCAAGGGTGGAGGCGATGCTGTTTCCCGCTGCATATAACGAAGCTGAAATATTGTGGTTATTTCCGATCACAAATGTTACCGCCATTGTTTCGCCAATTGCGCGCCCCAGGCCTAAAAACACCGCACCCAGCAAGCCCATCAGGCCGTAAGGCACAGTGACTTTGCGGGTTACCTCGTACGTTGTGGTGCCCATTCCGTACGCAGCTTCCTTTACAATAGGCGGAACCATTCGGAGAACATCCCGCATGACGGCGGTGGTAAATGGGAAAATCATGAGTGCCAGAATAATGCCGGCGGTGAGCATTCCGATTCCCATGGGCGGCCCCTTGAAAAAGGGCAAAAATCCCAGAGTCTCCTGCAGGAAAGGTTGCACATGATCTGCCATGAAGGGTGCAAATACGAACAGTCCCCACATCCCATAAATAATACTGGGAATAGCAGCGAGCAATTCAATGCCGTAACCGACATAACGGCTTACAACCGGATGCGCCAACTCTACCAGGAAAAGCGCGCTGACCAGGCTCAGCGGGATGGCAATAAGCAAAGCGATGGCAGTGGAAATGATCGTTCCATAGACACTACTCAGTGCGCCAAAATTTTCCGTGACCGGGTTCCAGGCCTGCGAGGTAAGAAAGCCAAATCCGAACTTCGCAATGGAAAGGTGTGAGCTTCGAATAAGTTCGATAAAAATTCCCACCATGGACAGGAACACTACCAGTGCCGCTAACTGGGTAATCCCCTTAAAGAAAGTGTCTGCTTTATTTTGTTTAGGCGGCTTGTGTAAACGTATCTTCATCGCTGTATTTTTAATTTGTTTGTTTTTTTTCAAACCATACCGGTTTATTGTCAACCCGGATTTGACTCGCCCATTCCGCCTCCACCATTTGGATGACATTTTGCGGAAGCGCCACGTAGTTAAGCTGTTCCGCCGTGTCCGATCCATGGTCGTAACACCAGGCAAAAAAATCCAACAAAAACCTGGTATTTGCCGCGTTTTCCTGATTCTTGTGAAGCAGGATAAAAGACGGCCCGCATATTGGCCAGCTATCGGCCCCCGGCTGATCTGTTAACACCACATAAAACTCGGGCGCCAGGGCCCAGTTGGCATTGGCCATGGCCGCCCGGAAGCTCGCCGGAGCCGGCGCTATGAATTCGCCGGCCTGGTTCTGCAGTTTCACATAGGCAAAATTGTTTTGAACCGCGTAAGCAAATGCGACGTAGCCAATTGCGCCGTTGATTCGCTGAATATATGCGGACACACCCTCATTCCCCTTCCCCCCTACTCCGGTTGGCCAGGGAACAGCAACGGCATTGCCAACATTCGATCTCCACTCGGGAGAAATTTTGGAGAGGTAGTTGGTAAAAATCCAGGTCGTGCCTGATGCATCGGCCCGATGAATTGGAGAAATGTCGACGTCCGGAATTGAAAGGCCGGGATTTATCCGCACAATTTCCGCATCATTCCATCTTTTAATTTTGCCCAGGTAAATGCCGGCCAAAATATCCGGCGTCAACTTCAGGTCACCTGGCCCGATCCCTTTCAGATGAACCACGGGCGTGATGCCACCCACAATCATCGGAAACTGAATCAGATTTTCCGCATCCAGAACATCCTTTCCCAAAGGTGCATCAGAGGCGCCGAAATCAACAGTACCGGCTTTAATCTGTGCAATCCCCCCGCCGGACCCGATGGATTGGTAATTTATCTTCAGGCTGGTTATTTTCTGGTATCGATCCGCCCAGCGTGAGTAGAGCGGATATGGAAAAGTGGCCCCGGCGCCGTTCACTGTGATGCTGCGGATATTTTTGACTTCCTGCTTTTTTTCCCCGCCACATGAAAAAAGTGAAACAATCAGTAAGATTCCTGTGACGGCAATAACATTTTTACGCGATATTCGATTTATCATATTCCGTGCTTTCTCGGCAAATTATATTCTTACCACTAAAGTGGTGAAGTTAAGACCGAATTGTTAAGAAAATATTAAGATCATGCAAATTTTCAACAATCACTGGGCAGGATACAGGTTATTAGCTGATGGGCATGAGTCAGGGAGTGACGCCACAGCATGTAGGATAAATCCTTGCTGCTTGTCGATAAGCCATCTGCTTTGCAGATTTTCAATTATATGAATAGCGACTTGTGTCTGTAACATCATAAAATACAAGCAGAACCAGTTGCCGGATTTACTCTTTTATAATAAAATCAATTATTGTGTTACAAAGCAATTCTAAAAAGGGATCTCCCCCTATAATGGAATTAGGAGTTGGCGGAAAACGATTTTCTTAAGCTGAGGAAGAGGAAAAATGTTTGATGCGATCAGTGAATTTTCAGAAAGGAATCTGTTTCGGATATTTATAAATCCGGCAAAAAGCCCCGCTGAGCGCTATGACGCAATGCAATGGCTTAATCAGGTCTACAAATACGACCTGGGAACAAATCAAATTCCGGACTATTCCAAAATCCACGGACCGGATGTGCCGGAACCAAAAAAATTTGGAATTTTAAAGGGGATTTGCTTCTAAACACCGGAACCAGGAACATAACGCCTATACCTTAACTCTTTTCCCGCATTATCATAAAAAAACAATCCGCATATCAATCCGCATAATTAATCCAATAAATATCCTGCGGCGAGTTGCCGGTAATTCTCGGTTTGTGTTTTTTGCCAGTCTTTCTTTTTTCCTAGATCAGCAGCCATGATCCCGGCAACTTCGCCTGCACACGCCGCACTGGCACGGGCATTCAGCAGCAATGCCCGGGTTCTCCGGGCCAGAACATCTTCCACTGTTCGGGCCATCTCCTCGCGTATGGCCCAAATCACTTCTGCTTTCAGATATGGCAAATCAGGATGCAGCTTCTCGCCCAATTCCGGCCGATCTTCCATAAGTTTTCTTATCGCAAAAATTTCAGTTCCATACGGATACAACGGGTCACTCATATCCACATTCTTAAGCCAACCGTGTATTCGCAGGCTTTTGCTGACGCTTTCCCGCTGATCGAGGCCCGCTACAAGCGTTGCCTGGTTCACGGTGTCCTCCGCCATGCGGCGGTATGTCGTCCACTTGCCGCCGGTGATGGTTACCAGTCCCGATTCCGAAATTATCACGTGGTGATCCCGGGAAATCGCGGCAGTGCTCTTCTCATCCCCCATGTTAACCAGCGGACGTATGCCTGCAAACACGCTCTGCACATCGCTCCTGGCAGGATCTTTTGTCAAATATTTAGCTGCGTGTTTCAGAATGAATTCCACTTCCTGCTGCAGAGCCCGCGGCTCCAGCGCAGGAATGTCCACCGGCGTATCAGTGGTTCCCACAATTACCTTATCATGCCAGGGAACCGCAAACAGAACCCGCCCATCGTCGGTTTGCGGTACCATAATCGCTGAATCGCCCGGGAGAAATTCTTTATCGAGAATAATATGCACTCCCTGACTCAAGGTAATAATATCTTTACCACCCGGGTCATCCATTCTCCGAATGTGATCCGTAAAAATGCCGGTTGCGTTAACCACAACCCTCCCATGAACCGAATATTCCCTGCCGGTTTCCATATCGGTTGCCATCACGCCGGTAATCATGCCTTTCGCCTTCAGCAAACGGCCAACTTTCATGTAGTTGATGCAGACTCCGTCATAATCGACGGCCGTCTGTGCCAGATTGACGGCAAGCCTCGCATCATCAAACTGGCCGTCATAGTAAATCACGCCGCCCCGTAAACCCTTCGGTTCGAGTGTAGGAATGTGGTCCAGCGTTTCTTCCCGCGAAAGCAGTTTGGATGGCCCCAGTCCCAATTTGCCGGCCAATAAATCGTAAACTTTTAGCCCTACGCCATAGAACGGCCCGCCCCACCAATCATAGTTGGGAACAATAAAAGATTGATTATGCACGAGATGCGGCGCATTTTGAATGAGCAGCCCTCTTTCGTGAAGGGCTTCCAGAACCAAAGAAATGTTACCTTGTTGGAGATATCGTACTCCGCCGTGCACCAGTTTGGTGCTGCGGCTGGAAGTCCCTTTCGAGAAATCGTGCTGTTCCAGCAACAATGTTTTATACCCCCTAGAAGCAGCTTCCACCGCCGTTCCCAGTCCGGTAGCACCTCCCCCAATGATGATGACATCCCAAACAGCGCTGTTATTTTCGATTTCAGCAATGGCTTTTTCCCGATTCATTAAATTTTCCTCTTTAGGTCGTTTTCTGGATAAATTGAACTATGCTGGCAGACATTGTTTTTGCCGTGTTAAGCTTCAATGGGTAGGCTCCGGGTATCAAATGATTGCCGGTTTAAGCTGCCTGCGCGCTGAAATATTACAAAATTTGCAGTTTATTTCCAAACTTTTGATCTTATGTGGACAAATCAAAAAGATCGAGATTTGGAGCAGAAGGCGGACCGTAATCGGTAGGCAAAAACACCGACCCTAGAACAGAGTATTTCGATATTGATCGCGGCATTTTTCCTTGCTTTTGATTCACCCAGCCGCTAATTTCTGATCACAATTAATTGAATCAACCAGTTGGGAGAGCCTATTTCCAAAAACCATTTAACAAGAATTGCGACGGGAAAAGATTCGGGCCCCGTCTCGCGTTCAGCAGGTTTCACCATTAGAGCTTACAGAATAATAATAAGGAGAAGGAGAAAATCATGAGAAGAAAGACAGCATTATTCTTATACGCTGGCGTAATTTTTTCGGCGATCCTGAGCAGCTCCGTTTTCGCTGACATTTACATGAAGCAAAAACAGCATAGCGATGCCATGTCC
>CAZUZS010000078.1:0-19664 GCA_964624795.1 uncultured Calditrichaceae bacterium
CCACCGGCCTTCAGGCCGTAGATGTAAACGCCGCTGGCGACTTCCTGCCCCGCATCGTCCCGCCCGTCCCAGCGAATCAAGTATTCCCCAGCCACCTGTTTTCGCCGGACCAGCGTTTTTACCTTCTGTCCTAAAATATTGTAAATCACCAATTCCACATGGCTGACAGCCGAGAGCTGATAGCTAATCGCTGTCATTGAATTAAACGGATTTGGATAATTGGGCAAAAGCGCAAACGTTCCCGCGACCTGGCGGGATGGGTCAGACGTCCCTACCAGGGGACTTACACCCACGGTAACCGGGACCACGCCGGTAGGGAAATATGGATTATTAGTATCAACTATAATTTTTGCCGAATGGAGAGTGTCGTTTCCCGCTCCGGCGAAACCGAAAATTTTTATTTCAACGCTGTCCGCTGTCCATGGCATCACTGAACCGGAATTATGAGACATGCGCAGCCAGTTGTGCGGCGCCATTCCCAGCGAATACCCCACCACAAAATCGTGGCCGTCCCCGGGCTGGAAGTTGCTGGACTGCAAGCCCAGGAAAGTAACCTGGCTATCAATGACCGCGACCGCGGCACCTGCCGGCTGGTCGTTTTGGGAGGGATCGCCATTCATCTCGAATCCCACGAAACTCACGCCGGTCATCACACCGCTGTTTGCACTGAGCTGAACCGCGGTGCAATTGGGCCCTTCCGGCGGTCCGTCGGCAATCCAAAACCAGACAAAGGGCCCGCCGGGTGACCACTGATCCCATGCCAATCCGCCGATAGAAGCGCCGGTGTACGGAAACTGGTTTAACAAAATGCCGGAATGGTCCAGGACATAAATGGTCTGCCAGGTATCGCAAACCCAGAAATCGCCAGTGGCGGGATTGGCGGTAGCTGCCCTGATATTGGAAACCGGGGTGGTAATATTGGTCCCGGTGGCCAGGCCGGAAATCGGATCGATTTCGATAAGCAAATTTCCGATTGCGCCATACAACATCGAGCCGTTGAAAACCAGGTCGACAAATCCCTGCGGGTGGGTGACCGGCTGCTGGTAGCTGCTGAGGAAATTCCATCCCCGGTCAAATCTGTAGAGGAATGCGCCGACACCGGGCCCGGCACCGGCGATCCAGATATTCTCCCCGTCAAAAGCAACTCCCCGCACCTCCGTGGGATTTCCAGGCGCCAGGGCGGTGATGTCCCTGGTGAACAGGGTGTCGCCCAAGCCGGACGGCAAATACTCGATGGCAGCCTGCCAATCGCATACGTTTGCGGAATTGTTTGTTATCCGGAGATCAACTGACACCGAATCACCTTCCGGAACGGTAACTTGAATCGAATCCGGCGACAGCCAGGGATCAATGATTGGCGGCTCCCACCCCCAGCCCTGCAAATGTACCATCAGTGTGTCCCGGAGCGGATCGTTGCTGAGAATCAGAAGTTCCCCGGTTTCGTGTGTGGGAGTTACGGGCAGGAATGACACTGGCAGCGCAAAGCTGTCTGCGGGTGCAATTCGCAAGTGACTTGTATCTGCAAGAAAAAAGAAGTTTGTGGTTTGAATAGCTGTGATAATCAGGGTATCCGACCCGAGATTTTGAACTGTCAAATTGCTCGTTACAATGTAGCCGGTGAGAGTTGTGTCGAAATTGAGAGTATCAGGTGCAACATGAATTTGTGGAGCGGGACAGGCAATGATTGCATTTCCTGCTGTCCATTTGAGGTATTGATTAGCAGGATTTGGCAGTTGCGGCTGCGCGGTTACCATTGACTTCAAAATAAAAGAAATCATAAAGAGGAGAAAATAATGTTTCATTCTGATTTCCTCCGGGCAAGTTCGTTTATGATGTTAACGGATAAGCAGCATCTTTTTGCTTTCCACGAATGAGCCGGCCTGGAGACGGTAGATGTAAACGCCGCTGGCCACCGGCTGCCCGACACTATTCCGCCCGTTCCACTTCACCCGGTATTCGCCGGCGGCTTTCTTTTTATTCACGAGTGTTGCAATTTCCCGCCCCATAATATCATAAATTTTGATTGAAATCCGGCTATTGACTGACAGCCGATAGCTGATGGCTGTCTCCGGATTAAACGGGTTGGGGTAGTTTTGCTCAAGCCGGAAACCTGCGGCTTGCGAAGGCGGTTTTGGGCCGTCGATCTTAACAATATTGGAAAGCGGCTCGATGCGGTTTCCCTGCCAGGTACTCATATAATCCAACGAGTAGAGCAGCGTGTCGATCACAGCTCCGTTGTATTTTTGGACTTTCGCGGATAGGATGACCGTATTCCCAAGCCGGGCCAACGATGGTTGCGATGCGTTTGTCAAGCGCAATATTTCCGAGAAACTGTAGGCCGTCTCGCTGGCATCCTGGTACAGCACAACATCTCCCTGACTGGACACGGCGGCGATCATTTCATCGTTTTGGCCGTTAACCAGGCTGCCGGCCCCGGAAATTTCGGGTGAGGTGATGGACTGATTTCCAAAGAACAAGCCAAAAGACCGGTCCCAGTAATCGTAGGTGGCGAAGCGTGGGCCGTTCTGGTCCGGCATTCGCTGTGTGAACAAGAAATGGATGCCATCGTCGCCCACGTTATATGCATGGGCCAGCAGATGATTGCCAACCGGGTTTGAAATATCATCGTACCAGGTGCGGCCCATCTCTTGGTGTGTGCCGGCCCTGGTAAGTGGTACGGCATGCTTTACGTCGTCATAATACCAGATGCACTCTGAGGGATCATTTCCGCCGGCAAAAATTGAGATACCGGGATTGGTGTCACGCAGATACATGATGTCAAGGACCAGAGAATCTCCAGTTGAATTCCACAGAACGTCCCGGGCGATATCAGGATAAAGATCTGACTCGTTGGGCGTCCCGGCCACAAAGAATGGTTCGCCCCAGATGTGATCACCATCCGGCGACCAATTACCATAAATATCGGTCATAAAAATCTCAAAACCGCCCTGCCCGATTCTTGTTCGGATGCCGCCAGCACCGTCATCCTCCCACTGCTGCCAGATAACAATTAAAGCTCCGTAGGGATCGACAGCAAGTTTGGGGAAAGCATTTCCAATCCCGTTGCCGGGCCGATAGTCCATCAGTGCCGCAATCACCGCCATGTCTTCCGGACGGCCAACCTCGGTTGTCGTCAATTCAGTAAACCGCCGGTCATTTCTGTTCCAGTACACGATCGGAAAAATATAGCGGTTTTGGCTGCTGTCGTAACCAAAGCCATTAAACACTATGTGAAAATTGCCGTCTTGGCTGTAAGCGTTGTCGAATTGATCGGTTGTGAAATAAAAGCTGCTGTCTGGCAAAAAAGCCCGACTTTGGTAAATGATCTCCGTGGTCCAGGTCGCTCCCCAGTCGGTAGAGGTGGTAAAATAATAGCCGGGCGCATAACCGGAATCGTTCTCCGAGAGTTGGAAGACGAAGGAAACCTCACTTGGATTCACCGGATTAATTTGCGGCGAAATTGACGAGATTCCGATGGCTCCGGCAGATAGGCGATTGGCGTTGTGAGGATTGCCAGAATAGAGCGGTGAATTCAAAAACAAAAATGACAAGATCAAAATTAAAAGGCTAAAATTGTCTTTGAGCATGTCTTTCTCCTCCTTATAAATTGACGAGCAAGAAAATCATTACCGAACCAGCAACATTTTTCGGCTTTGCACAAAATTGCCCGCTTTAAGACGGTAAATGTAAATGCCGCTGGCGACTGGCTGCCCGGCATCGTTGCGCCCGTCCCAGAGAATTTCATATTCGCACGTGGGCTTCTGTCCAGGTTGCTGTTCCGGCACTGCAAAATGAATTTCCCTGCCGGAATGCACCGTTGTCCGGCTGGTGACATTATTGACGAAATAGTCATAACGGGAGCGGCCCAATTCTTGCCGACCAATATTCTCCATCGCCGAAGTTAGCCCGATTCGTTCTGCACCGTGGGAATTCCTCAAATTTTCCGAGCTCTGCTGAAAATTAATCCTCTTAAAACAATATGATTCCAGTTGTTGCGCGGCAAACATGGTGGATATAGTCAGCAGCAATGTGAGCGAAATTGCTACCAGCAAATGAGAAGAATGCATGCGCATGATTTCTCCTTTGCTCTTAATCAATCAAAAAATAGTTATAGCGGTCTGAAGAGCAGAAATTCTTGTATTAAATCTATCTCACTTCGACAAATAGATAATAACCAATTTTGTGATTTTTTTCAAGAGTTTTTTCTAAGGAATAAAAAATCTAGCGAAATCGTCGAGAGGATTCGGCTTATTTGGGAAGGAATAAAACCCGGAACAAAAAAATTGCGGCCGTTTTGTTGTGATTTTATAAATTTTTGGTTAGGCGCATCTTTCTGAAATCAGCGCAGAAAAAGAATAGCTACACCCAATACAGTGATAATCGCACCAACCACCGCACGCCAGCTCACATGCTCCTTCTCGATGAATACTACGAAGGGGAGCATCATGACCGGCACAGTTGCCATCAGTGTTGCGGCTACGCCGGTATTGGTGTATTTAATGGAAACAAGGGAGAGCGTAACGCCCAGGAATGGCCCCACAACAACGCCAGCTAACATTAGTTTCAGGGCTGTTCTGTCGTTGGCAAAAAGTTTTTTGGGTGCTTTTACCCTTCCAACCAGAAGTGATAACGGCCAGAGGATAATGGTCGCGCTGAGCATTCTCACCAGTGTGGCCAGGATTGGGTGCATCTCGGGCACCAGGCCTTTTTTGGCAAGAATGAGACCTACTGCCTGTCCGGCTGAAGCCAAAAATCCCAACATTAATCCTTTAAAAGAGATCCGCCTTTTCACGCCGGAAGGATCAGGTATCTGCTCTGCGACAACCCAGATGATACCCGAGACCGTAACGACGATTCCTGCGATTCCGGTGGGGCTTATCATTTCCCCCAGGAAAAGGTAGGCCAAAAAGGCAGTCATGGGCGGCACCAGCGCCAGCAAGACCATGCTCAGCCGGGCGCCAATCAGAACCATCGCCTGGAAAAGGAATGTGTCGCCAATAGCCAGGCCAATCACTCCGCTGATCGCCAGCCACCATACCGCGGAAACCGGAATGTGAACATCACCCCACAACGCAAAATAGGTGATGGCAAGAAGCAAAACGGCTATCGGGAGGCGATAGAGATTTACCTGCAGCGCTCCGATACGCCGGCTGGCAGCGGTAAAAACAATGGATGTCAGCGACCAGCAGATGGCGGTGGCCAGCGCCGCGATTTCTCCAAAATAGGGCATTCTCAAATCCTTCCCCGAAAAGAAAATAAATTTGAGAAAATCTTCCGACTCAATGCCAGATATTTTTTAAAAAGGTGAGAGATTTACAGGCGTGCAGAGTATGATCAGTCCCGTCATCTATAGTAGGGGGGTAATTAGCATTGCAGATCGATCTGTTTTTACTAAAAGATTAATTATTACTCAATATTGCTGGTAAACAGCGTAACCTTCCTTTACCAACAAATCATTGACATTTACCCATTCATCGTTTTGCTTCAGCCAGATTTCCGCCAGGTATCTGCCATATTTCCCCTGCCGGTCCTTTATTGTCTGAAGGATGACCTCCTTTTCCAACACCAAACCCCGCAGAAAATCCCGGGATAATAAACCGGCTTTTTTTTGATCTCCTCTCAGTTCCGGTGCATTGATTCTGGCCAGGCGAATTTTTTCGTTGTGCACCCACATTTTAAGACCGAGATCGATATCGACGCGCACCGTGTCCCCATCATAAACCGAAATGATTTTCGCCCGGTAGTAATACAGATTGTCATCCATAGCAGAATCCTCATTTGTTTCGGTATTTATTTTAAACTGAATTTACTACTCAATATCCAAATATCCACAGGAAATCGACCTGAAAAAGATGCTTTTTTTCCAGCCGCTGTAATATTGTGTGGAAATTCATATTGTTAAATTTCAGGAAGTGTTTTGGCAGATGCATTTTCCCATGTTTTTTCTTGATAGTTTAAGGTTCAAATTGTAAATTGTAATCAATTGTGAATATGGTAATGAAGGCTCCGGTTGCGAAAAGAATAGAGGAAGAAATAAACCGCTTTATTTCTTTCCGATTTTTCAAAATTGTTTGTCTCCCTTTTTTAGAAGAGGTGAAGGGAATTTTTACAGTATTTCATTTGTCGTCCTTAATATTATTAAACGATTATTTGGGCACTAAAATTTACAGATAAAATAAACCTAATCTGAGGGACAATGATCCCTGTCGCAGCTAATGAACTTCGGATCTATTTTGCAGAATTGGAAAGAAGTGCCTTGACCACCCCAATATGGCTCCTGGCATTTCATCAGATTTGGTCGGGTTTGGAACCAGATGCTCGTGCGATACTGCATATTCATGGCTTTTATTTAGGGGACATACCTAATCAGGATGGCCCCGGTTCTTTCAGGTATTGCAAAATGATATTATCGGAACTTCGAATAAAATCGGGTTGAAATGAATTCCCATAATAAGCAAAAGGCGAAGAACATGAAACATCTCTTCACAATCGTCATTTTGATCTTTTTGTTTTTTACATTGGTGAAGGCACAATCGGGCCGGATTAACAGCGATGGAAAGGATT
Organism: uncultured Calditrichaceae bacterium; assembly: GCA_964624795.1. GTDB lineage: Bacteria > Calditrichota > Calditrichia > RBG-13-44-9 > RBG-13-44-9 > CAZUZS01. Next base: position 6,565 of record CAZUZS010000078.1, read on the forward strand.
CTCTTCAATCACAAAAATTTCTAAAGGAAGGGGCCAGCTTAAAAAGCGGTTGGGTTCAATATGATTCCGGGAATGGCAGGCCTTTAGGTGAAAGCAAAAGCCAGTCGCATTTGAGAGAGCCTTTAGATCTTTTAAAAAGCGAGTTTTTCACACAAAGCTTACCGCCTGGTAAACTTCCAAACAGACACGATCTTTTTCCCGGTCACCATCCCTCGCCATTGAATGGGAATTGGAGCGGTTTTTTAAACAGCAATTCCATATTGAAAGGCGCAAGCGATTTTACGGATGGAGCCCATCGCACCTGGGAGCGTCATTACATGTCGGGACTTGCACCCGGTTATGATGTTGCCACCGACATGGCAATGGACAACGCAGGCAGCATTTTTGTGACCGGCTATAGCACAAGTGCTACAGGAATTGTGGATTATCTTACCATAAAATATGATGCTTTCGGTGCCAAACTATGGTCATCCCGGTACGATGGCGATGGTGATGATTTCGCCACAGCAATTGAAACTGACTGGCAGGGGAATGTATATGTCACAGGTTACAGTTTGAATTCGTGGGCAGGCTATGATTACCTCACGCTAAAATATGATTCGCATGGAAATGAGCTGTGGTCTGCGCGCTATAATTCTCCGGGAAATGGCGAGGACTATGCCACTGCTTTGGGAGTGGATGCCAGGGGTAATGTGTATGTCACAGGCTACAGTTTTGGATCGGAAATTTATTGCGATTATGTCACTGTGAAATATAGCGCGTCAGGAGTGCAGCAGTGGGCGGCAATTTATGATGGCCCCGAGAACGGGGATGATTATGCAACGGCGCTTATTGTGGCTGGCGACAATGTTTACGTGACCGGCGCCACGTACGACAGAGATGAGGGCTGTGATTATGCAACGATAAAATACAGTTCATCAGGCTCTATGCAGTGGCTCGCGTATTACAATGGTCCGGCTTGGTGGAGAGATTATGCCAGGGCGTTGGCAGTCGATGACATGGGGAATATTTATGTAACCGGTGAAAGCACCGGAGATCATGGTTCGTTTGCCTACGCCACCGTAAAATACGATTCAACCGGTCGGGAACGATGGATTGCGCGTTATAGTGGCTTCGAATACGGAGATGACTATGCAACTGCTATCGCCGTGGATAACATGGGCAAGGTTTATGTAACCGGACGTAGCTGGCGTGGGTCGAACAAGGATGATTTTGCCACAATTATGTACGATTCGAGCGGCGTGGAGCAATGGGCTGCGTGGTACAATGGGCCGGAAAGCCTCGATGATGGGGCAGTCTCCATTTCATCCGATAATGCGGGAAATGTTTATATAACCGGGTATAGCTGGGGTTCGGGGACGCGGTACGATTATGCAACAATCAAGTACAATTCATTGGGAGAGGAACAGTGGATTTCTCGCTATGCCGGACCGGGGAACGATGATTTGCCGGATGCGCTTGTGGTGGACTCCCTGGGTAGCGTATATGTTGCTGGCTATACGGTCAAATCTGAAATGTCCTGCGATTATGCTACAGTGAAGTACGATTCCTTGGGTGCCGAACAATGGGTTTCATTCTATAACGGACCAGGAGGCGGATCGGATTACGCCAGCTCCATGGCTGTCGATAAGGCCGGCAATGTCTGGGTAGGCGGCTATAGTCTGAATTTCTTATTTGGTAATGATTATGCCATAGTGAAATATAATACCACCGGCCAGGAGCAATGGACGGCGCGCTACAATGGTCCGGGAAATGGCGACGATCGGGTGAATTCTCTGGTTGCGGACAGTTTGGGCAATGTGTATGTAACCGGCAGAAGCGAAGGCCTCGGAACAGGATATGATTATGCCACTATGAAATTCAATTCACTTGGAGAGGAACAATGGATTACCAGGTACAACGGCCCCGCAAACTTTGACGATCAGGCAACGGCGATAGCGGTTGACTATATGGGAAACGTCTATGTCACCGGATACAGTTACGGCACCACCAGCGCTTATGATTATGTTACGATCAAATATGATGTATCCGGTGTGGAACAGTGGATCGCCCGTTATGAGGGCCCGGGAATTGGTGAAGACTGGGCCTATGCAATTGCGCTGGATAATGAGGGAAACGTTTATGTAACCGGGGAAAGTCGGGGTATGGAATCTCATTATGACTATGCCACGGTGAAATACAGTCCGTCAGGGGAACAGGAGTGGGTGGCGCGCTACAATGGTCCGGGAAATGGCGATGATGTGGCTAAAGCACTGGCTCTGGATCGCTGCGGTAATATTTATGTAACAGGGAAAATCTGGAATGGAGTGAAAACGGACGATTTTGGAACGATTAAGTACAATTCTTCGGGCGTGGCACAGTGGACGGCCTGGTATAACACTTCAATTAATCGTGAAGACGAAGCGATTGCTGTAACTGCCGATGAAGCAGGCAATGTCTATGTAACAGGACAAAGCAGCGATCTGAATTATTCTGAATTTACGACCATAAAATACGATTCCTCAGGAACGATGCAATGGGCAGAGAGCTATTCCCGCCAGCCGAATAGTAAGAACAACAGTCCGATATCGCTGGCAGTAGATGATCTGAGCAATGTCTATGTGACTGGCTACACCAGGAATCCCGGGTATGCCACCGATATTGCAACCGTGAAATATGATCAATCGGGCACAGTTGAGTGGGTGGAGTGTTATAACTTCCGTGGAGATTACCAGGATTTTCCATGTGCCGTAAAACTGGACCAGCGGGGAAATGTTTATGTCGCAGGTTTCAGTTCCAATCAGGCATGGAGTATTTTTACTACCATAAAATACCAGCAAACTCCTGCCGGAATAACCGAAGCTATATTTTCAATCCCCAACCAATTCGAGCTTTCACAAAACTACCCCAACCCGTTTAATCCGAACACTACCATCTCCTATAGTCTGTCCCGTAACTCGGATGTTGAACTCGCCGTTTATGATCTTTTGGGTCGCAAAGTAAGAACCTTGGTCAAACGGAGGCAGCCTGCCGGAAGCTATGCTGTTCGATTTGAGGCCGGCGATATGCCGAGCGGGATTTATCTTTGCCGGCTGACATGCGGAAAGAATGCGTTGACCCACAAAATGTTACTGGTCCGCTGACAGGCCGAAACAGCCTATGAGTTTAGCGGATGAGGATCATTTTATGCAATTTTTGAAATTTCCCGGCTTTAATCCGGTAGTAATATATTCCACTACTTAAATCCGATGCATCAAAATTTATCCGGTGAGTACCTGCTGCCTGATAACCATTCACCAGAACCTTCACTTTTTGTCCTAGTGAATTATAGACTTCCAATCGCACAATTTCATTTTCAGGCAAAGCGTATTCAATGGTTGTCGTCGGATTAAAGGGATTCGGATAATTTTGCTGAAGGGAAAATTCCCTGGGAATCTTAATTTCAGAAACAGAAGTAAGTTGGCCATCTGAACCAATTATTATGATGTTATCAAGATAAAGGTCATTACCATGCCTATCTATTGCTTTAAATTTGAATTTATTCGTTCCTGCCGGTACTGCAAATTTCAATGTTCCCCATTGATCCGGATCAGGAATAAATGAAAGATAAGTTGGTGGTGCGGTAACAAGTTCTCCGCCAAAACCTCCGTGAAGTAATACCAGGGTTTCCCAGTTTTCTCCACCATCAGTCGAATAGGATATTTCAAGCTGGTCATCATGCCCGCCGTCATCAGGTGCGTAAGCATGGTCGAAAGACAAAGAATCTCCAGGAAGTAGTGGATCAAAAGTATGCGTAATCAAATTTCCAATTGAATCTGGCGGATAATTACTAAAGAATCCACATCGCAAAGAATGTGCACCTTGACCGAAAGCACTGGTACCATAGCCTTTTTTCCATAAAGGCTCACCTGTGCTCTCAACCACCCAACCATCTGGCGGAAAATACCAATCATCGAAATTTTCATTTAGCACAATTGAGGGATCCTGAATTGTAGAGAAATGCCATGTTTTACCTGTTGCTACCCCATCTCCATCATTAACGTCTATACGCCAGTAATATTCGGTATTATATTCCATTTGTCCCTGCTCGATCGTTGTAATTGGGGAACCTGAATATATTGAAATCAAGCTATCAGGTTCCGTGCCCCAAAAAACTTCGATTGAAACAGCATTTCCGGGATTACTCCAGGAAATATCTTTGTCAAGTTGAACTGCCAATTCACCATCAGCAGGATCAGGGTCTGATGCAGGAATTCCATTAATACCAAATAGCATAAATGAAAAATCATTTTCCGAAGTTCCCGGCCATACTGTAGTTATTGGTGTCCAGGTTGTAAAGCCTGTTCCAAAACCGTTTGAAGGATTTATCCAGACTGCTTCATAATTGTAGGGTCCGGTTGAAGGTTTCCATCCCCATTGCGCATGACCAAGCTGTGTATTCGCAGAAACAGAAATCCAGTAATGCCCTGCAGGTAAAACAATATCTTCATCAATCGGTATGGTAAATGCACCAACTACACTTGTATCAGCGGTTGTATGATAATTATAAAGCTCAGCGCCCGGCAATTCGCCATCATTTGCATAAATTACCACATTAAAAGCTCGTGGATTTATCGAGCCATTATAGTACCCGCCAAGAGCAGTTACCTTCGTTATTGTCCATTGATCATTATTAACAAAATCATCCGCAGCATCACAACTGTAGTTGGTTTCATACCCAATTTCATAAAAATGTGTCGAAACCTTTAGACCACCTGAAGGAGTAGAAGTCTGATCGTATAAAGTATCGTACGGGACTATTTGCCCATAGAGCGTAAAAACAAATGAAAAAAACAGGATTATTGAAGATAGTATTCTGGTATTAGTAATCATTTTGAATCCTCCTTGTTAAAATTTCGGATTATCAATAAATCCTCACCCTAAGGCAATAAATCCCGAAGAATTACTCTTGCATGTTGTGCAAAGCATCTGCAGCAGGCGAGATAATTTCACTCTGCATAGAGTCGACTGCCGTTAATAACTGATCGGTCAATCAGGATCGCTGAATCCGCACAACGATCAGCTTCATATCAATAATATACAATGTGACAATTACAAAATTATCACATAATGTTAACATTTCTTTTAAAAGTGGTCTAACAGTTCCGTTTTGCAGTTACGCGCAGATAGATTTTGTCTCATTTAATTCCTTTTCCATATTAACTCAATCACGATTTGTGGTTCGAAAACCCGGAAAATGTGGGATTGATCTTCACTCCGATTTTCAGCTATTCATTTATCATGCTTTCTGCAGATGGCCTCCAAATTATAATCATCTGCCTACCATGGCGGGTGCGTCCACTATTCCTACCGTCTCAAAATAAAATAATTGTGGCAATTTGAGAAAAAAATGCAAACTTTATTGATAGATGCCGGCGAGTTTCCGGGAGCGGGGGGCTTTTGGAGACTAATGAGTCATATTTGAGCATTTTTTTTCATTAAAGAGATAGATTTTGTATGAGGCAGGAGAAAGTTAGTCCGTTCAAAGCACACACAAATCCCGAAAAACCAGGCAGGGCCAAGAAAATAATTGTCATATATAAATGGAATTTGACTCACAAAGGAGAAGTTATGCTGAACAAATTTACCACACTTTTCATCATTCTCATTTTAATTTCCGGCAGCCTGTTTGCGCAGGAGCAATCAAGTTACCTGCTTTCTCTGGAAGTACCGGATGGAATCAATAGAACCAGGCTGGAGAAACTCGATCTACCGATTTACCACCGGTTTGAAAATGTGCTCATTGCAGGCGCCTCGCAGGTCCAACTTGAAAATCTGAAAAACTCGGAAATTCAATTTGAAGTGATCGATGAATCTGCCTGGTCCCGGAACTATTATATCGTTACGGACAATCGGGCAGAAAGCATCAGTGTTGATCCAAAATGGGGTAAGGTGCTTTTCCGGGCTGGGGAAGCGGCACTCGTCAAAGCCGCTTCTCTGCCGGCAGAAGAAATTGTCGCCAAGGGTTATCAAATTGCCCAAATGCCGGAAGTTCCCCGGTATTTCAGAAATGAGCGAATGATTGCCCCAACCGGGATCAGCGCAAAAAACGAAACCGGCATCACAGATGTTCTGGCAGAGATAAATTCCGACAGTGTTGAGTATTTTATACAGAGTTTGCAGGATTTCGGAACCCGATTTCTTCTTGCATCTACGCGCGATTCGGTTGCCTCCTGGATTGCCGGTCAATTTCAGTCCATGGGAATTTCTGATGTCACTATCCGGGATTTTCAGTATCAAACCACAACCCAGAAGAATGTTGAGGCGACCATTTTGGGTTCTCTGTATCCGAATAAAGTTTATATAGTGGGTGGCCATCACGATTCATATTCGTCGGGGAATCCAACCACCTACGCGCCGGGCGCAGATGACAATGCCAGCGGGACCGCAGCGGCATTGGAGATCGCCCGGGCGATTCAGGCATCGGGCTATCAGCCGGAAGCCACAATCAAATTCATAACATTTGCCGCGGAAGAATACGGCTTGCATGGCAGTAACAATTACGCACAGACGGCAGCTTCTTCCGGAATGGATGTCCGCCTCATGATCAATCACGACATGATCAGCCATACTTACGGCTCACCCGGCAATTGGCGTGTGGACATGAATTATTACACCGGTTATGAGGAATACCTGGAAATCAGCCGCCGCTTGACGGAGACATACACTACGCTCATTCCCACAACCGGAACAGCTAACAGTTCGGGGTCGGACAGCTATTCTTTCTGGAGCTACGGTTTTCCGGCATTTTATTTTGAAGAACATGATTTTTCACCGTATTACCACTCCCCACAGGACGTGATCACCAATTACAATATGGATTTTTGCGCAGAGGTCATCAAGGCTTCGGCTGCGTTGTTAATCCATGTCTCGGAAGCGCCGGCTGCCGTGAATAATTTCGTCCTTGTCGATAACGGAAGCGGAACCAGCCTCCGGGCAAGCTGGTTGGCCAGCACCGCGCCAGACCTGGATGGCTACCACGTTTATGTTGGTACTACTTCCGGCAATTACGATACGGTTTACACAGTTGCCGCAAGCCCATTTGTTATTGAAGGCTTGACCCAGGGAACCGAATATTTCGTGGGGATTTCTGCATTCGATCTGGACGGCAATGAGGGCATCATTGTGGAACGAAACGCCACACCGCTTTCCATACCGCTTGCCCCCAGCAATTTTTACGACAGCCCGGGCCTCGGGGCGATAACATTGGCATGGTCCCCGAATCAGGAGCACGATTTGCTGGGTTACAATATTTTCCGTGCGGAAAGTCCGGCCGGGAGCCAAACCCAGTTGAATTCCACTGCCATCACCGATACTTTTTACGCGGACGCCGGCGCGCAGGCAGGCGTTTATTACTACTATATGGTGCAGGCTGTGGACAGCCTGTTGAATGCAAGCAGTCAAAGTGATCAGGTGCATTCCCGGGTTGTCTCGCTGGACCAGGGAATTTTGATTGTGGATGAAACCGCCGATGGGGACGGTTCACTGTTTAATCCGACTGATGCCGAGGTGGACACTTTTTACAGCCGCTTGCTGTCCGATTTTCATTTCAGCACGTATGATTTGGCGGAAGAAGGCGGCATAAAATTGGCCGATCTTGGGGCCTATTCTTCTATCCTGTGGCATGGAAACGATCCGGCGGATTTTGCGGCCGCTTACGCGAGTCGCGAGGACATTCGCCGGTATCTCGATTTTGGGGGTCAGATCTTCATTTCAAGCTATTTGCCCTCCGCAGCGTTCGCCAACAACACCTCCTATCCGCACGATTTCTCCGCAGGTACTTTCATCTACGATTATCTCAAGATTTCGCATGTGGGATTTAGCCCTGCCGCTCGTTTCTATGGTGCGGCTCCCACCGGCGGAGGGTACGATTCAATTTCGGTTGACACAACAAAGGCACTGGCAGCAACGAATTATCACATAATTAAAATCGAAAGTATTGATGCCGCTCCCGGTTCGCAGGTGATCTACAATTATGTTTCGCTCTATCCGCCTACAACCTCCATGGGCAGCATGACCGGAGATCCGGTAGGTGTGGAATACCTGGGGAGCGACTTTCGGACAGTTGTATTAAGTTACCCGCTCTACTATATGAATTTCGATGAAGCGCGCTCTTTGGTCAGGAATGTGATGTTGAATAAATTCTCCGAAGCAACAGGTATTGATCAGTCTGCCGTTGCGCAGATACGGGAATTTGAGCTGCGGCAAAATTATCCCAACCCGTTTAATCCGGAGACAGCCATCAGCTATCGGCTGTCCCCGAAGGGGCAGGCAGCCAACAGCTTAGTCACAATCAAAGTCTATGATATTCTGGGGCGCGAAATTGCGACTCTGATAAATGAAAAAAAAGCTGCCGGTGAATACCAGGTGAGGTGGGATGGGCAGAATAGTGCCGGGCAGCCGGTCGCCAGTGGCGTTTACGTTTACCGCATCGTTGCCGGTGATCGCGTTCAAAGCAGGAAAATGCTCCTGCTGCGCTGATTCTGGAACTGCCCCGATCTACTTGTCTCCATCGTCCAAAGCGCATTGCGCAGTGAGGCAGGGTGAATTGGAAGAAACAGATAATAAGCAAAGGGTAAAGGCAAAATGCCTGCTTTTGCCCTTTGTGATTCCACCGCTCCAATTGCTACCTCTCCGGTTTCACATCTCGCTTATGGTTCTTCACATTCTCCGGATGATAATATCAATTTACAAGCCATACGGCTGCCATAAAATAAAAAATGCACTTTTTACATGCTGACTATTGAAAATTAATTTTCAGTACATTATATTCATGAAGTGCCTTTTAGAGAGGAAAACCAGATCCCCGATCAATTCTTAAAACGATCTATTAAACCACACAAATTAACCTAAACCATATCTGTTAATTAAGCAAGGAGGAGTCTATGAAGCAGTTAATTACAGTATTACTCTGCGTGGGCGTTCTCTTTTCGCTGGAAGCGGCGTCCACAACACACCAACAGGTTGGCAACCCGCCTGTTCAACTGAAGCAGAGCTGGGGACCGGACACTTACGGTTACACTGCAAAAGATAGCAATGAACCGGGTGGGCCACCGGTAAGCTGGATTGATATTTCCACAATCGGGACACCGGTAAGTGGCCTGGGAGATGACAACATTGTTGGCCCTTTCAATGTGGGCTTCCCATTCCATTATTATTGGTATGATGTAACAAGCTTCTATATCGGTTCTAACGGTTACCTCCGGTTTTCGGGTGCCGGACAGCTCAGCTCTCCTTTCACTACCATCCCAAATCCCACGGCGCCCAATGACGTGGTAGCTGTTTATGGCGCCGATTTCGATCCTTCCAGCGGCGGCACTGTCTATACCTGGACAAACTTCACCGACAGTCTCATCGTCTCTTTTGTTGGTCTCCCGGCATGGAACACGCCGTCTCCTAACGGTTCGTATACTTTTCAGGTTATTCTTTCTATGGTGGACACATCGATTACATTTAATTACGGAACTCTGACCGGCACTTTTTATAATACCAACGGAATGGTTGGAATTGAAAATAATGCCGGTGACATCGGCATCTTTTGCTATCCCACGAATGTGGTTCCGGCGAATTACAGCATCAAGTTTTATTATCCGCAAAGCACTACTTACCAGGTTCACGATATTGGTGTTGACCGGGTCCAAAATGAAAATAGCGGCGGTTTCTTCGTGCAAACCGGAAATGATCTGCAGGCCAACGGTACTATTCACAATCTTGGTAACCAGAATGAAGGCAGCTTTTATGCGGTCGCCGAGGTGCGACAATATCCATCCGGCACGGTGATGTTCAGCGACTCGGTCTACGTTGACACCCTGGAGGCCGGAAATTCGCTGGAGATAGATTTTCCTGAAATCTGGACGCTCGGAACGGCAGGAGATTACTATCTCAGAATCAGAACCACTCTCACCGGCGACATGGTGGCCAGCAACGACCAAAAGGATGCGGAGTTACATGTGGTCGATCTTCCGGGTGAACTGGCGCTGGATGATGGGAGCAGTGAAAATATCTGGTCCTGGGCTGGTGGAAATGGGGGCATGGGCATCAAATATATTCCCCCGGCTTACCCTGTTAAAATAACCGAACTCAGGGCTTACCTGGGAAGCGGAACCCTTCCCGTTTTGCTGCAGCTATATGCCGATGACGGTGTTGGCGGCGAACCCGGTACAATGCTGACCAGCGTATCGTTGACAGCTTCAGTCGAAAGTTGGTATTCCGTTAATCTTGTGGATTCAAATATTGTAATAAACGATGGTGCCGTTTATGCGGTATGGATGATGACCGGTGACGGTGCATCCGGTTTGGGAATCGACCAGAGTACTATGGGATCGCGCCAGACCTGGGAATATACCGGGGTGTGGGCCGTGTACCGCGATACCGAAATCAGCGATGCCATGCTCCGTATTTCTGTGGAACAGCAGGGCCAGGTTGTGTTCTCTGACGATTTTGAATCGGGTCTCGGAAACTGGACCGGCGACTGGGGACTCACCACTGCTGCATCGCATTCACCATCCAATTCTTACACCGATTCGCCTGGAGGCAACTACCCCACTAATGCCAATCTTATTGGTGCAATGGCCAACGGCGTCGATCTCAGCTCGTATCTTGGCGCCAGCCTGGAATTCTGGACGAAGTATGAGTTGGAAACCGGCTTCGACTATTGCTACCTGGAAGGCAGCACCGATGGTGGTGCAAGCTGGATTCGCCTCAAAACTTATAATGGCGAAGGTGTGGTAACACAGTTCACGCAGGAGACGGTTGACATTGGCGCGTTTGCCGGGTCGCCCGATTTTAGAATTCGTTTCCACCTGGTTTCCGATGGTGGCTACGAAACGGACGGTATGTATGTGGACGATCTTCGGATCATTGGCTCTTTCTTAGATGAAAGCCCGCCGCTGCTGATGTTCACCCCGCCGGAAAATTATGAAGGCGTGCCCGATACATTTAACTTTCCGGTTGTGATTACCGATCTTTCCGGCGTGGCTTCTGCTACGCTCTCTTACTGGGTGAACACGACTAACCCGGTGATTGTAACAGTTCCCGCCGCCAGCGTTTCGGGTGATACTTTTAATTTTCAAATTCCTCCATTGGAACATGGTTCACTGGTCAGTTTTTACATCGAGGCCGAAGACGGGGCTTCACCTTCCAATTCGACTACCAGCGAGACCATGTCATATATTGCCGGCTATCCTCAAATTTGGGATGATGGTGAACCAGAATATATTGTTAGTTTGGCGGCGGGCACAAAGTGCGCAGTGATGTTCGACATGCCGACCCCTCCCGCAGTGAAATTGACTACCGCACTGCTGCGCATTTATACCGATGTGAACCGGCCGACAGATTCGGTCACTGTTCATATCTGGGATGATAATAACAGTTTCCCGGGCACCGATCTAACGCCCCCATTTAAGATCTATCCATCATGCACAATAAGTCAGCCTGAAGCCTGGACTGTCGTTGATTTGCGTGATTTGGATTTGCAGCCCGGAGCAGCTTTCTGGATTGGCTATGAAAATACTTCAAGCATCGAAATCTGGCAACTCTATGACTCGCCGGCGGTCTATAATCGCAGTCTGCAATATACCGCAGGTGGTTGGACGGCGTTGAGCGGCGATTTCCATATCCGGGCAGTTCTGGGAGTTCCACCGGTCGGAATTCAGGAGCCGCCGGCACAGCTACTGCCGAAAGAATTTGCCCTGATGCACAATTATCCGAATCCATTTAACCCGGTCACCACATTGCCATTTGCCCTGCCGGAAAGAAGCGACGTCACGATTGAGGTATACAATATTCTTGGCGCCCGCGTTGCCACTGTTATGCAAGCGACCAAACCGGCCGGCTACCATAAGGTCCAATGGCAGCCCAACAACCTTTCCAGTGGAATTTATTTCTTCCGGATTTCGGCTCATGGGCTGAGCACCGGTAAGCAGTTCCATGATGTTCAAAAGATGATATTGATGAAATAACCGGAGGCACTATCTTCCCGCGCCGGCCTATCCCGGCGCGGGATTATTATTCAAGCGACTGCGATCGCTTAAAAATCCTGATCATGGTAAACCTGGTCCAAAACCCGCATCCTCCCTTGCCGGAGGTTAAAATCGATCCCCAAGATTTTAGACATTACAAAGCCGGAAGTGTAACTAATCGATTCATTGCACAGGCAATGACTTCTCTTCTGTTTTTGATTTACCGATAAGCATTGTATTGATTAGAAATGCCAGAATAATTACCCCCATGCACCCCGCCACATTGTACCACAGAAAAGTAATCTTAGTAAAGAAGAACATGTACATCACAACCAGTTCGGAAGCAATGGCAGCATAAAAGGTCGCGCTGCCGCGAATGGACTTGAAGTAAAATCCTACCAGAAAGATGCCCAGGATAGTTCCGTAGAACAGAGAACCCACAATGTTTACCGCCTCAATGAGAGAACCCATTCGGCTGGCAGCCTGCGCCAGGATGATGGCGTAAAGTCCCCACAGCAGCGTCGCCACCCTGGAAATAAGAAGGTAGTGGCGGTCACTACCATCCTTTTTTATGAGCCGTTTATAGATATCCACAATAGTAGTAGAAGCCAACGCATTCAACTCGGAGGCGGTGGAAGACATGGAAGCCGAGAATATCACCGCCAGGATAAGGCCCACCAGACCAACCGGCATGTATTTCAAAACAAAAGAGAGAAAAACAAAGTTGGTGTCACTGGTGTCCATGTCCGGATTGTTCTTTTGCATCAGGCCGATGGCTTCCTGCCGGATTCCTTTTGATTGCTGTTGGATTTCGCTGACGCGTTGATCTGCGGCATCAATCCGGGTTTTATCCTGGCTGCGTAAGGCCTCCACCAAGTCCGTGATTTCAGCTTTTTTCTTTTGGGAGATCCCTTCGTAGCGGTCTTCCAGAACCTGGTATTCGGCAGCGTAAGTACTGTTTTGAATGCGCTCGGTTTCCAGCCGGTTGAAAAACAGTGGCGGTGTCTGGAATTGGTAGAAGACAAACAAAAGTGCGCCCAGGAACAGGATCGAAAACTGCATCGGAATTTTCACGATCCCGTTGGCCAACAAACCGAAGCGGCTGTGAGCCACGGAACGACC
>CAZUZS010000079.1:0-4894 GCA_964624795.1 uncultured Calditrichaceae bacterium
CCCAATTCACAAACCCCGTAACTTCCGCATTGCAATTTCGTCCGTTTGTTTTTAAAATGCAATTACAATGAGGAGGATAACCAAATGAAAACCATCACCTTTAAGAACGGATTCAACCGCCGCGATTTTTGTCGGATAATTACCGCAAGCGGAATTGCAGCATCTTTTTCGCCGGGCATCGTGAAGTCGCTGTGCAGCCAGGACGCCTCGCCGCCGGAAAAACCGGCCACCAATATTGATACTGCCATGAAGGCACCCCGCACCGAATTTTCCATGCCGGGCAAGTATCCCGGCCAGGTGGTCGAAGTATTTCACGGCAAATCGGTCGTGAACAACAAACCGGATTTACCAGCCGTGGAACGGATGCTGGAGAGAGGCCTGCTGGCACTCACCGGCGCTTCTTCCATTGCTGCCGCCTGGCGGGAGTTTGTTTCGCCCGAGGATGTCATCGGCCTCAAAGTGAATCCCATTTCCGGCAAGCTGCTTCCCACCAGCCTGGAGATTACCCAGGCTGTCATCAAACAATTGGAAGAAGCCGGAATTCCCCGCAAGAACCTGGTAATCTGGGACCGGCGGGAGTTTCAGTTGCATGAGGTTGGCTACACCGAAGAAAATTTTCCGGGAATCAAAATCATCGGTACCGAACGGCAGGACGACAAAGGATCGTTTACCGATGCAGACGGCAAGCTTTACAGCGAGGCCATGATCGACCGCGACTGGTTTTACTGGGCCGACTGCGAAATGGAGTACGATGCCGAAACCATGCCTTACATGGTCAACAGCGGAAAATACTCCTACTTCACAAAAATTGTCACAAAGGACGTCACCAAGATCATCAATATTCCGGTGCTGAAAAATGCCGGCCCCAGCGTAACCTTGTGTCTGAAAAACCTGGCGTATGGCGCCATTACCAATACCGCCCGTTTGCACAAACAGTTATGGGGGGAAACTTGTGCCGAGGTACCCTGCTTCCCGCCGCTGCGCGATAAAGTGGTGCTGAACATCGTGGACGGCATCCGCGGCTGTTACGAGGGCGGGCCCGGCGCCAAACCGCAGTTTGTTACCGATTTCAATACCCTGCTGCTGGGGACCGATCCGGTGGCGGTGGACCGCATCGGCTACGACATCATTCTAAAAAAGCGGCTGGAGGAGAAAATTCAGAAGCAAGAATCGCCGCGCGGCCGCGCCTACCTGGACATGGCCAGCGAATACGGGCTGGGCGTTTCGGACGCCGGGAAAATAAACAAGATAAAACTGGACCTCTCCTAAGCCGACCGGCAACTGGCAACGAACAAACAGACTTGAGGCTGCTGTGCACCGAATTATCACATTTCTGATTATATTGATTGTCTCCGGAACAGGCTTGCTGCACGCCGGTTCTTCAGCAGAAATTAGGCTGGACCAGTCTGCCGCCGGCGATTGGCAAATCACCGAAACGCGCGCCTACTCCGACAAGGAGCTTTACGGCTACATGGATGGCGGCGCCGAGATTTACCGGGAGTTCGGGTTTAAGCGGCTAACCGTCCAGAACCTGAAAAAGGGGCAGAGGGAGATGCAGGTTGAGATTTACGAGATGGACGATCCCCGGTCGGCGTTCGGGATATTTTCGGTTTCGCGGCGAAACTGCCCGTCAGTAGATAGCCTGACCCGTTACAGTTGCAGCACGCCGTACCAGCTTCTGCTTGCCCGTAACGTCTATTACATCACCATTACCAACTACGAAGGCAGCCCGGAATTACAGAATGTCGCATTCAAGTTTGCCCGGAAACTGCTGACTAAAATTTCCGGGCCGGACATGAAAATTCCCGCTTTATTCCAAAAGCCTCCCTTTGAATCTGATCTGTTCCGGCTGAGATTCATTTCCGGGGAGTTGGGTCTGCAAAACGGAATTCCCGGCTGGCTTCCGCTATTCGAAGGATTATCTGACTGGTCGTTATTCATTCTGCCAATCGAAAACAACGATGGGGAAATCGATATTGCCCAGATCGTTTTTCAAACGCCGGCAGACGCACAAAAATTTTGTCGGCAGGCAGAATTTGAATTCCCGGCAAAAAGGAAATCCGAATGGCAAAAAGCGCCGGATTCGAAGCAGCAGAAAGCGCTCTACCCGGTTTCAGACCGTGAGTTGTATTTTGTGGAAGCACCGGCGGGATCGGAAAATTTTGACCAGGTTTTGGAACAGGTAACACCTGACTTAAATTGACGGCGGAGGATATGCGCCCGCCGCTTAAATAAATTTAGGGGATTTAACAAATGAGTCGACACCATGGATCGCGATCATACTTCTGGGGATTATTTCTCATTTTGCTGGGATTGCTGTTTCTCCTGCAAAATATGGGTTACTGGAATGTGGGATATATTATCCGGCACTATTGGCCGCTAATTTTGGTTGTGATTGGCTTGAAGATGCTTTTCGATCATCGCCGGCATTCCGGCATTGGGAGTGAGCCGGGCGGAGCCGGTGCTCCACAATCGCCGGCCGGTGCTACCGGCCTGGCGGAAGACGACACTACATCGAAAAGCTATGTTCACTCTGATGCCGAAACGCATAACAATGTCTTCGGCGATGTGCGGCTGCGTTTTGATGGGAAATCGGTCCGGCGATTTTTCACCAACAACATATTCGGGGATATCGACCTGGATTTTTCGCAGGCGAAATTTGAGGAGAATGCGCTGCTGCGGGTGAGCGGCATCTTTGGCGATGTGGAAATTCGCGTTCCGCACGATGTGAGCGTGGACGTGAAGGGCGACTTCATTGCCGGAAGCGCCAGGATATTTGACGATTACCACAGCGGAATCTTCAAAAATGTGGTTTATAATTCTCCCACCGCCGTTGCCGGCAAACCGCTGATCCGGGTCGAAGCGTCCATCATTTTTGGCGATATACGGGTTCATTCGTAGAATGGCAAAACAATGCTGGAAATCCATCCGATTTCTTAGTGCAGAAGGTTTTGCCACAAAGTCGCAAAGACACCTATTAAACACCAAGTATTCTGCGCCTTATCTGAAATAGTATCTGATTCAATGGCTGAGGTCTTTCCGGTTAATGATCATCCTGGAGGGAGATTAGGTTTCATAAGCATTGATCTCTCCTTCCTGCATTTTTAGTGGCTTCGAGCCTTTGTGGCCTCATATTCTTCACATTAAAGGTAAATTATCTTTCGAATGACAGACACGCCCATCATCGCAGTAGAAAATCTCAGTAAAAATTATGGCAAGACAGTGGGAATCCGGAAGCTTGATTTCCAGGTGAACCAGGGCGAGATATTCGGCTTCCTGGGGCCCAACGGCGCCGGAAAGACAACTACCATCCGGTTGCTGCTGGATCTGCTGCGGCCCACTTCCGGAAGGGCTTCAATCTTCGGGCTACCGATTCGGAATAATTCCCTGGAAATTCGAAGAAGATGCGGTTACCTGCCGGGGAATTTTTCCGCCTACGGCGAAATGACCGGCACCGAATTTCTCCGTTTCGTAGCGGAAATTTCCGGCAAAGAAACGGCGCTTCAGGTGCAGCTCGTCGACCGCTTTTCACTGGCTGCCGGCGATCTGGCACAGAAAATCAAACATCTCTCCCACGGCACCCGCCAGAAATTGGGGATCGTTCAGGCATTTTTCCACAACCCGGAGCTGCTCATCCTGGACGAACCCACCATCGGACTTGATCCCCTTATGCAGGAGGAATTTTACCGTCTGCTGCTCGATTTCCAGCGAAACGGCAGCACCATTTTCTTCTCCTCGCACAATCTTCCGGAAGTGGAGAAAGTGTGTCACCGGGTGGCAATCATCCGCGCCGGAGAATTGGTGGCATTGGAAACCCTGGAAGCGTTGAAAAAGAAACGCTACCGCCGGTTGCATCTCACCCTGCGGGAAGAAGTGGAAAACGTGGCGCTTCCGGAAGCGGAATTGCTGAGTCAAATCGGGCGGGTGTACAACTTCCTGGTGAAGGGAAATGTTGAAAATTTGCTCTGGGCTCTAGCCCGGTTGCCGGTGGAAGACCTGGTTTTTCCGGAGCCGGAATTGGAGGAAGTCTTCATGACCTACTACCGGAGAGACCGCGATGAATAGGATGACCTACCCACACTTCATCTGGAAGACGCACCGCGGCTTGATCGTTTTCAGCGTTCTCTTCACCGCAGCGCTCCAGTTTCTGATCATTTTTCTGATTACCTCGGTGGACACCGCCCCCATTTTTGATGCGATTGCCAAACAGCTTCCCGCCCGCCTGCGGATTCTGTTCAACGAGCAATTCATGAACCGGCTTTCGGTGAAAGGAGCAGCAGCCTTCGGATTTAATCATCCGCTGGTTATTGCCCTTTTCGGGATTATCGCCACCGTTATCCCGGCGCGGCACATCGCCGGCGAAGTGGAGTCGGGCACGCTGGAGCTGCTGCTTTCCTACCCGGTGCGCCGCCGCACGCTTCTTTTCTCGCTGTGGAGCTCCACCGCCACCTTTCTGCTGTTTGTGATCGCCGGCGCCCTGGCGGGGTCCGTTTCGGCACTTCTTATTTTTCATTTTTTCAATGCCGAGGTTTTTGGAGGGCTGGTCCAGATCGCCGCCAACCTCTGGCTGCTGGCAGTTGCCATCATGAGCTACACCCTGTTGATGTCGGTATTCTGGAAAGAGGCCGGGAAAACCGGCACGCGCAGCGCAGCGGTGACGCTCAGTTTCTATTTCATCTATTTCATCAGCACTCTTTGGGATTTCATTGCCTTTCTGAAACCGGTCAATATTTTCAATTATTACCAGCCGCAAAAGCTGATGTTCGGGCAACAGAGCTTTTTGAAAGATGCCGTGGTGTTGGGCGCGCTTATAATCATTTTTGCAATCCTGGCTTTCCGGCAGTTTGAGCGGAGGGATATTCCGTGAGCGCCGGGGAAAGAATTCCCCTCCTAC
>CAZUZS010000079.1:4994-19619 GCA_964624795.1 uncultured Calditrichaceae bacterium
ATTCCCCTCCTACCTCCGGCAATTGTGGGAGGCGATTCCTATCATCGAAAAAACCGGAACTCGGTTTTGGTGCTTGTAATTATCATTTCCGGCAATTAAAATTAGGCGGTTGGAGAATCAATTCAGAAGAGAAAAACGGTGCCGGCAGTCCATATTCACCCCTTCATTGTTCACTTCACGATCGCGCTGTTTTCGGCCAGCGTGCTGTTTGACTTCATTGCACTGCTCAGGAGGAATGAGAAGCTTCACTTCGTGGGATGGTGGAACCTGCTGCTGGCCGGCATTTCTGTCGTTTTTGCGGTCGGTTCCGGGTTGTGGACAAAAAGCCAGGTGGTTATCCCGGCATCAGCCGAAACGACGCTCGATACCCACCAAACAATTGCTTTGGTGGTTGCCGGGTTTATCCTGGGACTGCTCTTCTGGCGGATTGGTTTAAGGGGAGGGTTCCCGCACCGTCAAAAATTCATTTACGGACTCGTAGCCCTCATTGCAGTTATCTTCCTTTTCTCCGGCAGCTACTACGGCGGCAAACTTGTTTTTGAAAAAGGTGTCGGGGTGGAAATCCAGACCCGGCAAGACACTGAACCCTTGCCGCAAAAACAGGAAAATCCAAAGCAGCGACCGGGGGATGAATTCATGCCGGAGAAGAAGTAGGGAAAGTCCGCCCCCTGTATAATTTCCCGCCTTCCGAAAGACCGCAGGTCGAAGATTCTCTTAATGCATACATCGAAGCCTGCCTGAATCCACAAAATTTTCCTTTTATTACTTTGGGCTCAGAGGTAAATTTACATGTGCATTGTCGGGCTAGAAAGATGAATCCCTCGGCAAACAAGATACATTTCTTTGGGATGCGTTGAAGCACTCTCTTTTCACACAAAATTCCAGTCAACGAAAGAATAACATTAGGGAGCAGCAGCTTGTTGGATCCGGGGCAATATCTGAAATTACTTAGAACGGTTGCCAGAAGAGTACTTCTGAAAAATATCAAAGACTGGACAGATGCCGCCGAAGGCGAGCTTCACAAACTTATCGCAATTGTCGAATCACTTGGCAATGACTTGCACCGCCTTCCCCCGGAAAACCGGTCGTTACCCGAAATTCGGGGCTACCTGGAAAACAGGCTGCGGGAAATTCTCGACCTGGCGGCCTCGCTAAAGAATATGCCGGACCGCATTACAAACCAGGATATTTGGCAGGTCTGGCGGGATGGATTTCAGGATGCACTGCAACGTATACCCGATAAAACCGCGATTCTCCAGAAGGATGAATTCTGGCAGCCTGTTACGCGAGACAATTTTCTCATCCGATTGTGGAAACAGGGGAATCGGTTCACCACTGGCGTCCACCGCCGGATTCACGCCGGCCGTGCCCGGATAAATTCGCTCCTGAAAAAGCCGGCGCCTCCCCTGCCGGGGAAACACCGACGGTTCCGGTTTCACCTTTTTTTGAAGGAATACCTGGAGATTCCCTTTGCCGGACATATCACAAATGAATGGCTGCGACTCCTCGATGTGACTTCCGACCAGTTCTACGATTTTCATCGGAGTGTCGAGAAGCTCAAAAATGAAATCCTGTTTCCGGATGAAGAATCCACCGCCTGCGCCCCCCTGGCCCCGGAAGAACTCCGCGAAAAAATCAGGCAAATTGAGGAGAGCATTCGAACCATCACGGCACGGGGAAGCGGCTTCGATCAATTCATAAATGATGCAAAAAAGCGTTTCAAGGAGTACTGGGCGGATCTTTTCGCGGTGGTTTTGGCAGAATTCCGCTACGCCGGAACCGCCGCGCATCCTGCGTCCAGATTCAATGAGAAACAGATCGATGCCGGCTGGGGCAAGACCAGGCTGGAATTTCAGCAGGGCAAGAAAGCGTGGGAGACATATTTTGAGGGGGAAACGGGAGAATTTCAGAAGGACCTGGAATTGTCCATTCTGCAACTGCAGGCCATGCAAATTTGTGTGACCACGCTTGCTGCTACCCGAAACAAAATAACCGACCAGATACTCTCAACTTTCAGCGATGCCCATGCTACAATTACAGATTCAATGGAAAGATTCAGCAAGGTTGAATCGGAGAAAAAATCCAAATTGCGGAGTGCAATTCTTTCCCAAAACCGGTCGCTGCTCCGCACCTTGCGGAAGGAAAAACTTCCGCAAATGATGGATGCCGTTTTCCACGCCGATCCGGAGAAGGATTTTGAAGATTACATCAGCTCTATTCGCACCGCCGTGGAAAAGCTATCCGGCAATCACATTATTTTCCGGTTGCGGGACTCCGAAGCCATCGTCCCAAAATCGGCAATGGATGATGTGCCGCTCAAAGAGTTGGTGCTGGAGGATGTCTTCGCGCAATTGGTAGACCGGCACCAGGAAATGACCTCTGAAATCGCGGAGCGGATGGAAAAGCTGGGAAGGAATATTTCGGAGATCGACCAGATCGTCGAATTCAATCTGGAAGCGGCTCTCAACCTGTTGCAGGAGGGGGAAGAGATCGA
Organism: uncultured Calditrichaceae bacterium; assembly: GCA_964624795.1. Taxonomy (GTDB): domain Bacteria; phylum Calditrichota; class Calditrichia; order RBG-13-44-9; family RBG-13-44-9; genus CAZUZS01. The sequence continues at coordinate 7,489 of CAZUZS010000079.1, forward strand.
GATTTCCGACCAAGCGCAGCAGGTGGTTATAGACGGTTTGGAGCGCACCCACAAGCAGATCGACAACCTGGTTGAGCAGGGTAACGCCATCGTAGAAATCACCCGCGAGCGATTGCAGACAAATACCATGCATTTCGAGCGCCAGATTGAAGACCTGGGAGACAGCGAAAAGATATTAAAATTGAAGCTGCGCCTGGCGCGGGCCAAGACAAAAGAAGAGATGATGTCGTACCGGTCGCGCGCCCTTCAATTCATCAAAAGAGTGCTTCCGGTCCTTTTGGTAAAAATTAAAGGCTTTTTCCAGGGTTTTCTGCAAAAATACAGCCGCTTTCGAAAGGTCACCGGTCTGGCGTCCGGGGCTGCCACCATTGAGGACGAGCTGTCTGACTTCATCGTCCGGACCCGTTCCAGGATTGAGACGCTGCCGTATGTTTACCAGCGGCTTTTTCGTCTTGAGCCGCTGGAAGACGAGCGTTTTTTTGCCGGCCGCGATTCCGAACTTAAAGCCCTGGAAAAGGCCTTTGCGACCTGGGAAGAAAACCAGCAGGCCCTGACCATTCTGGTTGGTGAAAAGGGAAGCGGCAAAACTACGCTCCTGAATTTTGCCGAAAGTAATTTTCATCGTCACCATCAAGTGAAGAAAATCGTTCTGAATGAAACGCAATTCCACGAACAACAAATCTTTGAGCATATCAAAGACGCCTTTGATTTCGAGAATGCCGGGAACCTGGAAGGACTGGAGGAAGCTATTATGTCCGGGGAGGAACGAAGAATTGTGATCGTTGAAAATCTCCAGAACCTGTTTATTCGCACCGTAAACGGCTTCGATGCACTGGAGCGTTTTCTGCTTTTTATCTCCCGTACCTCTATTCATGTGTGCTGGATCATCACCTGCACGCTGTACAGCTGGCAATATCTCAACAAAGTGCTCAATCTCTCCCGCTATTTTAAGTTTATCATAGAACTGGGCGCTATTCCCGAAAATGAGATCGAAAAAATCATCCTGAAAAGGCACCGGGTTAGCGGCTTCGACCTGGAATTCAGCGTGCCGGAAGAGGTGGCCGGAAATCGAAAGTATAAAAAATTAAGTACCTTCGAGGAAAAGCAGGCATATTTACAAAACTTGTTTTTCGAAGAGTTGAATGATGTTTCCAGCGGCAATATATCGGTGGCTATGCTATTCTGGCTGAGGGCGATTACCGGTGTCTCCAAGGAGAAGCTCACTGTTTCGCCACTAATCAATTTCGATTATTCGTTTCTCCACCTGCTGCCGGCGGAGGAGCTGTTTACCCTGGCAGCCCTGCTGCAGCACGAGGTTCTGACAACCGGCCATCACGCCCTGATCTTTCGGCAGGACATCAAAAAGAGCTACCTTCTTTTGAACCGGATGCGGAACATCGGTATTTTAAATGAAGGCAGCACCGGCTTTTTGATCCACCCGTTTTTGTACCGGCCGGTGGTGCGAACATTAAAATCTAAATATATTTTGCACTGAGCGGAGTTTACCGAGATGAATACAAAAAATCTGCGCTGGCTGTTTTTTGCACTCTGTCTTCTGGTCTTGGTCAATGCGGAAATCGGGTGGGCCGATGCGCAAACAGGAAAAACCGGGACAGCCTCCCTCAGCCAGGACTCCGGCAAGTCGCAAAGCCCAATTGCGGAGGCGATCAGCAAAACCGCACCCCCAATAAAATGGTCGGTTTCCTTCGGCAAGATTTTCTGGGCGCTGGTCATTTTCTTCATATCTCTCATCATAATGAAAAACCTGACCCGCCTGCTGGAAACCATCGCCGAGCGGTGGACAAACCTGCGTCTGACAATCAAGGGACTGATCCCTATTCTTCGCATATTTGGCTGGACGGTGGTGATTTACATTATCATCGCCGGGGTGTTCGCACCGCCCATCGAAACCCTGATTGCGGTTACCGCCTCAGCCGGCATCGCAGTGGGATTCGCATCGCAGGACATCCTCAAAAATATCTTTGGCGGTATCATGATCATATTTGACAGACCCTTCCAGGTCGGTGACAAGATCCAGTTGGGGAATCACTACGGAGAAGTAAAAAGTATCGGTTTGCGGACAGTTCGCATCGTAACCCCGGACGATTCGCTGGTTTCCATTCCCAACAGTGAGATCGTCAACCAGTCTGTTTCCAACGCAAATTCCGGGGCTTCAAATTGCCAGGTAGTGGCGGAATTCTACCTGCCTGCCCACATCGACCTGGAACGGACCAAATTCATCGCCTATCGCGCAGCAGCAGTTTCCCGTTATGTTTATTTGAATAAGCCGATTGCCGTCATATTCAAAAATGAAATAAATGAAGGACGATCATTGTTAAAAATGCGCCTGAAGGCTTACGTTCTGGATATTCGCTACGAATTTCCGTTCATGAGCGAAATGACCGAGACCGTGATCGCGGAGCTCCTGCAGCAAAAATTGCTGACCCCGGAAAGCTTCGCTGCGCTTCCCCGATAGACCCGGAGGTAAACCGCCAGTCGGTCCGGAATGCTTTAGTATCACGAGAGGGGCCAAAATCCCCGACTAAACCTTTCAGTAAGTTTACAGTAAAACCTTTCCGGTAGCATGCAGCAAACCGCTTATTGGGAGCGAGGTTCACAGATTAAGCACCATTGTACCGGAGGGCATGCCAACAATACACTCGAAGTAGCAAAAAAACAGGGAGCCGGCCATGAAAATCTCAGATATTCTTTTGATAATAGATAAGGTGCTGCATTACAAACTGTTCGATCTGAACAAGACCCCGGTGACATTGTCCTCCCTGGTAATGTTCCTGATTGTATTGGCGCTATTCTACATCGCGTCCAAACTTCTGAACCGTTTGCTGGTTTCCAAAATCCTTCCGCATCTGAATATTGAGCGCGGAATGCAGTATACGCTCCAAAGAATAAACCATTATATTATTATGATCATCGGAGCAATAGTTGCCTTTCAGTTTGTGGGAATTAACCTTAGCGGACTGGCAGTTATTTTCGGCCTGTTGTCGGTCGGCATCGGTTTTGGTCTGCAAAATGTAACCTCCAATTTCGTGGCAGGAATTATTCTCCTTTTTGAGCGTCCAATCAAGATTGGCGACCGTGTGACCATTGGAGATACGCAGGGGGATGTAACGGCGATTAACATGCGGGCGACTACCGTCCGTTCCCTGAACAATATTTCGATTATCGTTCCCAATTCACAATTCATCTCATCACAAGTAATAAACTGGTCGCATGGCGATCCCACCATCCGGTTGGATGTGCCGGTAGGCGTTTCCTATGAATCCGACCTCGATACGGTGCTCAGAAGCCTGCACGAAGTTGCCAGGGAGAATGAAAATGTGTTGGACAAGCCGGAACCGGATGTCATCTTCCTGAACTTTGGCGATTCCGCCTGGAATATGGAATTACGTGTGTGGTTAAAAGATCCTTACCATTATTACCAGATGCTTTCCGAGATTAACTGCGCAATTGTGAGAAAATTCCGGGAGAACAATGTTGAAGTTCCCTTCCCGCAAAGAGATCTGCATTTGCGGAGCGCCGAGCCGCTGCCAATTCAGAAACAACCTGATAATGGACAATAGGCCCGGCGCACTAGGGTCAGATTATCTTGCTGTTATCAGCGGGCGACCCAATAAAAGGGATTTTTCCACTGCCTTTCAAATAATATCGTGAGTCGGGCATGGTGCTCCGAATTATTGTTCTCGGAGCATTTGTGCTGCTTTTTCTCATCATATTCACGGAAACAAGGACACAGGACATCTACCACATAGTCAGCCGCCTTTGCCGGCAGTGCAAGAAAGTATCTTAAAATAAAATAATTTTGCTTAACAATCCCTCCCAGCCTCCGATATTATTAACGATAGCGTTGCTGGATCCATGCGTTGGGCATGTGATTTTGAATCTGTCTTTGAGCCCTGGTATGACGAAATCAGGAAATAAATAAAGGGAATGCGAATAAAAGCCGTCCAATCGCCCTGGCTCCGGTGAGATTTGACGCAAAACGGAAGTTGGCAAACGCATTTTTAATGAGGAAAGCACAGAAGAATAAAGCGTTGCAGATGCAGGAGAAAAAAAATATTCTATTGCAATTTATTGATTAAGTTTATAACATTTCCGTGGCTGCTAACGATCTTCTGGGCTTATGCCATTTACATAAATCTACCCAATTTGCTACAATTAGTTTTTTAACATAGATTGGACACTAAGGCAAAAATTAGTTTTTCTTAAATTCAGGAGGATTTATGAGAAGTATCGTAATGGTTTTAGCAATTCTTTTCTTGAGTTTCAGCCTGCACGCAACCGCCATAACATACAACGATAGTTGGGGCGATGCGGGACTCAAATTGGATCGGCAAAATGCAGCAGGTGTTGAGGTAAACTTTTCCATCCAGGAATTCAACCTCGATAATCGCCAGATAAACGGCGAGACAATGCAGGGGATACAGCTCCCCGGCGTTTTTCTTCCCAATGATGAAGGCGCTCCGGACCTGCCCGGGACGGGAAGATACATAGCAATTCCGCAGGGCGCTACGCCAACAGTGAGAATTATTGCATCGCGAACCGAGAAATTTTCTAATATTGACCTGGCTCCCGCACCAAGAATTCCGCTAACGACCGAAAATGGTCCACTGGATTATCATAAGAACAACGCCATCTATTCACAGGATGCCTTCTATCCCGCAGAGCCGGTGAAGATTTCTCAAATTTCCAAAATAAGAGGCGTGGATGCAGTGATTTTGGGCATTACTCCCTTCCAGTACAACCCGGTTACCAAAGAACTCATCGTTTACCGCGACCTGAGGGTGGAAGTATCATTCGACGGCGGAAACGGTCATTTTGGTGAAGACCGGTTGCGCAGCCGCTGGTGGGATCCTTTGTTGGAAGATATGTTGTTGAATTATGAATCACTTCCAAAGATGGATTATAACAGATCTTTCCAGGGACCCGCGGAAGACACCGGTTGCGAATACCTCATCATTTGCCCCACCAATCCGGAATTCCGGCAATGGGCCGACTCCCTCAAGGTTTTCCGGACTTTGCAGGGAATTAAAACCCAGGTCGTCACGCTTGACGTAATCGGCGGCAATAATCCCACAACTATCGAGAACTATATCAACGATGCCTACAATACCTGGCAGATTCCGCCTGCAGCCATTCTCCTGTTTGGTGACTACGGCACGGACCCGACCAATAGTGTTATTGCGCCGATTTATAATTCTTACTGCGCGTCGGATAATATTTATGCGGACGTGGATGCCGACCAAATGCCGGATATCATCGCCGCCAGAATGACAGCCAGAAATGCAACCGAATTGCAAACGATGGTCACCAAAGCCATTCATTACGAAAAGAATCCGCCGACAGATCCGAATTTTTATGCGCATCCGATGACCTGCCTGGGCTACCAGACCGAACGGTGGTTCCAGATATGCACCGAATCCGTTGCCGGTTTTTGGGAGCAGGCCCATGGCAAAACGGTAAACAGGATTAATGCGGTTTACAATGGCTCACCACAAACTGGGCCTTGGTCAACCGCGACCAACACCAGCACAGTGACCGATTATTTCGGACCGAACGGTCTCGGGTATATTCCTGCCTCTCCCGGCCAGATAAGCTGTTCATGGACTGGCACCGGGAATAACGTTGTGACTGGGATTAACAATGGGGCTTTTATGTTGCTGCATCGCGATCACGGGGCAGAAACATTGTGGGGAGAGCCTGATTTTTCGAATAGTCATGTCAGCCAATTAACCAACACTGATCTTTGCTTTGTTTGGTCGGTAAACTGCCTTACTGGAAAATACAATTATTCCGGTGAATGCATGGTTGAGAAACTCCACCGTCACACCTATAATGGTGAAAACTCCGGAGCGTTAGGCGTAATTGGCGATGCCGAGGTTTCTTACTCATTTGTAAATGATACATACGTGTGGGGCGCCTTCGATAATATGTGGCCCGATTTTATGCCTGGTTATGGCACGACCCCGGCCTCGAGAGACGTAATGCCCGGCTTTGCCAATGCCGCCGGAAAATATTTTCTGCAGCAATCGTCATGGCCTTATAACACCAGCAATAAAGAAGTAACGTATAATCTTTTCCACGATCATGCGGATGCGTTTCTTACCGTATATTCCGAGATCCCCCAGCCTTTAACCGTTAATCATCCCGGAGTGTTATTGAGCGGACAGAACACTTTTTCGATTACTGCCGATCAGGATGCTTTCATTGCTTTGACAGTAGATGGAGAAATCATCGGAACTGGTACTGGTACCGGCGCAACGACTCAAATTTCCATTCCGCCTCAATTACCGGGCTCTTTCGTGGAAATTACGGTTACCAAACAAAATTATTACCGCTATTCAGCCTCAGTGCCTGTTACTGCAGCCAGCGGTCCGTATCTCTTCTGTATTAGCCCAATTACCCTTGATAATACCTGTAACGGGAATGGGATTCCGGAATCCGGCGAGACAGTTGAATTAAAATTGAACCTGACCAACCTCGGCGTGCAAGAGGCGAATAATATCACCGGAACAATTTCCAGTGCGGATACATGCCTCAACATTCTGAACGGGACGACCTCTATTGCTTATATTGACACCTCCGACACCGTGCTTGCCGGTTCCTTCTCGGTCGAGATTAGCCCCAACACACCGCATATGCACAAATGTTCCATCGACCTCCAGCTTCAGGCAGACAGTGCAGGAGTTCCGAATGGATACACATTCAACCAGATAATTCAGATTGAAGTGCGTGAAGGTGCGAAAATCAACCTGGCTCAGAATCATCTGAGCTTCTCCAATACATTCCTCACCTTTACCTCTACGCTGCCGCTTACTATTGAGAACAACGGCCCTGATACCTTGCGCATCACGGATATCGTCTCCGATATTCCGCAATTCACGCCGGAGGTTACTGCGTTAGATGTGGCACCGGGAGCACAAGAAGTGCTGAATGTCGGCTTCACTCCAGACAGCACCATGACCTATAACGGAACGCTCACCATATTTAATACCGATCCGGTGAACTACGAGCAGACATTCACAACTGACGGCATCGGAATCTTTGCGCCTGATATTTCCTGTGCACAAGATACAATTATTCAGGAGATGACTCCATCCGATAGCCAAACTGTTCAGATCTCACTCGAAAACCTTGGTCTGGGCGACCTGATTTTCAATGCACAGATTGCAGGATTCGACCCCACTACCCAGTTTAAGGGCGCCGGCGGTTCGGATACCTACGGCCACATGTGGATCGACAGTGACGAGCCAAACGGACCCACTTTCGACTGGATTGATATTACAACTACCGGCACGGAACTCGCCCTGACCGGCAATAACAGCATAACGCAGCCAGTGAACATTGGCTTCACGTTCAATTTCTATGGCGAGGATTACACTGCTGTGCGGGTCTGTACGAACGGTTGGTTGAGCTTCACCACCTTCTCCGTGGCATACAATAATTTTGCTCTGCCCAGCAACCTGGCACCCCGGGCCTTGCTGGCTCCGTTGTGGGACGATCTGAACTTCCAGCAAGATTCGAAAGCCTATTTCGAAAATCAGGGAAACAAAGTTGTTGTTCTGTATCAAAATATCTACCGGGTTACCGGTGAAGGTCCCTACACGTTTGAGGTGGTTCTCTACGACAACGGAAATATCGTCTATCAGTATCTTGATCTGCAAAACCTGCTGGATGACTACACTGTAGGTATTCAGAACCATGTTGCGGATGACGGTTTGACCATTGCCTACAATGAGCCGTATCTGCACAATGCCCTCGCTGTTCTGATCAGCAAGCATTCCTGGGTATCGGTATCTCCAATGAGCGGAACCATCTCAGCGCAATCTTCCCAGGATCTCACGCTCACCTTCATCACCAATCAATTCCCGGTTGGTGATTTCTGGGCCAGCCTGCAGGTCGAAAGCAATGATCCGGACGAAGAGGTCTTTATTGTGCCCATTCACATGACTGTTAAGATGGTTGGTGTTGAGAATGCCGATCTGGTGGCACCAAAAGAATTCAAACTGTACCAGAATTCGCCGAACCCATTCAACCCGACAACCAACATTTTCTACAGTCTGGCAAAATCCTCGGATGTTGAGCTGACAATCTACAATTTGCTGGGCCAGAAAGTAAAAACCCTGGTGAATTCCAGGCAGCAGGCAAAGCAATATAAAGTGGTTTGGGATGGCACCAACAACCAGGGTGTAAAAGTTGCTTCCGGAATTTACGTTTACCGGCTCAAAGCTGGTGACAAGGTTGCAGTCCGGAAAATGATTTTGATGAAATAAGTATCGGTTTTAATTCCTTTTTAAAACAAAAAGACAGTCTTCGGGCTGTCTTTTTGTTTTTTAGTCATATTTCACTGAATCCATTCTCTCTGCTTGTTGGGAATTCGATAATCTGCGCTTCACGATCCTAAATCCACTCCTCCGGCTCCAGGTCCAAGACTGACGCTGACTGCTTTGATGACCGGTAAAAATCCCAGATAATTCCTTGATTTTGTTATTGTGCCATTATTATTTTAATTTGTGCGTGAGCAATTTGATCAAAAGAACCAGGTTAAAATGACCTTTAAGCAGATGATAGCGCGGAAGTATGCTGCGATTCTTGTGGTATGTCTTCTATTTTCCTGCCAGGATTCCAGGGATCCCAACACCTCAATATCAAATATAGACTTGCCCCAGATAAAGCAGCGCCAAAAACTTTACGCGTTAACAGGATACAGCGCGACAAGCTACTTCATCTACAAGGGCCGGCCGATGGGCTATGAATATGAACTGCTCACCCGGCTGGCAGATCACCTGGGTCTCGAACTGGAGATTCTTATTGAAGATAACCTGGAACAGCTCTTCCGGAGATTAAATAAAGGAGAAAGTGATATTATTGCTTATGGCCTGACCATAACCGGAGACAGAAAAGATCTTGTGAAATTTACAGATTATCTTTTTACGACCCGGCAAGTTTTGGTCCAGAGAAAGCCGGATAAGTGGAAGCAAATGAAATTGCATGAAATTGACGAAAAGTTGGTACGCAGCCCGCTACAGCTTATTGGAAAAAAAGTCCATGTAAAAAAAGCGTCTTCATATGAAGAGCGGCTGAAAAACTTATCGGAGGAAATCGGCGGAAAAATCGATGTTATAGAAGCAGGTGGAGATTCAACCACTGAGCAATTGATGGAAGCCGTTTCCACCGGGAAGATTGACTACACAGTAGCTGATCAGCATATAGCCCTGATAAACCAGGCGTACTATCAAAACCTGGATGTGCAGACCCCCCTCAGCTTACCTCAAAGAATCGCCTGGGCTGTGCGGAAAAAATCTCCGAAACTTCTCAAAGAGGTAAACGATTGGATTCGGAAAATGAAGAAAGAAACCGATTATTACGTCATTTACAATAAATATTTCAAAAACCGAAGGGCTTTTGTACACCGTGCAAAAAGTCCCTATTTTTCCGTTACCGGCGGAAGAATTTCGGAATATGACGATATCCTGAAGGAGCAATCCAAGATTCTTGATTGGGATTGGCGTTTATTGGCTTCACTTATTTACCAGGAATCTCAGTTTAGAAATAATGCCAGTTCCTGGACCGGTGCAGTAGGGCTGATGCAGCTACTGCCTCACATTGGGCACGAATTCGGCGCGAAGAATTTGAGGAATCCCCGAGAAAACATCCGGGCAGGTGTCGAATACCTCCACTGGCTGGACGTTTACTGGCAAGATCAAATAAACGACCATGATGAACGCATCAAATTTGTCCTGGCATCCTACAATGTGGGATTAGGCCATGTTCAGGATGCTCGCAGACTGGCTGAAAAATACGGAAAAAGTGCAATCATTTGGACTGATAGTGTGGAAAAATATATCGTGCTTCTCTCCGAAGAAAAATATTACAATGACGAATTGGTCGAGTTTGGCTATTGCCAGGGTCTGGAACCCTACAATTATGTGCGCGAAATCCTGGATCGGTACAGAAAATACCTTGAAACCATCATTGAATAACGCGCCTGTTTTCATCTCGATCGGCTTCAGAGTAAAATCAGGAAAACGCCACCTACCATCATTCCTGTAAAAAACACATTTTTTAATGCATTTTTTTCCTTAAAAAGAAAAATGCCGAACAAAACACTGATTATTACCCCGGCCCTTTTAAAGGCGATTACATAAGAAACGAATAGTGTTTTTAGGGCGGTAAACTGAAACAGAATCATCAGGCCGGAGACCAGGCCGATCAGGAGCAAGCCACCAAAATTTTCGGAAATTGCGGAGAAATTGGATCGACGGCTTTTGAAAATGATGGGGAGATAGGCAAGCGCAAGCAGAGAATCGATAACGGTTGCATAAAAGGCTTGTGAGGAACTCACCACTGCAATTTTCTCGGCAGTGGCAGAAACGCTCCACATCAGAGCCACAATTAGCATCAGGCGGGTTCCCCGATCACGCAGCAAGCTTTTAAAGGGAGCAAGCCACTGGCCGGATTTCAGGTGAATTCCGTAGCCGCCGGCAATTATCAGAAATAATCCCAGGATACCTTTGATGTCGGGGAGCTCTCCCAGCATAAAATAGCCAACAGGAATCAGAAATAATGGCGTAAAGGCAGTAAAAGGCATTGTATTGGCCAGAGTTGATTTATGCAATGCGGTAAAGAAAAAATACCAGGCAAAAATATTAATTGCAAAACTCACCGCTGTTGCCCAAAGAAAATTGCTCCAGAGAATTGTGGGAATGCCTTCCACTATCAGCAACGCCAGTACGTAGGGCAGAGCAAAAGTAAAAATTATCCAGGTAACGACAAATGGAGGCACTTTTTGAGTCAAAACCTTACCAAGTGTGCCTTGCAGGCCGAAGAAGATGCCGGTAAGGATGGCGAACAGGTATCCGCTTATCATAGACTTATACTGCGAAAAACGCTTTAATTATACCGGCTGTTTCCTGATCAACACTGCCGGAAATATCGGCGTACCGGTAGTGTCGCTGAAATGCCTCCACTACTGCCTTTGTCTTGGGTCCAAAATCGCCATCCATTGTGATGTAATACCCAATTTTACGCAAGTCAGCTTGCAGCGTCCTTACGTAATCAGAAGACGCAGTGGGCTTTCCGCCGTAGATACCACTTCTGTCATTATCCCCAAATCGCAGTTCAAATCCTCCATAAAAAGGACTACCCGCGCTCGCGATTGGTGTCGGAAAAAATCCAATGCTGTTCTCAGCGAGGAGCTTCCAGTTAAAATGGCGGCCAGGATCTATTTTCCTGTCCGGTGAAATATCGCTGTGCCCCAGGACTCGGAATTGCGGAATTGCATAACGGTTCACCAGCAGATCGCACAGATAGATGAGTGCCTCGTATTGCCGGGGCGTGTACGGAATTCCCTTTTTTTCGCCCTCGTTCACAATTTCAACCCCAATTGCATAGTCATTGCAATCCGGTTCACCATTCCAGTTGCTAACACCGGCATGCCAGGCGCGATGCTCATCCCGAACCATCTGGACGATTTGACCACCCTTTCCCACCACATAATGGGCACTCACTTTCGCTGTTGGATTTTGAAACCAGCTTACCGTGTTCTCCAGACTACTGGTGACGGTATAATGCAGGATCAGCATATCGATCCGGGCAGATGGACGCCTGTTGTAATGCGGAGAAGGAATCCACTGAATTTCATAAGCTGGTATCTCACTCACGTTGAATTGGTAGACACCTGGCGGCAGGTCGGATTGCGTTCCAAATCTGTCCCTGGCCTGCTTGAGTATTTGCTTTTGTGATTTGTGAACGAAGTCCGGGGACTCCTCGACCTCCAGCAATTCGGCAAAAGTCGGGACCTTTATTTCGAGTGTATCCTTGTCAATTTTTCTGAACAATTCTTTGGTTTGCACAATTCACCCCATTTCAAAGGTTCAGCCTAAAGTAAAAAATATGCAGTCTGAAAGCAAAATCTCTTTGCTGACAGAATCTCTACTTTACCTTGAATCCAGTGTCTTTTGGTTGATAGTGACTTCACAAAATAAATACTGTTGAAGAAAATAAATCGCTTTATGATGCTTCGTGGGGTTTAAAAAAATATACTCTGCCAGCATTCACATACATGCACCCCTCATGATTAAACACCCATTGCTTAATTTTCATTTCTTCTC
>CAZUZS010000080.1:0-18960 GCA_964624795.1 uncultured Calditrichaceae bacterium
TTTCATGCCGGTGATTTTCCTCTGACCGCCGGTTCTCCCGGTCTTGTTGGTTTTCCCTCTCATGCCGTCTTTCTTCTACCCGCCGGGGATTAGGGCGCAGGACATGACGGTCCAATTCCCCCTGTCTTTTCTCTATCCGCCTGTGTTCCTTAGGTGGATACTGATTTTTGCGCAGCTCGCCCCTCGGCGTACGAACGACATGCCGCTGGATGGGGACAGGCTCAATCCGCCTTCCTTCGAACTGTTCTATCCTGCGACGTTCCGGAGGACGGCGGAATATCTCAGAATGCTCAAATTCCCGCCTTTCAAATCCCCGGTGTATGCGATATCTGCCCACGTCGTCCCGTGTAAAATTCCGGGAATTGACGATCAGCCAGAAATTGATGCCGGGTCCCTGTTCCCAGGGCTCTCCGATTTCAACCCCCGGTGGTGTAAGGGGAGCCCAGGCAATTTCGCCACCAAATTCCATCCATTGAACCCGCGCAGGCGACCATACATCACCCGGAATCCAAACCCACCCATACTCCTGGGTGTAAAGCCAGTCACCATAATGATAGACGATCCATCCAAATCTTTCGTAGGATTCCCAGGCCCAGCCTTCGTCCGTATAAATCCATTTACCATAATAAAATGGACGCCAATCGGGACCCACATCCGGCCGCCAGACGTTTCCGTATGGCTCCATGGTTTCCCATTCGCCGTACATATCCAGGTCTTCGTAGTTATACTCCCCGTTTGTGGATGCCGGAACTACGACCGCACTCTGCGATGTTGAATAGCCACACCCCGCCAGTCCGAGTGTGAGCAGCAGAAATCCGGAAACCATAACAAAAGGCATGCCCAATTTCTTTAGCATCATATTGATTTTCATTGTCTCTCCCTCCGCCTAAAAGGCTTTTAAAAATTTCACTCCAAGAGTAAAACATCGAGAATAATGACCACGACACCATTCGCATGAATCGATATAAGAATAAGCTGCGATGTGTTCTCGCTTATACTCCATGCTTTCTCACAACCCGGCACATCCGCGGCAAAGCCCACAAATGGCGGATGCCAAATAACCACGGATAAATTCGTGAGAGCGGTATTTGTGGTTAATCCGGCACTTTGGTCTTCATTTCATTTATTGGTAAAATCTTTGTACCCGCGAGCTGGTCACCGGGCCGTTTGCCCAAAATGGCGATAATATCTTTTTGTTCGATTTTCTCCTTTTCCAGCAATGTGGTGGCCATAATCTCGAGCTTGTCACGATACTTCACCAACTGCTGTTTGTCCTCTTCGTAGCATTCTTGAATCAACGTTTTGATCTCTTCGTCAATCATCTGTCCCACTTTTTCCGAATGCGGCGAAATACCGGGTCCCTGCCCCAGGAACCGGCTCTGGTTATTATCAACCAGTGAAATATTGGGCAAACTTTTGCTCATTCCATATACCTGAATCATGTCCCGCGCAATCTTTGTGGACCTTTCCAGATCGTTAGAAGCGCCGGTGGACACCTCGCCAAAAACAATTTCCTCGGCTGCGCGCCCGCCAAGCAACCCCTTGATTTTTCCCACCAATTCGGTGCGGGACATGAGATAGCGGTCCTCCAGCGGAGTCTGCAGGGTGTAGCCCAGCGCCCCAATACCGCGAGGCACGATGGAGACCTTTTGAACCGGGTCGGCGCCAGGTGTAAAATATCCGATTATTGCGTGGCCTGATTCATGGAAAGCGACCACCTGCCGTTCGTAAGGATTGATTAACTTATTTTTCTTTTCAAGGCCCGCAATAATCCGCTCGATGGCGTCGGTAAAATCAATCATCTCCACGCGGGTGTGTCCCATACGCGACGCGAGAAGAGCAGCTTCGTTGCAGACATTGGCTATTTCTGCTCCGGCAAAACCGGGTGTCTGGGCCGCCAAATTATGCAAATTCACATCTTTGCCAAGCGTAATAGCACGGGTGTGCACCTTGAAAATCTGCTCCCGCCCGGTCAGGTCGGGACGGTCCACCAGAATTTGCCGATCGAAACGGCCCGGGCGCAGCAGCGCCGAGTCCAGGACTTCGGGGCGGTTTGTCGCTCCCATAATGATGATACCGATCTGCGGATCAAATCCGTCCATTTCAGTCAGGAGCTGATTGAGCGTATTCTCCCGCTCGTCGTAACCGCCCCCCATCGGCATATTCCCGCCGCGGCTTTTCCCCACCGCATCCAGCTCGTCAATAAATATGATGCACGGCGCTTTGCTCTTCGCGTCAGCGAAAAGATCGCGAACCCGCGCAGCACCTACTCCCACAAACATTTCAACAAAATCGGAACCGCTCATGCTGAAAAAGGGAACTCCCGCTTCACCCGCTACCGCTCTCGCCAGTAAGGTTTTGCCGGTTCCCGGCGGACCAACCAGCAAAACGCCTTTCGGCAGTTTAGCGCCCAGGCGCGTAAATTTCGCCGGACTCTTGAGAAATGCGACAACCTCTTTTACCTCTTCAACCGCCTCATCGATGCCAGCCACATCATTGAAAGTGACCTTGTTTTTTGTATCTTCGGCATAGATTTTCGCCTTGCTCTTACCCACATTTAGAACGCCGGCCCCGCCGCTTCCTTTCATTTTGCGGAAAATGAAAATCCAGATCACGAAAAGAATACCAAATGGAATGATCCAATTCAGGAATATGTTCTGGAACCAATCCGAACTGATCTTGCCTCGATAATCCACCCCGTGTTTCTGAAGATCGGCTACCAGACTGGGGTCGTTGACTCTTACTACCGTAAACTCGCGTTTCTCTTTCGCCTTTTCCCTGGCAAGATTAAGCCGCCACGGCGTTTTGCCGGTTGATGGTTTGAAGGTCTTCCCGGCATCATCTTTTTGCACTTCAGCTTTTTTATCTTTTGGCGAGGCGACGGCCTTCTCCGCCGACGCTTTGGTGGATTGGCCGGCAGCCGCTGCCTTTGAAGAGTCGGTCGCTGTCGAATCCGGTGCTTTAAGCAGGCCGTGAATCTCGGTTTGTGTCAGCACAACGCTCTCAATCTTGTCCTGCGAGACCAGTGAACGGAATTTGCTGTAATCCATTTCCTTGATGTCCGGTTTGGAGAACAGGAAATAATCCAGTGCCAGTATGCCACCCAGAATGATAATATAATACCACAATGAAAACCGGTTATGCTTTTCCATTCAGTTTATCCTCGATTTTTCAGGTTTAGAAGCCGGGTGTAAAACTGAACTCCCAGTACCAGCCTTTGTCCGGGCGATCAACCGGTTTAACATAGTCAATTTCACCAATAACGTAACCCAACAAGTTTACACGAATGAAGGGCCCAAAACTTCTTACTGGTTGGAGATTTCCTCCCAGGAACGATGCTTTGTCGGCGTTTGTCCATGCCACACCGGCATCGTAAAAACCACCTGCTTCAATCGGAAGGAAGCCGTAGAACCCTTCACCGATGCCGAACAGTCCCAGAAGCGGAAAACGTAATTCGAAGTTGCCAACTGCTATCTTGCTTCCAAACAGGCGGTTGACAATCGAACCATCGGCTGTAGTCAAAGAATTGTAATCGTAGCCGCGCACCAGGCTCTGATACCCGATAAACAGGTCGTAGAAGCGCCCATCCTCGGCACCAGCGCCGTATCTGCCGTAATGCAGCAGGCGTGCCGCGAGAGTAAATGGCCGGATGGGCATGACATATTTTCGAATATCCGCCATAGCTGTGTAGTACTGGATAGTTCCTACCGAAGGCGAAATTTCAAACCGGAAGCGCTGCCCCAGGATTGGGCTGGTAGCACCGAAGAATGAATTATCGTAAACGTAGGCAAGTCCCAAATTCGCCTGGTAGAGAGCACTTGGAGCTCCCAGATCCATGGTTTTGTCCGAGATCCGATTCCCTGTGTTCACATCATAATAATCTGTCCTTATTTTTTGGCTGTAGGTGACATTCTGGAGCCCTGCACTAAATTCCACACGGCTGGCCCGGTTAAATGGATATGCCGTCACGAATGAAAGATCGCGGTTTATCTGGCTGATCCGGTACTGCTGTTCGACATACGCTATCGAGCTATCCGGCAGCATCGCGTACCCTGAGGCAAATGTCTGGTAAATATACGGGATCTGTTCGGCAACAACTGCCCAATTCCAACGATGTGTCAAATTCTGATAAGCTACGGCACCGGCAAAATCAGTAAACCCCCCGGTGGACTGCACCTGCAACATCGTAGAAAGATTGTGGTCACCCAGCATGTCCGTGAAATAGAGGGAGGCACCGCCGCCCAACAGCGCACCGAAACGATCCACACCAGCCGCCACGTAAGGCTGACCAACATAAGCCAAAGAAAGCTTGGGACGATACTTTGTCGTTTTGCTATCGAGCGCTCCTTTCAGTCCTATATTTGGATCGTCCAGCGATTCAATCAGCCTGTCGGATACCCGGTAATCGGGAGGCAGAACTTCCGGGCTGGATTCGCCTGCCACCGGGCCGGACAATTGAATGGCTGTATCGGGAACCACCTTGACCATTTCTTTCAAGGTGTCTGTTTTCGATGTATCGGTTTCCGAAGTATCAGTTTTCGTGATAACCGGTTTCATATTCTCTTCCGGAAAGGCCGGGGGATCTATCAATTTGACAGCAAGTGGAGAAGCTCCTCCGGGATTTATCTGTTTTTCCGGCAGCGTTTGCAACGAGTCCACCGTGTAGATATTATATTTGCTGTCTTCATAGATGCTGAATGCCATCTGGTTTTTGTCAGCCGCTACAGACATGGCCGGACTGAGTGCGGTAATTCCGCTGGCTCCGGTGTAAAAATTCGTGAGCTGATAGAGGTTCCCACTGATCAAATTCACCCTGTAGATATTGGAGATTCCGGTATAGTCCGATATGAAATAAATATCTTCGCCATCTTTTGACCACTGCGGATTTATCTGTTTGCCGGTTGTAAAACCGGGGACCTGCGTCATCTTCTGCGTATCCACATCATAAATGCCAAGCCGGTAGTTTCCGTATTTCAGATCGGAAAGCTGCGTGGAATAGCGATCAGTTACCCAAACCAGTCTTTTGCCATCCGGCGACCAGGAGGGCTGCAAATCGGCATACAGATCATCGGTCAACCGTTCCAACTTCTTGGCCTGTAAATCGTAGATATACAGATCTGACAAGCCACCCACCAGCGCAGAAAAAGCAATATATCTGCCGTCAGGCGACCAGGCGGGATTCAGAATTTCTCCCAGGTCTTTAAATGGTATCTCATCGGTTACTTTGTCTCTTTTGATATCAAGAATCGAAAGAATCGGCCTTCCGCTGGAAACGGCGGAGAACGCTATGCGGCTGCCGTCAGGTGACCAGGCACCGGAAGAATAAATGAATTCGAGGCTTTGCAGATGGGGATCGAGTTCGTTGTGAACAATATTTTTCTTGATCTTTCCGGTTTTGGCATCCGCAAGAAACAGGTCAATTGCAAACAGGCTCTTCTCCGAGAAAAAGATGATATTCTTCCCGTCCGGGCTGAGCACCGGTGCGATGTTTAAGTCGCCGCCGCCTTTTTTCTTGCTGATAATTTCCTTGCCATACTTGCTGGGTTTCTCGGTCTTTTTGGCAATGGGGTCGTAGGCAGCATGAAGCGCCCGGTGCCATTGCGCGGAAAGCGTATCGCTGCTTACCCCCAGGACAGATTTTATCGCTCGTTTGATATCCCCCGTTCGGGCGGAAGTGGTAAGGAGCAGTGCAATTTTGTCATCTCCATACTTACCGGAAATATAGGCCAGCAATGCCTGCCCCCATCGATAAGGGAAATATTCCGGATTTTCCAATTGGGAAATCTTGGGGAGTTTTTTCATGCTCTTCGCAGCATCCCGCATCCACATTGCAGTATGAGGATCGATCGGACCCAGCGACAGGAACTCCGCCATCCCTTCGATGAACCATAACGGTAGCCGCGCTGCAGAGGGCGAGACCATGCTCCCTGCTCCCCCGGACAGACCCATGATATCATACTGGAATGCATGAACCAATTCGTGGCCAATTACATGGTCCGATTCGGCGAGCGGGCCGGCAAAGGGTATCACAATCCGCCGCCTCAGCGCTTCCGTAACACCGCCGGTGCCTTCCCCAATTTGGCCGGAGATAATATTCGTTTCCCTGAATTGGGGACCGCTGGCATAAAAAATCAATGGCTGGCGACCATTTAGCTTATGGTCAAGAATCCGCGAATGCCGGGCATACCAACGTTCTGCCATAAAAGCAGCCTGCTGCGTCGCTTTCTCTTCCTGCGGGTAATAGTAAATATCAAAGTGGTCAGTCTTCAACACTTTGAAATTAAAATTCTGGTATTGGACTTTATTCTGGCCAAAATACTGCGCCTGTATTTTTTGGGGAAGCATTCCGACGTAAAATAAAATAAGAAGGAAAAAGCTTAACTCCCATGCTTGTCTCTGTGAAGCCATACCTACTCTCCTGCGTTTTTTAACTAATACTACTTTTATAATATGAAGAAATGATGAAAGGCAGGATACAAACGGATGCACCATTTGCGAGGGGAGCAATTCCGCCAAGTTGGGAAATCTACTTTTCAATGGGCGATTGCAGATTTCTCGTTTGTTCGGAATATAGTATCCCCTACAGGAAACAGCCAAAATCGACTGATTCACACCGACGTGTTTTTATTATCCGGAAAGGTTCTTTTTGCTTGAATCTTAACCGGCAAAAGCATAAATTTATTTTACATGCAGCAATTTTATGCCATAAGCAGCTATTATTATTAGAAAGCATAAGCTAATATCACAATTTTTTGTTTATTCAGCTACGGAATCAGAGTAATTCTTTCATGAACCATACAGCGGGGCCAATGGAACAATGATATCCAGGATACTCTCTGCCGCCCTGATGGGCATCGATGCCACAATTATCGAAGTTGAAGCCAATATAGAAGGAAAAACCTTACCGGGATTTGCCACAGTCGGTTTGCCGGATAACGCCGTCAAAGAAAGCCGTGAGCGGGTGCAGACCGCCATCCGGAACAGCGGGTACGAGTTCCCCATCAAAAAGATCACTATCAACCTGGCGCCTGCCGACATCCGCAAGGAAGGTTCCAGTTACGATCTGCCGATTGCAATTGGAATTCTTGCCGCCAATGGCGTGCTTTCCGAATCCCTTCTGGAAGACCATGTTATTCTTGGTGAACTGGCCCTGGACGGAACACTTCGACCGGTGCACGGGGCGCTTTCTGTTGCCTGGGAAGTGCGCAAGCAGGGACTGAAAGGGGTGATCCTACCGAAGGAAAATGCCAGGGAAGCTGCCATGGCTGATGGCTTGAAAGTTTACCCTGTAAGTAGTTTGAACGAGGCGGTCGATTTCCTGAACAACCAATTGGAAATACCGCCCTTTGAGGTAAACCTGGAAGAAATTTTTGAGGTAAGCCAGCACTATCAGGTAGATTTTTCTGATGTAAAGGGACAGGAGCATGTAAAACGGGCACTGGAAGTAGCCGCCGCCGGCGGGCACAATATTCTAATGATCGGTCCCCCGGGTTCCGGAAAAACCATGCTGGCCAAACGATTGCCAACTATTTTGCCGGCGCTGACTTTGGACGAATCCCTGGAAACCACAAAGATACATTCCGTCGCCGGTCTGCTTCGGGAAAACCAGGCACTGGTTGCAACTCGTCCCTTCCGGTCGCCGCATCATACTATCAGCGATGCCGGTTTGATCGGCGGCGGGAAATTTCCAAAACCGGGTGAAGTGAGTCTGGCGCATCACGGCATACTCTTCCTGGATGAGCTGCCGGAATTCAAAAAGAATGTTCTGGAAGTGATGCGGCAACCAATGGAAGATGGCCAGGTCACCATTTCACGGGCCATGTCGTCCATGACCTACCCGGCGAATTTTATGTTAGCGGCGGCAATGAATCCCTGCCCGTGCGGCTATTACAGCGATCCCAATAAACAGTGCACCTGCACTTCGCAACAGATTCAGCGCTATCTGTCCAGGATCAGCGGTCCGCTGCTGGACCGCATCGATATCCAGATCGAGGTGCCGGCGGTCCGCTATCGCGACCTTGCCAGCAAGCAGGTCAGCGAAAGATCCTCGGATATCCAGCAGAGAGTGCAAAATGCCCGGGAAGTCCAGCTAAAACGCTTCGAGGGATGCAAACATCTTTTCTGCAACGCAGACATGCAATCGAAGGATATCCACAAATACTGCCGGGTGGATGCCCAGGGGCAGGAGCTGTTAAAAACTGCGATAACCAAACTTGGACTCTCGGCGCGCGCCTACGACCGCATTCTGAAAGTGAGCCGTACCATCGCGGATTTAGCCGGCGAACCGGAAATTCTTCCGCAGCATATCAGTGAGGCAATTCAGTACCGCAGCCTCGATAGACAGCTCTGGATGTAGCAGGATGAGGTTATTTCTAATTCCTCGATTAAATGGAAAAACAGACATGTTTAACTTCAATTTAACAAAATGGTAGAATCGGCCCCATGACAATCGATTTACAGAAAGAAATCATTTACGGCCCTGTAAATTCCCGCCGCCTTGGGAAATCCCTTGGCGTGAACCTGATGCCGACCCGCTATAAGCTGTGCTCGTTTAATTGCGTCTATTGCCAGTACGGATGGACAACAAAAAGAGCAACGAATTCACATCTCTTCTTGCAGGATCTGCCGGGTATTTCCGAGGTCAGGCAAGCAATTGTTCACGCCTTTGAATCGGAACTGGAATTCGATTTTATTACTTTCTCAGGCAACGGCGAATCGACCATGCATCCCGATTTCCCAGAGATGGTAAACGAGGTGGTTAAGCTGAGAGACAGCTACCGGAAGAATGTTAAAATTGCCCTGCTTTCAAATTCCAGCGGCCTCTTCGACCCACGGATTCGGACATCAATAAACAGCATCGATTACCCGATTTTCAAATTGGACGCCGGAACCGAGAAAAAATTTTTGAAGATCAACCGACCGGACAGGAGTCTGTCGTATCACAATATCGTCAGGGCGCTTTCGATGATGAATAGCATCTATCTTCAAACTATGTTCTTTGATGGTCAACCTTCTAATGTTGAGGAAGACGATTTGCTGGCCTGGTTTGAGCGGGTAAAGGAGATCGGCCCGGAAGGAGTTCAGATCTATACACTTGACCGGCCTGTGCCCCTGTCTCGAATCAAGCCTGTATCACGAGAAAAACTTCAACAGATAAGTCAGAAAGGACGGGAAATAAGCGGGATACAAATTGAAGCTTTTTATTAACGAGAGGGAATGCACCGGACAGAAAAGCAAAAAAGCTTTGGATTATTCGATTGCCTATTCTCTCGATTCCGCGATTTTCAAAAGTTCATACAACTGGGGGGATTAATCAGGCAGGCCGATCTTCAATCTCCAAATTGGAGCAAAAAATCAGCCTAAGAAACGTTTCAGCATTTCATCTGTTTCGGAATCCAGGTCGATTTCTATCTCGTCCCTTGTTCCATCGGTAAAAAACACTTCAATCAATCGTTGTTCGGGCTTCCAGGCTTCCTCAGCATCGGTATCATCAAATTCCTGGAACATCATATAATCCACATCTTCAAAATCTTCAATTACCAGGTATTCAACTGCTTCATCATCCAGCTCTAACAATTCACAAATTTCAACGAACATCGGGTCATCCTTCCCAACAACTCTTGAACCAATCCTACTACCCGATTCCATAAATCCCTCCAAATTTATTCGGTACTGCAATGCGCCTTATATACAAAAATTTTTCATAATGGTCAATATTGAAAAATAAATAATCAATAAAGCTTGTCAGAGTTCCAACAAAGTTCAATTTAATTACCTGATAGCGCAATCCTGCAAGTATACCACCGAACATTTCCGCACATTTCATGCTGTTTGCTGAATAAACGTTTGTGCTGCCCGCAATAATATCCCATCTACTATGTTCACGCTCTAATAATGGTGGCAAACATAATACATAATTGCCGATATCGCAAACATATCTTGTTTTCTTTGAACAATCCGCTGTTTAGATCATTCGGGGGTTCGAGATGCCGGAAACCGTATGTGCCTCCGAAATAATGCATCGCACAGCCAAAGTGGAAATTCGGATTCCCAACAACAATTCAAATTAGGTCATTCCAACAAATTTTGGATTCCTTGCTTGGCAAAGCACATCTGAGATAGGCTTGAGGGCGATGAATGCATATACATTTATGCTTGCTTTCCCTGAAATAAAGTATAATTGGGAAAGAAATTGCCTAACCAATATGCTGTACACAATATAATGCACCATAGCCAATATTTATTAAAGCATTTCCCCGGATACCAAACCGGTGGTTTGGTACAAATGCTCGGAGTGCAAAATAAATACAAATTATGGAAGAAACTCAATCCTGCTCAGGACAGATTGAGCCTGTGATAATTTCCGGAAAGTTGAAACAACTAAATGGTGGTATTTTACGCGTACTAAGAAAGGCGTAAAAGGTGGACTGAATTAGCCCAACCTTTCGTAGATAATGATCCGACCCGATCCTGTGAGGGCTATCGTACTGCCTTTGTAATCTTTCCTGCCTGAATGCAGCTAGTGCAAACCGTCATACGCACTGTCTGACCATTCAACGTGGCACGAACCTTTTGCAGATTCGGTTCGAACCGGCGCCGTTTACGATTATTTGCATGGCTCACATGATTTCCATACATCGGTTTCTTACCACATATCTCGCATACCTTGGCCATCTTCATCTCCTTAGATCATACTCAAATAACGAACGGCAAAGTTAAATAAGAATCAGTGATAAAACAAACAAATAGAATTTTTTTATGCCTGTTTCGGGTCACCGAATTTTTCTGAGAACATCTTAGCACACCGAGACCGTTGATTTCTGGACAATTAGGCCCGATTGTTTTACGTGAAACTTGCCAAAATTTTTTTCTTCAACTGACTTGATTTTATCATAAAAAATCTTATAATATTGATACCTCTGCGGTGGCTTTTACAGCTCCTTGGTACGACATTTTTTTTACCTTGTTTCAGTGAAGGCAGGCGCTTTTTTTTCAAATTATTTTTATTTTTGGAATTCAAATCGAAGGAGAAGGACGGTCGTAGCTCATGCCAAAAACCCATGCTCGTTCTCTGCCCGATCTTAAATCGGGCCAAACCGGTATTCAGGCTCAATGGAAACAGTCGCTCAATCTCATCAAGGAGGATATTTCAGTACAGGGATTTCGCACATGGCTATCCCCAATAATCCCGGTCAGTCATGTTGACAACAACCTCATACTTCGTGTTCCTTCGCAGTTCTTCTTCGAATGGCTCGAATCTAACTATCAGGAGAGCATTGAAAAGGCGGTCAAAAAGATCTTTGGCCTGCGGACGAAGATAGAATATCTGGTTGCCTCCAGTCCCGACAAGCAACCGGAGGAAATGAACCTGGATGAAGAGCCGTCATCTCAAAAAACAGAACGCCCGGTAGCAGAAGAAGCGGAAGAACCAATTCCGTTGGATGCAAGGTATCAGTTTGAAAATTTTGTCGTGAAGAATGATAACGAGCTGGCACTCAGAGCCGCCCAGGCGGTAGCCGGACATCCAGGCAAAACAGATTATAATCCGTTGCTCATTTACGGCGATTCCGGCTGTGGAAAGACGCACTTGCTCAATGCCATTGGGAATCACGTCCTGGCGCATCGCAAAAGGAAAAAGGTTCTCTACTTAAGCAGCGAGAATTTTCTGAATGAATATATCTACGCCCTGCAACACAAGACAATGGAACTATTTCAGAAAAAGACACAAGGCATAGATGTATTATTATTAGATGATATTCAATTTTTATCGAATAAAAAAAAGTCGCAGGAAGGTCTTTTCTTTTTCTTTTCAGAAATGGAAAGGAGACGAAAACAGATCGTCATCGCGCTTAATCAGCCGCCGGCGCAGCTTCTCGGTTTCGAAGACCGTCTTCTATCATTCTTCCAGAAGGGCCTGATTGTCGACCTGATTCCGCCAAGTTACGATTCCCGGCTGGAGTTAATGGATGCATTTTGCGCAAAGAACGATTTGAAAATGTTGCCCGAAGTAAGAGAATTTTTAGCCGAAAATCTGCATGACGGACTTCACCAGATGAGAGCAGTAATGGTACGGATTGCCGCTCACGGCTCTTTGCTGAATAAGCCGGTTCCTCTCGGCAATGTGAAACGCCTGTTGGCACAAATTGATGCCAAGTGGGCAAAACGAAACGGGAACTATCGCCACATCCATCCCATCAAAATAGAGCAAGTCATTAAAATTGTTTCTGAGTATATGAATATTCCTTGTGATATGCTTATCGGCTATTCGCGGCAGAGGGAAATATCATACGCCAGGCAGATTGCTATCTACCTGAGCAAAGAGATTTCCGGTGAATCGCTTCAAGTCATCGGCTATCACTTTCAAAACCGTCATTATACGGCAATTTTGCACAATTATAAAAAGATTGTAAAAGAGCTCAAAAGCAACCCGGTGCTGAATAACGCCATCAACGAAATCAAAGAACGGATATTTAGTTCCAGAACCAACGGCTAATCCGACGGCCAAATAAATATGCTTCTCAATTGTGCCCGCCCGCCAGGACGGGTCTTCTTTGTACAAAATTTTAAGCAAGGGAACTAAATTTATTGAAGATTCTTGAATATCGTTAGAATAAGTGGACGCTTCGCGTGTTCGCGGAAGAAATTAGGCAGGGTTTGTAATCGTGCAAAAACATAATTATTATGTACGGTCATTAATTGAGGCTCCGGATGTTGATCGATTTAAACGGAAACCATAGAACCAGGTATTTCAACTTATTTGTTCTGGTCGCTATTCTGATGGTGATGATTATTCAGGGACCTTCTCTATTTGCCGGGACAAATCAGGCAATGACGCCTGCAATCGAATCTGACACCAGCGACAGCTTGAATTTCGTCGATAGCAGCACAAACAACTCGCCGGCTTACCAGTTAAACCGACAAGTTCCGAATAGTGCTTTTCGCGTGGGAGAAAAATTATCTTTCGTTATTCGCTACGGTTTCATCAAGGCAGGTAATGCGGAAATGCAGGTAGAAGGCATTGTTCCGCTGGACGACCGGGAGGCCTACCGTATTGTTTCAACTGCCCGATCAAACGGTACCTTCGACGTGTTTTTCAAAGTGCGTGACCGGGTGGAAAGTTACATCGACACCCGGGGATTATATTCGCTGCGCTTCAATAAGATGCTGCGTGAAGGCTCCTACAAGTTTGATTTGCTTGTCGACTACGATCAGCCGGATGGCAAGGCAAATGTGCAGATGATCCGGTATGATGATGATAACGATTCATTGCAGGTGAAAAAAAAGGAAGATTTCGAGGTTGCGATTCCGCCTTACGTCCTTGATATTCTCGCTTCATTCTATTTCGTGCGAACCCAGAAATTGCGGTTGGGAATGCCACTCTATATCACCAATCACGACAATAAGAAAGTATACGATTTAAAGGTGCTGATCCAAAAACGCGAGACCATAAAGGTAAAAGCGGGCAAATTCCGGTGCGTGGTTGTGGAACCGGTACTTAAAGGAGAGTCCATCTTTCAGCAAAAGGGCAAATTATGGGTGTGGCTCAGCGACGATCAATATAAGATCCCGGTGCAGATGAAGAGTGCGGTATTTGTTGGAAATATCACGACCGAACTAACGGACATCGAGGGAATTAGACTCCCGCTTCCCTCACAGGTGAAATAAGATCTTTAAATTGCAGGAATAATTGAGCACTTCACCATCTTACAATGGCGTGAGCTGGTGAGTCTTATTGAATAATACTGCCAAGAATTGCCAGAAAGAAAACTCATGATGGAATCGTGAGATATCAAACCAGGCGGTGATTCAATATTTCTTCAGGGCACCGCGGCCCTTTCAGAACTCAAATCTTCAAGGAATCACAATCAGGTGGGGGAAATCGAATTGGTCAGGTACGATTTGAAGCCGGCCAGGTCATCCTGAATAGCATTCAGTACAAAAGCCACAACGGTTGCGTCGTCCAGAAAGCCCAGCGCAGGAAAAACATCAGGTATAAGGTCCAGTGGATTTAAAAAATAGATGATGGCAGCCAATGCATAAATGATGGTCTTCCAGGGCACTTCTTTGTATTCGCGTTTGAAATATGCCCGTACCATTTGAATCAGTAAAATCAATTCATCCCAGAAATCCCGGATTTTTTGTTTCTTCTTCTCAGCCTTATCCAGCGCTTCCTGCAGCAATTCATGCAGTTTTTCCTCTTCCGCTGATAGTTCTTCCGCGGCCATTTTCATCTCACCAAATCGCAAAGGTTCTTCCATTTTCCAATTCGCTTCTTTAAATCTTCGTACAACTTCTTAATCTCGCCTGCCCAAAAATGTTCCGGATGTGAACAACGATCCATATTTCTTTTTCCACGCGTGAACATCTTGGGTTTTCGGATAACGCACCTGTTCCTGCCGGATATCATCAAAGCCGGCAGCGGAAAACAGATTCTTCCATTCCCCGATGGAGCGGCGATCCAGGGCGATTCCGAGGTCCTCCGCCCAACCGGCGCTGCCCGGATTTTCAGTGTAATAATCCGTTCCGACCAGCAGTACTCCGCCTGGCGCCATCAGCTTTGCGACCTTCTCGAACAACCTCTCCATTGGATTGATATAATAAAACGCCTCCATGGAAACAATGAAGTTGAACCGAATATCTGATTCCCATTCGAATATATCCGTTGCATAGAAACGCAATCGGTCGGACCGGGTGAGCCGTTTTGCCTTCTCAACCATCTGGGAAGCAATATCAATTCCCACCCCAAAGTCGTAATTCAGGTGCGATGCCAGATGGCGCACGAGCCACCCGTTTCCGCAGCCGATATCGAGAAAGACCGATGGCGACGGTGGGGAAATTCCCCCAAGCGCCTGGAGAACGGCATACCGGTGTCCCTCTTCCATCCCCTTATCCCGGTCGCGGTTCGCCCAATCGTTGAATAATCGTGACACATCACTACTTTTTTTCTGCCACAGCTTGCTCATAACAAACTACCATTGAATTTAGCTGCAGCCATTGCTGACAAATCCTGATATTTTCAATTCTTCGTGCTGCAGATCTGTTCGGGAAACCAGGCAATTCAATACATAAAATTATATGACATTTCGAGAGCACAATCCCCGCCAGGCTGCTGATGTTTTGGTGAGCTTCATTCTTTTCTCTGCTCGTTCGTGCTACTATTCTTCTTTCTGGCTGCCAAATCCGCTGCAAACTGGCGAATCAG
Organism: uncultured Calditrichaceae bacterium; assembly: GCA_964624795.1. Lineage (GTDB taxonomy): Bacteria > Calditrichota > Calditrichia > RBG-13-44-9 > RBG-13-44-9 > CAZUZS01. The sequence continues at coordinate 15,203 of CAZUZS010000080.1, forward strand.
TGCATTCCGGCAGTAAGGATGCCCGCAGGAAACCAGCCTATTATCGGTAAGGCACAATCCATTGCATTCCGAAGTCAGGAAGGCGGTTTCTCTCTCCATTAGGCCGGGAATCAAATCTTTAAAGAGCATAACCGGCACCGCCAACGTAGTCTGGCAATTCGGAGCATCGTGATGGAAGAGCAAAATGCTTTTATTCCCATCCAAGAAATGCGCTTGGAAACCAAGCGGAATCAGACCATCTAACTTGAGGAATTCATCCCGCGATTCCCATATTTTCCCGCAACTTCGACATATCTTAAAAGCATCCATTGCATTTAATCCCAAAAGTTCAATCCATTCAAAATACCAACAATATTACACATTATCAATCATATTTACCCGACACCGGAGAAATATTTGCTTTGTGACATGGCCGCCAACAGCGTTGCAGTAATTCAAATGTGATGAAAAATTTGTTTTGCCGCCGGCTGTTGGTCCTTCAACACAGCCGCCGACCAGGCATTTCTTTGAATGTTGCCTTCACTGGCGGCTCTTAGAACAAAGTATTCCATTTATGAAGCGCCTTTAACAACGCCTGAAAATCCTTCGGAGGCTCGGCCTGGAGCAACATCTCCTCTCCGGTGGCAGAATGCACAAATCGAATCTTCCAGGCATGAAGGGTAAGCCGGGAAATCAACGCCGGGATTTCGTCGTCTCCACCCGGGGGACGAATGCCAGGTTTGATTGCGGAAATAAGCAGACGACTGTTGCGGGAATAAAGGGGATCCACCGCCAGGGGGTGCCCTATGGCCCGAAGGTGGATACGGATCTGGTGTGTTCGGCCGGTTTGCGGATAGACTTCCAGCAGAGAAAACCGCCGGAACTGTTCGGTAGTTTTGTAGCTTGTGAGTGAAGGCCGGCCGCTCGGGTCAATTTTGACCCTCCCGCGCGGCGCCGTTGCAATGGGCAAATTGATCTCCCCTTCCGGCGGTTCGGGTTTGCCGGCGACGACCGCCAGATACGTCTTGTGCACTTCGTTTTTTTCAAATAGCGAATTCAGCATACGGTGGCTTTGTTCGTTTCGCGCAAACAGCACAATTCCACTTGTATCGGCGTCGATGCGGTGAACGACCAGGACATTCTGTTCACCATCCCCCAATTCCTTCCGGAGATGCTCCGCCAAGAGATCGCGAAGATTAGGGAGCCTGGCATTCCAGCGATCGGGAATCACCCGCAGATCGGACGGCTTGTTTACGGCCAGAATATCAGCATCCTGGTAAATGATCTCAACCGACTGTTTGCGCCCTTCCCCGTTTCGAATATTGAATTTGCGTTTTTCGCTCATGTAACATGCTTCAATGTTTCGATATCCTTACTTCTCCCCATGACCACCAGCACATCCTCCGTATGAAGAATTTCGTCTGCACCTGGAATAATCTGCGGCGCATCCTGGTTGTCGGAATCTCTCTTTATCATTAAAATGTGAATGCTAAAGCGTGCACCGATATTGATGTCCTTTATGCTTTTGCCTATAAAAGATGGCGGAACCGGCACTTCCGTCATCACATAATCATCAATCAAATCCACCATCGGCATCTTTTCCAATAGCTTGACGGATGATGAAATCTCCTGGCTCAGGTTTCGTTTTACCAGTTCGTGGTTGTAAGCATCGATCACATCCTTTCGGTTGACGACACCAATAATCTGCGAGGAAGTCTTGGCATCTACGACCGGAAATTCTTCCGTATCGTAGCGCCCAAAAAGTTTCATCACGCCATCCAGATCATCATCCATGTGGACCCGCGGAAGATCGGTGTTCACCAGGTCAATCGCAATTAGCAAATCGGTAAGATAGTCCTGGTCCAGGAGCGCCCGCCGGACTTCCTGCAGGGAGACACCACCCACCAGTTTTTTCTCCTTGTTGATAACAAAAAAATGGGAGTGCGGGCTGTTCACAACCAGCTCCAGCAGCGCCTTAAAACTTAATTCGGGCGGAATGATTACCGGGTTTTGCCGAATGACTTCGCGAACGCGAAGTGACCGCAAAACATTGATTTCCCTGCCCAGAAAAAGGTCGACACCGCGCCGCAACAGCTTCAAAGTGTAGATAGACTCTTTTTTTAATTTGGTGGTCAGCAGGGTGGCGATGATGGTGGAAATCATCAGCGGGAGAATAATTTTGTAATCGTTTGTCAGCTCAAAAATGATGAGAATAGCAGTAATCGGTGCGTGTGTGGCGCCCGCCACCACCGCCCCCATTCCCACCAATGAGTAAGCGCCGGATGTTGCCGAGTATTGCGGAAACAACTGATTGACAAGCGCCCCGAAAAAGCCGCCGGTCATGGTTCCCAGGAAAAGTGACGGGGCAAAAATTCCTCCCGAACCGCCCGATCCCAGGCTGATGCTGGTAGCCAGCAGTTTCAGAAAAATCAAGAGGAACATCATGGTCCAGGAGAGCTGCCCCAACAGCGCGAGGTTCATGCTGTTGTAACCGACGCCGTAAATGTCCGGGGAAAAAGCGCCCATGATGCCAACCATAAGGCCGCCAATCGTGGTCTTCATGATAGCGTTCATTTTCAGGTTATCAAAGAAATCTTCGAAGCCGTAGAGAACCTTGATAAACAACAGGGCAACCAAACCGGAAAGCAAGCCGAGAATTACATACGGGATGAGCTCAAAAGGACTGACCAGAACATAGTGCGGCACCTGGAACGCCGGGAAATCGCCCAGAAAATGGCGGGAAACGACCGTAGCCATCACAGAGGCAATTACGATTGGGCTGAACTGCGCCACACCGAAATCGCCCAGGATGATCTCAACACTGAACAGCGCGCCTGCCACCGGCGCATTAAACGCTGCGGCAATTCCGGCTGCTGCCCCGCAGCCGACGAATATTTTCATGCGGGTCGGATTCACCCGCAAAAATTGTCCTATCGATGATCCGATGGAGGAGCCAATCTGGATTACCGGGCCTTCACGTCCGGTAGAGCCGCCGGAGCCGATACAGACCGCAGATGCAAGCAATTTGGCGATAACCACGCGTGCGCGAATCACACCGTTTCGCAGGGCAATTGCTTCCATCACTTCCGGAACGCCGTGTCCCTTGGCTTCCTGGGCCACAAAATAGACGATACTGCCGACAATCGCCCCGCCAACGGTCGGCGCCAGGATCTTTACATAAAGGGGAACGGTTCGAAGATATTCCAGGTTGGCGCTCCAGTCCCCCCAGAATATTTTCTGAAAAAGCTTTATTGAAAACTGAATTCCCACTGCACCCAATCCGCCCAGCACACCGATAATCAGCGCCACAATAATCATGAAAGTGTGTTCGGTTGCGCGGAATTTGAGGAAGTTTTCGGAAAGAAAAATATTAAAATTTCTTCGGAAGGACCGCAATACAGAGGAGAGATTGGTTTTCATTCGCAAAGACAACTTTTCCGGTTTCAGATTTCTGACCGGGCAATTTAAAATAAAAACAGGGATAATAAAAGGTAAAATCAAACGGGAGAAGAAGATATTTAGAGGAAATCAGTGGCCCGCGCATTCTTTCGAATGACGAAGAAATGTGTTTTCAACGTCTTCCCGCTGCGCGAATTTGTCTATTCTACCTGCATGAGAAGGTGATAGAAAACGCAGTGATTTATCCTTATATTAGAAGTCACTGGAGGTGAAAAAATAGATTCGCAATCGTCAACCATACCTGACCACAATACTCTGGGGCAACCATGTCGTCAAAATATAAAAAAATGGATTTCAGTGGCATAAAAACCTACTCCATT
>CAZUZS010000081.1:0-16496 GCA_964624795.1 uncultured Calditrichaceae bacterium
CCGCGTTTGGTGGTTTCCATAGAGTGTCTCCTCAGTTTTACAACTTCCAGAATTTCCGGAAAGTGACTTAGTTAGGGGTGTGACTGTCAACAAAAAGGCATTCTATAACCGCTTTAATTTTAATAAAATCAAAATGTAAAAGATACGGAAAACGTCAAATTCTTCCTTTGACCCCTTAAGATAAAGAACCGCCGGAAAAAAGTAAAGAGAAATATGATTATGAGAATAGGGCACATATTTAAAGACGTCACAGGTCGAAATGATTGCAAATGGGATCGCTATTTCAATGCTGCTGTGATGCGATGTTTACGCTACGCGGTACTTCAACACCTTAACACCGCTGCAATTTGTCGATCATTAAATTTTGTGCCATTGAATCGGTATCTCCGAAAATATCCGGGATTTTGTGAGCCCGCGACGGTTACCCCCGGCTCCCGGTTTCGCCGAATTTGCTTTTCCGGAACCCCCGGCCTCCACTTCGAGCCTGGCGCCCGGAACAGGAAATAATATCACTTTAGTTAATTCATCAGTATTATTATATTTAAGTAATTTATTGAGGATGAGAATGAAGTTTTTATCATATTTGTTTTTTACATTTTTGTTAGCCGTCAATGGCTTGCTTGCGGTCCAGCTCAGTGGACAAATTGAGCAGATTGAAGACCTGTTAATTTCCATACGGCTGAATCGCGGTGACGTGTTGTACCCCGAGGATTACTACAAGAGCAAACAACTATTCGAAGAATTGAAATCGAATACCGCCGGGCGGCAATTAACAAATGACGAAGAGCAGACTGCGCACCAGCTATATCTGCGGTTTAAGCGCATCGATGCCGCGTCGGAAGCGTTGAAACCGTATTTTAGCAGCGTGTTTGCGGCTCGTGACGAGGCGATTGCCGATGGTGCGGAGGATTTCGCTCCGGACATATTTAACGAAGCGGAGTCCGGTCTGCAAAAGGCTGCCGAAAGATACCGTGACCAGATCCCGGCGGATGCCGAAGGGAAAATAAATGAAATATTGGCCGAATATCGGCACGCCCAGTTTGAAGCCCTCCGCAATAAGTTGTTAAGCCAGGTTCGTATTCTCATCCAGGAATCCAACGATCTGGATGCGCAGAAAATGGCGCCCCGCACCTATGCACTCGTGTCCGACCTGCTCAGCGAGGTTGAAAGCATCATTAACCGAAACAGGTTTAACGACACATCGCTGCAGGAGAAGGCATCGCAACTTTCGGAAGAGAGCCAGCATTTGTTGCAACTGGTTCAGCAAGCACAAAAGATACGGCGCAATGAAGCCGGTTTTGAAGAGTATATGCTGCAACTGGAAAATTCCATTTCCCGGCTGGCGGCATTGGTGAATTACGAACCGCGCTACTCGGAAGGCGTTTCGACGGTACTTGAAAATATCGGAATGTCAATCGAATCGCTGCAGCGTGAAAACAGAATGCTGAGGGACGAAAATTCACAACTCAGCGATTCTCTTCAGCAAATGCAGTTGAAGATTGCGCAAATACAGGAGAAGCTGGGCGAGCAGAATGATCTTAAAAAAAGAATCGGGCATCTTCGCGAAAATTTCGCGGGAACGAAGATACAAGTGCTCGAACAGGACAAGGAACTGGTACTTCGTCTCGATGGAATCCAATTCCAACCTGGAAAGATACAGGTAAATGCATCCGACCAAGAGCTTCTGGAACGCATGGGCGAAGCGTTGCGCGCTTTTCCCGACCAGCGGATCCGGATTCGTTTGGCAAATGCGGCCAGCGGATCACCGGAATACAGCAGGGCGCTTGCCGAACAGCGTGCCAAATCGGTGGCGCTAATCATCGAGACAGCCGGGTTTATACCGGAAGAAAGAATCACTACCGATGGTACCATTCTTGATTCCCGGAGCGAGAGCGGTCTGGCGGTAGTAGACGTGATCATGAATGTCATTAAATGATATCCTGGCAATAGCCGGGCTGAGCAATAGGCAGCAGATCGGGTATAAATAATCTATTTTTGTAGAAATTTCCGGATATATGTGTTACTATATATAGTTGTTAACTAAGAGAAGTTTGACAAACCAGAAGAGGCCAATATGTGTCTGGCAGTTCCCATGAAGCTCATGAAAAAAGACGGCGATATCGGCACTGTCGAATTAGGCGGCGTGGAGCGAAAAGTAAGCCTGATGCTGATAAATGATGCAACGGTTGGGGAGTACCTGGTTGTGCACGCCGGTTTTGCCATTCAACGTCTGGATGAGGAAGAAGCCAAAAAAACTCTGGATATATTGATGCAAATGAACGAAGATTATGCGGCAACGCTCTCCCTTGATCAAAATGCCGAACCTCCGGAAGCCGGCCCGGATGCGGAACCGGAGTGAAAATGTGCCGCGATTCTTGGATTCTCGATAAATGAAATGCAGGAACGTAAACGAATCTACATACAAGGCATCGTGCAGGGAGTTGGGTTTCGTCCATTTGTCTACAACCTTGCGGGCCGTTACAATCTTCATGGCTGGGTGCTCAACGATTCCTCTGGTGTCACGATTGAGGCGCAGGGCGATCCTTCTTCCCTGAATCTGTTCATAAAAGAATTACAAACAAATCAGCCGGTTTTGGCTCAGATCACCGGCATTCGATTTGAAGATGCACCGCTTCAGGATGATACCGGATTTACCATAAAAGGTAGTGTCCGTGGGACAGGTGCGCTGACGCTGGTATCCCCCGATATCTCAATCTGTGACGACTGTCTGGCAGAATTATTTGATCCCCGCAACCGCCGTTATCGTTATCCATTCATCAATTGCACCAATTGTGGACCGCGATTTACAATTATAAAAGAAATTCCGTACGACCGGCCGGGTACAACGATGTCGGGATTCGTGATGTGCGAGGATTGCCGCGCGGAATATGAAAATCCGGAGAACCGGCGTTTCCATGCCCAACCCAACGCCTGCCCGGTGTGCGGCCCACAGATCAGCTTAACGGATCCTTCCGGAAAGCAGGTTGCCGACGATCCCATTGCCCAGGCTATCGAGCATTTGCGGAACGGTCTGATTGTAGCGGTCAAAGGTCTGGGCGGTTTTCATCTTGCGGTGGATGCGACCCGCGAAGACGCCGTGCAAAGGTTGCGGCTGCGAAAACGGCGATATGAAAAACCCCTGGCGCTGATGAGCGAAAATATAGAAATCGCAAGTTCCTTTGCCGAGATCAATGACGAGGAGCGCGAAATTCTCTTGTCGCCGCAGCGCCCAATTTGTCTGCTGAGGAAAAAGTCTGGCAGCAAAATAGCGCCTTCGGTTTCACCCGACAACGATTATCTCGGTGTCATGCTTCCCTACACTCCATTGCACTATCTGCTGCTGAGAGAAAGTGCTTTTACTGCTCTCGTGATGACCAGCGGAAATCTGTCTGAAGAGCCGATCGCATATCGCAATGAGGAAGCTCTACACCGGCTGGGAGAAATTGCGGACTATTTTCTTCTCAATAATCGGGATATTTACCAGAGGGCGGATGATTCGGTTGTTCGCATTATGGGAGGAAAAATTTCCTACATCCGCCGTAGTCGGGGTTTTGTGCCACTGCCGGTGATTTGCCGGGATGAACAACCTTCTGTTCTTGCGGTCGGCGGCGAGTTAAAGAATACGATTTGCCTGAACAAGCGAAATTTCTTTTTCCTCAGCCAGCACATTGGGGATTTAGAGAACCTGGAAACGCTGGATCTCTTTGAGAAAAGTGTGGAGCACTTGCAAAGAATTCTGGAAATTGAGCCGAAAATTGTTGTTTGCGATCTGCACCCTGAATATTTGTCCACAAAGTGGGCACGGCAGCAAGCGGAATATGAATCGATCGGTGTGCAACATCATCACGCTCACATTGCTTCCTGTATGGCCGAGAAAGGGCTGACTGGAGATGTCATCGGTTTCTCCCTGGATGGTACCGGTTACGGTATCGATGGCACAGTGTGGGGCGGCGAGGTACTACTGGCAAATGAGCTCGACTTTGCGCGCGCCGCCCATCTCGAGTATGTGCCGCTGCCCGGCGGGGAAAAAGCGATCCGGGAACCGTGGAGAATGGCGCTTGCCTATATCCTGAATTCGCGCAGCGGGGAAAATTTTGAGCGGCTATTCCCCCAAATCCCTGCTCAGGAAATTGAACTGGTCGGACAGATGGTGGAAAGAAAGATTAACAGTCCGCTAACCAGCAGTTGTGGCCGGCTGTTTGATGCCGTGGCAGCTTTGGCGGGACTTCGCAGCCGGGTGGGTTACGAAGGGCAGGCTGCTATGCAGTTGGAGGCACAGCTTGAAAATACGGGTAAATCCCGGGTCGAGCCATATCCGTTTTCCCTGCGCCACGAGGTAGATCAGGATATAATTGAATGGCGCCCGCTATTTTCTGCTTTGTTGCAGGATATTGCCGAAAAGGTGTCAGTGCCAATCATAAGCTTGAAATTTCATTCCGGCCTTATCGATATTTTTGCCTCTTTAGCGGTGCAGCTTCGCGAAGCGCATCGCATCAACAGGGTGGTTTTGAGCGGCGGTTGCTTCCAAAACCGGTTCCTTACCGAAAACTTTGCGCGAAAACTCGTTGAAAATAAATTTGAAGTTTTTTATCATACAGCGGTCCCGCCTAATGATGGCGGGTTGGCGCTCGGACAGGCTTACATCGCCAGTCATCGACTAAAAAAAGGAATGATTTGATGAAATATCTTGAAGAATTCCGGAACCGGGATATTGTGAAAACACTTGTGATGAGGATTGCAGATGTAGCACGCGATATGGACCGGGTTAAATTTATGGAAGTATGCGGAACCCACACTATGTCCATCGCCCGTTTTGGTATTCGCCGTCTTTTGCCTGAAAACGTAGAACTTATCTCCGGCCCGGGTTGCCCGGTTTGCGTTACGCCAAATCACTACCTGGATCATGCCATAGCGATTGGCCGGTTACCGGATATTATTCTAACAACCTTCGGCGATATGATGCGGGTGCCCGGTTCTTCCAGCAGTCTTGAGAAAGAGAAGGCGGCCGGCCAGGATATACGGATTGTCTATTCCACACTCGATGCGCTGGACATTGCCGAACGGAATCCTGAAAAGGAGGTTGTTTTTTTAGGTGTCGGCTTCGAAACAACAGTTCCGACAATCGCAGCATCAATTCTGATGGCAGCTCGCGAGGGCCGGAACAACTACTCCGTCCTTTGTTCCCATAAAACCATGCCCCGTCCGATGGAAATCCTGGCCGGCGGTGACGATGTCTTGCTGGACGGCTTCTTGTGTCCGGCGCATGTCACAGCGATTATCGGCGCCCAGGCCTACGGCTTTTTGGCAGAAAAGTATCGAAAGGCGTGCGTGGTGGCGGGCTTTGAACCGGTCGATATTCTGCAGGGTATCCTTCTTCTCCTGGAGCAGGTGAGGGATAGGAATCCGCATGTGGATAATGAGTACAGTCGCATTGCCACATGGGAAGGGAACCTGGATGCGCAAAAAATTATTGCGGATGTTTTTGAGCCCGGCGATGCCGAATGGCGTGGCATCGGCTTGATTCCGGAGAGCGGATTGAAAATTCGACAGGAGTTTGCCGGTTTCGATGCTGCCAGCAAATTCGATGTAACGGTCGAACCGACTCGTGAGCATCCCGGTTGCATTTGCGGCCAGGTGATGAAGGGAACCAGGAAGCCCACCGAATGCAAGCTATTTGGGAAAGTGTGCACCCCGGAAAATCCGGTCGGCTCCTGCATGGTTTCCAGCGAAGGCACTTGCGCTGCTTACTACAGGTTTGATAGATTCTAGGATGATTGCCTGCTCCGAATTTATTCAGTTGGGGATGCAGCTTCATGCAGAAAATGACCGGCAAACCGGTAACGTGGTTGGATCTGCCTGGTTTAGGAGAATGCCCCAAATCGCCGTTTTCAAATAGCATGTGGTCAAATGGTTTTACAAAACTCACCGGGAGGATTCTGTGATGAAAGACGATAAAATACTACTTTCTTACGGCAGCGGTGGCCGCCTTTCGCAGCAGTTGATCAAAGAGACCTTTTTGCCCTCCCTGCGGAATCCCTTTCTCGAACCGCTGGACGATGGAGCAATTGTGAATATTGCCGGACGAAAGCTGGTAATGAGCACAGATTCATACGTGGTCGATCCCATTTTCTTTCCCGGCGGGGATATTGGAACGCTGGCGATTTCGGGCACGGTGAACGACTTGGCGGTAATGGGAGCGATTCCCCGTTACCTGAGCCTTGCGTTCATTATTGAAGAGGGATTTCCGGCGAAAGACCTGAAAAAAATTTTGCAGTCAATTCAGAAAACCAGTTTCGAGGCCGGCGTGAGCATTGTTACCGGGGACACCAAAGTTGTGCAAAAAGGATTTGCGGATAAGATATTTATTAACACCAGCGGAGTAGGTGAGCTGTCGGATAAATTCAAGATGACCCGCAAAATTTCCGCAGGCGACAAGATTATCATAAATGGTACTATCGGCGATCATGGTACCACTATAATGGCGCAACGGGAAGGACTCACCCTGCACAGCACCCTGCGATCGGATTGCGCGCCGCTTAACCGCCTCATTGAAAAGCTCGGCGATTTCGGAGACAGCATAAGGCTGATGCGCGATCCCACACGCGGCGGTGTTGCGACTGTTTTGAATGAGATAGTAGAAAACAGCGGACATGGGATTGTTGTTTCTGAAGCGTCTTTGCCGGTTCGCCCCGAGGTACGAGGTCTCTGTGAGATTTTGGGTCTGGATCCGCTTTATATTGCCAATGAAGGGAAAGTGCTGGTGGTGGCAGAAGCAGCCCGTGCGGAGGAAATTATTTCCATTCTGCGAACCGATCCCCTTGGCCAGGAGGCTTGCATTATCGGAGAAGTAACCGATGAACATCCTGATAAGGTGGCGATGGAAACCGACTTTGGCAGTCGGCGCATCATCGATATGTTGACCGGGGAGCAGCTACCACGAATATGCTGAACGATTGTCAACAGTTGCTTTAATTTGGTCCGCCAACTAAACTGCTGAAAATTATTCCGTGCAGAGAAGCACCTGATTTTACGCATGTTTAAAAACGGTTTTTGCTGAATTACGCCCGGCAGGCAAATCAGATTTTGGAGAGTGGCCAATTGCGGGGTATTTTGTGAGCAAATGGTTTTTCATGAATCTATTTTTGATGCCACCAAGTTTTGCAAATATTAAAAATCTGAATTGATAATTTCCAGGAATGAGAAAATTAAAGAGATCTTTATTATTTAATACTATTTGGGCGCTTTGCAGAACCTATTATATCTAAATGAATTAGGAAGATAATCCCGCTGTTTCGAACGGTGGCATAATGCTTGCAAAATTGCATCACTGAATACGATATGGTGGGGATAAGATGCTCCGAAAAAATATTCTGGTTTTTGATCGGGATCGGGATATTTGCAAATGTATCCAGGAATTCTTAAAAGACGAGTATAATGTGTTTCCTGTCCAAAATGGAGACGACATCCTCTCTGCATTAGAGCGGGATAATATTCATCTTGTCCTCACTGATATTGATCTTCCCAATACCCATGTTTATAATTTTATCAATCAATTGCATGAGGCCGCGCCTCAGATTCCGATCATTATGATGTATGTTTACTGCGATTGCACGCAAGAAGTGGAAGATGTGATAAGGAAAATGGCGTCTGCCATTTTTCTAAAGCCTTTTGATTTGCGGGAATTAAAGAAGAAAATTGACCTGCTCCTATCAAAAAGGACCCGTTTATTAGCCAAATAAATTAATGTTTGAATAATTTTTCCGATAATAAGAAATGTAACAGCCAAAGGTTTCAAACATTTTGTTTATGAATTTGAATGCCGGTTAATGATCGGAAAGCACGCTCTGGACTATATTTTTGGGAAGAATTTCATTATTTCATTTTTTTTATTGATTTTATTTTCATTAATTATTAATATTGTCTGAAATAAAAATCGTTAAAGAAGTTATTAAAGACAAATCTGTTGAAGTGTTTTTTGGAGCCGCCAGCAAGCGGACATGGAGAGTTTGTAGGATCGGAAAAAAGGACTTGAAATTGTAATCAATGGCAAGCAAGCAATGAGAAGTAATCATTCTTTGAGCAATTATTAATTTCTGTTTGTATTTTAGTTAATTTTTGTTATAATCATATCTTGCAAAAGGAAAAATCTTCGGATTTTAAAAAATTGATGCACGGAGTGTGCCGGGGTGGGGATGTAGCACGGTAGTAAAGCTTAATGCGAGGGAGCCTGTCATTGAATGGGGTCAAAGGCAGGTTCTGTTGCGGGTTCGAGCCAGCAGTTTATAAGAGGGGCAACAGTCCTGTAGTTACTGAAAAAGGGAGATTAAATGTGGTAATGAAATCGTGACATGCTGAACGCAATTGCGTTTGATCTCCGGATATAGTGCAATTTATTTTCCGATTGGTTAGCCGGTGTTTTTATCCGAAATGAAACTGTTTAAGCTCCGGGCTGAGTAATCGCAGTGACATGTCAGTTAAAATTGCAGGATGGTTTTAGCGGAAATTATTTGCGATTTTAACCCCTCATTCGAACTGAAAAGCCAATTTTAAGTTTTACCGGTTGCATTTAAGACATGGCATGCAGAATGATGTTTGCTCCGGTTCCGCACCCATGATCAGTAATCAGCCGAGAGAGAACATATCGTGAACAGAATAATTCGTGGTTCACAGGAGACTTGTTCGGGTTGTTTTTAGATGAAAAAATGAACGATTAATTGTAATGTCAGGGATCTGGGAAAGTTAAAGTGAGCTTAAATCTTAACACCGATAAGTTGGTTTATTTAAGCGTCAGCGGTGAAATTGATCACCCAACCTTGCGCAAAACCGGATATGTGATCGATAACAACGGCAAGGTGCAGGTGTATCCCAGCGTTGGCGGAATTGCCTATAATATTCGCATTGGTCAACTTGCGGTCGGCTGGATGGCGGACCACGTTGAACCGGGAGTAAGCATCGTAAATGCAGGTCGTCCGGTTGGAGAATATTCACCGAATGGTGCATTAAATGTTCTGGCTTGTATCGGAAACCACGCACAGGTCGTCACCGGAGATGCAAAAGGTACAATGGGGAGAGTGACGGGAAAGCATGGTGGCATCGAACACGTGATGCTTGATTTCGAACCAGCCGAATTGAACAAAATGAATATCGGTGACAGGATTCTGATAAAATCCTTCGGAGTTGGTCTCCGCCTGCTCGATTATTTCCCGGATATTTTGGCAATGAATATTGACCCGTCCCTGTTGATCAACATGAATATCGACAACTCCGATAAATTAAGAATCGGTGTGACACATACGATTCCATCCAAGCTCATGGGCGCGGGACTGGGGAATATTTCGGCTTATTCCGGCGATTACGATATTCAGATATTTGATGAGAAAGCCATTGAGCAATATAGATTGGATGATCTGAGATTGGGCGATGTTGTCGCTGTTATGGATTCGGATGCATCCTTCGGGTGGATTTTTAGGGAAGGGGCGATTACGATTGGGATTGTAGCGCATTCGGACAGTGTGGTTTCCGGACACGGCCCCGGTGTTACGACCATCCTGACATCGTCGGTGGGAAGGATCGAACCTTTTCATGACCAGGATGCCAATATTTTAAATTACCTCTACCAGGAGCATCATGATCGAAGATAATTGCGGGACACTTTTTGTGCCTCCTAATTGCCTGGCAAGAGGAAATTAATTTAAAGATGAAAGGAAACAGCAAATCCGGTGTCTAAACCAGAGGATAATTCCGGAAGCTATATGGGGAATTGTAATTTCTCCGCCTGAGTTTAGGAGAGAAAGAAATGGAGGGATATAAATAATTGAGATGTTTGGAAACAGGCAAATTAGTTGTAATGAAACGACTTAGGAGAGTGAGAGGTATTGTAAACTCACATGAAAATAATATGCAACTAATCGTACATGCTTGCGTTAAAAGTCTAAAATATACACGCTGAGAGCAAAAAATCTGAAATTACCAGATAAGTCCGCAGCAAGTTGTTTATGCAGTTAGAATTCGGAAAAAATAACGATTTGATTTGAATGTTTACAGGAGATAAAAATGGCACAATATGAGGTTACGTTAATCGCGTTAAACATCCGGAAATGGGATCTGGAATCGCAACGCCTGAGTTTAACAACCTATTTTGTTATGGATGATGAGGAGAAATCACTCCTCTTTGAACTCTCATTGACTCAGCCCCCGGAGATGGTAGAAGAATTCTTGGGTAAGATCCGCATGGGATGCCAGCGCAAAATGAGAAATGGCAACGGAAATGGGGACAGCAACGGGGATGGTGCTGAGGAGGAAACGACCATCATAATGGCGAACGAAACCTTCCTCCGGCAGAAGCTTTACAACTATTTTAAACGCATCCTGATGGAATTGAATAATCCGAAACGGAAAAAGGGTCAATCCAAAATGATCTTTACGACCCATATGGATATCTATAATGAAAATCAGGATATCTCCTTCTTACCGCAAATCATCCAGTTTTTTGTTGTATTAAACTGGGCACGCAAGTATTATGAAAAGGAGGACTACCAGAAAGCGGTTGATCCGTTGCGCAAACTGGTTAAGATAAAGCCTGATTTTGGATTGGGTTATAAATGGCTGGCGCGGTCACTCAAAAAAGTCAGAAAATACGATGATGCCATGCGATTCTATGAAAGATATGCGGAAGTCGATAATTCTCTGGATGCGCGGCTCGATTTGGCAAAATCATATCGTAAAGGAAAGATATTTGACAAATCCGAGGAAATTTATAACGCGATTTTAGCTGAAGAACCCGATGTTCAAGAGGCACGAATCGGACTTTCCCAGATAAAGTATGCCCGCAACGAAGACGGCTATATGGAAATTTTAGATAAGCTGAATGAGGAAGATTCGAATTGGCTTAAAAAATGGTTGCTGGAGGAGTTCAATTTCAGGATTTATGTTTCGCCCAAGACGCCGCTCACACCTATTCAGGCGGCCAATTATCTGGGTTTCGGGAAGGTGTTTGAACTTACACAGCGTGCCTTCAGGAACGACGTGCCCTCTCATTTCAATCCCTCCAAAGCGCGCATGAGTTTTTATAAAGAAGAGCTGGATAAATGGGCTGAAATCATGAATCGCTATAAATGCAAGCCCGAGGAAGTCTTGCTCCATCCTGAAAACCTGCAGCTCGAAAATGTCAGGCCGGTTGAATTAGACATAAATGGCGAAGCGAAAACCGATAAGCCGCAAGATACGGGTGTCAGCCCGGTAAAACGCAGCACGAGGGTGGAGGAAATTATTCGGAGCATACGCGCCTCGCGTGCCAGAAATGCTGTTTCATCCACCGAAAGCTCAGAAAGCGGGCAGGATGGTCCTCCTGTGAAGAGAAAACGGGGACGTCCTCGCAAGCACCCCATCGAACCACCAGTTTCAACCGTCGAGACTTCTCCCGCATCGGATGAGGAAAAACCGAAAAGGAGACGCGGCAGACCGCCTAAAAAACGGGAAGGCGAAGAAGCGGCACCGGCGCCGACGATCACTGCAGGCGAAGCACCGGTAAAAAGGCGTCGTGGGCGTCCGCCCAAGAATGCTAAGATCGAAGCAGAAAAAACCACAACCGATAATTCTGCACAGGAAGAACCACCTGTCAAAAGAAAACGGGGACGACCAAAGAAAAAAGTAATTGAGAATCCCGGGGAGATAACCGATTCAAATGCTGCCAGTCTCCCAGGCGAAGAGGAATTCCTGCTGGAGATGCACCGGGAGAAATAAAGGGCCGGGTTTCGCGTTTTTTGATTATCCCGGGCAGACCGGATAGTCTGGTTGCGTACATATCATGTGAGCTGCGGCTTAAGGATTTACAGAATACCCAATAAGCCTGATTTCTTGAATTTGTATGAATTGGCTGCTGCCCGGTAATTTTCACAAAGCAATTTAATTTTGATATCTGTTCTTTCCTTTAAATTGACATTAAGCAGCGGTGCCTGAATTCTAACCGGAAGGTTGGTCCAATTCAGGAACTTGGGATGCAGAACGTATTCTGTTTTCACCCGGCGTACAGCGGTTGCGGCAGGCAGTCATTCTTTGCGGTGTCAACGGAAATGCACTGTTCGCCTCGTCAATATCCAATCCGCTCGTCTGATAAATCTTCCCGAATTCCGACTAATATTTTTTTCTGTCCTGACGATGATACCCAATATTTTATTTTGTCCGATGGACAGGATTTTTAATTTGAAAAGCTTTGGATGTGACATGTAATACCGGTCGGACAATGTGCAGATTTAATATTTGGTGGATTTGACTAACGAATGGAGAGGAAACTATGAAATACTTGATCACCGGCGGAGCAGGTTTTATTGGTTCCAATTTAGCAGTGGAGTTATTGCAGCGTGGCCATAATGTTCGAATCCTTGATAATTTTGCGACCGGACGCAGGGAAAATATTGCGCCCATCATGGACAAAATTGAATTGATTGAGGGCGACCTTCGCAGCTACCATATTGTCCGGGAAGCAGTCGACGGCATGGATTTTATTCTTCACCAGGGGGCGCTGCCCTCGGTTCCGAGATCGATTCAGGACCCCATTACATCCAACGAAGTTAATGTTACCGGAACCCTCAATATCTTGAATGCTGCACAGGATGCCAGGGTTAAGCGGGTGGTTTTTGCTTCCTCATCGTCGATATATGGTGACAGCGAGCGGTTGCCTAAGCAGGAAGATATGACACCCAACCCCCTGTCTCCCTACGCGGTAAGCAAACTGGCGGGCGAAAAATATTGCCAGGTATTTGCGCGAATCTACAAGCTGCATACGGTAGCCTTGCGGTATTTCAATGTTTTCGGGCCCAGGCAGGACCCGAATTCACAATATTCGGCTGTAATCCCCAAGTTTGTCAAAGCTATTCTGAATGACAAAAGCCCAACGATTTTTGGTGACGGGCTCCAGTCCCGCGACTTCACGTTTGTGAGCAACGTTGTGCAGGCCAACATACTCGCCACGGAGGCGGAAAATCAGCCGGGGATGGTTTTTAACTGCGCCTGTCACGAACGAATTGACCTGAATCAATTGGTTCAGAACATCAACAAGATATTGGGAAAGGACATTCCCGCTGTTTATGCCGAACCTCGTCCGGGCGATGTGAAACACTCGTTTGCCGATATCGACCGCATAAAGAAACATCTGAATTATTCACCCGGTGTGCTTTTCTTCGAAGGATTGCGCAAAACTATTGACTGGTACAGAGATGCCTGAGATAACGAAAATGATCCGGGTACTGATATGAGCAGAACTGCCCTGTTCCTGATTTAAAAATTGAATCCCGTCCATCGACGCCAGGTTAAGCCTGGCGTCAATTTTTTGGTCGCAACCCGGTGCTCTTCTATCAGAAAGTCTAACATAGAACTGAAATGAAAAGCATTATTTCTGTGAAAAATGTAAGATGCCGTTTGCTTCCTATAAATTTCCATAATTTCCAACCAAAGCGCCGGAATAAAGTAAATATTTGGTAGAGAATTCTTCCCTGCGTGTGTATATTTTAGATTGCAAATCACGATGGCGGCAAAATGGTGCCATATGGCGTCACCGGATATGGCACTGACATTTAAGCTGTGACGGAAAACAGCCGATGTGACCCGAAGAAGGGGTTTTCAACAAAGGGATTGCAGTTAGCGACGGATTTGCTTTCACTTTATTAAGATACGAAATGTATTTTACGCTTGAATTGGATTAAAATATTACCACAAGGGATTGAACAAAGATTATGAGCTGGTACGCACTGTATACAAAACCGCGGCATGAAAAGAAGGTTTTCGATCAACTTCAGGAAAAGAAGGTCGAAAGCTTCCTTCCCATGGTTGAAGAAATCCGCCAGTGGAAAGATCGCAGGAGAAAAGTCAGTTTGCCGCTATTTACCAGCTACGTATTTATATGCCTCGATCTAAAAGATCGCTTTG
Source organism: uncultured Calditrichaceae bacterium (assembly GCA_964624795.1). Taxonomy (GTDB): domain Bacteria; phylum Calditrichota; class Calditrichia; order RBG-13-44-9; family RBG-13-44-9; genus CAZUZS01. Next base: position 13,924 of record CAZUZS010000081.1, read on the forward strand.
CCGCATTGCAGACGCATGGCGTTGTGCGAATGGTTGGTTTTGGGGGAGTTCCGGCAGCTATTCCGGATTGGCAGATAGAACAACTTAAGCGCGTCATAAAATATCCGGAAACTTTACAATTGGAGACATATCTTCGAGAAGGCGACTGGGTGGAAATCACGGATGGGCCGTTTATCGGGATTCGTGGAAGATTGCGAGAGTTGCGGGGAGAGACCCGGGTGGTGATGAATATCGATGGCATATTTCAGTCCGCATCATTCGTTGTTGAGAAACCCCTTGTGCGAAAAATCGATGTGAAAAGCGAGCCGGTCTGACATTTGAATAAAGGGTTGGTCGGATTCGTTTCGCTGGCTGTCATCCGGAGTGGATGTTCATAGTATTTAGACAACTATTTCTGCAAGCGGCGACCGAATATGGATTGAATTTTCATCCCAACTTAACTAAATTTGTTGCCTTGCTCGTGGGGTGAGGCAAGGGATTATAATGAAGTTCCGAATGAAAATGCAATTTGAGTTTTCGCTTAACATTCAGGAACCGGTAGCACCCGGTTTGCCAGCACAAGACCGGACGCCTCCCCAACGGCACAGGGTGAATCCGTTGTTGGCTAATCCCGGATGTATTGCTTCTTCTTTGGTCGATTTCAGCCGGGCTTTGTATTAATGCTGGCTGTGTCCTTTTAGTATTGTGAGATCCGAATCCCGATCTGCGGGGCAAATGGTCCCCTGTAATTGACGGGGCGGAGCTATGGCTGCGGCGCAGTATGCAAGATGGCAAATGGTACACTAATTAACAGCGACATAATTTATCTATTAAGAATGGAAATGGAGTAAAGAATGGCGATTCCCAAAAGCAAGAATATTTTTTGGCATCACGGCGATATTTCGAAAAGTGACAGGGAACGGCAGGGCGGACACCGCGGGGTTTGCTTGTGGTTTACAGGTCTGTCGGGCAGCGGAAAATCTACTGTTGCACACGAGGTGGAAAACATCCTTTTTGAGAGAGGCGTCAGGACCTATGTACTTGATGGCGATAATATTCGTCATGGTCTGAACGTCGATCTCGGCTTTTCGCCGGAAGACAGGACGGAAAACATACGTCGTATCGGGGAAGTCGCCAAACTATTCGTAGATGCCGGCCTGGTTGTCATGACGGCTTTTATTTCACCTTACAGAAACGACCGTGACCGGGCGCGAAATATTATGAATTCGGGAGACTTTCTCGAAGTCTATGTGGAAGCTGATCTTGAAACCTGCGAGGAGCGGGATCCCAAGGGGCTGTATAAAAAAGCCCGCGCCGGTGAAGTAAAAGAATTTACCGGAATTTCTGCGCCGTACGAGGCGCCTGAAAAACCGGAACTGATAGTCAATACCACCCGTGAAACGGATGTGAAAAAGAACGGTTTGCAGGTGGCCAGATTCTTGGAGGAGCACGGTTACCTTTCGGCGGAGTAATTCCTGCGAGCAATATTGGGCGTGCTTCTGATACCGATTCTGATTGCGATTAGGATTATGTTCATGGAAGTGCCTATTCAGGACCGGAGTTCGCGCAAAATGATGCACAGAAATTTGAATTTAAGAGAGGAAAATGATAGATCTTCAATTACACAGCACGGCTTCCGACGGCAGCTTTTCGCCGGCCGACCTGGTCTTCCAGGCAAAGGAGATCGGCCTCACAGCTATCGCCTTGACCGATCATGATACGGTAAGCGGAGTTCCCGAATTTATGGATGCCGGCCGGCGAGCCGGAATTCATGTCGTCCCGGGAGTGGAGATAAGTGTGGATACACCATTGCCGAATCACGGACACATGCACATCCTGGGATTATTTATCGATCCGCAGTCCGCCGGACTGATCGACAAGCTGGAATACCTTCAAACTGAGCGAAACCGCCGGGCGGATAAGATCTTGGAGAAACTTCATGGGTTGGGTCTTTCAGTAACCCGGGAGGAGCTTTTGGCGGAAGCGGGTGAAGGATCGATTGGCCGCCCGCATATTGCCCGCATCATGGTTCGGAGGAACTTTGTTGGGACAATAGCCGACGCATTCGAAAAATATTTGAAAAAAGGTGGTCCCGCTTATGTGGATAAGGTGAAATTAGGTGAAGAGGATGCAATCGCTCTCATAAAAGATGCGGGCGGACTGGCTATTCTGGCGCATCCCCATCTGATGAATTTTGATACCTTCGAGGGAACTCGCGAGAAAATCCTGGCACTCAGAGAGATGGGTCTGGACGGCTTTGAAGTGCATTATTCCGGGATGCCGCAGGAGTATTCCGAAAAATTGCTGGCATTGGCAAGCGAATACGATCTGGCGGTTTCCGGCGGCTCGGATTTCCACGGTGAAAATAAAGAAGGCATCCACATGGGAACAGGCACCGGCAATTTGGACATCCCCGACTCCGTCTATTTCCAGCTTTTGAATCGGTGGCAAAATACTCGAAATACAGGAGGAAGGAAGAAGTAAGAAATAAGAAGTCGGAAGTCGGAAGTAAGAAGTTGGACTCTGGTACTGAAATAGGTTGGCAAATTACTATTGACCAATGACTATTGACCAATGACCAATGACCAATGACC
>CAZUZS010000081.1:16596-18023 GCA_964624795.1 uncultured Calditrichaceae bacterium
TGACCAATGACCAATGACCAATGACCCATGACAAATGGCAAACGATATACTGATCATCGCATCGAACCATATTCCATATTCCACATTTGAAAGTTCACTTTTGACATTTACATCATCTTTTACCACAAAAAACCCGGGAAGGAATAAAAATGATTAAACCGCACGGCGGCGTACTGATCAACCGGTATGCTAAAGACAATGAGAAAGCCAATCTGGAACAAAAGGCCGGCAGCCTGCTAAAGGTTGTGCTGGATGATAAAAATATTTCCGATTTGGAGATGATTGCCAGCGGCGCTATGAGCCCGCTTACTGGTTTTATGACCGGCGACGATTATAAAAGCGTTGTAGAAGAAATGCACCTGCCCAACGGGATTGCCTGGAGCATCCCCATCACGCTGGCTGTCAATAAGGAAACCGCTGCTTCCATAGAAAAAAGCCCGGAAGTCGCATTGACGGATGAAAACGGCTACCCGCTGGCAACAATGCAGGTGAAGGATGTTTTCACGTATAATAAGGAAAAGGAAGCCGAAAAGGTCTTTCGCACGACAGACAAAGAACATCCCGGGGTGGCCTATGTTTACGGGCAGGGCGAATACCTGGTTGGCGGCAGCATAACGATGATCAACCGCCCCAGGCATACCGATTTTCTTGATTTTCGCCTGGACCCTGCTGATACGAGAAAAGCTTTTGCGGAAAAGGGCTGGGATACCATAGTGGCATTCCAAACCCGAAATCCCATTCACCGCGCCCATGAGTATTTGCAGAAATGCGCACTTGAAATCGTGGATGGCTTGCTGATTCACCCGCTGGTAGGCCGAACCAAATCCGATGATATTTCCGCTGAAGTGCGCATGCAAAGTTATCTGACGCTCCTTGAAAAATACTATCCCAACGACCGCGTTATGCTCTCCGTTTTCCCTGCTGCTATGCGCTATGCAGGACCGCGCGAGGCCATTTTCCACGCCATTGTCCGAAAGAACTACGGCTGCACCCATATTATTATCGGGCGCGACCACGCCGGTGTGGGAAAATATTACGGGACATATGATGCGCAGCATATTTTCAGGGAATTCAACCGTGATGAGCTTGATATTACACCGCTATATTTCGAGCACGCCTTTTTCTGCAAAGAGTGCGGAAATATGGCCAGCGCCAAAACCTGTCCGCACGATGCAAATGCTCACGTCTTTTTGAGCGGCACAAAAGTTCGCGAGATGTTGACCCATGGCGAACTGCCTCCCAAGGAATTCACCCGTCCCGAAGTTGCCCACGTGCTGATGGAAGGGATGAAGGAAGAGGCAGATAGCCAGAAGTAAGAAGTAAGAAGTAAGAAGTAAGAAGTAGGAAGTAAGAAGTAGGAAGTAGGAAGTAAGAAGTAGGAAGTAAGAAGTGGAAAGGGGAAAATTGTGAGGCGTACGGTGGTGCAA
>CAZUZS010000082.1:0-17923 GCA_964624795.1 uncultured Calditrichaceae bacterium
GGATCATTTACAAAAAAGAAAGTGGAGTTTTTAAAGCAATAGATCGGGATTTTTTTCTTTGTTGTTTTTGCTGTAAAAAATAGCTGATCCTCACTTTTCGTGATTTCTATTCGATCCCCTATTTCTGTATGTGGAGAACCGTAAACCCGCTGGTACGAACCCACATACCCGCCGACAGTTTTTTTGTCCTTCAAGGTATAACTGATATAGTCGGGGATTTTATCTTTATTCCCTAAAACACGGGCAATCGCCAGGTAGGTCTCAATGGCATTTTTTCTGTAATTACAAGCAGCCAGGGAGAGATTCCTCGCATCATTGATTGTTGTGGACACTTCCGCCTTGTATTTGGAATTGGTTAGGTAATAATGGATTGCAGCATCACTGAGCGCTCCCTTAAAAGCATCTTCGGCAAACCAACTTTTCGTATTAAGTAAATAATCGGCATTTCCATAAACGTTTTTCTGATATCGCTGATTAATAATATCAATTCGAGTCTTAATTTTTAAATATAAATAGTTCAATTTATCCAGTATTAGGGCATATTTTTCGGGGATTTCTTCTGAATTTTGTGTGAGATTCGTGTAGGCAATTGCATCCACGTCGAAGTTATCATAATAAAAAGGAAAAAAAAGTGTGCGGTTATATCCTATGTCGTTTTTGTAATCGCTATAAGACAGTTTATTGTTGAAAACCAGGTTTTTTACAGAATCCCTTTTGATGAAATTCTCAATGACCCCGTCAGAATTCAGGATATTTACAGCCAGTTCCGACTGAACGTTTTTGAGATTGGCAATAATCTTTTGATTTAGTTTCCTGCTTTCATTCCAATTGTTAACTTGTAACGCAATTAAAATACCTATTACAACCAAAAGTATTTCACCAATAGCATATCGTAAATAAGCCATTACTTTGTTTTCGGAAGCGAGTTTATGTCTAATGTTTCTAAAGATTCTAGTCATATGGTTTTGATTATTTTTATTTGTTCATTTCATTTTTAATCAAACTGATGATAGCATTAATATCTTTTATCATTTTTGTTAAACTCATAATTGATTCTGTTTCTGAAAAATCTTTCCATCTTTGTGTAGCATCTAAACCGAGAATTATTTGCGGAAGATTGTCATTAAATTTTAAGAAAGCTTTTAATTGAGGCTGATTTTTAAGCCTGGAATCCAGTGTCGATGCTCCTCTAATCATAGACATACTTCTGATAACATCTGCTTTATGGTTGTCTTCATGTTTTGCTCTCTCAAGTATATTATCCTGCAATACTTCTAAGTCCAATAATTTATTTCTTATTTCCAGGGGAAACAATATCAACTCACCACTGCTGCGAATTGATTCTATGGTGTTAGAATTGAATTTCATGAAAACGGAAGCAAGGTTTAACTTTAATAGTTTGTTATAAACCTCGGAAGGAGTTAAATCTTTTTTTTCATAAAGTTTTAGATAATTATTGTATTCCTCGCGCTCTTTTTTAAAACTCTCTAAGAAATTATTGGCTGATTCTTTATCCTTATTCAAATCAATTAAAAGTTGGCGATAGTATTCTTGTCTCGACCTATTAAGTTTTTGGTTTTCGTTCCAGTTATTAATCTGCAGTGCAATTAAAATTCCAATAACAACAAGTAAAATTTCACCAATTGCATAACGCAAGTAAGCCATCACTTTGTTTTCGGCTGCAAGTTTTAGTCTGATATTTTTAAAAATTCTTGTCATAGTTTTATTTCTTCCTAAAAATTTCATTTAATTGATTTTGCTTTCATGGCTAAAGTCCCTTATCCGAGCGATCCCGGACTTTTTTCCTGCACCCCGTTTTTTGGCAGACTGATGATGAACTCGGTAAACTCACCCTCTTCCGTTTCGACGGCAATTGAGCCGTGGTGCTCTTTCACCACAATATCATGGCTTAATGACAACCCCAGACCTGTTCCTTCGCCGGTGGGTTTGGTTGTAAAAAATGGATTGAATAGTTTGTCCCGGATTGCTTCCGGAATACCGCTGCCGTTATCCCGTATCCTGATCCTGACATGATTTTCAAGGTTTTCCGTGCAGATTCGAATAGCCGGTTCGAACCCTGATGGCTGCTCTTTTTTCCTGCTGTTTGCTGCATAAAATCCGTTGCTGATAATATTGAGAAAGACCCGGCTGATATCCTGGGGGACAACCGGCATCTTGTCGATAGATGGATCGAGCTGCTTTTCGATGGTCACGTTGAAGGAAGAATCCTGCGCCCGCATGCCGTGGTAGGCCAGATTGATGTCCTCTTCCAACATTGCGTTGATATTGACTTCCCGCATTTCGTCCGATTTGCCGCGGGAATGCTCCAGCATGCTGCGGACAATGTTATCCGCCCGCCTGCCGTGTTCCCCCACTTTTGTGGCATTGAAGCTGAGGCTTTGCAGGATTTCTTCCAGATTTTCGATATCCTCCGCACTGAATTTATCCTGGTGAGCGGCAACAATTTCTTTCAGCTCATCCACAAGCTCCACCGAAAGCTCTGAAAAATTATTGACGAAATTGAGCGGGTTCTTGATCTCGTGGGCAATCCCGGCAGTTAGCGCACCCAGAGAGGCAAGCTTCTGCTGGGTGATAAGCTGTTCCTGGGTTTTGACAATTTCTTCATTTTTTTCCTGCAGCATCTTGATAGCCTGAGCTTTGGCTATCGCCGAAACAGCATGTTCACGGAACCTGTTGAGTAAATTTGCCGCCGAATGATCGAATGCATTTTTATCCGCAAAACTATCGTACACAACATAAGCCTCCGTAATACCGTCCCGATCAACCGCCATCACCAGCATGGATTTCGCCCGGCTGAATCCGGCTAATTTATGATCACCGGGAAGATTTTCCGTATTGTTCAGTATGAAGATTCCCTTTTCGGCTTCATCGGAATTCTCAGAGTAGCGACTTTTTAATTCATCAGACGTAAACCATATTTTTTCAAGATCCTTCACCTTATATCCGGCAGTGTAAGCAACCCTGAATAAGCCGTCTTTTTTATCCCGCAGGAATACAGCCGCCTTTTCCGCCTGAGGTATAAGATTCATGGTCTGTTTCAATAATGAATTAAAGAGATTTTCAAGGTTTTCTGCCCGATTAATGACCCGAACTAACTGGTCCACCATTTCCAGCTCTGCGGCTTGTGTTCTTACCAATTTGGCTTCGCGCAGATTGGCCTGCTCCCGTTCTTTTTTGATTATTCTCCGGCGCATCACCCGATCTGTTATAAACATTCCCAAGATGAATAAAAGCGCGTAGGCGCCAAAAGCCCAATTTGTGCGCCACCAGGGAGGGGTGATGATAATTTGAAGAGACATTCCGGTGTTGTTCCAGACGCCTGCATCGTTCGATCCCCGCACATGTAATGTATATTTGCCCGGGTCGAGATTGGTGAACGTGACTTCTCTTTTGTTGCCAAGCTGTATCCAGTTGTTGCTATAACCTTCAAGTTTGTAAGCATAATTGTTTTTCGACGAATTGAAAAAATTCAGTGCGGCAAATTCAAAATTCAGAATATTATCCTGGTAAGAGAAAATTAATCTTTTCTTCTCGGAAATACCCTTTTTCTCGAGAATGGAATGACTGGTTTTATTATAATATCTGGCGGTGGTAATCACAATTTCGGGCACATATGGATTCGTTTTTATTTCTGCGGGGAAAAATGAAACTACCCCGCCTACTCCACCAAAATAGAGCCTGCCGTCTTCTTTACTTCTGAATTGCGCATCCTCAAATTTCTGGGTTTGCAGGCCGTCGGTAACATCAAAATTCCAGAATGTGCCGGTAATGGGATTAAATTTGGACAAGCCATTTGCGGTGCCAATCCATAAATTTCCCGATTCGTCCGCAAGGATTCCCCTGACCACATCATTGGCAAGACCATCCTTTTGTCGGTAATGAATAAATCTCGCTTTTTCTTCAGCGTTTCCGGGCGGGACGAATTTGTCCAGCCCGCCCCCGAATGTTCCCAACCACAGGGTTCCGATGTTATCAGTGTAAATCGTCCGAACATCATTGCCACTGAGACTGGTGGAATCTTTGGGATCGTACTGAAAGCTCCTGAATTTCGGCCTGCTGACTGTGCCGTCTTCATTAAATGCGTAATCGCTTATCAGTTGATTTAATCCACCGTCTGAGGTCCCAATCCATAATCGACCATCTTTATCTTCTGCGATGCTCATAATTCTGTTGTCGCTGATACTGGAAGGATCGGTTTTGTCAGCACGGTAATGAAGAAATTTTACGGTTAGATCCTGGGGTGAAAAAACCGCTTTATTTAAGCCCCCGTTCCAGCTTCCTATCCAGAGCGAGCCTTTTGAATCTGAAAACAGTTCGATTATCTCTCCTTCGCTCAGACTGTTAGAATCGTCAGGGATGTGATAGAAATGCGAAAATGAATTTGTGGCAGGATCATATTTGTCCAATCCTTTGGAAGTCCCAATCCATATTATTCCGGCATTATCCTGAAGTAAACTATACACAATATTTGAGCTGGTTCCCCGCTCGTCCTGGGTGCTTTCGTAGTGCGTATATCTTTTTGCAGCCGGATCATATTTGTCCAGCCCCAATTCGGTTCCTATCCAGACTTTCCCATCGCGGTCTTCCAAAACACTAAGCACAAAATCATCGATCAAAGAGTTTTTGTCGAATGGATTCTTATGAAAGCTCAAGAAACTTTTTGTGTTCACGTTATGGGTATATAATCCGTTTGTATTTGTCCCAATCCAGATTAAACCGGATTTGTCTTCGAATAAATAGGTGATGTTCGGCGCGTCAATCCCTAAAGGGTCTGAAGATTCGAGCTGGAAGTGCTCGAAAGAATCTTGCTCATTTTGGTTCATACCGGGTTTGTAAGTGTAAATTCCATCTCCGTAGGTGCCAAACCAGTATTGGCCATTTCTGTCATTTAATATACTTTGAACATCCTCTATCGGAATTTTTTTAGCGAGGTTTGCGTAAGGATATTCAAATAAAAATTTATCGGTTCTGGTATCGAACCAGATAATACCTTTATAATAATCGGCAACCCATAACAGCTCCGGATGGAGCTTGTCTTCTATAATAAAGTCGATGTATCTTTTGCCGGCCAATTCCTTTTTCGGCTGAAAACTGGCGAATTCATACCCTTTGGAAGTTGGAATGAGTTTATTCAAGGAGCCGTTGTTTGCTCCAAACCATATCGATCCTGCTTTGTCTTCCAACATCCGCATTACCCCGTCGCCGCTTATGCTTCTTGGATTATGTGGGTCATTCCTGAAGTTCACAAATTTCACGTCCCCGGTCGAGTCCGAATTTGTATTGTTTTCAATCAAGGAGAGACTACCTGATCGTATCCCAATCCACATACGATTCTTGCTGTCTTCCATCAGGGAAAGGATATAATCGCCGCAAATACTCGAGCTATCGTTCGGGTTGTGAACATAGTTGGTAAATGTTTCGGTTCTCCTGTTAAACAAACTAAGTCCACCGCCGAAAGTACCAACCCAAATTCTTCCTTTATGATCTTCCAATAAGCACGAGATTTTGTTTACCCGCAAGCTGGTCGAATCGCCGTCGATATGTTTATACACTTTGAATTCGTAGCCGTCATATCTGTTGAGTCCATCCCAAGTGGCGATCCACATAAATCCTTCATTGTCCTGAAGAACATCCCTTATCATATTTTGGGACAACCCTTTTTCGATATCAATGTGCTCGAATCTCGTATTCTGGTTTTGAGCATACGGATGGGCAATATGACCTGTGAGTATGGCCAATATAATCAGTAGATAAATTTTTATCCGGTCGTTCATCATTGATATTCTTAATGATGGTTGAATAAACACCCCGCCATTGCGGTTTTTCCTTGCTAATTTTCCTGCCGGAAAGTGGAATATTATCTCTCTGGCGGGAAATTTTCCTTCAGCTTCTCAAAATCCAGTGGTTTGGTGATGAAATCATCCGCCCCGTACTCCATCGCTTTCCGGTAGTAGTTGTCATCTCCGTAAGCGGTTATCATAATTACCTTCAGCGGCGGGAAATTATCACGGATAATTTTGAGAAGCTCCAGTCCGTTCATTCCCGGCATATTGATATCCGAGAGAACAAGATGAATTCCGTTTATATCGACATTTCGTAAATATTCCAGCGCTTCTTCCGCTGAAAGCATAAACTGAAAATCTATCTTGCCATTCCTTTTCTCTCGGCGGAATTTTTGCTCGAACAGAAGCTGTACATCTTTTTCATCATCCACTACTATGATCTTCATGGCTTTGCTCCATCCTTTGGTAAACTGATAATAAATTCGGTGAAATTTCCTTCTTCAGTTTCAAATGTGATCGAACCATTATGCTCTTTGACCACAATATCGTAACTCAACGACAAACCCAGACCGGTACCTTGTCCGGCGGGTTTGGTTGTGAAAAACGGGTTGAATAATTTGTCCCGGGCCGATTTTGGTATTCCATTACCGTTATCTCTGATTCCGATTCTGACACAATCTTCCTGGTTTTGCGTCCAGACCAGAATCGACGGTTCGAAACCAGTGGACTCATCCTTTTTTCTGCTGTTCACTGCGTAAAATCCATTGCTGATGATGTTGAGAAAAACCCTGCTGATGTCCTGCGGCACGACCAGAAGTTTATCAAGATTTTCATCATACTTTTTGATGATGGTTACATTAAACGATGCATCCTGCGCCCGCATTCCGTGGTAGGCGAGGTTGATGTCTTCCTCTAACATGGCGTTGATGTCGGTCGGCTGTTTCTCGTCTGATTTTCCGCGGGAGTGCTGCAGCATACTACGGACGATGCTGTCCGCCCGTTTGCCGTGCTCGTTAATTTTCTTTGAATTTAATCTCAGATCCTGCAGAATTTCTGCGAGGCTTTCCCGCATATCGGAATTGAACTCATCCATTGTTTCGCTCAAAATCACGTCTAATTCATCTACCAGCTCGATAGAAAGTTCCGCAAAGTTGTTGACGAAATTGAGGGGGTTCTTGATTTCGTGCGCGATTCCCGCAGTGAGCGCCCCAAGGGAGGCGAGCTTTTCCTGGGTAATCAACTGCTGCTGGGTGGACTTCAGTTCGTCCAGGGTATTGTTGAGCTGTTCGATGGTGGTGTTCAGCTTCCGGTAGGCGTCGGCATTATCCAGCGCGATGGCGGTGTAAGCTGCCAGGTTCTGCAGGACATTGAAATCATAATTTGAATAGGCATTCCTCCTGAAGCTCTGGATCGTAATTACGCCCAGCACTCGTTCCTGGGATACCAGCGGGAAGTAGATGATGGAAAGCGGATCGTCAGCCACCGTCCCGTCTTCGAGCACCCGCGAGCTGCCGGCTTTGTGATATTCGGGAATATATTTGGCATATTCACTATTTACATCATTTATAAACACCGCTTTTTGATTATCGATACACCACACCGGGAGCTGGTTTTTATCGAGGGTATCCCGCGTATAGGGCGCATACCGCTTTCCTTTTTCAATCGCCAGCCGGTATTCAAGCTGATGCAGCTCCGGCTGATAAATTCCCACGCCAAACACCGAGGCGTCCACAAGCTGGTTCACATTTTCGTACAATTTGAAGAAGATTGTTTCAAAATCGAGTGATGCTGTAATTTCTTTGCCGATTTCCGAAAGCAACTCCACATTCTTTTTGCGCTCGTTTTCTGCCCGCAATGCGTTGGCCTGGGCCTCCGCCGCCTGAGCCCGGAGCTCGGTTTCCCGCAGGCGGGCTCGGGCCATCTCCTTTTTCAGGAGCCTGCGCCGCTGCACCCGGTCCGCCGCGAAAACAAAAGCCAGAAAAAAAATCCCATATATTCCGTACGCCCACCAGGTACGATTCCACGGTGGGAGGATTTTGAAGTGGTAGACCGCTTCGCTGCTTTCATGCCCGAAAATGTTTTTTGCTTTTACATGAAAATGGTATTCGCCAAACGGTAAATTGGTGTAGTCTTTTTTACTTTCCTTGCTCCAGGACGACCAGTTTTTGTCGAAGCCTTCCAGCCGGGTTTTGAACCGGTTTTCCGATTCCCCTTCAAAACTGAGTGCGGAGTACTCGAAACGGAGCGCATTTAAATGGTGGGAAAGGGCAGGCGGCACAGGATTATTCCCTGCGAAGCCGCCACCGTAGAGCAGTGTGTTTTCGCCCGCCCTCACGCGCCGTATCAAGGCCGGGTAATCCTGCTCATAATTTTTCGGGATGCGGGGATCATAACGCACCAGGACTTCCTCGCTGCCAAACCAGGTCACGCTGTCTTTCTCGGGGTAGATAAAATATATCGGGAGATCGCTGATCTGCATGAAGGCCTTTTTCTGTAACTGGTAGCTGCCATCTTTTTGCCGGACTTTCACAACCGTTTCTTTGCCGAAGTTCATCCAGAGGTTTCCGCCAGAATCCTCCCTGAAAGTGTATTCTTCCTGCGACCCGCCAAACGATGTTAAATTGAATGTTGAATCCCGGTAAAAAATGTGGCTGTCCTCATCGAACCGGAACATACCTTCAATTAAAGCAAAGTAATCGTGATTTTCGATTCTGAACACCGACACCCCGCCCTTAGGCAGGCCCTTTTTGTAGCGCCTGATTTCAGGATTTCTTATCGAATTTTTATCGCTGAATCGTAGAAACACAACTCCCTTCGATTGGGTTCCCAGCCACAATTGGCCCTTCTCATTCTCAGTGAAGTTGCGGATGGATTCTATAATACCGGGTAGTCTTCCTTCGTCGATCCACCTGGATCCGTCATAACGTAATGCCGCCAGGCCATCGATCAGGCCGACAAATACCCGGCTCGGATTCTGTTTAGAGCGATGCAGAGAATATGCCCGGAAAGATTCCCCCCGCGAACGCTTAACGATCCGCGCATGCCCGCTTTTAATAGAAAAAACACCGTCGTCTGTCGCTACCAGCAATTTATCGCCCACCGAAACCAGCGACCAGCTTCGGGAAACCAGCCCGTCCACATGCACGAATTTGCGTGTGGCGTCGTCCAGGTAATAGACCCCCAGGCCGGTTGCCACATAAAGTATCCCCTGATGGCGATGGACAAAAACCACATAGCTGTCCAGTCCGGATTGTTTGTCATAGAGCGAAAGAGGAGAGGGGGTTTCGATCCGGGCAATCCCGCTGTCCAGCGCCAGCCACAACGACCCGTGCCGGTCGGAATAGATATAGCGGACAAAATTATCCAGCAAGCCGGTTGCCTCATTCAAATATTGCCTCACCTGCCCGGATTTGTCCATAATGACCACGCCGCCCCGCATGGTAGCGATGGCAAATGTTCCGTCCGGTAACACCGCGCCCGCAAAAGTCTGGTTTTCTTTTAAAAAGGATTCGGCTTCAGTCTTAAATATTCGGTAGGAGCTGCCATCGAATACAAAGAGGCCATGATTTCGGGTGACAATTAAAATTTGACCGGCGTCGTAAGGCAGTATGGCATCGATGCGCTCCTCCGCAAACCGTTCACCTCCCGGAACAAGCCGCAGGGAGTCATCTTCCATCTTCAGGAGTCCGGTATTCCCCTGGTGCACATAAAATGTATTGCCAACCCAAAACGAGGATAGAAAGCGATCATCGGATTTCCACACTTTCATTTTATTACCGGACCACCGGAATATCCGGTTAAAGCCCTGGAAATAAACGCCTTCTTTCGCGACATAAGTATTCCAGATGTTGACAAACACCCGGTCGTCCGGGTCGATGGCATCCAGCAGGGAAAAGTAGCGCATTTGTCCTAACGAATCGGGCCCCAAATAGCCCAGGTTTCCCTGCCCGCCAACATAGATTGTCCCGGAAGCGGGATCGATGGTTAGGGACTGGACGTAGGCGTTGTTAGGGCTGGCGATCAGCCGCCAGGAAACTCCATCATATTCCAAAACGCCGGTACCGTTGGCAAAATACATGACGCCCCGTTTGTCCTGCACAATTGACCAGTTTTGCGGATGCGAACCGTACTCTTTTGGGCTGTAATTGGTGATGAATGGCAGACCTGCTTCATTTGACGAATTGGCAAAAAGCAAATTCATCAAAAACAGAATCGCGCCCAATATTTGAAACGCTAATTTTCTTTTCATTCAGATTTCCTCATCCGGATTCCGGAAAACATTCTTTCTTCAATCATTAAAGGTAATATAAAAAATTCTAGGAAGTGAATTCTTGTCGATACCACGCAAAAATTTGTCATTTTTGCGCATGTTGCCAGTTTTGCAAGATATATGTGCTTTATTTTTATTAATGATTTCATTTCGCCCGAAAAGAAACATGGTTGTTCTTCGGACACCAGAAGTCCCTATTAAAGTTTCGTGCTCATATTTCCAAAAGCAAAAATCCCGACTTTGTCAAGTCGGGGTTATGCTTTGAACAGAATGGTTTTGGCCTTGGCCAAGAATCTTATATTCATTCCATCAAAAATGGTACGTATTGTGGTACAGCTAAAATGGCATTGCTGTCCATTTCAATCTATCCCGAACTCGCCTAATAATCAATCAAATCCTTGGGAAGATTGCTTATCGGTGGCAAAGGCGGAATTGTATTGGGGGCATTGGAGTCTGTCCGAATCGCCCTATGTGTCCGAATCGGTCCATGATTGACATCTGCCCGAATCGCCCTGTATGTCCGAATTGGTCCATGATTGACATCTGTCCGAATCGCCCTATGCGTCCGAATTGGTCCATGATTTTGTGTACTCACGAAATCATTAGCGTTCACCTGCGCAACAGCATTTGATGAATTGCTAATTCCGTTTGAACTAATTCCACCTGCATTCCCTTCTGATAATGGTGGATCTGTAATTCCTTTCTGGCATGAAGCCACAATTAAAGATAGACAAAAAATAGTACCTAAGAGAATAAACCGATAAAAACGACTGTGTCCCATGGGACCCTCCTTCATATATAAATCTATTTAACTAAACGCATTGATTAATTTGAATTTTCAATATTAAACTTGAAAATTCTAATATTAAGCTATGAAGATTATATGCATATAGCTTGCACTATCCACGCAATTGTCTGGACTTTTCGGTCAAAATGGATGGTATAGATAATAGATTGCCCGTTGTGCTAAATAAATTTCTGTTCAAAGAAACTATTAGAATTTTATTGTTTGCCCGATATTCATTCTTCCGAATAGCTGCGTTAGCATAGTACCACGAGAGTGCCGCATAGCGGTGGCAATGCCAGTGGCTTACGCAAAGGAATATTTTATGGAACTCCCGCTAACACTCGGTACATTGCGCCCATAATGGGGAAATGACAGATATTTGTCTTTATCTGTCGATGTCCAAAGATTTTGAATTAGTACAAAGAATAATTTTTAAGGGATGGAAGTTATCAGGTGTTCCAGTCCGCTGGCATGAAAAAAAAGATGGCACTTAAATTATTTTTTCTTATACGCCGATGGGCTGCATCCGAACTGTTTCTTGAAGGAGCGTGAAAAATAGGCCTGATCATTAAATCCAACCTGATAGCAAATTTCTGCTACTGTCCCGGAGTTTTGCTTTAACAAATTGGCAGCTCTCTGAAGGCGAAGGGAGCGAATCAATTGTCCTGCGGGCTGATTTATAAGCGCCCCCAGTTTCCGGTTAAGCTGCGAGACGCTCATATTCATTTTATCGGCCAGTTTGTCAACTCCCCATTGTTCATCTTCGAAATGAGTTTCAATTATCTTTATTGTTTTCTCAAGGAAGACCTGGTCAATTGAGCTTGCTGAAACCTCCGACGGTTTTATGACCGTTGCTTGGCTGAATCTTTTTCGCAGTTGTGCTCTTTGGTAAATCAGGTTCTTAACCCTGACCAGCAGTTCTTTAGCGCTGAACGGCTTGGTCAGGTAGGCGTCGGCGCCGGTCTCAAGCCCTTCAATTTTGTCATCCAGTGAAGCTTTTGCAGTAAGCATAATGATAGGAATGTGGCTTGTCTTTTCATCCAGCCGGATTTGCCGGCTGAATTCATATCCATCCTTTTGCGGCATCATCACATCAGTCACAATCAGGTCGGGCATGCAATCCTGCGCCTTTTGGATGCCTTCATTCCCGTTGGCTGCTTCAATGACATGATAATTACGCTTCAACTGTTCGCGGATGTATGCCCGCACTTCGGAATTGTCTTCCACAACAAGAATGATCTCCTGGCTGCCGGGTACCGGCAATTGATTGTCAACTATCTTGCGAGCGTCCGGAACAGCATGTTCGGTGTCAGGGAATTCCGCTGGGATCTCAGCATTCTCCTTTTTATCGAGTGGCAAATTGCTTACCGGCAAATAAATAATGAACTCGGTGCCAACGCCCGCTTCGCTTTTTACGGAGATTTGTCCGTTATGAAGCGTCACCAATTCTTTGGTCAGCGCCAGGCCAATGCCGGTGCCCTCATGCTCGCGGGTGTGGGAGCTGTCCACCTGGTAAAAGCGGTCGAAGATATGCGGCAGTTGATCGGCCGGGATGCCGACGCCGGTGTCTTTGATTATTATTTGAACGAATTTTTCTTTTCCTGAATCAAGTGAAGCGGAAAATGGGCGAGCCGGAGATCCGATGAGCGTCTCTTCTTCTCCCCCTCTTCGTTTCTCCGATTCTCCGATTCTTCCCCGTTGCACTTCCACTTCAACACGCCCCCCCGCAGGGGTAAACTTCAGAGCATTGGAAAACAGGTTATAAAACACTTTTTCCATCCTGTCCGGTTCAAACAGAACCGGAATTATTTTTTCCTCACAATGAAAATGAAGGCTGATGTTTTTCTGCCCCGCCAGCGATTCGAACGAATAAAACAGGCTTTTCATAAAGGTAACTATATTGCAGCATTCCGCATTTAATTTCAGGGTTCCGGATTCCAGCTTTGCCAGGTCCAGCAATTGGTTGATGAGGTCCAGCAGGCGGCGGCTGTTGCGCAAAGCTACCTGCAGTTTGCCTTTCTCTTTTATGTCAATTTTTGATGCCATAACGCTGTCGATCTGCCCCAGAACCAGCGTTAGCGGGGTTCGGAATTCGTGGGAAATATTAGTAAAGAAACGGCTTTTAAGCTGATCCAGCTCTTTTAGTTTCCGGTACTCCAGCGTCTCTAATTCCTGGTGCTGTTTTTTCCGGATTCGTTTCAGCTCGCTGAGGCGAATGAGGTAGAGCAGACCGAACAAAAATCCTGCGAAAAGGAGATAGGCCATCCAGGTCTGGTACCAGGGGGGCAGGACCTTGAACCGAAACAATGCCTCGCTGCTGACTTCTCCGTAGATATTCTTTGTGCGAACTTTAAACAGGTAAATTCCGCCGGAGAGATTGGTGTACTCCTTCCGGTGTTTGGGGGTCCAATCTGACCAGCCTTTATCTTCTCCCTCCAGGTAATATTGGAATTGGTTGGCAGTGGGCCTGGTGTAATCAGGCGCGGCAAATTCAAACAGAATATGGTTATGTGCATAAGGGAAAACATAATTCCTGGCAGAGGCGGATGTGTCGGTTAAGCTCGCGGTGCCAAAGAAGATACTGGAATCGCCGTCAATAATGACCCGCCGGATCAGCGGAGGGAGTTGTGTTTTTTTCGTTATGTGAATGTCCGGATCATAGAGAACCAGGCCGTCGGGAGTGCTTATCCACAGCAGGTCGTTTGGCGACCCGGATTTCCGTTCAGCAAAGAGACTAAAGGCATCTTTCAAATCAATCCGATCGAGATCGGTATTGGGGCGCCAGGTGTATTTGCCGTTTTTCTGCTTCTCTGCCGTTCCGACAATTGACTCCCCTGGTGAATCGATTAGAAAAATCCAGCGTCTATGAGAGTCTTGCAGGGCGTACCGGATTGTCCGGCTTGAATCGGCGAACATCTTTCCGAAGGTTGTGTCGGAAACAAACTTGTTACGCACCGCATCGAACTGCTTCAGTCCGTGGTCTGTTGCAAAAAGCACCTCCCCGTTGCTTGAAATAAGCTGCTGGAGCCGGAAAGCGAGTTCCTTTCCGTAATCGTACCGTTCGGGAATAAATCCGGGTGCCGGTGAGCCGGCTGCCTGGCTTTGAGAAACGTCCAGGCGAATCACCGTCAACTCCCCGCAACGCAGCCACAGATTGCCATTCTTATTTTCTGCCAGTTGGCTGATGTCGTCTTTTAAATCCGTAATGCGATCCCCGGGAATCCAATCGCTTCCGTGTTTGTCCAGAGAGTAGAGACCATCCATTGTGCCGACATAAATCCGGTTTGGGTTCCACCGGGATTGAAGCAGATAATTTGATGCCCAGCCTGCCAGCTTGTGGACCTGACCGTCTTTCCGGATCAGGAAAATACCCCCGTTTGTGGCGGCGAACAATTTTCCATCGGCAGCCAAAAAGTGCATGCCCGGCTTATTTACATCAGGAACCGGGACAAAGGCGGCTTGTGTTCCCGGCGCGTTTGATTCTTCGAGATATCGCAAACCAAACGCATCCGCCACATACAATCGGTTCCCAAATCGAATAATCGAGCTGATAGCGGTGCGGATACCCAGTTTCCTGTCGAACAGGGAGAATGGTGACGGAACTTCCACCCGTGCCAACCCGCTGTTCATCGCCAGCCACAAACCACCCTGGCGATCCGGGCAAACATCATAGACCACTTGCGTCTGCAAGCCGGAAGATTCATCGATTATCTGCCTCAATCTTCCGTTGCGATCGATGATTGCTACGCCGCCGCGTTGCGTGGCGAAGGCAAATGTGCTGTCGGCCAACATCGCGGCGTTATAGATCTGGTTCTTTTTCAGAAACGAATCCGCCTCGGTCTTAAACCGCTCGAATACGTGTCCATCGTATAAATACAATCCGCTGTAATTGGTTGTGACCAGGATTTTTTGTGGCCCCTTGCGGTTCGGTTCCGGAAACGGCAGCAGGTTGAATATGCCGATGTTGGCGAACTGTCCGCCGCCAGGCGCCAGAACCAGGGAATCGCCGGCTATTTTCATCAGCCCGATTCCCAGGTTTCTCACATAAATTTCATCGTTTATGGCATACACCCGGTAAGAAATCACGGAGTCCCATACTTTTATCCGGCCATTTCTCCACCGGAATATCTTATCCGAGGTTTTAAAATAAATGCCGTGGGAAGCGGTTCGCACGCTCCATACATCGCCAAGTGCCGCAGGATCTTCGCCCAAATTATGCTTGAGTGAAATGAAACTCTGCCTGCCAAGGCTATCCGCCGCCAGGTATCCGAAATCGCCAAATGCCGCCACATAAATGCGGCCTGTCTCGTCCATTGTCAGGCATCTGATTGCCGAACCATTGTGGATATTGATCAACTGCCAGGAAATCCCGTCAAATTCCAGAATCCCGGAGCCGTTGCCAAAATACATCACGCCCCGCCGATCCTGGACTATGCTCCAATTATCGAACGCAGCGTGGTAATCCCGGGGGGAGTAATTACGGATGAACGGCAACCCGGCTTGTGTGTCGAGTGCAAAACCCGGCTTGCCCCAAATGATTATGCAGAGCAGGCAGATTCGTGATAAAATTGAGAAAATATATGAGCAAAATCCCTTCATAGGCTCGCAATTCGGAACAGACAGATTTGAGAACAACCGGCAGTTTTAATAGCGCAAAATTCCTTTATCCAGCAAGACGCATTGCAATATAATTAAAATTATGCAGGTATGTCAAAAAAACTGCAAATTTGATAAAAAATCTTTGGTGCTGTGCAAAAAGCACCAAAGTCACGAGAGGTGTAGAGAAGACAAAGCTGCATCGGGAGATTGCGAAACCGCCTAATTGATCAATGTTAAGATTGTCATTTGCGGGGTCGGAGAATGGGGATAGGGAAAACCTCAAATAAAACAAAACAGGCTGCCGTGAATCTCAGCAGCCTGTTTCTGAAATGAATATGCCTTGATAAATATATTAGCCTTGTTTGGCCGCCCAGGAGGTGCAGTGTCCTTTCGGATTGATCGGTCCTTTTACGATTTTGCAGGTGCCGCAGGTTTCACCTTCGGCTGGTGCTACCCAGAACTGGCAGTTATCGCACAGTTTTTCGGGATATGGAGATTCGCCCACGTACTGCAGGCTCTGCCGCATTTTTAATTCCGCCTCGGTCAGGCCGCTGACGTCGGTGCAGGGATCATTCATTGCCTCACCCTCGTTCGGTGTCGTCTCTGCTGCCGGCGGTGTCTCGGTTTCTGCTGCCGGTTTTTCTTCTTTCTTGCCACAGCTTGTCAAAACTGTTCCCGCGCCAACAGAAAGCAGTCCGAGCGCGGCAAGTTGCTGCAAAAACTCTTTTCTGGTAATCTTTTTTTCCATTACGAGCCTCCTTCATTTAGTGGTTTTAGGCACAAGCTGCCCCAAAATACGCAACTTTTGTATTGGACACAAATTGAATTCGGCAGATTTTATAAAAATATTATGCAGTGTGTTTGTGGATAGCCGGCTTCGCAGGCTTTAATTTTACCCGTTATATCAGTCAGTCGGTGATCACTGCCCCGCCCAGGCAAATTTCTCCATCATAAAATACGGCAAACTGTCCCTGGGCGATGCCTTTATCAGGCCGGTCCATTTTTACGGTGGCGCACTGCTCGTTATCAAATTTCAGATCGCAGTCAAAGATTTCCTTGCCATGCCGGATCTTCACCTGCAGTTTCTCTTTGTCCGGCATTTCACCGGATATCCAGTTAAAATTGCCCACCGTGAATGTATCCCTGACCTTCTTTTCCAGTTGATCGCCGCGGCTGAGGAAGATGATATTGTTTTCCAGGTCCTTTTTTACCACATACCACGGTCCACCGGAAAGGCCCAGCCCCTGCCGCTGCCCGATTGTGTAAAACCAGTAACCACGGTGATCGCCGACCTTGGTGCCACTGTGAATATCAATAAAATCACCTTTTTTCTCACCCAGGTGATGCTGCACAAAATCGCTGTACTTAATCTGTCCCAGGAAGCAGATGCCCTGGCTGTCCTTCCGGCTTTTATTGGGCAGATCGTATGCGCGCGCCATGTCCCGCACCTGTGACTTCATGTAAACTCCCAGGGGGAAGGCGGCGCGTGCCAGTTGCCGCTGGTTCATGTAAGCCAGGAAATAGGTCTGGTCCTTTACCGGATCGGGTGCCCTTTTCAGCAGGCAGCGGCCATCCCGGCACTCCACCTGCGCGTAGTGCCCGCTGGCCACTTTGTCGAAGGAATCGTCGATCTTGTCGAAGAATTTGCCAAACTTGATGAGCTTGTTGCAGAACATATCGGAATTGGGTGTTCGTCCGGCGCGCAGCTCCTGCAGTGCGTAGGTTACCACCGTGTCCCAGTACTCTTTCTGCAGGGACAGCACCTTCAGCGGAACGCCGGCCTGCTCGCAAACGCCCCTGGCAAACTTGAGGTCATCTTCCCACGGGCACTCGCCCAAAAAGGAAAGTTCGTCTTCCAGCCAGATTTTCAGGTAAAAGGCGGTGATGTCGTGCCCATCGGCTTTCAGCAAACGCAGGGCGACCGAGCTGTCCACACCGCCCGATAATAAAACTGCTATTTTCATCGAAATTTTAATTCCTGTTTTTTTCCCCGGATCCGTACAAAATCAATCCGGAGCGAAATTTATAATAAAAATGACAAATCTAAAAGAAAGAAGTTAATCCAAGTCCCGGAGAGACGGAATATTTGTAGCCTGAGCTTTCGCCACCGCAAATTGAGTCCCATCGGGGCGGCAAGTGGTGTATTTTCCCTCTTGATTGACACATTTACATATCGTCCTGATGGGACTTGAAAAATTTACAGGGACTCCCATTGGCGATAAACATTCCGCCCCTGGCGGGGCTGGTTCATTTTAGTTTGTTATTTGTCTTCGTAAGCTCGGATCTTACACTGCAAGCTCGCAATTTGCTGACTGCCAAATTTTAGAAAATGTTTTCATGCCCATATATAAAACCTATTTTACACTATGCTCTTCAAAATACATATTCCTTGGCGACTTTGCAGCTTGGCGCGAAAATCTTAACAAAACAAGAAGAAGTTAAATGCGGGGAGACGGCCCGGGT
>CAZUZS010000083.1:0-17491 GCA_964624795.1 uncultured Calditrichaceae bacterium
CTAAACAGATATTTGTTCACCGGCACCGGTGTTTGGTACTGGAATATTTTCCACCATAAATTGAGCGTGGTTGCCGTGTCAAATTCGCAGTAGTGTTTTATCCGTTCCAATTCACCTTTTCGGTATGCTTCGTTTACCTTGCGCCCGGAGAGATCTTCCTTTGGGCTCGGCAGGCCGTGCAGTTCGGCTATCACACCGAGCGGGAGCACCCGGCTCATGTCCCAGTTATAGTAAATCATCATCACATCAAAATGGGGATCGGCGGAGAACCGGCGCAGATTGCCGAAACGGTTACCGGCAGGGACTATCGCATGGTGCGCCATGCGTTGCAGGATAAAGGGTACGTCAAAATTCAGCCCGTTGTAGTGAATGAACACACCCTGATGTTTTTCCAAAATATCATTGAAATCCAGCAATATCCGTTGCTCGTCATCGCCGTGCAGCGACTTGAGGTGAATAGTGCTATCATCGGCAATATAGGCCAGGCTGATGCAGATGATCTTGCCAAAATCGCCATGGATACTAGCGAAATAGTCGTAATCAAAATCAGGGTCCCGCTCCTGGCGCTTCGCGATCTTCTCATTAACCTTGTCCTGCACCATCGCGCTGTAGTCCGACAGCGGCCGGGCAGGAACGGTTTCGATATCTAAAGCAAGATGATTTAACGGCATTTTTCTCTCCTGTGGTTCGCGTCATCCTAATATAGTTTTTACTGCAAGGTTCTTCAATGCTTTTTCTTTCGATCATCAGGAATGATGTGTTGTTGCGCTCAATCGCCGAACCTTTATTTTGTCCAATACGGAAAATTTACACTACGCACAAGATTTCGCTGAGGGGTGGTTCAATCAGGTATAAACTCATCAAATAACCCACCCCCTAATTCCCCCTCCCTTACGCATAAGGGAGGGGGCTAAGGGGGAGGGTCAGAGAAGCTGATTGTTCTTTACACTTAAACTTGTCAGTATGCTTTTACAATTTCACAAAATTTCCCCTTGACTTCCGTTTTTTTATTTACTATAATTTGGCCGCATGATTTAACTGTATGGTTAAATCATTATGTTAAGCCGAATTATTAAATGGTGTGGCCAACAATGGATTACAGCTCTGAAACAGAACGAAAAATAGTGCAGGCTGCCACCGAAGTCTTTATCCAAAAAGGAAAGGATGGCGCCAGGATGCAGGAGATTGCGCATCGTGCGGGAATTAACCAGGCTTTGCTGCACTACTATTTCCGCTCGAAGGACAGACTCTATCGGGAAGTCTTTAAGAATGAAGTCAGCAGGCAATTTCGCGATTTTTTTAATTCCGTTCCCGTTACCGAAGAAATGCAGGAATTTTTGCATTCTTTTATCCACCACTACATCGATAAACTGCATGAGAATCCGCAGCTGATCCGGTTCATATTGTGGGAAATCGGCAGCGGCGGAGAGAATTTTCCCGAGCTTTTCCAGGAGATTTTCGATTCCGCTTCTAAAATTTCGCCGCAGTCCGCCATCGAAAAAATAAAACAGGCTGTTCAAAGGAATGAGATTAGGCAGGTTGATCCGTACAATCTACTGTTCAGCATTATTGGGCTGTGTATTTATACTTTTCTCGCCCAGCCGCTGCTTAAGAAACTGTTTCCGGAAATTGATTTCACCGCGAACGAGTTCATTGAAAAAAGAAAAGAAGAAGTCTTCAATTTAATTTGGCATGGAATAAAACCATAAAGCAGGGTTGTTTTATGAACAGGCGAATTTGGCACTTCATTATTTTTATATTCCTCATGAATGCGGGCATTTTTGCCCAAACCGAGAACCAGCCGCTCACGCTGCAAAAAGCACTGGAATTAGGCCAGCAGAACAATTTAACCCTCAAGCAACAGCAGGATCGGATCCGACAGGCGGTTGCCGAGATGGACGCACAAAAGGCGGACTTCCTGCCCGTTTTGTTCCTGAACGGATCGTACAGCTACACTTCCAAATTAGCCCGCTTCCGGATGCCGATTACCATTCCGGGCATCCAAATCCCTGAAATCCAGGCCGGCGTAAAAAACCAGTACGACATGAATGCCAGCATCCAGCAACCGCTCTTTACCGGATTCCGGATCAGCAACCAGTACAAATCCGCCAGGGAAAATATGCAGCAAACGCAGGAACAGGAAAAAGTGGCCAGGAACCAAATTCTTCTGCAAATTCATAAAATTTACTACGCCGCACAGTTGAACCGGCTTCAGCAAAAGGTGATGCAATCCGGCCTGGAAAGGGCGCAGGATCACCTGCAAACGGCGGTCAATTTCCTGCAGGCGGCACAGACCACGCCGCTGGATACGCTGAAGGTAGCCAACCAGGTGCTGAATCTCCAGACCCAGTTGAAGAAACTGGAATACAGCCAAAAGGTGATCCTGACCCAGCTTGCCCGGGTGCTTAATGTAGAAGAAATTGGGGAAATTGAGCCGTTTTCAACCGAAGATATTTCGCTTTCCATCGAAGATCTGTCTTCGCTGAAGCAGCAGGCCATGCAAAACCGACCGGAGCTCTCGCAGGTTAAACATCAAATCCGCGCGCAGGAATTCCGAAAGGACATGGTTCGCTCCCGTTATTTTCCGCAGATTTTTGCTCGGGCCAGCTATCATTACGGCCGGCCGGGCGTCAATTTTTTCAAGGATGAATGGATGAATTTTTACCAGTTGGGCGTTAGCCTGCAATGGGAATTATGGAATTGGGGCAGCACCCGCAACCAGGTCCGGCAAGCTGAATATGCTGTTCACACCTTTAATCTCCAGCAGCAAAATTTGTTGACGAGCATCCGGCAGGAAGTGACCGAAGCCTACCAGAATCTGTTGAGCGACCGGGAACAGATCCGGATGACCAAACAACTGGTTGTGCAGGAAAAAGAACGTTACCGGGTGACGCGGGAAAAGTTCGACCAGGGGCTGGCAACCAACATCGATTTGAGCGATTCGGAAGATTCGCTGACGGCGGCGGAGCTGCAGCTTCAGCAAAGTTACATCGGTTGGTTTCAAAACAAAGCTCAGATGTTATATGCAACCGGAAATATCGAAGCAAAATAGCCAAAATCGGCTCCGGAGAAAGCTTGGAAAAGAAAACAGAAGTTTTGCGGAGGTAGTTATGACTAAAAGTCTCACAGTTCTTTTATTCAGTATGATTATATTGATTTTTTTGTCCTGTTCGGGGAACGGCGAGAAGAAGATTTTTACCGGCGTCATCGAAGGGACAACCGTAGAAATCCCGGCGCTCACCGGCGGGCAGATCAGGCAATTGCTGATTGATACCGGCGACCAGGTGAGCGAAGGACAGGTAATCGCGCAGATCGACACCACCGACCTGCACTACCAGCGCCAGCAGCAGGCGGCGGCTTTGACCGAGACAAAGGTGCAGGAACAATTAGCCACAACCAACCTGAACCGGTCAAAAAGTGATTACCAATATGTTCAGAAAAAATACCAAAGATTCCTGGAATTGCTGAAGAAACAGTCCGTCCCGAAGCAAACGGTGGACGACCTGAAAAACCAGTTGCAGAACGTGGAATCTGCTTACAAAACTGCCAATCAGCAATTTTCCAGCATCGCGGCGCGCCGCGCGCAACTGGAAGCACAAAACAAAATCATACTCAAAAAAATACACGATGCGACGATCACGGCGCCGCTTTCCGGAATTATTTCCAACAAATATTATGAACCGGGAGAGGCCATTCCTTCGTTTGGCCCCATCGCCGAGGTCATCGACCTGAACGAAGTGTGGGTCAAAATATACATTTCCGAAACGATGCTGCCGCAGATAAAAATCGGCCAGGAAGTAACAATAATACCGGACGGCACCACCAAAACACTTTCCGGGACGGTAAGCTGGATCAGCCCCAAGGCGGAGTTTACGCCCAAGACCATCCTGACCCCGGAAACGCGCACCTCGCTGGTGTACGCAGTGAAAATCATCATTCAAAATAAAGAGCAGATTCTGAAGCAGGGGATGCCGGTGGCGGTCGAGATTTAGGTGCCTTTCCCCGCGCGGCGAATGGAGACAGTTTTGCCCGCAGAAGGACTGGCAATTCACAGAAAAATCGTTTAAGAGAATACGGTATGTCTGCAATTGAGATAAAAGATTTTGGCAAAAATTACGATTCGCTGCAAGCGGTGAAGGGAGTTTCGCTGCTGGTAGAAAAAGGTGAACTGTTCGGCTTGATCGGGCCGGACGGCGCCGGAAAAACCACCCTGATGCGCTCGGTCTGCACCCTGCTCAAACCGACCAGCGGGCAAATCCTGGTGAATAATCTGGACACTGCCAAAGATATAATTTCCATTCGCAAAATATTGGGCTACATGCCGCAACAATTTTCGCTTTACCAGGATTTGACGGTTGAGCAAAATCTGAATTTCTTCGCCGATCTTTTTAAAGTTCCCGAGGAAGAGCGAGCCCGGCGAATGGTGCAGCTTTACCGTTTTTCACGGCTGGAACCGTTCAAGAAACGACAATCCGGTGCACTTTCCGGTGGCATGAAACAGAAACTGGCGCTCTCCTGCGCTTTGATTCACACCCCCGAAATCCTGATTTTGGACGAACCAACTTTTGGCGTCGACCCGGTTTCGCGGGAAGAGTTCTGGGATATTCTTGCTGCCATCAGGAAAGAAGGGACTACCATTCTTGTTTCCACCGCCTACATGGATGAGGCAGCGCTCTGCGACCGTGTGGCACTGATGCATCTGGGAGAATTTTTGACGATGGGAACGCCGGCGGAAGTTGTCAACCGATTTCCATTTCCCCTGTACCGGGTAACCGGGGAAAATCTACGGTCACTTCGCCAGTTTTTTCTGAAGCAGCCAAACGTTCATGCCACACAGCTTTTTGGCGATGCGCTGCACGTAAGCTTCACCGAAGCGCCGCCCCGAAGCGCCTGGAGGGGCTGGCGGCAGGAATCCGGTGGAAATCTGAAGACTTGTAAAAGGCAACCTCCCAGCATCGAGGATGTTTTCATGGAGTTAACCAGGAAGGGAGACGATGGCGCCTCAAATTAGCGTACAGACCGAAAACCTGACCCGCAAGTTCGGGCATTTCACGGCGGTCGACCGGGTGAATATTTCGGTGGAGAAAGGAGAAATATTCGGTTTCCTGGGGGCAAACGGCGCTGGCAAGACAACCATGATTCGCATGTTGTGCGGACTGCTGATTCCCAGCAGCGGCAGTGCAACCGTGGCCGGTTTTGATGTTTATAGGCAGAGCGAGCAAATCAAGCAGACCATCGGCTACATGAGCCAGCGTTTTTCACTTTACAATGATTTGTCCATCGAGGAGAACATTGAATTCTATGGCGGGATTTACGGATTGTCAAATAAGAAAATCGCGCAGAAGAAAAGTGAAATTTTTGAGAACCTGAAACTGGGAGACTGGGCCAAATCGGTTACCGCAGATCTGCCGCTGGGATTCAAACAGCGGCTGGCGCTGGGCTGTGCAATGCTCCACGAACCGGCCATTGTGTTTTTGGATGAACCGACATCCGGCGTGGATCCCGCAGCCAGGCGAGCCTTCTGGGAGCTGATCTACCAGACTGCCGCCGGCGGCACAACCGTATTTGTCACTACCCATTTTATGGATGAAGCAGAATATTGCAACCGCATCTCCATTATGGATGCCGGCCGGGTGATTGCCCTTGATTCCCCGGAAAATCTGAAGCAGCAATATGATCAACCTACAATTCAGAAGGTTTTTGTGGAATTGGTGCGGGGAAAGGAACGAGGGGAGATGGAGGCCAATTAGCAGGGCGCATAGAGCCCGTGGTGCATGAAGCCTCGGAGAGCAGAAAATCGATGCGAAAACTTTCTGAAAGAAAATCTGTCATTCCGAACGGACGTGAGGAATCTTTGATGCCGAGCTTCCCTTAAGCTGAGTCTGATAAAAATACCGGGTTTATGAAATGAAAAGAAAATTATCCATAAAACACAGCATGATTGTCTCCATCGCCAGGAAGGAATTTTTGCACATCATTCACGATCCGCGAACGCTGACCATCCTGTTCCTGATGCCCATTCTGCAGCTTACCATGTTTGGTTACGCCCTGAACCTGGAAATCCAGCGGGTTGATATGGCTGTTGTGGACTACGCAAATTCCACCGGCTCGCGGGAAATTGTAGAGCAGTTTAACGGCAGCAAATTCTTCCATCTGCTCCCGTACGAAGGAGAGTTGGACCAGGTGGATCAGATGTTCAAAGCACGCCGTGCGAAAGTGGTGATGATTATCCCTTACGATTTTGATCGTCAGCTATTACGGGACAGACAAATCCCCCTGCAATTCATAATCGATGCTTCGGATGCAAACGCTGCAACCCTGATTCGGAATTACTGCAGCCAGGTGGTGAACGATTTCAATCAGGTGCACAACCAAAAGCTTCCGTTACCGTTCGACCTGCGCCCCACAATCTTCTTCAATCCCGATATGAAGAGCACCTATTTCTTTGTTCCGGGGCTCATCGCATTGCTGCTGATCATGATATCCGCGCTGCTCACCAGCATCACCATTACCCGCGAAAAGGAGACCGGCACCATGGAGCAAATCCTGGTTTCCCCGGTTCGTCCCTACCAGATTATACTGGGAAAAGTAATTCCGTATGTTCTGCTGGGTTTGCTAATTGCCGCAGTCATCTTGCTGATCGGGATTTTCCTTTTCAAGGTACCCTTCATCGGAAGCCTGCCGCTACTGACCCTTCTCACGCTCCTTTACATCGTCACCGCCCTGAGCCTGGGACTGATGATTTCTACCATCGCCAAAACCCAGCAGGTGGCGATGATGATTGCCCTGGTTGCCACTCTGCTTCCGACTTTCATGCTTTCCGGATTCATCTTTCCCATTCCTTCCATGCCCATTGTTCTGCAATATATTTCCTACATTATTCCAGCACGATTTTACCTTCTTATTGCGCGTGGCATAATCCTGAAAGGCAGTACATTTTATAATTTGCTTGCACCAACCCTCATACTACTGCTTATGTCAGTTATTCTCATCACTGTTGCAGTGCGGCGATTCAGTTTAAATTTGGAGAAGTGATATGCGGCGAATACTATTCATGATGCGTAAAGAATTCCTGCAAATTTTCCGCGATCCGCCCATGATTGGCATCATCTTTATGGTGCCCCTTGTTCAGTTATTCGTCCTCGCTTACGCGATTACCACCGACGTAAAGCATATCAAGCTTACCATTATGGATTTTGACAAAAGTTATGTCAGCAGGCAAATTGAGGATGCTTTCAGCCATACCGAGCGGTTCGACGTGGTCTCCTACACCAGCGATGTTCGCGTCATCGATCAGCAGATGCGGGCCTGGGAAACGCAGATGGCGCTGGTGATCCCGGCAAATTTCAGCAGGGATTTGCGGAGAGGATTGAATCCGCAAATTCAAGTGGTAGTAGATGGGGTGGACGGTAATTCGGCAGGTGTGGCGCTGGGGTACGCCCAGCAGATTTTAGCCGATTACGGATTAAGCTGGGCAACAAGTCCCCGCCACTTCTTGGTTCCCCGGGATATGCATCTGGTGACAATGTGGCCGCGGATGTGGTACAATCCCAATCTGGATAGCAAGGAATACATGGTACCCGGCATCGTGGTGATCCTGCTGACCATCATTCCCATGATGCTTTCCGCCATGAGCCTGGTAAAAGAGAAAGAAATCGGCACCCTGGAACAGCTTATGGTGACGCCCCTTCGCAAGCACCAGCTTTTGCTGGGGAAGCTTATCCCTTTTCTTATTCTATCATACTTCGAGTTAGCGCTGGTCATGGCCTTTGCAATTGTGGTTTTCCAAATCAGCATGATCGGCAGTTACACACTACTGGCCGCCCTGTCGCTGCTGTATTTGTTCACGACCATTGGGCTGGGAATTTTCGTCTCGACATTTACCGGCTCCCAGCAGCAGGCCATGTTTTTCTCCTGGTTCTTTATGGTGTTTATGCTCCTGATGAGCGGATTCTTTATCCCCATTGAAAATATGCCCAAATCTTTGCAGGCGCTGACATACCTCAACCCGATGCGCTATTTCATGTACATCATCCGTGATATTTTTGAGAAAGGCAGCAGCATCCGGTTTCTGTGGAGAGATGTGATCCCCATGACTGCATTCGGACTGATTATCATTTCGTCGGGTGTGATTAAATTTCGTAAGCGAATTAGCTAAGATCATGGCGCAAAGCGCATGGCGAAGCTGCAGAACGGAGAATGGGTCGGCAAGTGGTGAAAAGGTTATCCCATGAACACTGGTCATTAGTCACTGATCATTGATTATTGATCATTGAA
This sequence comes from uncultured Calditrichaceae bacterium, assembly GCA_964624795.1. Classification (GTDB taxonomy): domain Bacteria; phylum Calditrichota; class Calditrichia; order RBG-13-44-9; family RBG-13-44-9; genus CAZUZS01. The sequence continues at coordinate 8,278 of CAZUZS010000083.1, forward strand.
CTACCTTTCCGCTCCGCGAAGCTTCTTCTGCTTCTGCCAATTTACCCGGCACAGCGGCAGGAATTGGCAATTTTTCTTATTCCAGCTTTTGCACCGGCTTTCGTCGGTGGTGTGCGGAAAATGCCCGGCGCGGATTCCGCGAATATACTGAACCGCGAATTCGAAAGTGTGCTGGATAAAGTCCTGCAGACTGGCCGGTCCTTTTTCCAGCACATATTTATCATTTGGCAGTAAAGCCGATTTGCCCACCCGCATCGTTCCGATAGCGGCATTTGAATCCATAAAAACCATGCGTTTGTTGATTTCTGTCGCCTTCCGCAGCTCGTAGTAAACCCCGCCCGCCGGTTCGAGATTTTCATACTGATCCCGCAGCAAATCCAAGGCAGCCTTCAGATAAATCGGCAGTTGCAGCCGCATGCCTTCCCACATTTCGTTCAGGACGGGAGTGTGGCCGGTCTTGTAGTCCACTACCAGAAGTACGCCTTCCGGCGATATCTCCACCCGGTCGATTTTCCCCCGGAAGCGAAATTCTTCATCACCGGCTTTCCAGGCAACCGACTCCTCCGTGGATGCGGGATCGGTTTGTTCCGGCTGCTCCCGGCGGTTTCCAAACGACAGCTCAAAGTGGAGCGGCTGGGTGGCGTAATCCGCGGCAATCTCTTGCTCATACTCCCAGAATATTTCCAGCAAACCTTTTGCGCCGGGGCCTCCCAGGTAGAACTCCTTTTCCAGGACAAAAAGGATGCTGCGCGGAACCGGGATTTTCCTCCACTCCTGTTCGGCGATTTGCCGCAGGCGCTGTACGGTTCGCCGGGTCGGCGGGTTTTCCCGGTAAAACCTGAACAGTATTTCATGGATTAGCAATCCGCGATCCAGCGGCGACAAAAATTCTTCCGCTTCTTCCAGTGGCTCGGTTCCGAGAATCCTTTGGAAGAAAAAAATCATGGGGCATTTGGCATACGCCTCCAACTGGGTGATGGAAAAGCTCTTCTGCCTGTAATATTCCTCCAGCCACAATGCGCTCAGCGAATCATTCTGCAGTTCGCCTTCCCAGGCAGTGGGCGCAGAAGCATCCCGGCGCATTTTTTCCACCCGGTGGTGAAAAATGAACGAATCGAAAAAAGCGGCATCCAGTTGCGAACGGATATTCTCCGGCAGCGTGTCCCACCGGAGGTCTTCCTCCCGGTTCGCCACCGCCGGGCTTATTCTCGCCAGAACATCCGCCGGGGTGAAAAGCTCGACCTGTTTTTCTTTCTGCAGGGAGGAAACCGAGATACGTTCCAGCTCCCGCAGAAAAATGGAAGGAAGTACCGGGTTGTCCTGGTGGAAGCGGGGATAGGAAAATTGGACGCAGCGGGTCGGCATCTGCAGAATACGCAGGAACGTTTCCCGGTCGCGCTGCAATGAGTCCGGCGGAACAAATGCCCGCAGCCTGCCATCCAGCGTTTGCGGGTTAGCAAAAAAAGACTCCTGCCTTGCCGGGATCACCTGGTCTTCCATTCCCAGCACAAAAACCGCGGTAAATTCCTGCTCGCTCACCTCCCTGAAGGGGATAATCTGCACGCCAACACTCCGGGGACGCCGGAGATGGAAGGTCGTTGTTTCTGTCAGCAACACAAGCTTCTGTAGAAAATCATCAGGTGCAATTTTCTGGTCGGGTGCAAGATCGGACGCCGCCGCCTGCCAGAAAAAGAGGATTTCCATAAACTGCCGCAAACCGGCGAGATTTCTCTCCGCCGGTGCCTCTCCTCCCGCCCTCGCCTCACGAATCAGGTTCTTGGCGGTTTCATGGCGCATAAAAAAATCCGCAACAAAACCATAAATTTCCGGCGCAGTGTGACTTTTGCTAAAAAATTCCGCGTCCCGGAACAACTCTTCCAATGCTGCGATCAAACGCCTATAGTCTTCAATTGCATCGGAAGCCGGCTCATCTTCACCCGCCTGTTGCGCATAAAATGCCTGTTCCTTCTTAAGATAATCGATGATAGTCCGTGCTCCCGAACGCACCCTCATTCCGGAGAGAATTTTTTTGTAGCGGGTGCTTTGCACAGTTCGCCGGTAATGGAAAAACGGCGACTGCAATATTTTCTGAACAAGCGATAAAGGGAAATCTTCCTGCGCCAGGCGAGCGAATACCAGGAAATGCTGGACAGGTAACGACTGATCCAGCCGCTCGGATTCCAGCGAGGTGAACGGAATCCGGTAGCGGTGCAGAACCGTTTCCAGGAGCGCCCGGTAGGAAGCAGGCGCCGGGCTGGTGACGACGATTTGACGATACTCCAGTTCTTCATCAACCACTAACCGCTTGATCTGCCCCACCAGATTCTCGACTTCCCGCAGACGATCCACCGCCGGAAGAATGGAAAAATTTTTCTCGATCACTGGTTGATCCTGGTACAATTGAAACAGCGAGCCGCTTATAGCTTCCGAATCCAGGTGCTCGTGCAGCGTTTCAGACACCGCCTTCAATTTCGTAAAAAGCTCATTTTTGATTGAAAAGATCTCAGGGTTGTTACCATAGCCCAGCAGCAGGTAATTAGTAATCCCCAAATCAGCCAATTTCCTGACGAGCACAAGGTGTCGTTCTCTGAAAAAATCAACGTTCTCCCAAACAATTGTCTTCAGATTGGGAAAAAAATTATGCAGGAATTCTGGCGAGAGCTTATCCGGAATGCGTTGCAACAGCTCGGCTTCATCGAGATAGCCTTGTCTCAGCCGCTCACGATATGCATTAAATAACAGCGACAAATCGGACTTTAAAAGATCGCCGGCGTTTGGTGCGAGCCGGTTTTTGCCTTCCGGCAGAAGGGTGTTTTCAGCGGCATCCAAACGCACTTCATCGAAAAATTGCAGCAGACTTTTCACCATTCCGGTGGAAAACGTTTGTTCCGGAAAAGTGAAATATTTGAGATTTCCCCGTTGGAGTGAAATGACATCGTGCAGGACGATTGCTCGCTGTCCGTAGCTTAGCAACTGAGCGGGAATATCAAGTTTTTCAAGCAGCATCTGGAAAAAACCAGATACCGTATGAAATGGAAAGGCGGTAGAAAGGCTCCCGGATTCCCCCAGTAAATACTGCTGTTTTAAGAATTCAGCACGTTCCGCGTTTGGGGAGAGGTAAAGAGAACTGCCGTCCCCTGAGAGAACATCGGGGTGTTCTGAAATGAAGCTATTGGCCATCCGGCAAAAATCCGGCCCGTAATGAAGTTCAATTTTCGCAGGCATACTTTTTCTCTTTCATCATAAATGAATATAGAAAATCGCACTGCGCATGGCAAGATGCCAGATCAAATCCAAGAAACGAAAAGAACTATTTCGCCAACACTATGAAAAAACTTGCTTTGCAGTTTGAATGTTGACATTTTTATGGTGAAATCAATTTGGAGTGATATGACGCCATTTTTGGGGCTGTTGCTTATCCTGCTCCTCTCCTTAATCGGAACCCGGCTGTTCAGCCGCAGCACGGTGGTTAAAACGCCGCTATTCTCAGGCCTGATCGTCAGCGGTATTCCCTATATTGTGGCGGGTGTACTCCTCGGTCCCCGCGTTTTCAATTTCCTGAATCTGCAAATCATTCACAGCCTCGATCCCCTCATCAGCCTTGCCCTGGGATGGATTGGCCTGTTGTTCGGGATTCAATTGCGCTGGAAAAATCTGCAGCGGTTTCCGGCCAATTATCTTTTGTTCACCTCCACGCAAAGCCTCATCGCGTTTGCGATAATCTTTATTTTGATGAGCGCCGGCATGCAAATTATGGCGCCGTCCCTGTTCGAAAATCGGTGGGAAGGCGTCATTATTCTTGCCGCTCTTGGCTCTATTACGGCCCCGCTTTCCATCGCGCGGATCGTTTTCGAGAAAAAGGCGCAGGGGCGGCTAACGCACCTGCTTCAGTTTATTTCCAGTCTGGATGCATTTTGGGGGATCACCATCGCCGGTTTCGCAATGGCGATCTTTCACCCCGCGGCGACACAATGGTTCTCCTCCGCCTGGCAGTGGATTCTGCTTTCCGTTGTAATCAGCATCAGCCTGGGGCTGCTCTTTCGGTATCTCATCCGACTGAGGTTCCAGCAGGATGAAATTTTTCTCCTGGTTTTCGGCCTGCTGATCTTCACCAGTGGAATCGGTTTTTACCTCCACCTTTCTCCCATTTTGCTGGCGATGATCGCCGGGATAACGCTTGCCCAATTTCGCCGGGAATCGGAAAAGGTGGTCCGCGTCCTGCACATGGCCGAGAAACCGATCTACCTGTTCCTCTTGGTCTTTGCCGGCGCACTCTGGAACTACCGTTTCTGGGGAGAAATTATTTTAATCCTTCTTTTCCTGGCAGCACGCCTGCTGGGGAAATACATTGGCGGGCTTATCAGCGTGAAAAAAATTGATTGCGCTTTCCCAATTCCGCCACAAATCGGGAAAGCGACCTTATCTTTTGGCGGCGTCTCGCTGGCGATTGCGTTTAATTTCCAGCTTTTCTACCCCGGAATGGTTGGCGATTTTCTGATGAGCGCAACCATTTTAGGAATCCTGGTTTTCGATGAATACACCGCAATCAGCACGCAGAACATTTTACGCGAGCAGGGGGAGATTCAATGAAACGCATGGCCATTGCTCTCATACTGCTGGCACTTCTGATGGCGTTTTTCGTGCATATTGAATTCAGGGGAGAAAACCAGTTGCGCGCGGAAAGCATGATGGCACTGGGCTTTACTCTGATGGTGGCATATCTCTTCGGGAAAATGGTTACACGAATCCGGCTGCCCAAAATAACCGGCTATATCTTAGCCGGAATTCTTTTTGGGCCTTATGTTTTTAACCTGCTTTCCAAACCGGTGGTCGTTAATCTGCAATTAATAGACAATATTGCCCTCAGCCTGATCGCACTTACCGCCGGAGGCGAATTCCGGTATAAAGCTATCAAGCCGCAGTTGAAGACAATTGGTAGTGCAATTTTCTGGCAAGTCGTTGTAGTAATGTTCTGCTTTCTTTTGTTCATTCCTTTATATAAACAGAATATCGCATTCCTCGCAAATCAAACGCTCCCGGTGGTCATCGGTGTGGCTCTTATTTTCGGAGCGCTGTCCATTGCCAAATCCCCGGCAACCACGATTGCAATTATCACCGAAACGGGTGCCCGCGGACGTTTCACGGATTTTGTCCTGGGCGTGACGGTCTTCAAGGATATTATCGTGGTGCTGATTTTTTCGATCACGCTGGCATTCTCCAAACCGCTTATTCTGGAGGAAAGCAAATTGCAGATGGGCTATGTGTTTACAGTTATTTTCGAGATCGCATCTTCCATCATCGCCGGGTTTGGCGCCGGATTTCTAATTCTACTGTATCTCAAATATATCAACCGGCAAAAAGCGCTATTTTTGTTGGGTGCAATTTTACTGGGGATCGAATTATCAGTCCTGTTTCACCTGGAAGTCATCCTGGTATTTATGGTTGCCGGCTTCTTCATTCAAAATTTCAGCGGCGCCGGAGACGAATTGATCCGCGCCATCGAAAGCACCTCGCTGCCAATTTTTGTAACCTTCTTTACTATCGCCGGCGCCTCTCTGAACTTTCCTATTTTCCTCGAATACTGGTCGCTGGCGCTGCTAATGGTGGTGCTGCGAGCGGCAACCACCTACGGAGGAACTTACCTGGGTGGGAAACTCACCGGCGCCAGTTCCGAAATCAAGAATTACGGCTGGATGGGTTTTATCGGGCAGGCCGGGCTTACCCTCGGACTCAGCATTTTGGTTGTGAAGAACATACCCGGGCCGATTGGCCTGAGTATCAGAACGCTGGTCATCGCCACAATTGCCATTAACCAGATAATCGGCCCGGTTTTATTCCGCTATGCGGTAGAAAAAGTCGGCGAAGCAAGAACAATCTGAACACTCCAATCTCATCGATCAAATTGCCACCACCAAAATCAGTGTGACCAAAAGCCGGATGGATCGGGAATGGCAGCGATCCGATTTCCGTTAATGCGCAGCCGGAACACATAAACGAGAATTCCAGAGATTCTGAAATCGTGCATCAATTGTAAACCATGTCAAATAGAAGTGCAATTTCAGAAATCAGAATGTAACTTCATAATCCGAAAATATTGTGTTATATTTAGCGCTCGAAAAAGAGAGGCGATTGGGTTCTGTAAAAATGTGCAAATAATTAAAATTGTAACTTTATTCTTACAACAAAATCTAAATACATAGTTTGAGAGATGGAAAACAACCAGGTTAGTTTTCTTGTTGCTAGGGCGAAAAAAGGAGATCAGCAGGCATTTACCGAATTGGTGAATCTATTCAGTGAGAAGATTTATAACCTGGGTTTGCGGATTCTGAAAAACCCGGACGATGCCGCGGATGTCCTGCAGGAAACGTTTGTTGCCGTTTATGAAAAAATAGACTCTTTTGACGGACGCTCGAATTTCTTCACCTGGCTCTATCGCATAGCGACAAATTTTGCCTTAATGAAGTTGCGAAAGGATAAGAGGACCGTTTTGACGGATCAGGACATGGAGACAAAATTCGATAACCCTGACCAGATGCCGGTTCATGAATGGAAAGACCTACCGCTGCGCGAAATGTTAAGTGAGGAATTCCGGAAGCATCTCGATGATGCGGTTAATGAACTGCCGGAGATATATCGAACGGTTTTTGTAATGAGGGATTTGGAGAACATGTCGATAAAAGAGACCAGTCAAATATTGGGAATAACGGATTCGAACGTAAAGATCCGTCTCAAGCGTGCCCGGCTCTTTTTGAGGGAAAGACTCGCGACATATATGAATGAATATGTGAAGGAAGTTTGAAATAGATGAATCATCACGGTAAAAAAATTATTGACGAGCTCTGCAATTATCTTGGGCAGGATATCGACCACCCGATGTGCAAAGAACTAATGCTGCACGTGCAGGAATGCCCGGAATGCAAAATGTACCTGGATACTGTGAAAATGACCGTCTCGTTGTATAAACAGACCTACGACTCACAGCCGGTTCCCGGCCATGTAAAAGACGAGCTGCTCAAAAAATTAAATCTCAAGAAGTAGCTACCTGCCGCCGTCGCATCGAATGCCGGGCAGAAACAGGACTTTATGGGTTCGTGCCCCCACCTTCCTAAAACCACCTTTTAAAATGAATCGAAAATTCTGTTTAGTTTTCCACACTCATGGTTTCAATATAATCTTGCCGAATTGAGCGCTGTCCATCATCCGTTTGTAAGCATCGCGAAACCGGTCAAACGAGTGCACACTGTCAATCACCGGCCTAATTTTCCGGGACTCAAACAATCGCACCATATTGAAAAAATCCATTGCGCTTCCCATTGTGCTGCCCTGCAATGTTATTTGTTTCCAGAAAATTCTTCGCAGGTTGAGATTCTCAGGATTCCCTGCCGAAACGCCATAAGTGACCACCCGTCCGCCGTATCTTACCAATTCAAACAACTGGGGAAAATCCTTTCCGCCGGCACTGTCGATGACCAGGTCGATTTCACGATTGCCCAGAATGGACTGAAGCTTGGCCGGCCAATCCGGCTCCTGGTAATTGGCACCACCGATGGCCCCCGCTTTGACTGCCTTTTCTATTTTCTCCTCGCTTCCTGATGTGACGATCACTTGTGCACCCGCAGCAAGTGCCATTTGCATGATGAGGGTTGCCACACCGCCGCCAATACCGGTTATCAAAACGGTCTCTCCGGCTCGCAGTTTGCCCTGGCTAAAGAGGGCCCGGTAACCGGTGACACCGCCCAGTGGAATCGCCGCTGCTTCTTCGAATGACAGGTGTGCCGGTTTTTTCACAATATTGGAAGCCGGGACAACAACATATTGTGCCTGTGTTCCGTTATCCGGCATCCCCAAAATCCGGAAATCCTTCCGCTGCACACCGGGATCAGGTCCCCACCCGAGAGTTGGATTGATGATTACCTCCTGGTTCAGCCACTCCACATCAACATCATTCCCAATCGTATGGACAATCCCCGCTCCATCCGACCCTAAAATGACCGGCAAATGTATTTTCGCATATAATCCATTCACAATCCATACGTCCCGGTGGTTCATCGCGGAAGCTTTGATTTTAACCACTGCCTCTCCGGCTTTCGGCTCCGGGAAAAGAACCTGTTCCAGGTTCATACTGTCAATATTTTTGATCTCGTGCAAGACGATGGCATCCATAGTTCTCATAACATGCCTCCTTTAATGCAATAATGGGCTACAAATTTATTTTACAGCTTTTAGATGAAGGAACCGTGAGCGGAAAGCGGCTTATTGGTATGCCCACCAAACCCATTTTTAACCGGCACGACAATCAGTGACATCCCCCTTCGAAGGGGGGAAAGGGGGGATGTTATAGCATAAAGAAAGAAACGATCTATTTATCTTTCTGGCAGGAATCTAAAATGTTGGAATCTCGATTTACAGCTTCGGGAAATCACCCTCCCGATTGAACAAAAACCTGCCGGTTTCTTTTAAATCGGGCCTTCCGGATATCGTGATAATTCCGACACCGATTCCATCATCCGGCGGGCACGCCGGTCGTTGGGATTCAGTTCCAGCGCGCGCTGAAAATTGTACAATGCTTCGCTGTAGCGTTCGAGGTTATTATAGGCAATCCCCAGGTGAAAATAGGCTGCCGTGTGGTCGGGATACACCTTCAATAAACGCTGCAAAGAGGTGATGGCATCCTGGTTGTTGCCAAGCGCAATGTAGATGACCGCCAGATCGTAAAGCGCAATCAGGGATTCTGGATCTTTTTTCAGGCAATTATTCAGCGCTTCCAGCGCCTGCGTAGTGTGGCCGGCCCGATAGCTGATCAGACCCAGCCAGTAATAGGCCATGGTAAAATCCCTGTCGATTACAATAACCCGCTGCATCGACTCGATTGCCTTTTCCAGATTAGCCGCCCGGAAATACGAAAGCCCAAGATGGTAATGTGCCAGGGCGTAATTGGGACGAAGGCTGAGCAATTTATTGAACGTTTCAATGGCTTTCGCCAACCGTCCCTGAAAGTAGTAATTATGACCCAGTGTTTGCAGCAAACTGATATTATCGGGGTCCTGGGAGATTTTTTGTTCCAGAACTCTTACCACTTCACTGACAATAGTCACATCTACAAAGCTTTCTTCCCAACTGCGGGTATCCTGCAAACTCATAAAAATCACCTGTTATTTATGCCAATATAGATTGTATTTACCCGACGACATATAAGCACATTATTCCGCCGATT
>CAZUZS010000084.1:0-16699 GCA_964624795.1 uncultured Calditrichaceae bacterium
GAATGATGATATTATCTTGACGAAGTTTACAATCATTTTCGCAATAGCTTTTTTGGCTTCGCTAATTCTCATCCGCGGGGTGCGAATTATGGCTACCAAGTTTAATATCGGCTCTCTTCCCTCTCCCCGCAAAATTCATCGTGAATTCAAACCGCTTCTGGGTGGCCTGGGATTCACTGTCAGCATCGTTATCGCCGTATTTGCCGCTCAGATTATGCAACTCCTTCCAGCGACAATCTGGCAACAAACATTGTTCTTCTGGCTGGGTCTGCTGATCATCTTGCTGGTTGGGCTTGTTGACGATATCAAAGGTGTCCATTCCAAGAGAAAATTCCTGGGACAGGGAATTGCTGCAGCATTCCTTATCTTAGGTGGCTGTCGAATTCAGTCCTTTAGCGGGCCGATGGGCGAGGTCTTTCAACTGGGGCTATTTTCCATTCCATTCACGTTCCTTTGGATCATCTTCATCATAAACGCAATCAATCTCATGGATGGTTTGGATGGGCTGGCCGGTGGCATCGGCTTGATTATTATTACCGGTTTTCTAATTATCCTGATTAATGTAGGGAATGCTTTCCTGCTGATATTGGCAATTGGCCTGGCTGCCGGGCTTCTTGGATTTCTTCGTTACAATTATCATCCGGCATCTATTTTCATGGGGGATGTCGGTAGTTTGCAACTTGGATACATCCTGGCTTTCTTTTCAATCGAATCCCTGAAGGTCGCCTCCAGTCACCAGGTGTATTTTGTAACATCTCTAATTTTGCTGGGTGTGCCGGTTACCGATACTTTGATCTCCTACATGCGGCGTCTCAGTCAGGGCCAGAGCCCATTTCTTGCCGATAAACAGCATATCCATCATCGCCTGATGAATCTGGGGCTAACCCACCTGCAGACTGTCTGGATGCTTTATATCTTCACAATATTTTCGGTTTCTGCCGGCATATTCATGGTCTTTTTTCAGGGTATCGCTAGTCTGTTATTATTTATCATTACCTTTGTTTTTGCGCTCTACTGGGTTTGGCGCCTGGGCTATGTTGAAACGCGCTATAGCTGGCAAAGCCTTGCATACCAATCGCAGCAGGCAATCCCGCTGGTGCGCCGTGCTCCGTTGCACTTTAACCGTATCTGGCATAAACTGCTTCTCTTTTTCTCAGATGTTGTCGCAGTAAATATTTCCCTGTTCTTCACATACTGGCTCAAATTTCAATCCGGAATTTTTGAGCCCGCAGTATTCAGACCGGTATCTGATTATTTTTCGAGCGCGGCGTTCCTTTTAATTACAGTCGGCTGGATTTTTCTTTTCTGGCTGAACAATCTTTATCTCATGGAATGGGACGTATCGCGGTTTGACAAAGTGCTGCAAGTTTCAAAAATAATTACTTTCGGAATCGTTGTTGTTGGCTTCATCACCGCCGATTTTCAACAAATGTTGACGCATACGCAGATGCTATCTCTTATCAGTTACTGGCTATTTATGATGTTTTTTGTCAATGCAGGGCGACTTTTTGTAATCGGGGTAGAAAAGAGCTTTGGTCTGTTCGAATATTCTCCCAAAAAAACACTCATTATTGGATGTAATGATATTGGTAGGGCGGTAATGGAAGATATCCGGCTAAATCCTCACTTTATCTTCGATGTTCGCGGCTTTGTTTCCAAACATGTGCAACGCGAAGAATTTCTTGGTGTGCCGGTGGTGGGGGATTATTCCTCGCTTCCCGGTCTCATTCACGATCTTAAAATAGAAGAAGTCATAATTACATTGCCGGAGGAGGCAACCGAGGATTTTATTCAAATACTAAGTTATTGTGAACCCCAGCAAGTCAAGATTAAAATTCCTCACCGTACACACGAAATTTATTTTGCCAGCCAGGAAAGTCTGGTCAGCCACGCTTATCTCCAATTATTTACTGAAAAAATGGTGCTCTGGCAATGGATGATAAAGAGGATTATTGATGCAACTGCTGCTCTCACACTTCTCGCCATTTTATCTCCATTTTTTCTGGTAACTGCCGCATATATTGGCTTAAAATTCCATAAATCAGTTTTTGTAAAAATTCCGATTCTGGGAAAAAATGGAATCCCGTTTCTAATGTATGTTTTCAGGCTAACCGGCATGGATTATCATTTTGAAAACAATCCCATCTATCTTGGTGCAAGTGACCCGGAAACATCCGGCAGCGGGTTCCTGCGTTTTCTTTACCGGTATCGGCTCTATAAACTGCCCCAAATAATCAATGTGTTTTTGGGCGATATGAGCCTTGTTGGTCCGCGACCTGAGCCTGCCGAGTGGTTTGATAAATTTCGCAACGATATTCGTTTCATTCACCGCCGATTGGCAATCCGACCCGGTCTGACTGGCCTGGGACAGGTTAAATATCATTATGAGATGTCCACCAGAATTCTGAAGGAAAGAGTCAGATTCGATATTTATTATATAGAAAATTTGTCACTCAGGATGGACTTTCGCATTTTGCTTCGCACCCTGTTTCTGTTATTTAAAAAGCCTGCGGAATTACCATTGGATGATCCCGAACCAGTGAAAAACTCCAGACAGCATATCCGATGATTAATTCAAACAAAAACGGTAATATGCCGGAACCAAAGGGCGGCAAGGCATTTTCTAACCAATCGCAACCCAAAATTTCAATTGTGATCGTAAATTACAACGTAAAGGAATACCTGGCGCAGGCGCTTAATTCCATTAAGAAGGCCTTGGAAGGCATAACTCACGAAATATTTATCGTTGATAATGCGTCTGTCGATGGGAGTATTTCTTACTTGGAGAAAAACTTTTCTGATGTTAAGATAATCCAGAATCAGGTCAATCTTGGCTTCGGAAAAGCAAATAACCAGGCACTGAAATTGGCAGGCGGTGAATTTATCGTTCTTATCAATCCCGATACGGTGGTGCAGGAGGACACCTTCCGGGAACTGTTGATGTTCTTCGAAAAAACGCCGGATGCCGGGGCTGCGACATGCAAGATAATCAACCCCGACGGCACGTTTTCTATCGATTGTCGGCATAGCATTCCTACTCCCTCGATCGCTTTTTGGAAAGTTACCGGTCTCAGCCGAATTTTCCCAAAAAGCAGGATTTTCGGGCGTTACAATCTCACCTATTTAGATCCCGATCAAAGTTATGCCGTACCGGCGATATCCGGTTCATTCATGATGATCAGGAAAGAAACTCTGGAAGCTGCCGGGCAGTTCGACGAACGCTTTTTCATGTATTGCGAAGATATTGATTTATGCCACCGTATTAACCAGATCGGTTTTAAGATATATTATGTCCCGTCTTCCCAGATTATACACTACAAGGGGGAGAGTACGAAGAAAGACAACCTGGATTACGTTATAACCTTTAATAAATCGCTCTACCTGTTTTTCAAGAAATATTATGCGCCGGGGTCCATTTTTCTCTTCAGGTGGCTGATTACCATTGGCATATTTTTTCGGGCTGTTGTTCTCTACATCAAGAATTTTCTGCGGAACAATTTTCCCTTGTTGCTCGACATTGCTATCCTGAATAGCGCCACTTTTTTGGCTCTATTCCTGCGATTTGGTTTGGCATCAGAAACATTTTGGCAAGACTTTACCCGGCAGTTCTTTGTAGTGAATATTTTTAATACAATCGTTTTTCTTCTCATATCCTTCTATATGGATATCTATCCCGGGCATCGCTTTTCCATCCAGAGTGTCATAAAATCGAACCTTGTTACTTTTATGCTGGTGGCATCGCTGACCTTTTTTATCAAAAGTTTTGGATTTTCGAGAATTGTCGTCCTGGTGACCTTCTTCATTTCCCCTCTTTTCATGATTTCTTGGCGTGCCATACTCCGCCGCCATTTTCGGGGAGAGAAATCGGCATGGGGCAGGGATTTTTTCAGCAAGCCCACAGTGGTGGTGGGAAACGGCTCCGATGTCAGACTGCTCTGCGATAAGCTGATGGCGAGAAAAGAAATTGATTACGATTTGGTGGGTTGGATTTCGATTGATGAAATACCGGCTGGAGGTAAGAATGGAGGGGATAAAAGGAACCTGGGAACTCTTGAAAATCTCAAGGCGCTTTTGAAAATGCATCGTATACGGCAGGTCATTTTCTCCACCCATTCCATCAGCTATGAGGAGATTTTACGAACCATGTCCTCCGTCTCGAATTCCACAATCGAATATAAGATGGCGCCTTCCAATCTGGACGTGATCATCGGGAAATCGCACATCGAGAGATTGGACGATTTTCCCCTTCTTGACATTGAATATGCGCTGAACAAGAGGTTTAACCGTTTTATCAAACGCTTCATCGATTTGTGCTTCTCGGTGATGATTTTGACCCTGACTTTGCCCTTTTTTCTAATTTACCTTTTATTCAAGCATCGCAAAATAGAAACACATTATTTTGTTGCGAACAAAGACAGTAGGATTAGGAATTACCGATTCAGCCAAACGCAGCCGGATAGCCTACCCAATAGCTGGCTTGTATTATGGCAAGTTGTGCGGGGAAACCTGTCGCTGGTAGGTTCGCCATTGCGGGAGGAAGTATCTCCTAAAGAAAATCAATATTGGTACAAACCAGGGCTTACCGGCCTGATTCAATTGAATCAGGATAAGATTCAGGTGCCGGATGATGCTGAAAAATATCATCTGTTCTATCTGAAAAACCAATCAACCTTACTCGATTTCGAAATCATGTTAAAGGCAATCTGGAAATATATCTTCGGATAAGGGACTGTGCCTGCATTGTAGCGCGAATGAGGTTTGGCCAGGTAAAAGACGGAATTTGGCAGAAAACATGAATTCAGGTATTCAGCTGCGCTAATCTCTTCTCCAACATTGCTTTTATTTGCTGCCAGGGGATTTTTTCGAGGCAATTGCCATTGTGGCATTTTTTTGGATTGCAGGTCTTGCAGGGCTTCACGTCCGGAACAACAACACTTTCCATTTGGTTGTAAGGCCCCCAGCGCTTGGGTGAGCAGGGAATGGCCGGGCAGTAAAAGGCAAGCAGGGGAACATCGTATGCCCTGGCTATATGAAGCGGGCCGGTGCTGTTCGAAATGAATAGCCTGGCATGAGAAATCACCGCCATATAGGTTTCAAGATCCCACAGACCGGTATTTTTGAATAAGTTGCCAGTACGACTACGATTGGCGATTTCCTCAATTAAAGTCTCCTCGGATGCGTTTCCGGAAAGAATAATCCTAAGCGATGAATTTGCTCCCAGGTAGGTTATGATTCTGGCAAACATTTCGGGGGGTAAATTGGGAGCGGAACCTCCACTTCCCGGGTGAACGATGAGGTAGTCCTCATTTAATCCAATTTCACGCAAGGCATCCTGTTGAATTTTGCGTAAGTTTTCATCTCTGATAAAATGGAATTCGACTTCATTCAGATTGGGGTGGTTGTCTGGGCCATCGCCGAGCAGCGCCATATTGTATTCCAATTCGTGAAATCGGCCGTATTTCCTGTGCTGAAATATACGATGGTTCAACAAAAATGAATACCAGCGATACCCGGTACCCACCCGCCGTTTTATTCCGGCAAGCCAAAGGGCCAGGGCCAACCCTGCCTGCGGGAAGAATAAGAAAGCAATATCAATTTTTAGATCGCGAAGTTGTTTTGCCAGACGCCAGTGCCCCTTTATTCCCCTGTGCTCATCTTCGGGGCTGTAAATGATGACATCATCCAGAAACTCATGATGTTCCAGGAGAGGAGCGGTATAGGCCTTGGTCAGGAAGTAAATTTTGGCAGCAGGGTATCTTAGTCGCAGCGCGGTAATTGCCGGCGTCGTCAAAATGACATCACCGATTCGGTCCGTACGAATCAATAATATATTATTAAATTGCTTCATAAATTCACTTTTTCCTTGCGCTGTAAATCTCGATGAACTTGAAATATCTGACCATAAAATTCAACGAATCAAACAATGCCGCAAAGAAACCCGGCCAGCCGTCCCGAATTCCCATCTTGAGAAAGTATCGTCTAAAAAAGCGCAAACCCGGCTGACTGAACCAATAATGAAAGGACATGGCAAATCCCGGATGTTTGCCCTGCTCGAAAAGATAATTTGCTTCAAAAGTGGTGTAGAAATCAAATTTCTGCAGATATTGCGAAATCGAAATGTAAGGGAAATGCAGCAAATCGTTTTCCAACTTACCGATGGAACCGTTTATATGCAATTTTTCGTGAACATGCTTCTGAGGAAAAGCGGCGTGGCCTTTTCGGAACAAACGCAACTGTTTGTCCGGATACTGGCTGCCATGTTTCAGCCACCTTCCGAAATAGTGATTTCTGCGATTTGATTCCCAGGCATTAAATTCATTTTCTGCATTGACCTTAGTCAGTATCTCGGCAGCCAGCGACTCCGGAATTCGTTCGTCGGGATCCAAATAGAAAATCCAATCGCCGTTGGCTTGTTCCATGGCAAAGGCCTTGTTTACATTCAGGTTCGGATTGTTTGGACGCCGGAAAGTTCGGCAGCCGGAAGTTTCGGCGAAGTCAGCGGAATCGTCGCTGCTCTC
This sequence comes from uncultured Calditrichaceae bacterium, assembly GCA_964624795.1. GTDB lineage: Bacteria > Calditrichota > Calditrichia > RBG-13-44-9 > RBG-13-44-9 > CAZUZS01. The sequence continues at coordinate 6,519 of CAZUZS010000084.1, forward strand.
ACAATCCACATAAATAATTTCATCGCACCACGTTAAAGTTGGCAGCAGCTCTTTCAAGTGATAAACTTCGTTATGCCCGATTATAGTGATGGATAGTTTGTTTTTAGGTGTCATATTTATCTCGTTTGCTCCAGAACGTTCTGGTAAACTGCCAGCGTAGAACTTAGAAAAGTCTGATAGCTGAAGTTTTTTTCCGCATTTTTCCTGGCATTCTGCCCCATCGTTTTAAAAAGCTCTTTGTTTTGTACGAAGATTTCCATTTTAGCAGCCAACTCATCATCCGAGCCTGGTCGAACTATAAAACCCTCCTGCTCGTCTCTTATCATCTCCGGCAGTACATTTACCTCGCTGACTATAATCGGTTTTGCCATAGACATCGTCTCTCCAGCGATCCGGCTGACTGCCTCTGATCCTTCCGAGCAGATGACGCCTACATCGAGGGCCGAAATTACCCGGCGAACATCATCGATTTTATCGAGGAAGCGGACACTGTTGAGAATTCCGAGATCTCCTGCGAATCGGCTTAATTCTGCCTTGGAGATTTCGACTTCCTCTCCGCTGATGATGAACACGGTTTGCGGTGCTTCCCGGATAACCTGAGCGGCGGCACTCAGAAAAGTGCGGTGCCCTTTTACCGGAGAGAACCGGCCCACCATGCCAAATACTGTCGCGTTTTCCGGGATGTTCAATTCCGTTCTTAATGCTGAAGCAGCCTTCTCAGGTTTGAAATGTTCAGTATCCACTGCGGCATAAATTACAGCCGTTTTTTCATCCGGAATCGGCCAGACTTCCTGGTAACGTCTTTTGTTCGCTTCGCAGGAAAAAATAAAAAAGTCGGTTGCCTGCAAGTGGAGCCATTTATTCACAGGATTGTTTTTTGGGGGCCTGACGTCTCCCACCGTTCGCACCAGCGGAAGATGAGGTGGCCTTTTGCGAAGAAGCCCACCAAACAGGTGATCTTCCGGGCGGTGTGCATTTATCAGTTGAATGTGATGTTGTGAAATCAGCCTTTTCAATTGCTTCAGGTTGCGGTAGAACTGCACCGGATGAAGACTTTCCAGGTGAATTTGCGAATACGTTTGAAGATTCAGCTCTTTTGCATTTTCAATTGGCGGACTGTCAAACGATCCGCCGACAAGCGTGGGATGTCCATTATCGCTCAGTATTTTCGACAGAATCACAGCATAATAGGCGGTTGCATTCCACCATCTTACCGTAATGAGTTGCAGGGATGAAATTGAGCCTTCTTGCATAGCGCAAAATTTATAAACAGGCACCTGAAAAAACAAAGCGTAAATTTCCATCTTAATTTAGCATTCAGACGCCAGATTCAATACAGGAGCTTTGCAGCTTTGACAGGTTTTGAATTTTACCTTGATTTGGCTGCCAACTTCACAAGGGCAAGGGGTTGTCGCCCCTTGTCTTCTTGGTTCGACGGTGGTTCATTATAAACAAATCACTCTCTTATTCGCCCTGTTAGTTTTTTTGAGGGGGATGCAGGATGTTTTTTGAGTTGCTTTTTCATTGGCGAACCATTTAATTTTGTTCAATGAATAAGATTCTCATAAGTGCTTGTCTCATGGGAGAAAAGGTCCGATACGATGGCAATTCCCAGAAAATTTCATCGTCTATTTTGGATGGCTGGCAGAAGGAAGATCGCCTGGTCTCATTCTGTCCGGAAGTTGCCGGCGGTCTGATGATCCCGCGTTTACCTTCTGAGATAATTCAAGGGGATGGTAGAGGAGTTTTGGAAGGCAGCGAAAAGATTCTGAACATCGCAGGCGATGATGTGACCCGAAATTTCCTGGAAGGGGCACATGCAGCCCTGGAACTGGTCAAAACCGAGAAAGTCGCACTTGCGATCCTGAAATCCTTAAGTCCTTCGTGCGGAGTTAGCCAAATTCATGACGGGACGTTTTCTGGCTCGCTGCGTGCCGGAGATGGCGTAACGGCCGCTCTCCTCAAAAAATCGGGCATCCCGGTTTTTAATGAAGATCAGATCGATGAGGCAGCACAATTCCTCAATAAATTGGAAAACCATAAATGAACCTGGAACAGCTTGTTGACTATCTGAAAAGTGAACCCGAAATCGCCCGCAATATTACGCGTTGGGAGGAGATACCGGCAAAGCAGCCGATTTATAGCGACTTTTCCCCAGGGATCAATCCGCGGATTGTGCAGGCGCTTGAACAAAAAGGCATCCGGAAATTGTATTGCCATCAGGCAGAGGCATTTGAAGCGGTCGAGAAAGGCCAGAATATTGTGCTTGTTACCCCGACTGCCAGCGGCAAGACGCTCGCCTACAACCTGCCGGTGCTGAATCACATACTGAAAGACAACGATGCGAGGGCGATTTATCTTTTTCCCACTAAGGCCCTTTCGCAAGATCAGTTCAATGAACTGCACGACCTGATAACTTTAATGGAAGCGGATATCCGAACTTACACTTTCGATGGGGATACGCCGGTGACTGCACGAAAAGCAATTCGTCGTTCCGGCCATATTGTTATTACCAACCCGGACATGCTGCACCAGGGAATTCTTCCGCACCACACCATCTGGGTGAAGCTCTTCGAGAATCTGAAATATGTTGTGATCGATGAGATTCACTATTACCGCGGCGTTTTTGGAAGCCACGCAGCGAATCTGGTTCGCCGGCTGAAGAGAATTGCGGCATTCTACAACAGCCACCCGCAGTTCATCTGCTGCTCAGCCACCATCGCGAATCCCGGCGAATTAGCGGAGAAGATCATCGGGGAGCCGATTACACTTATCGATCGCAACGGTGCGCCATCCGGCAAAAAGCACTTTGTATTTTACAATCCTCCAATCGTGAACCGCGAGCTGGGAATCCGCCGCTCAGTGATAAACGAGGTTCGACGCCTGGCAACCCATTTGCTCGAGGCACACGTACAATTCATTGTTTTTGCACGAAGCCGGGTGCGGGTGGAAGTCATTACAAAATATTTAAAGGAGTCGGCCAAAAGGCTTCATATTCCAGCCGGGAAAGTGAGCGGATATCGCGGCGGTTATTTGCCCAACGAGAGACGGTCAATCGAGCAGGGGCTGAAAAACGGCAGCATCCTTTCTGTTGTCAGCACAAATGCGCTCGAATTGGGCATCGACATTGGGCAACTGGATGTCTCCATTTTGGCCGGTTACCCAGGCAGCATTGCCAGTGCCTGGCAGCAGGCTGGGAGGGCAGGGCGGCGGACTACCACTTCTCTCACCATCCTGGTGGCCTCCAGTTCACCGATGAACCAATTCATGGTAGAAAATTCCGATTATTTTTTCCGGCGGTCGCCGGAAAGCGGCATTATCGACCCCAACAATCTTTTAATCCTGATGAGCCATATCAAGTGCGGTGCATTCGAATTGCCTTTCCGAGAAGATGAAAAATTCGGGCCGGAAGGAACGCCTGAGATCCTGAAGTATTTGGCCGAAAAAAACGTGCTGCGGGCAACCGATGGTAAGTACTACTGGATGAGCGAAATATACCCGGCGGAGGAAGTCAGCCTGCGCAGCGCTTCACCGGATAATGTGGTGATTATCGACAAAACAAAAGGGGAGCGAGTTATTGGGGAGGTGGATCTTTTTGGCGCCCAGATGCTGGTGCACCAGGATGCGATTTACATGCACGGGTCTAACCAATTCCATGTGGATCAGCTTGATTGGGATCGCAAGAAGGCTTACGTAAGGCAGGTAGCCGTGGACTATTTTACCGACGCCATCACCAAAACAAATATCAAGGTATTGGCGGTGGATGAAGAAAAGGCGTTTCCGGAAACCAAGATTGCTTTTGGCGAAGTGAATGTGAGCACCGTGACCACCGGCTTTAAAAAAATCAAGCTTTTTACGCACGAGAATGTTGGTGCCGGACGCGTTCATCTCCCCGAAATGGAGATGGCCACGAGTGCAATGTGGATTGAATTTTCTCCGGTATTTACAGAAAAACTGGAAATACCGGAAACCCAATTGGGCGGTGCATTGCAAGCCGTAGCGAATGTGCTTCGAAACATGGCACCGGTCTTTATTATGTGCGCTCCCGGTGATATTCGGGCTGTTCCCATGATCCGTGCGCCGTTTTCACAGCGCCCAACCATTTATCTTTACGACAATTATCCCGGCGGTATCGGACTGAGCTGGAAGGTAATGAATCAGCCCGGACCGGTTATCGAAGGAGCACTGGGACTGGTGAGTAAATGCCCCTGCCAGTCCGGGTGTCCAAGCTGTGTTGGGCCGTTCCTGGAAGTTGGAGAAGAAGGCAAATCGCTTTCCGTCAAACTTCTCAGGATGTTGTTGGATGAAATCAATCAACCGGCAGTGGGTAAAGATGAACATCCGCGATAAGCTGGAACGTCTCGACAAGGCTTCCGTTCCAAGTACCGTACCGGAGCCACCGGTTTCGATTCCGGGTGAATGGGCAGATTCGCTGCAACGGGAGCTCGATGCCCGAATTTTGAGTGAAGCCCGTTCTTTCATCATTCTCAAGGAAAATTACTACCCGGCGTTTTCACATCCTGTTTTTCAGCGGATTCGCGATAACGGTTTCGTGCTAAACAATTTTCACCAGCTTACGATGGAGCCGGGTGCCAGCGGGTTCAACCTGAGAAAGACGCTGTTCATCGATCTCGAAACTACGGGCCTTTCAGGCGGGACGGGAACATTTGCATTCCTGATTGGGGTGGGACATGTGGAATTGGATCATATTGTTGTTCGCCAGTATGTGCTGCCGGATTTTCAATATGAATGGCTGCTCCTTAAACAGGTCGAAAACTGCCTGCTTTCATACCAACAACTGGTCTCATTCAACGGGAAATCTTTTGATATACCGCTTCTCCGCAATCGATTTGTGCTAAACCGAATGGAAACTGTTCTGGATGAATTGGTTCATGTGGACATTCTCCATGCTGCACGGCGGCTATGGAAACGGCGGCTTGGCGCCTGCGATCTGCAGAATCTGGAATATGAAATTCTGGGACAGGAACGCATTAATGACATTCCCGGCGAGATGATACCGCAGATTTATTTCGAATTCATCAGAAAACGGCGTGCCGCCGCGCTTCGCGATGTTCTTGAGCATAATTTTCATGATATCGTTAATATGATTCTGCTGACATTCGAACTCGGGCAAATCGGCGAGGCGCCCCTTGAAACTCTTTCCCACCCCGAAGACATCTATTCATTGGCCCGCCATTTTTACCAGGCAAAGAATTATGAAGATGCATTGCCACTGCTTCATTTTCTCACCCAACCAAACCGGGAGGATCTGCTTGGCAAGGAATCTACCTACCTGCTTTCTATGCTCTACAAACGAACCGGAGATCTCAAAAAATCGAGTCGCCTTATGCGCCAGCTCCTGGAGAAGGATAGAAATCATCCTGAAGCGCTTGAAGAGTTAGCGAAATTCTATGAACACCGGGAGCGGAATTATTCGGCTGCCCTGGAAATTGTTGAGCAGGGCATTCAATACATTATTTTGCTGGAGCAGTTGGAACGGAAATCTCCATTGCTCGAAATCAAGGAGTCGCTGCTGCACCGACAGCAGCGACTGAGAAAAAAGATGGTCCGCGCCGGCAAGAATGGGAAGCGCAAAGAGATGGAGCAATAGAGGGATTTAAAGCAGCGGCAGTAGAAATTCCCCACTCCGCCACCGTCAGATTGGCATCAATTAACACCAAATTCCATGAAGAAATTGTCAATCTCAGGAACTCCGGTCTCATGGATAGGTAATATCAGAGACGCAAAATAGAGGTTTGAAATTGTGGTTCTCCGGCTCGATCCTGAAGACGATCATTTAGGGTGGCGGGCGGCGTCATATATGCGACGGTAGTTGTTATTTGTCTGGAAAGGTGCTGCAATCCACGGCAATAATTCTCTTGAAATGGAGAATTTATTTATTTAGCTTTTTGCAAGAGGAAAATAGATGAAAGTGCTGAACCAAAACTTGTTACATGAGGAGAACAAAAAACTCAGACGTCTACAATTGATGATAGATTTGACCATTCAAACCCTTTATCAATCAGAACAAATTACGTTAGGCGAAGGATTGCAGTATATCCGGGGCGCCAGGAATTACGCACTCCACTTATTTCCGGAAAAGGGTGAGGCTTTTGATCTGATATACAAGCCGCGTTTAATACGGGCGTTGAAAGAAAGGGGAGTCTTCAGCCAGTCCCGTAATTGACTATCCGGAAGTTAGGAAGCGCGAAATTTTTAAAGTGTATAGCTTTAAAAAGCGAATATTCTATGTTTAAAATTGATGAGAACGATAAAAAATACCGGGAATTGATCGCCAGGTTTCAACCGACTTTCAATAAATTGATGGATGAGCTGTGCCAGTACAATCCAGGCTGCAACAAAGATTTACTGATCAGTGCCTTCAAACTGGGATTATGGGCACATCGCGACCAGTTCAGATATTCCGGTGAGCCCTATTTTGATCATTGCTTAAATGTGGCTCAAATTTTGGTAAATTTCAAAATGGACAGCACTACAATTGCTGCCGGGTTGCTTCACGATGTAGTCGAAGATACCGGATTTACCTTGGAAGATTTAAAAGAGATGTTCAACCGCGATATTGCCAACCTGGTAAACGGCGTAACCAAGATAAGTGAGATTAGCGGGCGTAAATCCACCAGCATAGAGCTTAGACAGGCAGAGACTTTTCGCAAAATGCTCCTGTCTATGGCGAAGGATATCCGGGTGATCATCATCAAATTTGCAGACCGTTTACATAATATGCGCACTCTTCAGCACGTGGCGGCAAAAAAGAGGCTGCGCATTGCACTTGAAACCCGTGACGTATACGCCCCACTGGCGCACCGGTTTGGAATGGCGCAATTAAAAAGTGAACTGGAGGATCTCTCATTCAAATTTATCGATCATAAGGCGTATGCCGAGCTGGCCCGCAAACTGAATGAGAAACGCGAAGAACGCGAAAAGTACATTCAAAATCTGATAGCACCGATTAAGAATGAACTCGACGAACATAAAATTGTTGCGGAAGTACAGGGCCGGCCAAAACACCTCTTCAGCCTGTACAAAAAGATGCGGCTGCGCAATAAACCGATGGAAGAGATCTACGATCTGTTTGCGATCCGCATCGTTGTCAATGATGTGGCGGAGTGCTACTACGTGCTTGGAATCATCCATAATTTATTTATACCGGTTTATGAGCGATTCAAAGATTACATCGCCATGCCAAAATTTAACGGTTACCAGTCTCTGCACACTACTGTGGTGGACCATTTAGGCAGGATGGTTGAAGTTCAAATCCGCACCTGGGCAATGCATCGTATTGCGGAGTTGGGTATTGCCGCACACTGGCGCTACAAAGAGGGGAAGGTAATCGACTCCAAGGATGAAATCGATGATAAACTGATTTGGGTGCGCCAGTTATTGGAACAATATGACGAGGGTGAAACAGTTGACGCCAAAGAGTTTTTGGACAGCCTGAAGATTAATTTATACCAGGATGAAGTTTTCGTGTTTACGCCCAAAGGCGATGTGAGCAAACTGCCTAAAGGAGCAACGCCGGTTGATTTTGCATTCGCTGTCCATACCAATGTTGGAATGCACTGCATTGGCGCGAAAGTGAATGGGAGAATCGTTCCGCTAAAAGCGGAGCTGCATAGTGGCGACCAGGTCGAGATCATCACCAGCCAGAACCAGCATCCCAGCCAGGATTGGCTAACCTTTGTGAAAACCAGCAAGGCGCGTCATCATATTCGAAAATATCTTCGGGAAATTCAGTTTGAGCACAGTGAAAAGCTGGGTGATGAGATCATTTCCAAATATTTTAAACGTTACCATATAAAACTGACTGAAGACAAGCTGGGCGAGCTGGTTCAAAAATTACACTTCGAAGATGGACGCAATCTAAAGGCGGCAATTGGCAGGGGAGAGGTTTCGATAGAAAAAATCTTTTCGATAATTTCGGATGATAAACTGAAGGAACCGAAAGATACCCTCATCGATAAGTTCCTTCGCCGGGGAAAACGCCATTCCGCGGTTCAGGTCGAAGGAATCGATAACATGGTAGTGCATATCGGGAAATGCTGTCAACCGGTGCCCGGCGATGAGATCATCGGTTATGTTACAAGGGGAAAGGGAGTTACCATTCACCGAACAAATTGTCCCAATATTCAGCGCTTAATTGAGAAAAAAGACAAAACGATGGAGGTAAACTGGACAGTAGAAGTTGAAGAGCGATTTAAGGTCCAATTAGCGCTGATTGGCGAGGATAGAAAGAATCTTTTGCGCGATATTACGCAGGCAATATCAGCACAAAATACCAACATCATTCATGTGGACTTACGCACCAAAGACAAACTGGTAATGGGAAAACTGATTATTGAAGTCAAGAATCTTCCGCACCTCACACGTGTCATTCATGCTATCAATAAGATCAAAGGCATGCTTAATGTTGAACGCGTGGAAGGCATCGTCAAGAAAAATATTGCACAAAATTGAAAGGAAAACCACATGGCAGACTATATTTATTTATCAAAAGAAGGATACGACAATCTCCAGCAAGAATTGAACATACTAAAACAAGAGAAACGCCCGGAATTGTCTCAAAAAATATCGGAGGCCCGGGATTTTGGTGATTTAAAAGAGAACGCCGAATACCATGCGGCAAAAGAAGCCTTGACGTTTCTGGAGGCCAGGATTGCGCAGTTGGAGCAGACGCTGAGCCGGGCAAAGATTTTAAATCGGGATGATATGGTAAAGGATAAAGTGACTATTTTGTCACAGGTCAAATTAAAAGATCTGAATCGTGATATGGAAGTCGAATACACCCTTGTTTCGCAGGAAGAATCGGACTTCAAGAAAAACAAGATATCTACCAGTTCGCCGGTCGGGAAGGCATTGTTGGGAAAAGAACAAGGGGATGTTGTAGAAATCAAAGTCCCGGCAGGTATGCTCAAATACCAGGTCCTGGACATCAAACTGTCCATTTGAACGTAACTTTACTCTCCAAAAATCGTTATTATACCCTCAGAAATGGAGGAATATCTTGATGGATGAGGAAAAGAAAGAGATGAGAAAACTTTACCGCTCCCGGACAAACCGTTTTATCGGCGGAGTATCAGGCGGTTTGGGGGAATATTTCAATGTCGATGCAAACCTTTTCCGGATATTATTTGTGGTCTTCACTTTCATCGGCGGTATTGGTCTCGTGCTTTATCTTGCAGCCATTATTATTGTGCCTGAAAATCCGCTTCAGGAAAAAGTGGAGAAACACGGCCAGAAAGACAAAACGGTCTTCTGGGCATTGCTGCTAATTGTATTGGGCGTGCTTCTCATCCTCCGGGAATTCGGGTTCTTCCATTATTTCCGGTTTTGGCATGTGCCCTGGTCATCGCTGTGGGCAATATTTTTGATAATTATCGGAATTATGATGATCCTGTCTGTGAACAAAGCCTCCAAATCGGGCCAGGGAGAAGAGGCGGTGGACTCCGGATTTCCTGAAATTAACCGGATTACGCGCAGCCGGAAAAACCGGATGCTGGCTGGTGTCTGCGGCGGCATAGCGGAATATTTTAAGGTAGATCCATCTCTTGTCCGGCTGCTATGGATTTTCGCGTCACTGGCCTCCATCGGACTAGGTATTCTCGTTTATGTGGTGCTTATATTCGTTTTTCCGGAAGAATCGCAAGGACAGCTAAACGCTTAAACGATATGAGAAATTCTAAGATCGGTGGAATATTACTCATTGCTATTGGAAGCGTGATACTGCTGCACAATGAGGGCATTGCAGTTTTTCATGGCGATGTGCTGCGCAGTTTCGGATTTATCGTTTTCGGGTTGCTCTTTCTTATAAATGGGATGGCGAACCCCTCAAAAAGAGGCATATACCTTGGCTCTCTTCTTTTGCTAACTGGCACCTATTTTCTCCTCGGATATCTGAACATTCTGGGCATATCAAGAGGTTTAAACATCAGTGCCCTCACCCTGGCTTGCGGAATCTCATTCTACAGTCTATATATGTTAAAAAGAAAAAGGCTTGTCTATCTTTTGTATGGTAATTTGATCAGCCTGATCGGACTTTTCTTTCTGCTCGAACACATGGGCAAACTCCCGTCTTACCTTCTCGTCTATGGAGTTGATACATACTGGCCGGTGTTATTAATCGCTATTGGCCTGATTGTTTTGGCGAATTCATTCATGCGGGA
>CAZUZS010000085.1:0-4521 GCA_964624795.1 uncultured Calditrichaceae bacterium
CTCTTTTAATAGTAATATTTTCCATAAAAACAGAGCTTGATTCAATATGAATACCACCGCCAGATGCATCCGCTGTATTGTCAGAAACTACCAGATTTTGCATAAGGGGACTCGAAAACTCCGCAAAAACTCCACCTCCGTGGGAAAGATTTCCACCCAAAACAGAATTGTTCTTTATCACACTGTTTCTTAAAATGGGTGCGCCTCCGATAAATCGAATTCCCCCGCCGCCATGCGTGAGCACATAATCTACCACGGTGTTATGTGTGATATGGTTATTCTCAATTTTTGGGCTGGAGAACCAGCAATAGATTCCGGCGCCATCAGTTGCCATGCCGTTGGTAATAGTAAAACCACTCAAGATTGCGGTAGTATCTTCTCCATTTTCAAATACAACCACGCTACCGGCTTGATTACCATCTATGATCGTCTGAGTAATGAATGTTGTGTCCCCTGTGGTGATAAAAAGAGAGCCCACCACGATATTTTTGCCATTAAAGTCAATATTTTCGACGTAAATGCCTGGTTGAACCAAGACCGTATCTCCCGCTACTGCTGAATTGATACCAGCCTGAATAGTGGGTTGGTCGGCCGGAATTTGAATCGTCCTGGCATATATTAGCAATGGCAAGAGAATGGAAAAAAAGATCATACCTTTATAGTTATAGCTTTGCATGGCATTCTTTTTCCTTATCCTTATTTGAAATTACCAAAATTCTCTCATTATCCAAAAAATGATCCACAATCAAGGTTCGCTGAACTTGTCGTCTAGCAATGGCATCTCTTCCGTCTGACAAAGTTTGCATTAATAAGTTTAACTCATTCGGCGAAATGACGGCGGGTTGCTGGGGAGCAAGCCCCCAGATAAACATTGTCGGAAGCATCAAATCGAAAATTTTTAGTCAAATCCACGGCGTGGCCCGGACCATCGTAAATCCGGACCCAATCGATTTGCGGCAGAACTTGGCCGAAGAGAAACCGGTAACTACAAACAAGGAAAGGGACCAACAGCCGAAAAATGCGCCTTTTCCATGACAAAAAACGGGTATTCCAATAGTATAAAACCGGCAAGTAAAGACATTATTAGCACTCCCTACTTTTGTCTTTTAACCAGTAAACGTGTAATTCTGCTTTGTGATGAGTTTATTTAAGCGAGATGAAAAATGCAAGAGGAAAAATAAATTGCGCAGGTGGAACGGATTCTCACAACTTAAAGTATTTGAAAAGTGTCGGAAAATCATAAGAGTTACGTCTTGCAAGATGCCTGCTCAACCAGCCGCTCATATCTCCCTTAAAAGATTGGCCCAGGCTTTTCTGTGCTTGATGGAAGATTTGGATTTCTCCAGTTCAGAACCGATCTTATTTAAAAAATGAACCCGACCTGTTTCGCCCAGGAGAATCATGATACCTGTAGAGAAGCTTAATAAATCGATTACGTAAATATTTTGGCCGCTGGTGAATTCCTGTGAAATCTTCTTTTTGATATCCTCTTTGTTGGATTCCTGAACACCCTGCTCGGCCATAAACAATAATTCGCGAATACGGTTTGAACGGGCTATGTCGACTTTTGCGTTCAATTGTGTCAGGTTTAGGCTTCTATCCTTTACTTCAACCAAGAGGACAATTTCATCATTCAGGTAACATTCTATATCGGCTACCATGCCGGAGGAGGCGTCGGCGGCGTTGACCTTTTCCCTCTTTACCTGATCGAACAATTTGAATTTTTCCGCAATTGTTCTGAACAGGGAAGTCGCGACCGCTTCCAGCCTTTCGCCGCCGGATCGTTCAGAGAGGAAATCCCGGATGAGCTTTTGCGTTTGTTCCAGGCTTATGCGACTGGGGGTCGGGTATATAACGGTTACGTCTTCCAGCAATTTACGAATTTCAAACAATACCTGATCGAACACCTGTTTGGTAAAATGGGCTTCATCCCGGCTTTGAACCAAGTCCAAAACAAAGATCAACTTGTCCCAGTCATTTTTATTTTTCTGCCTTTCCCGGAATGCTACTGATACAGCCGGGCAGCGCAACGGATTGTTTACGTACGGCTCTTTGGAGCCTCCCAGCACATCGTGATTCTGGCTGTCGAAAGGAACGATGACCGCGTGGGCGATTGTCCTGGCATCGAAAGAGCCTTCGCTTTCGTCGGCAGCCTGCAGGGATCGGCAATCCAGATTCCGGTTAATCGATTTGCTCAATAACTGGGTGGGCAGAACATATCGATAGGTTTTGGTGCTGCTGGTGAGACAGTCCCGTATTTTTTCCTTTAATACAGGCTCGTCGTCACCCAAAGGATCAACAATCTCTTCCCGCTCAAACAACCCGTTTATCGAAATCCATCTTGCGGATAAATACTGCTGGCATTGTTCTTTGAATGGTAGCTCTCTATTCATTTGTCCCTAATAGTTGGTCCACAAAATCTCGGTTCGGTCAGATTTTATGGATAGTGCCTTTTTGGTAGGCGCAATGTGGATTTGCCAGTCCTTATAAAGCTCATCGTATAGCTCACATCGGTATCCCGAGATGGCCACTTTTCCCTGAACTTTATTTAATAAATTAGCTAACGTGGTATGCTCAAAGTTGCTCATTTCATATTTGTAAGCATTTTTATCACCTCGCGATTCATGGGGGTAGGGGGGATCGCAATAAAACAAGGTGTCTGCGCTGTCGTACCGGTTTATTACTGCCAATGCATCATCGTTTTCTATCTGTACTCTAAGTAACCTGGAAGCGATATACTCCAGTCCCTCGACACTGCCCAGCCACCTGGAAACGGCCCCGGCCATTCCTGCACGGCTGGTGGAAAGACAATTGGCCCACCTTCCGTTGGAAGCGGTTTGCGCCAGGCCAGTACGCACCTGCCTGGCCCGAACGAAGAATCTTCTGGCTTTTTCAACATCGCTCAGCCCGTCAGAATTTCCGTTGGACTTGATGGCAATCTGGAATTCCTCCCGGGAGAACGGCGTCATGCCGATTTTGTAGAGCAGCTCATCCTTTTTATCCCGCAATACCCGGAAGAAATTTGCCACCTCACCGTCAATATCATTGTAGGTTTCCACATCTGAAGGTTTTCTATTGAGAAGAACCGCTGCCGAGCCGCCGAACGGTTCGCAATAGTGCAACGTTTCTGGCAGCAGTGGCAGCAGCCAGTCCAAATGGCTGTATTTCCCGCCATACCAGCCAAAAGCGATTCTTTTTTTCTTTTTGAATTGGGTATCTATCATAGTGTTCTCAATATACTCGTCAGGTCAAAATATAACAAAATTAAAGCCAAATTGAACAGAAATATTTTGACTGATAGCTTCCGTATGGAAAACCTATGATCAATAAATATAAAACAGCCATAAATGGTGGAAAACAAAAAACTCCCGCCGGAGACCGGCAGGAGTTTATCCTGGAATTCTGTGAAAAATAATATTTTTAATTCAGCCTGTGGTCAGGGTGCTTGCTGTCCGTCTACTTGTTATTGGACAGGAAGTAGGACAGCGATTCCATTTCGACCGCCATATTCTCGTATTTCACCATAACCTCCGGCGGCACTTTCAGGCTGCGGGGAGCAAAATTTAAAATCGCCCTGATGCCGGCGTCCACCAGCTTATCAGCAACCGGCTGTGCAAAGTCTGCCGGAACAGCGATGATGGCAATGTCGATCTGGGAGTCTTTCACCAGACTGTTCACTTTATTGAAATCCTGAATAGTAAGACCGTGCACCTGCTTCCCGATTTTATCCTTATCTTTATCCATTATCAACCGGATGATGAAGCCCTGTTTCTTGAATTCCGCATATTCGGTCAGCGCCCGGCCGATGTTGCCGGCCCCCACTATTGCAACATTCCAGGTGCGGTAAAGCCCCAATATGTTCTCAATCTGCTTTTTCAGGGCCTTGGTGTTGTAACCAAACCCCCTCTTCCCAAATGTCCCAAAAAAGGAAAGATCTTTTCGTACCTGTGCAGATGTGATGCTGTCCATCTCCGCTAATGTATCGGACGAGACGGTCTCAACATCTTTTTCAATCAACTGCTCAAGGGAACGAAAATATTTGGACATCCTCCGAATGGTTGAGTCGGAAATCTTTTTCATTTCTCCTCCGCTAATTAGTTACCGATTTCTCAAAATATAAATACTTGTTCTCCCAAATCCAACAATTTTGATGCAATTGTTAAATTATTCATGCACAAGAAAATTCAAATATTCGAAAAAATCCTGAGAATAGATAACTTTCGACTGCGATATCGTGGCGGAACGACGGTGGTCTGAGCGCATGCTAAAGTTTTTACATCGCGCCCCGGCGCGAAATAAGCCAATCACAAGGAGTGAGATACTTGTCGGGCTTTGTGCCAGGGACGCACTGCCGGCCCGGGATTACTCGGCTTTACCGTTCTCTTCCTCATCCTCGCCGTTGGTGATAATCCTTGCCACGTCGCTCACCAAATCGCCGGAATCGAGACGCATGAAACGCACGCCCATGGTGTTTCTGCCGGTGGATCGCACATTCCCGATGTGAATTCGCAGCAGCACGGC
>CAZUZS010000085.1:4621-16524 GCA_964624795.1 uncultured Calditrichaceae bacterium
ACCCGTCCCATGTCCCGCACCTCCTTTTCGCCGAACCGGATGGCCATCCCTTCCGTGGTGGCCAGGATAATATCGCTGCTGCCGTCGGTCAGTTTCACTTCTATCAGCTCGTCACCTTCATTAATTTTGATGGCGTTGATGCCGTCCCTGCGGGGATTACCGTATGCGGAGAGAACTGTCTTTTTTATAGTGCCCTGGCGTGTTGCCATGATCAGGAACGCATCATCATTAAATTCCTTGACCGTGACGAACGCGGTAATTTTTTCCTCTTTGCCGATCTGGATCATATTAACTATGGCACGGCCTTTCCCGGCCTTGCCCACCTGCGGAAGCTCATGCACCTTCAGCCAGTAACAGCGCCCCAGGTTGGTGAAGAATAGGATGAAGTGGTGGGTGGAGGCGATGAAGAGGTGTTCGATAAAATCCTCGCCTTTCGCCACCGCCCCGGCGCTGCCGCGTGTGTTGCGGTGCTGCCGCCGGTAGCCGCTCACCGGGAACCGTTTGATGAAGCCGTCGCGGGAAATGGTGATCACCATGTCTTCTTCGGCAATCATGTCTTCCACCGAGAATTCTTCGTAGTTCTGCACAATCTCGGTGCGGCGGTTGTCGCCGTAAGTCTCTTTCAACTCCAGCATCTCGTCTTTTATGATCTGCATCTGCAGGTTAATATTGGCCAGAATCGCCTTCAACCGTTCGATGGTCTTGAGAACGTCTCTGTATTCATCCTCGATCTTTTTGCGCTCCAGGCCGGTGAGGCGCTGCAACCGCATGTCCAGGATGGCCTTCGCCTGGATTTCGGAAAGCCCGAAACGGCTCATCAGGTTTTGGCGGGCGGTATCCACGTTGGACGATTTCTTGATAATAGCGATGATCTCATCGATGTTGTCCAGCGCAATTTTTAATCCTTCCAGGATGTGCGCCCGTTTCTCCGCTTCGCCCAGCTCGTAACGGGTACGGCGCAGAATCACTTCGTGCCGGTGATTGATAAAGTACTGCAGCATCTGCCGCAGCGTCAGCACCCGCGGCACGCCGTCCACCAGCGCCAGGTTGATGATCCCGAATGTGACCTGCAGTTGAGTGTGCTTGTAAAGCTGGTTGATCACCACTTCCGGCTGGGCATCGCGCTTCAGCTCGATGACCACCCGAATGCCGTCCCGGTCGGATTCGTCACGAATGTCGGCAATACCGTCCATCTTTTTGCTACGAACCAGTTCCGCGGCCTTCTGGATAAAGGAGGCTTTGTTCACCTGGTAGGGCATTTCGCTGATGATCACGTTTGTGCGGTTGTTGCGGGAATGCTCCACGTTGGCCCGCCCGCGAACGATCAGTTTGCCGCGTCCGGTGCTGTAGGCCTCCTTTATGCCGGCTGCGCCGAAAATGATACCGGCGGTCGGGAAGTCGGGGCCGGAGATGTATCGCATAAGCTCTTCCACGGTGATATCCGGGTTGTCGATGGTAGCGACCAGGGCATCCACCACCTCCCGGAGGTTGTGCGGCGGGATGTTGGTTGCCATGCCTACCGCGATGCCGGAGCCGCCGTTGCACAACAGGTTCGGGAAGATGCTGGGAAGCACAATCGGCTCTTGCAGCGTTTCATCGAAATTGGGGCGCCAGTCCACCGTGTCTTTGTCCAGATCGCGAAGCACCTCGCCCGAAATTCGCGCCATCCGGACTTCCGTATATCGCATGGCCGCCGGTGAATCGCCGTCAATGGAGCCGAAGTTTCCCTGGCCGTCGACCAGCGGGTAACGCATCGAAAAGTCCTGCACCATACGGACGATGGTGTCGTAAACGGCGGTGTCGCCGTGCGGATGGTATTTACCGAGAACTTCACCAACTATCCTGGCGCTCTTTTTGTACGGCCGGTTGTAAGCAAGGCCCAGCTCCTGCATTCCGTAGAGCACGCGCCGATGCACCGGTTTCAAGCCGTCCCGGACATCGGGCAGCGCCCGCGCCACGATTACCGACATAGAGTAATCGAGGTAAGAATCTTTCATCTCCTCTTCTATGTTAGTCGGAAGAATCCTTTGTCTCTGCAAGTCCATTCTAACTTCCTGCCTTTCTCTTTCTTATCTCTCTCTGCCCGCCCTGCGATTTGAACAATTCTCGAATGTCCGGTTTTCGCTAACTTCGTAGGCCAGGCGACAGCGCGTTTCTAAACCTTTTCGAATTTCTGACGATTCAGTCCCGGCTGTTGTATGTAATAAAATTTCATTCTCATATTTTAGAAAGCCCTGAAGGGCTTATTTGCCATTCCTCTACTTCCAGCACGATTTTTGATCAACACTCCATCACTCCACAACTCCAACTTTCCACTCTCCATCAGATGTCCAGGTTGCGCACATAGCGCGCGTTCTTCTCGATGAAATTGCGGCGCGGCTCTACCTGGTCTCCCATCAATGTGCTGAAAATGTGATCCGCCTCGGCGCCGTTCTCAAGCGTTACCTGCAGCAACGTCCGTTTTTCCGGGTTCATGGTGGTCTCCCACAACTGCTCCGGGTTCATCTCGCCCAGACCTTTGTATCGCTGAATATTGGCTTTGGTCTCGTTCCCATTCTTGCTGAACCGTTTTGAGATATCATCTTTCTCGTCGTCATCGTAGGCGTAAAATTCCTCCTTGCCGGCGCGGATGCGGTAGAGCGGGGGCTGTGCGATATACACATTCCCCAGCTCGATCAGCTTTTTCATATAGCGGAAGAAGAAGGTTAGCAGCAAAGTCCGGATGTGCGAGCCGTCCACATCGGCATCGGTCATGATGATGATTTTGTGGTAGCGCAGCCTTTCGTATTCGAAATCTTCCTCGCCGATGCCGGCGCCCAGCGCGGTGATGATGGTCTTGATTTCATCATTTCCCAATATTTTATGAAGCCGCGCTTTTTCCACGTTCAGGATTTTTCCTTTCAGCGGCAGAATTGCCTGAAAGCGTCGGTCACGGCCCTGCTTGGCGGAACCGCCTGCCGAGTCGCCCTCCACCAGGTAAATTTCACATTGCTCGGGGTCGCTGATGCTGCAGTCGGCCAGTTTGCCGGGCAGCGAATTGTTCTCCAGCGCGCTTTTGCGGCGGGTCAAATCTCTTGCCCGGCGAGCTGCTTCGCGAGAATGTGCGGCGGATACATTCTTTTCAACAATCTTCTTGCCCACCGAAGGATTCTGCTCCAGGAAGTCGGCCAACTGTTCGTTGAAAATGGATTCCACTACGCCTTTAACTTCCCCGTTACCCAGCTTGGTTTTGGTCTGGCCCTCGAACTGCGGCTCGCCCACCTTTACACTGACCACCGCGGACAAACCTTCGCGGACATCGTCGCCCTGCAACTGAACATTCTTCAGCAGGTTGTTTTTGCCGCCGTAATTATTCAGCGTGCGGGTCAGTGCGGATTTGAACCCGACCAGGTGCGTCCCGCCTTCGATAGTGTTGACGTTGTTACAGTAAGAAAAAATATTGTCGCTGAACGAATCGTTATATTCCAGGGCGATCTCAACCTCCACCCCATCCCGTTCTCCGGCTACATAAATGGGTTTGTGCAGGGCGATGCGGCTCTGGTCCAGGTATTTGATGAATTCCACGATGCCGCCCTTGTAATAGAATTCTTCGGAGTTGCCGTCTCTTTCGTCTTTCAGGATGATCCGCAGCCCCTTGTTCAGAAAAGCCAGCTCCCGCAGCCTGTTGGCCAGCGTATCGAAATTATAATGGATTTTGCGAAATATCTCCTCATCCGCCAGAAAAGTTGTCTTGGTGCCGGAATTGTTCGTTTTCTTAAGGGTCTTCACTGCTGCGGTAGGGATGCCTCTTTGGTAGCGCTGAAAATAAACCTCGCCGTCCCGGTAAACTTCCACTTCGCACCAACCGGAAAGGGCGTTCACAACCGATGCGCCGACGCCGTGCAATCCGCCGGAAACCTTGTATGTGCTGTGGTCGAATTTGCCGCCGGCATGGAGAACGGTCATGATGACTTCCAGCGCCGATTTTTTCAGTTCCTTGTGCCTGTCAACCGGAATACCGCGTCCGTTGTCCAACACGGTTATACTCTCATCCGGATTTATGGACACAATAATCTTGGTGCAAAATCCGGCCATGGCCTCATCGATACTATTGTCCACGATTTCGTAAACGAGATGATGCAAACCGTGAGACGTCGTATCGCCGATATACATCGCCGGCCGCTTGCGGACCGCCTCCAATCCCTTTAAAACCTGTATGTTCGCTGCAGAGTAGGTGTTTGCTGCATTATTTTTATTTTCAGCCATCATACTTCCTTTCAATAGAATTTGATATCGCTAATAGTCTTTTTACCAATTTTGTTGTTTAATTTTTCCATGATCTCATTTTTGAAATATTGCAGCTCATTGCGCCAGACATTATCATCAACCTTCACAAACAGAATTCCTTTCACGACTTTCAGCGGTTTCGCGTTGGCTGCGATCTCCTCGCCAACTGCACTTTCCCAATAAACAATTGCCAGATTTTCTTCGATCTTTTCATAAATGCCAATTGATTTGAGAAATTGAATAATCAATTCGCCAACCGGTTGTGCTCCTTTCATGCCGCACCCTGTGCTGTGATACTACCTTCCTCAATTTGATAAAAATGGGTATCCTGCGTCCACTTGTCCACTTTCCCGAAAAAATTGGAAGATGTGGTGGTAATGAAAACCTGCCCGATTTTCGAGAGCGTATCTATCATATTGGATATTCGGCCGCTATCCAGCTCGCCAAAAATATCATCAAAAAGCAGCAGCGGCGATTCGCTACGGATATTCCGCAGAAAATCGAACTCGCCCATCTTGAGGGAAATGACAAAAGTCTTGTGTTCGCCCTGCGATCCCACTGCACGCAGCGGCTTCCCGTTTATCAGAAAAAGCATATCATCCCGATGGGGACCGACGGTGGTTGTGCCCAGTTGAAAATCTTTTCCACGTGCTTTGTCAATCGCCTGCCGGTAAAGTTGCTCGATGGAATCCTGCCCCTTCAGCGGGACGGAGCTTTGATACACAATTTTAACCTTGTCGCTCCCGCCGCTGAGATGCAGGTAGTTTGTTTTCACCGCTGCATCGAGGGTCTCGATTGCTTCCAAACGCTTTTGTATAAGAATGGAGCCGTGTTGCACCAGCGCCTCTTCCCACGATTTAAGAAGATTGTGATCCGGCTCAGTATCCTGCAGCAGGGTGTTGCGCTGTTTTAGCGACCTTCGATACTGCAGAAGATGGTGCAGATACAGTTTGCTGGCCTGGGAAAGCATGATATCCAGGAATTGCCGCCGGTGATGGGGCCCGCTCTGGCTCACTTCCAGATCAGACGGCGCAAGCATTACAACCGGCGTACTGCCAATGTAATCCGCGAATCTGTCAACCCTCTGACCATTGTGGGTAAGTCTTTTCCCATCGCTAAGCGAATAAGCAATAGCGTTTGTGTGTGGGCGTCCCTGAACGGTCTGCAAATTTGCCTGTATTCTAAAATAGTTCTCTTTGTTCAAAATCAAGTTTTGGTCGCTACTGGTTCTAAAACTTTTTGTCAGAGCCAGGTAATAAATACTTTCTAAAATATTGGTTTTGCCCTGCCCATTCTTACCGAATAGAACGTTTATTCCGGGATGAAAGTTCGTCTCCGCCAGGGCATAATTTCTGAAATTTACAAGTTTTAATTGCAATAATATCATCTACTCCGTTTCCAAACGCACCGGCATAAGTAACATCAATTGCTCTTCGCCTTCCGGCATATCCAGCGGATTTGCAAGCACCGCATAATCCGGCCGCACAAACCGCAGTTCCATCCGGGATGATGTGATGTGCCGCAGAATGTCCTGCAAATACCTGGAATTAAACGCAACCAAGAAATCCTCACCGTTAAATTCACAGGAGATGCGTTCCTGCGCCTCGCCGCCGTAATCGATGTCTTCAGCGTGAATCTCCACATGTTGCGGAAAGATATGCAAAACGACCTGCGAGGTTAGGGGGTTCGAAAAAAGGGAAACACGCTTCACCGAAGAATAAAATTCTTCGCTGTCAACCTGCATCTGAAACGGTGTTTCCTGCGGAATAACACGATCGTAGTCCACAAAGGTTTCTTCGATGAGCCTGGCGTAAAGCTGCGTATCGGCCAATTCAAACAAGCCGTGCTTTTTGCCGATGTGGATGGTGCTGCTGCCGTCGGTGTCCAGGTTGCGAAGCACAAAATTTAACGACCGGGTCGGGAATATGGCTGAAATCCCCTCATTCGTCAAGGAGTTGCCGGCGTAGCGCATTTTTGCAAGACGGTGGCCGTCGGTGGCGACAGCATCGATTGCCTCCGGGGTAATGTTGAAGAACACTCCGGTAAGTGCCGCCCGCAATTCATCCACTGAGCATGCAAAAATAGTATTTTCAATAAGCTTCTTGAACATGCTGTTTTCCAGCGTCACCTGTTGAATATCTTCTCCCAATTCCGGGCGCTGCGGAAATTCGACCGGGTTTACACCGGATATCTTGTATTTTCCGAAATCGGAAGCAATCTTCATACGGAACTGCGTATCAGTTTCAAACTGGAGTTCTATGTTGGGCAATTCCCTTACAATATCGTGGATAAGGCGTCCCGGAATGGCAATTGAGCCTTCCTCTGTAATGGATGCCGGCGACCAGGACATGAGTGTGATTTCAAGATCGGTTCCGACAATCTTCAGCAGGTTATCCTCGGTAAAGAGCAGTACATTCTGGGTCATCATGAATGTCGAACGCTGGGGGATTACATTAACCACCTTCTGAAGGGAGTTGTAAAGTTCGTCCCGCATTACTGAAAATTTCATTCCTTTTCCTCCATCTGTGTCTCATGTTTTAAACTATATAAATTAATGAAAAATATAAGATTTTACAAGCAAAAATAATCTCCGGCGATATTCTTCTTATATCAAAAATTCAGCATATTCTGGATAAAAAGAATGCAATTCACCGGCAGACGTATTTCCCGTGACCGCAACCAGAACTTCTTTCAGGGAAATCATTATTTACCGCATGGAAGTCGAATTCTTCT
Source organism: uncultured Calditrichaceae bacterium (assembly GCA_964624795.1). GTDB lineage: Bacteria > Calditrichota > Calditrichia > RBG-13-44-9 > RBG-13-44-9 > CAZUZS01. The sequence continues at coordinate 11,621 of CAZUZS010000085.1, forward strand.
TCGAGATTGCCGCCGTATGGACGATGGGAAATGCTTATTTCTTTGATCGTTAAATTGGAGGCTGCGGGATTACGATTATTCTCCTTTTAGATTAAGATACCGGAACTAAACGTGATTTTGGGCACTTATGATATTTGATTATGCAAAATTGTGTCTTAAATTCTTGTTGATTTATTAATTTCCGGTATCATAGTGGAAAATTGGATAACAACTAAATTTTATTTATTAACACTTGAAAGGTTTAATGTTGATTTTATAATTTGGCGCCGGACGATTGCAACGTGCAATTTGTCACGGCATGATTTGTGATAAATTCAGAAAGGAAGAGTTATGAAATTCAGATTACCGCATTCCTCACAGAATTGGATTTCCTTAATAGGCGCCACAATAGCCATTATCGGTTTGTTCATGATCATCTTCCTGATTGCTATAACTGCCATATTAAGGGGGCAGGGGGCGTATCTTGGCCTGGTCACGTATATTTTGCTGCCGGCTGTGATGGTTATGGGCCTGCTGCTCATCCCGATTGGGATGATTGTTAAAATAAGGAAAGAACGGAAAGCCGGTATCAGCGCGGAGGCGGCTTGGCCGATGGTTGATTTGAACGATGAGCGGCACCGAAATGCTTTTTTTGTTTTTGCCATCGGAACCACGATATTCCTTTTTCTTTCTGCTTTTGGAAGCTATGAGGCTTTTCACTATACTGAGTCTACCCAATTTTGTGGAACCCTGTGCCATTCGGTGATGAATCCCGAGTTTACCGCCCATCAGAATTCGCCACATGCCCGTGTTGGTTGCGTGGATTGTCATGTGGGACCCGGCGCAGACTGGTATGTCCGTTCCAAATTGTCAGGACTGTACCAGGTGTACGCCACGCTTACCGATGTTTACCCCCGACCTATTCCGACTCCCATCCATAATCTGCGCCCGGCGCGCGAGGTTTGTGAACAGTGCCATTGGCCGCAAAAGTTTTATGCTTACTCGGTTCAGTATCAAACCCACTTCCTGCCCGATGAAGATAACACACGCTGGAATATTCGTTTGATCATGAAAGTTGGCTCGGAACATCCTGCACTGGGTTTAATAGAGGGAATTCATTGGCACATCAATCCTCTCGTCAGGGTGGAATATATTGCCACAGATGAAAGCCGGGAGGACCTGGCCTGGGTCAAATTCACCAATTTGGAAACCGGTGAAGAGAAGGTGTTTGAGGATGAAAACAATCCGCTCGATCAAGCCCAGATGGATACGCTTCAGACACGGACAATGGATTGTATTGATTGTCATAATCGACCCTCTCATTTATATAATGCGCCTTCGCTTTTTGTTAACACCGAAATGACAGCAGGAAATATTCCGCCGGAATTGCCGGATATTAAGACGGTGTCAATGGATCTGTGCTCCGAAACCTACCCCTCGATGGATTCGGCAATGACCCACATTAACAAATACATTCTTGATTATTATCAGAAAAATTATCCCGAAATCTATCAAAACAAACGAGACCTTGTGGATAAGGCCGTAACCGGATTTCAGGAGGCATTTTCCAAAAATATCTTTCCCGGCATGAAAGTGCGATGGAGCGCTTATCCCAACCATATCGGGCATCTTGAATTCAAGGGGTGCTTCAGGTGCCACGATGGTGCGCACAAGACAAAGGAAGGAGAAACAATTAGGAGGGATTGCAACCTGTGCCACTTGATCAATGCACAAGGAACACCGGGAGATATGGAACAGACAGACGTGAGCAAATCTCTTGAATTCAAGCATCCGGTTGATATCGATCAGGCATGGAAAGAAAGTCTCTGCACCGATTGCCATACCGGCCTGAATCCCTAAACTGGTTTTGGACCATAATTGAACTTTTTCGCTGTTGAGTCAGTATCTATTTCTGTTATTAGTGAATTTAGTATTAAAATGTAAGCACTTTTTACAAAAATTACATGCTTTATCCCTTGATTGTTTCATCTGTCACACCAGAAGGGATTATTCATGTTTGTATTTAAAAACTTTCTTTTGCCCGCAATTTTAATAATCGCCTTTTGGGGCAGAGTTTACCCTGCAACTGATGATGACTGTGAAATGTGCCACAGCGATCCAACGCTCACCACTGAACGCTATGGCCGTTCAGTTTCCATGTATGTTGACTATGGAAGGTTCAAAAAGTCGGTGCACAAAAATCTGCAGTGTGTTCACTGCCATACAGACGCTGATGTCAAGGATTTTCCGCATCCGGAAAAATTAATACAGGTTCAGTGTGCGGGCTGTCATAAGCCGCAAGGCAAGGATTATGACGTAAGCATTCACTATACTGCACTAACACGGGGGTCTCCTTATGCACCGGAATGCGCAACCTGTCACGGGGTGCATTACATTCTTCCTCCGGACGACCCCCAATCCACTACTTATATTATGAATATACCGGCGTTATGCGGCCAGTGCCACCGCGAAGGTGCACCGGTTTCGCGGGTTTATAAGATCCCCGAAAAAAATATTCTGAGCAATTATTCCATGAGCATCCACGGGATGGGCCTGTTCAGGATGGGGCTGACGGTGACAGCCACATGTAATAGCTGTCACGGCAATCACATGATACTCCCGCCAACCGATCCGCGCTCTACTATATCAATTCAAAATATCGCCAGGACCTGCATGAAATGCCATTCGCGGATTGAGCAGGTTCATCAAAAAATAATCAGGGGAGCATTATGGGAACAACATCCGGGCGCTGTACCGGCCTGCACGGACTGTCATCTTCCCCATAAAATTCAGGCTGTCAGCCTGGTTCCCAGGACATCTGACAAAAGTTGTCTGAAGTGTCACGCAAAAAAAGATATACACAAGGTTGTGAATGGAAAAACAGTTTCATTGACAGTTGACGCCAACGAAATTCGGAATTCCGTGCATAAGAATATTCCCTGCGTTCAGTGTCATTCCGATATATCGCCTCATCATCCAAAGCCACCACTCACCGTTGGCCGGGTTAATTGCGGAAATTGCCACGCTGAAGTCACCGAAAAATATCTTACCAGCAGCCACGGGCAGGCTTACAACAATGACAATAAGATGGCCCCATATTGCAACTATTGCCATGGTACGCATAATGTTCTTTCGCATCTGAACCAGGAGGCCAAAACGTATCGAACGCACATTCCGCAATTGTGCGGCGATTGCCATGCGAAACTGACGACTTCACCTAATCCTCAAATGCGCGCCCATGCCAATGTTCTGTTCGATTATTCCCGCAGCATTCATGGAATTGGTTTAACAAAATTAGGGCTGTTGCCCAGTGCGGTATGTACGGATTGCCATAACACCCACTATATTTTGGGCAGCAACGATCCGCATTCCTCTGTCTACTTTAAAAATGTTCCGGCAACTTGTGCTACATGCCATTTGGGAATTTACGATAAGTTTATTAAAAGCATTCATAGCTTCACCGTGACGCATACCAATAAAAAATTGCCGGTTTGCGACAATTGCCATTCTGCACATCGTATTCAAAATGTCGCATTAGATCCTTTTATGCAGGAGGTGACTCAGGAGTGCGGTTCCTGCCATGAGCAATTGGCAGATTCCTACTTGAAAACAATTCACGGGGAGGCTTATTCACTGGGCAACCTGAAGGCCGCGAAATGTTCCGATTGTCATGGTGCCCATCTGATTCTGGCGGTGAACAATCCTCGGTCCAGTGTAGGTATAGATAATATCGTGAATACCTGCCGCAAATGCCATCCCGACGCCGATCGCCGGTTCACCGGTTATCTTACCCATGCGACGCATCACGACCGGGCCAAATACCCCATTTTATTTTTTACATACTGGGCAATGACGTCGCTGCTCATTGGCGTTTTCAGTTTTTTCGGTGTCCACACGCTACTGTGGATGCCCCGTTCCTTCAAGCGGCATAAGGAAAAAAAGAAAGCAAGCCCCGGTCCCCACAGATACTATGTTCAACGATTTACCTCCGGCCAAAGGCTCATCCATTTATTTGTAATTCTCAGTTTTATGGCATTAGCGCTCACCGGTATGATGCTGAAATTCGCGGGTTTGCCGTGGACAAGATTTCTTGCCGGTTTGCTCGGCGGAGTAAGAGCCGCAGGTGTGATTCACCGTATCGCTGCAGTCATTACATTTGGTTATTTTTTTTCTCATCTGGCCATGCTAATAAGATTAAAAAGCAAACAAAAAATCTCGTTGAAGCAACTCATTTTTGGCAAGAATTCCATGTGGTTTAAGAAAAGTGACATAGTCGAGTTCTGGCACTCGATGAAGTGGTTTCTTGGTTTGGGCCCACGTCCCCAATACGGACGCTGGACTTATTGGGAAAAGTTTGATTATTTTGCGGTATTCTGGGGCGTCGCTGTTATCGGCTTCACAGGTTTGATCTTATGGTTCCCGGAATTCTTCACTTTGTTCTTGCCCGGTTGGGTGATTAATGTCGCTATTATTATACACAGCGATGAGGCGCTGTTGGCGGTTGGTTTCATTTTCACTGTGCATTTCTTTAACACGCATCTGCGGCCAGAATCTTTTCCTTTGGATCCGGTCATTTTCACCGGCCTGGTTCCTGCCGAGGAATATAAAGAAGACAGGCCGACTGAATATGAAGCACTGCGGGAGAGCGGAGAGTTGAAGAAAAAAGTGTTTATCTCGGATGTGTCCCCAAAGAAAATGACCTTTGTCAGGATCTTTGGTTTTACTTTCTTAACGATTGGGATTACGCTGATACTTCTGATAATCTACACTATGCTCTCTGGATACAAATAGGAGATGGAGCGGATTGGTTATGTTTTTCCGGAATTTGTTAAACTAAATTATGATTGTAACGATAATCTCTCTGGTGATGGAGAGGAATGATGAAAATTGTTGAAAATTGAAAGCATTCAGTATTATGGCTTTTT
>CAZUZS010000086.1:0-16062 GCA_964624795.1 uncultured Calditrichaceae bacterium
ATTAAGTAAATTAAAGACGGTTGAGTTATACTGGACCCCTGTAAAGTGAGACAGAAGGAGATGTGAACATTGAGATTGATTACGACAAATTTGAACAGGATAAGAAGTGGGACGGATTGAAAGGCTACATTACGAATACCAAACTCCGCAAGAAACAGGTCATTAATAACTATCGCAACCTGTGGTATATAGAAAAAGCTTTTCGTATGTCGAAAACCGACCTGCGCATCCGCCCGGTCTATCATCGCTTAGAGCGCAGAATACAAGCTCACATCTGTATTGCATTTACAAAGAGTTGGAAAGGGTTTTATATAAAGAAAGATCTAGTCTCTCGCTAAGAAAAGCAACCGAACTCACTCACAATATGTATCAAATCACCTACACCCTGCCTGACTCACAACATACTAAAACCAGGTTGTTGAGAATGGATGATGACCAAGCAGAACTATACCGCATAATCCTCAAAAATTTCCAGGGTGTTGAATAGCGGAAAACAGAAAGACTATACATTTTACCAGGAAAATAACACGGTACGATTATGGTACGAGTAGCCAACAATGAGGGTAAAACGGCAATTTTTTGCCTATCCCCTACCCGTCTAAGTTATTGTTTTTATCGTGCCGGAGGTGGGACTCGAACCCACACGAGGTATCATCCTCACCGGATTTTGAGTCCGGCGCGTCTACCAATTCCACCACTCCGGCAGAAATGCACGGCAAATATAATATCCGTTTCCCAATCAGTCAAGTATGCATTTCCTTCGTGCATTTTGGCCACTAAATAAGCCCGGTTTTCTCCTCGCAGATGATATCTAACTTTTCCAGCTCATCCAATACCGGATTATAAATTTCCGGATCAACCGGTATGCGAACACCTTTTTTACTTATCTTCCCTTCCAGGATCAATTTCACTGCAATCGCGGCGGGCAGTGAAACGGTTCTCGACATGGAAGAATCGCCGCCCGGTTTGCCGTAATCGATAAGCGTGGAAGTAATGTGCTCTTTCTTGCCAGGAAATTCGGCAACAAAATCATGATGAAGCACAACCATGTCCCGTTCATTAGGGGCGTACTGCATCTTCTTGAGCATCAGGTAATCCAGAAAATCGATCGGCGTGGTGCTGTCTTCCTCGAACCGGGTGTCGCCGAAAATATCCAGCCAATCCAGTTTGCTGATAATTTCATCGTTCTCATCGATGCCCAATTTTTCCGCCAAAAATTTCTTCGGATCTGCCAAATCCGATAATCCTAGAATTTTTGCAAGGACTTGCCGGTGCGTTAATCCCTTAACGTTGGTAATTTCGGTTTCTGTCAACAGGCCCGATTGGCTTACCGCCAACATGGTGCGGCTCCATCCCCGAAATCTCAGCGTGCCGCGGTACATGGTGCTGGCCTTTCGAATTCCATAAATATCAACATACGGTACAGAATCGCGGTTGGGATAGGTTTCCAGATCCATGCCGCCAATTTGAATCGGCCAATGATTTCTGAAGAGGTCTTTTCCCTCGATTTCCAGCGTTTTGCCTTCCTTGAGGAACCGGGCATTATTGCGCCCGGCCATCAGAACGCCGCGCGGGCTCCACGAAAATTTATATCCCCAAGGATTGTCATTCGCTTCCGGCGCCGGCAAACCGCCGCAATACGATTGGAATGAAGCTACATAGCCACCCCTCTCTCTTACGCCATGAATTATGCGCATTGCGGACATGTGGTCGATGCCGGGGTCCAGCCCGATCTCATTTAAAATTAAGATGCCCTTTTCGTTCGCCTCTTTATCCAGCTCCTGCATTTGGGCACTGACATAAGAGGTTGTCACCAGCGGAATGCGGTGCTTCAAACAGAGCTTCGCCACCTTCACATGGTAGGTGTAAGGCAACAGGCTCACCGCAATATCGGCCTCCTTAATCAGGTTCTCCAGTTCCGTCTCCTGGTCAACCAGCAGGGATACCGCCCGCCCGTTTTTTCTATTATTTAAGATTTTCTCGGCTTTGGAAACCGTTCGGCTGGCCATAATCACCTCTATCTCGCCGGTTTCCAACAGGTAATCGATCATCGGTTTTGCAACCAGACCCGCTCCCAAAATAAGTGCTTTCTTCATTACATCCTCCGCTACTTTTTAATTTTCCTCAAATAATTACAGCATCCTGAACTTTATAAATTGCATAACCAAAAATGCTTTCATCCCTTTCATTATCGACAAAAGATTATTTTTGCCTACACAAATGACAAAAATAACGAGGCAAATTTATCATACGCGGATTAAGCAAATCAAGAAAAATAAAACATTCGTAGCGAGGCATGCCCGGCGATTGGATCAAATTCTGCGATCATCACAACAACCCTGTGGGAGGCCCGAATAGCATTGATACGCCATTGGCAGACGCAATCGCCAAATTACCAAATAATTCGAATCTTCCGGATGACCGGTAAAGCTACACGTTCGCCCGCAGAAACTGCTCAATATACTTATAGTCGGGGGTAAGCAGACCGTCGTGTGCAATGACCGCCCGTTTAAATTCAACCGGAATTTCCAGTTTTTTGAATGGCACATTAAAATCGGCATTGGCCAGTGCGGGCACAAACGGCAGTAGGTCCTCGCCAAACACCTGGGATGCCTCCCGGGGCAGCTCGCTGGGAAGTTTGTCCACTGCCAGAACCACCGGTCCGGTTCCTTCCCAGCCATCAACTTCCTTTTCAGCCAGTGGATTCCAAACATACACCGGATTAAGCGAGCTGGTGGATTTTACATTGCACTCAATCGAGCCTTCAATATCGCAGGTAATGTCCCCGATAACCCGCAGGCGCTGTTTTGAATCCTGCGAATAAGCATTTTTTAAATACGATTTTGTGAGGAGTTTCGGATATCTTGGCTCCCAGTAGATGCCGTTCATCAGCACAGTGAGGTGCGGCAGGTATTCTTCGAAACGGCTTTCATATTTCTCCGGGTGGGAATAATAATCCTGCAGCCTGAATTTGGCCGACTCGATTTTAGGCCGCGCAATATCGGACTCCTTGAAGACCACTTTGTATGCCATTTTATTTGAATAGGTTCTGGTTTTCATGAATGAAGCCAGCTCGGACGGGGAAATTTCGAGATACGGCAGCATATTGAATATTTCCTGGGCGCCCTGCGAAACGTGGCCGTAACCCGCAAAGCCGAATACCAGCGGGACCAATGAATCCGGAACACCATCTTTAGAGATTTTTCTTCCTGCTTCCTGCACCGCTTTTCTTGCGTCATTCAGGCTGTCGTATTCCCGCGCCTGCCGGATAGAATCAAACGGATTTTTTATGCCCTCCCATTTCAGCCGCTTGCCAAATGCCCACAGTGAGTCGATCATTCCGGCGTAGCCGGCGAAATGCCCAAAGAAAATGATCCGGCGCCCCTGGTCATCGGTTACTTTTTCATAATCGATCAGCGTATTCCGCAAATCCAGCATGCGTTTTAGCATCGGCATATTGTAGGACTGTCCCTTTATAGTGTGGGAAAAGAAACAGTAGTTTTGTTTCGGCGTGAAATTTTCCCATGGTATTTCTTTGACGCCAAAAACGATATTGCAGGCCGTCAAATCCTCGGAGATGGTTGCCCCGGCCCTTTGATATTCTTTCTCCTTGAAAAGCCGGTTGGTGCTTGGCTCTACCACCACATCGATTTGATGTTCTTTGATCAATTTGGCAACGTGATCGGGCGTAAGCGGTGCCCTCTTTTCCGTCACATATTTATCTTCTTTCCGGATGCCAATTCGATTTTTCATATCTCACCTTCCTTAGCCTCTAAATCATTGTTATTTCTTTAAAACAGCCAAAATTCAGGGCATAAATTTCATCAAAATTCCGGGTAAAATAAAGGCGAATAATATTTTTATGAAGGGTTCTCAACGGTGGCGGGGAAAAGCATGCACCCAAGGTGAAAGAGCATCGAATTAATAGCCAGCGGCATAATTAAATTGGCGCCTAAATAATAAGAACTATTTTTGTATCTTCTCGCTTTTTCATACATTTATTAAGCGATAGAAAAAGAGGACTTAAATGAAAGCTACAGAAATTGAGATCGATTCGATAGAGCAAAAAATAAGCAGGGCTCCGCTATCGGTTGCCTATTTCTCATACCCGGAATGCAGCGTGTGCAGGGTGCTGCGCCCCAAAGTTGAAGAGCTGGTTTCGCAGCTCAGCGGCGTTGAGTTCCTGTATGTGGACACGCACCAAAACCCGCAGATTAGCGGACAACACCTTATATTCGCGGTGCCAACCATAATTATTTTCTCGGAAGGAAAGGAACTCAGACGATTCAGCCGGCATTTTTCAATGGGGGAATTGGAAGAATTCCTGGATCGAATCGTGAGCGTCAAAGAAAATGATAACCTGGCGAGATGAAGAATAAGCTACCCGTAATTTTCTTTACACCTGTTGAACTGGCAAAGATTCAGCAGGCAGACCGCTCGAAGCTGCCGCAGCAGCTTTCGTTAAGCGTTGATGCGGGCAGAACCTTGGGCGATGCCATTCTCATCGACGGTCAAACGCTGGAAGTATCCGGCTCAAAAATATCGATAGCAGAATTAATTAATGCCAGAATTGACGACCGGTCAATTTGGAAATACGAATCCGGTAATTGGGAAAAATGGCAACGGTTCGATTCGCAAACCGAAAAATTTTACAAGATGGTTTTCGTCGCACCGGGCAAGCCGCCCACAGTTGAGATCAGCGGTGTAAAAATGCATGTCACGCAGAATGGTGACCCGCAGATAGATACAACTAACAAGCTAAAATCGCTGGGGAATATTCAGGGGAGAATGCTGGACACCTGCATGGGGCTCGGCTATACCGCCATCGCGGCAGCGAAGCGAAATCAGGTAACGGAAGTGGTGGTGTGCGAAGCCGATGTAAATATGTTTGCGCTGTGCAATGAGAATCCGTGGTCGGCGGAACTGTTCGATAATCCGAAAATCCACCCGGTGATTGTGCCGGTGCAGGAAGTAGTAAAAAGAATGCCCGATGCTTCCATTGATTTTGTTGTGCACGATCCGCCCCGTTTTGCCCTGGCGCCCGAATTATATTCGGAAAATTTTTACCGGCAACTGTTCAGAATTCTGAAACCGGGCGGGAAAATTTATCATTACACCGGCAACCCCAATCAGCGGGTTCGCAGGCGCAGCCTGCCGGAACAGACTGCCAACCTACTAAACAAAACCGGTTTTCGTGATGTAAGGGAAGCCTATTTCGGGGTGGTGGGCAAGAAATAATCCCATCGATTATTTGATCTCTGGCAAACAAATTCAAATTAGTACAGCGGTAAATTTCCTGCAGGTTCCTCATCTTCGTTGAATGCGTTTCCCAATTGTTCATCCTCCCGCACGATAAGCAAAATGGCGCTCTGCGGAATGATGATGTAATTTTCTCCCTCGTATTTTATTTCCACACCGGCCTTTTGCAGAAACAGAACGTAGTCGCCCTCTTCGGCCTGCACCGGCAGGTATTTCATCTCCTTTGGTTCTCGCTTCCACGGCTCGTCCGACAGATCCGCCGGGTCCGCCAGCGGAATACCGGGGCCGGTCTGCACCACGGTTCCCCCAATAACGTCTTCCTTGGATTTCACCGTCTGCGGCAGGTAAAGCCCAACTTTGGTTCGCTCCTCACTCAAATCCGGCCGGATCAAAACCCGGTCTCCGGTGACAATCAATTTTTTCCTTCTCATACCATCCTGCATTTTTTTCAAACGTACAAAATTTTGGGGAGTAAATCAAACACTCTCCTATTATGGGTAGGGAGCAGAGGGCATAGTGCATGGAGCCAGGAGCACCGGACGAAGGATAATCCGCAATCTGAAACCTGCAATCCTAAATCTTTCCAGCTCCACGTCTGTCATCAGTCCATTTCTCCAACAGGATCTTGTGACGTCTGACGTTTGACGTTTCACTTCAATTCGGAATGTTCTTTCCCTGTTACCAAAATATTTCTATATTTTCCTTCTTTGATGAATGGTATGGAAATTATGGTAAAATTGTGCATAAGAATTGGATTGTTGGGCATGGTGCTGCTGCTGGCGCAGTGCGTCCCTGAAGCGCCGCACAGCAATCCACTCGATCCATACCACGCCACCACCGAAAACTCCACACTGGTAACCGTTTCGGGAGAGGTGCTGCATAAGAATCCACCCCACCAGCCAATTGCCGGTTGCCTGGTTTTGCTTACCCCAGGCCAGCAGTACAGCCGGACAAACAACCAGGGAGAGTTCTCATTTGAGAATATTTCACCGGGAGCTTACCAACTCGCTGTGAGCAGAGATGGCTACGCGGTTGACTCGCTGTCCATCCAGACCGATACGCTCGGCAGTACGCCGCTGGCGATTTATTTGAACGGTTTGCCTTACATCAAATCGATGCATATCTACAGTGAGTTCATCGACCAGTATTGGCCGGATCCTTATTTTCAAGTCAGGTGCGAGGCCGCCAACGGCGATCCCGACGGGGCAAATGATATTACCGGCGCCGTGCTTCGCATCCCGGAACTGGACATCTCCAGACCGCTTGACGAAACCGCGTCCCCGGACAGTATGGCGGTAACTTTGGCGGAAAACGATTTCCCCGGCAATGATATTTTCGGGATGGTGGGAAAAGAAGTGTGGATCGACCTGACCGACAGATCGGAATCGACGGTCTCGGCCGGGCCTTATTATCTTCACCGGATTATCGACGTTTCCCCGGTTGCGCTGGAACCGGCCGGGCTGCAAACCGTTGGTCCCCGGCCCCAATTTGTGTGGGATCCATACAGCGCACCGTTCAACTTCACCTATGAGGTAAATATTTATTATGTTCCGGCGGGGATTCGGCTTCTGATTCATACGATCCGTGGTATTCCGACCAGCGAGCAGGAGTATTCCTTCACCGATTCGCTGGCCAATGGCAATTACTTCTGGGCCATCGGCGTGCGGGACGAGTTAGGCAACTACAGCCGCTCAAAAGAGGAAGCATTCGTCGTCCAATGACAGCGCATGGGGCTTGGCGCATGGAGCAAAGCTTATAGAGCACAGAGTTCGGGGAACCGGGAACCCGGAACGGGGAACCTGCAACGGTGAACAGAGCCAAAATTAATTTTCGGAATTTAGCAAAAGTAAAAAAAGATGGAAATACCGCAACAATATCTTACAGCGCTGGTGGAAATAAGTCAGCAGATTAACTCTATTAAGCAGCCGGATGAGCTGCTGGGCAGCATCCTGGACATCACCCTGCAGCAGCTTGCGGCGGAACGGGGATTTATTCTGCTGAAGGACGAGTCCGGCGGTGAGGAATTTGTGCCCCGCGCGGTTCGGAATATCGACGCCCAAAAAGTAAGCGAAGTGAAAGATATTTCGCATTCCACCGTTCAAAAAGTGCTGCAAACCGCCGCGCCAATTCTTACTTTCGATGCCCTTTCCGACGACCGTTTCGATGACACGCAGAGCGTTATCATGCACCAGATCCGCTCTATTGCCTGCGTGCCGCTGCTGTTGAAGGGTGAGCTCATTGGGGCAATCTACATCGACAGCCGGGGAGAAAAAGCGCGGTTTTCCCGCCAGAGCCTGGATTTTCTGCAGACTTTTGCCAACCAGGCAGCCATTGCCCTGGAGAACGCCCGCCTGCTTGCCAGGTTGCAGCAGGAAAACGATCTGCTGAAAGAGGAATTCCATCGTATTTATGCATTCAAGGAGATCATCGGGAAAAGCAAGGCAATGGAACGGGTGTTTCAGATGATGGGCAAAGTGCTGAACAACAACACCACCGTTCTGCTTTTGGGCGAAACCGGCACCGGCAAGGAGCTGGTCGCGCGGGCAATCCATTACAACGGGCTGCGCAAAGAAAAGCCGTTTGTCCCGGTGAATTGTGGTGCCATTCCGGAAAATTTAATCGAGAGCGAGTTGTTCGGTCACAAGAAAGGCGCTTTCACCGGCGCCATTTCCGACAAGAAAGGCCTGATCGGGATGGCCAATGGTGGCACCCTCTTCCTGGACGAGATCGGGGAGCTGCCGTTAGCCATGCAGGTGAAATTGCTGCGTTTCTTGCAGGACAGGCAGTTTACACCGGTGGGCGAAGTGTCGCCCCGCAAGGCGGATGTCCGAATCATTACCGCCACCAACCGCGATCTGCAGGAATCCACGCGGCACGGAGAATTCCGGGAAGACCTGTTCTACCGGCTGAACGTCATCAACATCCGCATCCCGCCGCTGCGCGAACGCAGCACCGACCTGCCGTTGCTGGTGAAGCACTTCCTGGAAAAATACAGCCGCCAACTGGAAAAACCGGCCGATTCGCTTACCCCGGAGGCGCTGGAACTGGTCCGCGGTTACGACTGGCCGGGAAACGTGCGGGAGCTCGAAAATACCATCGAGCGGGCGGTGGTAATGTCGACTGGCGCAAAGATTACCCCGGACGACCTCATGCTTGGATCGATATCAAAATCGCAGAGCGGGATAAACGCCGGAATGACGCTGGAAGAGATTTCGCAGAAATTGCTGCAAAAGACCATGGATGCAGTGGATCAAAACAAGACCCGTGCGGCGGAGATGATGGGCGTTTCGCTGCGCTGGATTCATTACAAAATGAAAGAATGGAACCTGAAATAAATGGCCGCTCCGCTCCCATTCACAATCGTAAACGATTTTCGCCTGGAATCGGTGGTGCAGGACAGCCCCTATTCCATGGCGGTAAAAGCTGTGCAACCCAGCCTGAAGCGGGCGGTTTTCGTGAAGCTGCTAAAGCCGCACATCAAAAACCACACCCAGTGGGCGGAGCGATTCCGGCGGGAAGCGCAGGTGTGTGCGCGGCTGAAGCACCCCCATATTGTGGATGTTTACACCGTCGGGGAGCATGAAGGCTACACCTACATGGCGCTGCAGTATGTGAACGGCCTGAGTCTGAAGGAACTGCTGGAAAAGGAGGGAATCCTGCCGCCGGCGGTCTCGCTGGAGATCATCCGGCAGGTGCTGCTGGGGCTTGCCTACGCCCATGAAAACGGGGTGATTCACCGCGATATCAAACCCGGCAACATTATGCTGGATATTCAAGGGCAGGTGCAGCTCACCGATTTCGGGCTGGCCTACCTGGGCGAGGATGCTTCCCTTACCCAGCAGGGAAATATCCTGGGCACGCCGGCTTACATGTCCCCGGAGCAAATCACCGGCGAGCCGCTCTCCCCTGCCTCGGATTTTTTTGCGGTGGGCGCCACGCTCTACGAAATGCTCACCGGTGTGAAACCGTTTGCGGGAGAAAACTACTCTGCCTGTATCCGCAAAATATTAAACGAAAATCCTGTTCCGCCATCCCTGGCGAATCCTGGTTTAGCAGAAGCGGCAGACCAGCTTGTTATCCCTCTGCTTGAAAAAGATCCCATGAAGCGCCCTTCCCGCGCGGAAGAAATTTTGCAGAAAATTAAAAATATTCCAATTACAGCGGAGGAGTCGGAAGCGCGCCGGCAGGTTTCTTCACTGGTGAAAAAATATTATTCAGTTGAGACACCGGTCGGGGGGAAGGTTGGTGTTCCGGAAGAGAAATCCGGAAGGAATTCCGCTCGTGAGATTGAAGGAAAGCGAAACCGGAAGCCTGCCTATTTTATCGTGCCGGCAGCTCTCCTCGTTCTTCTTATTTTCCTCCTTTGGCAGCTCAATTTCTTTGGCCATCCGGACAGTGCCAATCACCCCAATAATACTTTGCCGCCTTCAGCGAATATTTCCGGCGGGGCGGCCACCGCCGATTCCTCGAACCATTTATCCGATCGAAATAAATTGGAAACAAACAGCGGCACGACCGGTTCACGGCAAGCGAATAAAAAGCATAACAGCCAGCAGGTGGAACCTGTTGTCAGGGGGAAAAAGGATTCAGCTTCGGAGAAAGGGACAGAAATTTTAGCGGCCGGAAAAAGCTCGCCACAAGACAACGGTGCACCGGAAACCGCGGCAGAAACAAATCCGGAAAATGCAAACCGCTCGGCGACTCCCACTTACATCTATCTGGAAATCGATCCGTGGGGTTCGGTCTCGTTGGACGGCCGGGAGGTCGATTCCATGGCGCACATCGTAAAGCTGCCGGTGGAGGCAGGAAAGCACCGCCTGCTGCTCTCCCATCCTGAATTCCCGCCAAAAATTGTGGATGTGGATATCATCCAGGGAGAAAGCAAGCAGGTAAATTACTCTTTCCTGGAAAATGCCGGCTACCTGCGGGTGGAGGTGCGGCCCTGGGCGGACGTCTATATCGATGGCAAGAAGATCGATACCACTCCCCTTGATCGTCCCATCGCTACCAGCGCCGGTGAGCATTTGCTGGAACTGAAGCACCCAGACTATCCCACTTTCCGGCAAATTGTGCAAGTGAGCCGCGGCGACACGCTTACCATCAAAAAGGCTTTGTCTCAATGAGTGGCACGGGACTTGAAGTATTTATCAGCGGAATAAAAATATCAGGCAGAAAGATGCAAAATTTGCAGCGTTACTTTGTAATTTTACTTTCGATCTCCTTTTTCGGCAGCGTTTACAGCCAGGCTTGGCAATACAAGTCACCCATGCCCACTGCGCGTAAAGCCATGGCGGTCGCGGTTCTGCAGGATCAGATCTGGGTAATGGGTGGCAGCCAGACTGCAAATGTGGTTTTGAACCTGGTGGAAGTTTACGATCCGGCCACCGACACCTGGGATCAGCAGGTGCCGCAGATCAATGTTGCGCGTGAAGAAGCCACTGCCCAGGTGTGGGAGGGCAGGATATTCCTGTTTGGGGGCGGGAACGACGGCCAGCTCGTCAGCGAGGTGGAAATGTACGATCCGGCTGCCGGCGTCTGGCAAACCGTCAGCCAGGTGCCCACTCCCCGGCGTGGCATGGCTTCTGTCGTCGTGGATTCCACCATCTGGCTTATCGGCGGGGCAACTTCTCCCACCAGCTACTCAAACCTGATTGAAATTTATCATCCCAATTCGAATAGCTGGGAGACACTTCCGGCTACACTGAATTATGCCCGCGTCGGAGAAATGGCAGCCATTCTGCACGGGACGGTATTTGTGTTTGGCGGTTTCTTTGGCGGGCCGGTTGCCAGCGTGGAAAAATATGATTTTGGGACACAAAGCTGGCAAATTTTGGCGAATATGCCGTTCCAGTGCGGAAGTGCCGGTTATGCCACCCTTGAAAACCATTGCTACTCCGTCGGCGGAATGGGGCACATGGGCGTTTTGCCGGATGTGCAGATATTGCAGGACGGAACTGGAACCCCCAACTGGTCGCAGGGCCCACCGCTAAATACGCCCCGCCGGGAGCTGGTGGCGGCAACAGTGCAGAATAAGGTTTATGCAATTGGCGGAAGAAGTAGCGGCGGACATATGGGAGGGACGATTTTCGACACCGTGGAAGAACTGGTTATCATTACTCCCATTGAGCCGGTTGCAGGCGTGCCCGAAAATTATGATTTTAAAATGCAGAACTACCCCAATCCGTTTAACGGCACAACCACAGTTACTGTACAGATGCCGGACAGGGACAATGTGGATTTGAAGATATACGATGCATTAGGCAGAGAAATTGCCACCCTGTATCGCGGTATGCTGGCGGCAGGCAGCCATACGTTTCGTTTCTCCACCACAAATTATTCAGGAGCAGAATTGGCATCCGGAATATATTTTGTTAAATTACACGGGAGTAAATATTTAAAGACGATAAAAATCTATTTGATGAGATAGTTGCCGATACAATCTAAGATAGCGTACCCGATTTTTTTTGCTGCCTGCCTTCTGCTGCTATGGCAGCCCGCCAGTGTCGCCGCACAGGACAAACAAGCCCCGGCAGGAAACGACCTGGTGAAACAGCTAATCACCGCTTATAATAATTTTGATTATGAAAAAAGCCGTGAGTTGTTAAACATTGCCTTTAATTCCATTGATAAATTCTCTCCGGAAGATCAAAAACAGATTTACCAGTATGCTGCTTTCATAGCCTTCCAGAACGGTAATATTCCACTTACAGAAAATCATTTCTGGCATGTTCTGCAGATCGATCCCACTTACACGCCGGACCCGGTTACCACATCGCCCAAGCTGCTGACGCTTTTTCAGAAAACCAAGATTGAATTTCTGGAAGACATGAACCGGCGCCTGAAAACGATGCAGCAACAGCGGGGAACGCGGCGCGAGATCCCCTGGCGGGGACTGCTCTTTCCGGGTTGGGAGCAGTGGCACCGCGGTTATCACACCAGGGGCGTGATTTATTCAGGCCTGGCGGCGGCAACTCTGGGCAGCCTTATCTATACTGCCATCCTCACCCGAGATAAGAAAGCAGACTATGATAACGCCGGAAGTGCTGATCGATCGGAAATTGCCGCCTTGTATAATGATTATAATAGCAGTTACCAGCGGCAATTTTATTTCGGTTATGCTTTTATCGGACTGTGGGCTTTCTCGCAGGTCGATCTGGCGCTGTGGAGCAAACCTTCGATTTCTCTAAGCCCCGCGGTAAGCTATGGCGCGGGTAATTCGCCTGTGCTGAGCGCATGTTTTAGAATTGAATTCTGAGCCTTCCGAAAGATGTAATTGCCTTTTTTGGGGATCAATAATCACTTAAAAGCATCCCCCTTTCCCCCCTTTAGTTGACCATGTTCTATATCTTACCTGAATACCGGGGGAGTGGTCGTACAATTAGAGTCCCTTCCCTGTTGCATCAGGGAAGGGATTAAGGGATAGGTAAGGGAGTTCGTTATTTTGCGGGACACTGGCGAAAAAATAATGAAGACAAGACAAAAATCAAAAATGAAAAAGTAGCTCACACATTGGTTCTTAAGTTCGAAACAAAAGAGAATTAATGACGACAATTTTATCTAACCCATCCCCGGCCCCTTCCCTTATTAACAAGGGAAGGGGTGACTACCGCCGGTATTCGATAATCATACTAATGGGTAAAGATCGGCCCCTTCGAAGGGGGGCTACACACCATGCCCCGCGCCCCATGCGCCATGCACCATGCACCATGCACCCTCATCCATGCAAATTTTGCAGCCGGTTTTGCAGATATTGCATTCACATTCCCAATAATGCAGAGAATGCATTCGACATCCGCCGATCGAATGTCTATTAATAACTTGAAAAAACCATAATTCTTTCAAAAAAATGATCACAAAAAATATGTTGGCATCAGAGTTGAAGAAAAAAAGGGAGAACAAAACAACCAAAGGAGGTTATAGAATGAAGGATTTTCGATTGTTGGTAACACTGGTACTTGGACTGATGCTTTTGGCATTCGTACCCACTTTCGCACAGGGTGGACAGCCCGGCGGTGGCGGATGTATTAATCCCGATTCCCTGGTTCTGGTAACGGTCAGCGGAACAGCGATTGTGGACACCACAACATTGCAGCCCACGTACTACCTGGACGAAAATGGCGATGGAAACGCAGATTATTTTCTAAACTTCGGCCCATACTGGTATACACCGGACAGCAGCGCAGCTACCCGTCCCAACGACGGTGATGCGATTACTATTTACGGTGGTCAGCACGACCCCATTTACAATACCGGCACTTTACCGGTTGTAATTGTATATGAAATCAACGGGTTATTCTGGCGCGATCCATTTGAGCCGTTCTGGTCTAATGTTGGTCAGGGCGGGCACCACATGAGTGGCGGACACCACGCATTTGGATGGATGCATGACACACTGGAGACCGTGACGCTTAGTGGTGTCGCCATGGTAGATACCACCATCTTATGCAATCAATACTTTCTGGATGTGGACCAGGATAGTATCCCCGACTATTTCCTCAATTTTGGTCCGCCCTGGTACGAGCCAACCAGCGGCGCCACCCGTCCCGAAAACGGCGAGACAATTGATATTGTTGGCGGCTTGACGAACTCACAGCAAACCTTACCGGTGGTCATTGTCTATGAAATCAATGGCCTGGTGTGGCGGGACAGCACGATTATCGGTGGCAATTTTGGAGGCGGATGGATTCATCAGAACATGACCCAGTCGCAATATTTCTATGCACCCTGGGACACGCTGTGCGGACTCAATGTAAATCCCGGCTGGCAGCAGAGTGGCCCTCATGGCAACATGATGCCCGATTCCATCTTCTGCCAGATGCTGCAGCTTTACCCGCAAAACATGCCCAATATCGGGAATCAGAACGCATTTGCCGGTTTTGAATTCGGTATGTTTGGCCCCAATGGTCAGAATATGATGATGGGCGGAATGATGGGCGGTCAACTGCAATTCAATAACCAGGTGCAATTCCGGTTTCATTATAATAACATCCAAATTCAGGGAAATAATATCAATGAGAACACCGTTCAGTTGAAATCCTGGGATGAATCCACCGACACCTGGGTAACCGTGAGCAATGCGGTTGTCAACACTTCCGACAACACGGTCACACTTTCCTCCAACGATATGAGCGGTTTCTACATTCTTACCGGAGAGGATAATCCACTCAGTATAGAAGACAGCCAAACACTCGTAGCCAAAGGATTCGTAATGGACCAGAACTATCCCAATCCGTTCAATCCCTCAACCACTATCTCATTCGAACTGCGTCAGGCTTCTCATGTGGCACTGAGCATCTACAATGTCTTGGGGCAGAAAGTAGCAGTTCTGCTGAATGGCAAAATGGAAGCCGGTCAGCATTCGGTCGTGTTCGATGCAAAAAACATGACCAGCGGTATCTACTTTTACGAGCTGAAAGTAGACGGTAACAGCCAGGTAAGGAAGATGAACCTGATGAAGTAAGTTTTTCCGAAGAATCCACGCTTCAAAGGTAAATGGGAGAGCTCCCGGCATTCGAGGTCTGAAGGCCGCAATAGGGGGCTCTCCCATTGCCGTTTTAATGTCGCATTTTTATTATTGAGGACCCGTCGCATCCAACAGAATTAATACAGAATAGAAAGTAGAAAATGATTTTTATTGGCATTGGATCATTTTTTTTCATTTCCCGGCTTTGATTAATTTGAATTCTGCCTGCTTTTTCGTAACATATTAAAAGACACAGCGGAGGGTAATCATGAAAATTGGAACCTTGATTTTGTGTTTGGTTTTTTCCTGGCTGGATGTTTCTGCGAATAGCTGGTTGTTTGTCGGGCCGGATTCTGCGGAATGGCGCTCAGTATTGCAGATGGATATTGCCTTTAGTGCCGGAAGAGCACACCAGATCGCAATTGGCACAACCGAAGGGGTTGCAATCAACAGTGACGGTTTATGGCAATATGTATTTCCTGATTTGCATGGCATATTCCCGGAGGAAGAAAAACAACCCCGGTCTGTATATTTCTCCCCCTGGGTGGATTCGGTGGTGTTTGTCGGCGTCAATGTCAGATACTCCGGAGAGCCCGGCTCAATTGGCGGGCGAATCATTGATACCTCCTGGCCCTCCTGGGGGATCAGCAATTTTATCGGTGGAGGATATATCGGTTATAGTCCATCGCTTGGATTCTCATTTTCGCCATTCCGCGCCGGCCATGTTTATGCCTGGATCATTGATTTTTACAAAAGCAGCGACAATGGACTGACCTGGCAGCAAATGCAAACCCAGGAAAGCTACGGCGTCCTTTTCCTTTCTGTCGACCGAAAGGTTGATTCGGTTCTCTACATTGGGCAAAAACCTTTTTCTCAATCGGATTTCGGCCTGTACCGCAGCACCGACGATGGAGATTCGTGGGAATTTATTCGTTCGCTGGAAACTACTGCGCCCTACCCTGCCCAGAGATCGTCAGACTTTCTGGCAAACGGAGATACGCTGATTCTTGCTATGAATCGCTTTCCATACCCCGCTGATTCGACATGCGGAATATCGGTGAGTACGGATCGTGGGAACACGTGGTCGGAGGCACTTCCCGATCTCAATGTGCAGAAGATTTTGCGGGACCCCGTCCGATCCAATATTATTTACGCGGCAACGGAGGCCGGCATCTACCGCAGCTTCGACAGTGGGCAAAACTGGCACCTGCTCACCGATCTCGTTCCTTCGCTGAATCTCGTGCATATTCGGAAAGATCCTTATTCAGACACGTTGTACATCGCTGCCAGCGATTCCGGCATTTTCAAGGCGCCGGAGTCGAGTTTAGGAATAACGCACC
>CAZUZS010000087.1:0-4280 GCA_964624795.1 uncultured Calditrichaceae bacterium
TCCATTGAATACGCCCGCAAATACGCGTCAGAAAACAACCTGGACATTGAATATATAAACCAAAACTACCTGGCGTTCGAATCCGACAGGAAGTTTGATCTGGTCACTATGATCATGTGTGATTACTGCGCCCTGAGCCCCGGCCAACGAAAACAGCTGCTGGACATATTCAGGAATATTCTGAAACCGAACGGGTCCATCCTGTTCGATGTTTATTCCCTGGAAGCTTTCACAGAGAGGGAAGAACAATCGATTTATGAAGAGAATCTCCTGAACGGATTCTGGTCTCCGCGCAAATACTACGGCTTTTTGAACACATTTAAATATGAAAAAGAAAAAGTGGTGCTTGACAAATACACAATTATCGAGCCGGACAACACCCGCGAGGTGTACAATTGGCTGCAATATTTCAGTCCTGATTCGTTAACGAAAGAGCTGGAAGACAATAATTTTGTGATCGAACAATTCTTGTCGGATGTTGCCGGTTCGGATTTTGATCCGGTGAATAAGGAATTTGCAGTGATTGCCAAAAACGCAATATAATGCGAGTTTGACATAATATAAGTGCCCATAAAATCATATTAAAAACTATTCCAAAATGTCATTCCCAGTTTACCCCTACGGGGCATGTTTCTAGCGGGAATCTACTGAAGCAGGATTGCATTTTGTCCTTCCCCGTTCTTCTGGATTCCGGCAATCCCCCGCAACAAGTGCGGGGCAGGCTCTGCCGGAATGACAATTAAATATAGAAGAGCTCCTACTCGGACTCACGTTTACTTGACAGATCAACGCAAAGAGTTGCCCTTGTTCACGCCCGTTCGCGGGGAGCCAGCCGGTCTTTCCGTCATCTTTTCATATTTTTTCTCACACCAATAAAAGATGTTTCATATATTATGTGAAATTTTTCGGGTATCGGATAAAATTCAGGCGAATGTTACTCTTATGAACGATTAGTCAGCCGTCACACAAAGCAAAACCGAAACGGGAAAATCATGAAAAAGATCGCATATCTGCTACTGGCGCTTCTCATCTATTTCGGCATTACGATCATCAACGAACAGCTTTTCCTCAGGCACCTTATTTTACCCCTCTTTCCCCCCGGATATATAAAAGAACACTTTTGGATCAGGCAATATATTCATCATCTCGGACAAATGGTTTTGGCGCTGCTGGTTATCATTGTGATATTGCGAGGGAAGCTCAAAGATTATGGCCTGAACCTGAATAACCGGCGGCTGTCTCAAAAATATATGCTCTGGTTCTTTCTGGTTTATGGCGTTATTGTTGTGCTGAACTTCCTGCCCAATTTCCTGGCAGGCCGCCCGGAGGCTTTCGGATTTTCACACACTGCATTTAATTTGTGGGGATGGATTTCCTTTGAGGTATTGATGAGCGGAACATCCGAGGAAATATTCTTTCGGGGCCTCCTGCAAACATTTTTGAGCAAAGCCTGGAAGGGATCGATCCGGATAATAAAATTGGAAATTCCTACCGCGGTAATATTCGCCGCCCTCATTTTTACCTTTGCCCACGTGGAAGTTAATTTTGCCCCTTTTGCGATTAGCTACAATATTTTTCAGGTCGTTTTGGCCTTTGTTTTTGGCATATTTTTCGGTATGGCGTACGATAGAACGAAAAGCCTGCTTGCGCCAATCATAACCCATAATTACGCCAATTTTATCATGTATTTTATTGGTTACCTGACAATATTTCTCTTTTCGTGAATATCAGGATAGGGCGATTGGTGACAGGTCGAGTGAAGCATGACAGGCAACTGGCAAACAAATAATTCCAATGATTTCCGTATCAGACCGAGGCAAAGAGAATTCGTGAACAGGAGAAAATTAAATGAAGAAAGATGAAATCGCGCTGGGAAGCGTGCAGAAAACATTGCTGTTGCCGTTATGGGGAAGAGCGGCGGAGACCCGGAAAAACCGGCCCCTTTTGATGGACAACACCGCAGTGAGAATCATCGATGCCATCAATTATGATTTCACCACTATTAAGAATACGGTAAACCCGCTAATCCGCACCGCGTGGATTGCCCGCAGCATTTATTTCGACGATAGAATAAGGGCGTTTCTGGAAAAGCATCCTTCCGGAACAATCGTCAATATCGGCTGCGGTCTGGATACCACTTATGACCGGATTGACAACGG
The DNA here is from genome assembly GCA_964624795.1 of uncultured Calditrichaceae bacterium. Lineage (GTDB taxonomy): Bacteria > Calditrichota > Calditrichia > RBG-13-44-9 > RBG-13-44-9 > CAZUZS01. Next base: position 2,160 of record CAZUZS010000087.1, read on the forward strand.
GACCGCCCGCTGGTACGAGCTGGATTTCCCGGATGTTATTGAACTGCGAAAACAGTATATCCGACCGGGTGACAGGAGAATATTCCTCGCCGGTTCGGTATTGGACGATGCGTGGTACGACATGATATCCGAAAAAAGTAATGTATTGCTGTTATTTGCCGGGGTGATCTATTATTTCGCCGAAGATACGGTCAAATCGCTGTTCAATACCTTTGGGGAGAAATTCGGCAAATGCGATATTTTGTTTGATTATGCTTCGGTAAAGGGAATGAATATGTCGAACAAACGGTTGCTGGAGAAGAGCGGAATGGACAGCGAGGCCCGGTTACGCTGGGGAATCGATGACATCTTTGAAATAGAGAAATGGGATAAGGCGATTAAGGTATTGGAAAGCATACCGATGTATTCCGAACACAAGAAAAAGTATCCGCTTTTCAGACGTATCGGCATGACAATATCCGACAGGATGAAAGTGATGTCGCTGGCACATGTGGAAATAAACAGGGCCGGCAATATTTAATCCTGGCCATGGGCCGGAATGCTACTCTCTCTCGTTTATTAAAACAGGAATGTCCGGAATCGAAAATTGAAGCACTTGCGATTTCCGCCTATAGCTTCACAAATCTTCAAGTCGCCGCACCCAAAAATCATCCGACGGTATTTCCCTCCGTTACCTATCAACATTCAGAAAAATATTTTTTATTTCACCAGCATCATCTTTTTTGTTAACCGATAGCCTCCCGCTTTAAGGATGTAAAAGTATATGCCTGCCGGGAAAGCGGCAGCATTCCAGCGAAGCTGGTATTCTCCGGCCGCCAAGGTTTCGTTGACCAGCACGGCCACCTCCCTCCCCATAATATCATAAATTTTCAGGTGGACCCTGCTGACAGCAGGAATACGATAGCTGATGACAGTGACCGGATTAAACGGATTGGGATAATTTTGATTCAGACTAAATCTGTTTGGCGCATCCGGGGCACCCGATTGACCTTTTTTGATTCCGGCAGCAACATCATCCCGCACCAGTCTTACATAATTAAAAATGCGAACCGCATCTCCCTGTGGAGCTATCGCAAAATAATATCCGTTGGATATATATGTATATCCGGTGAAGTCGGCTCCCTTGCGGTCACTGCGTTGACAGCCGGCACCGTGAACATCAATCCAGGCATTCATCATATATCCAAAAGCTCTTCCGAAGCAAACATAAGCCCCGGCGTCTCCGCCACCACCATTTTTAACATGAGTAGTACCTGTCCAATACCATGGAAAATCAGCAGCACCGTTTTCGTTAGTAATCTGGGTAATATCGAAAACCGAGTCGATGGCTCCCGAAGCGGTTGCATCCGGCCCGCGCGAATAGTCAACAATGCTCTGCATCTCCTTGGCATTGGGCAAACGCCAGTCGCTGTAACCGAGATAATTGTCGCTGTTCTTCTGCTGAACAAAGGCAAGGGCATCCCCCCATTTCATCCCGGAACGTGGCCCTGCGGCAGCTCCGTCCCCCCAATCGTCCTTCGACCACATCAAACCGGTGGCTTTATCGGAGATTGTTCCATCCCCATTGTCTGTGAAATCGTTGATGCCATAGGCTGTGTTGCCGCGAACATAACGGGCATAATGAACCGCTATACCATTGGGGCCCATGTCACGCGGGTAGCCCTTGATGCGGCCGTCCGCAAAATTAACTCCAAAGACCGCAATTTGATTAACAAATACCATTCCTGTATAGACATTATTTGACCAGTACTGGGCATCGATGAGGCGCTCCCCGGCACTCGTATCTCCGTATACAAAATCAAAGTAGGTTGTGTCGATGAACGGCACCAGTTGGGTTGGATTAGGCCCGCTCGGATCAGTGCCCCGGAAATCAATCAGTGAATAAAGCTCTTTAAGAGTTGGCACCCGCCAGTCGTTGTACCCCCCAAAATTCTGTGCGTTGAGCGTTGCCGGGTATGCCTGGAACTCCGACCATGTTAGTTGGTCATAAGTATCAAGGTCCCCGTCGCCATCGGTGTCCGGTTTACGAATCCACGTCAGCCCGGTGACATTGTCATACACGGTAAGACCGTCATTACTGAGGGTGTAGTCCGGATGATTTCCATTGTATTGTGCGTCCTG
>CAZUZS010000087.1:4380-15817 GCA_964624795.1 uncultured Calditrichaceae bacterium
GACCGTCATTACTGAGGGTGTAGTCCGGATGATTTCCATTGTATTGTGCGTCCTGTCCGTAGAAAGGGTCGTCTGGTTGAGGAGGAGCAATAGCCCGAACAGAATCGTAGCATACATCCTGACCGGTATCCACAATGGGATAATTCTGGCCAATTGCTTGTGTATCGAGGCCGGGAATAAAAAAAACGATTGCAGCGCAAAATAGAAATATTACTAACTTTCTCATCTTATATCTCCTCAATTGACGACAAATCGAGGCTGCCAATTTTATGGATTTCCCTCTCGTCGTCATAATGAAACTATTAATAATTGCTAATGTGAATTTGCCGGCGATGCATTCAAAACGATTCCGGTTTTACAGCATCCTGACCGTTTCATTCATTATGACAAACTTCCCGCCTAAAACTTGCGCTCCCGGTCGAAAAAAAAAGGATACGGATGGTTGAAGTCTGGAATGTTGGAGTGATGGAGTACCACGACGGGGAGGATTAACTGGTTTGGCCTATTTCTGATCCATCCCCGGCTTCTTCTCCCCCATTCATTAAGAACCGGGTGGCGCCGGAAAAGGCCCGCCGCGCCCTGCTGCGTCTGAGGGGGCTGGAAGAATATCTTGAATTTTTCTTACCCGCATGCCAGCGGGAAAGTCTGGCTTTCGATCATTTTAACAGGAGCATTTTCCTGGCATCCTGATATTCGCCTGCCCTAACCCGGTAAACGTACAGCCCGCTGCTTAACCGGCCGGCATCAAATTCCACAATATGGTAGCCGGCAGGTTTCCGGCCTTTGAATAGTGTGGCCACCCGCTGACCGAGAATGCTGTAAATATCAATTACAACATCACTTGCCTTTGGCAAAGCATATTCGATCCGGGTTACCGGATTAAATGGATTGGGATAGTTTTGGAACAACATAAAATCTTCAGGAATATTTAACAGACCATTGTCTTTGATGGGTGTTCCGCTGCTGTAGAGATCCTCTATCTGCTGAACCGACAACCCGTAATTGTAGATGCGGATGTCATCAAGAACCCCTTTAAAATTGTAATTGGGGTCGTTGGGAAGCCGCTGCCCGATTGTCAGATCGTAAGTAGTGGATGAGATCAAACCCGACATGCTTGAAAAGCTGTTGAGCTCACCATCGATGTAAATCTCAAAATCGGCCCCGCTGTAATAGACTGTGACGTTGTACCAGGTATCGGTGACCATCCGGGTTTCTGTGTCAAGGTCTTTGATGCCGGTACTGGTTTTCACCGTCCATCTGAGCTGATCACCGGGAATCAGAGATACCTTCCAGCGGTTTTCCCAACTGCCATGAGAAATGGGGAAGGCTTCGCGATTGAACAACTGCCCGATTCTCATCCAATAATTGATTGTGACCGCATGTTGGAAATTGAGGCTGTCGTGATTGGGGATACGTATATAATCATTCAGCCCGTCAAAATAATAGGCGCTGTTGGGGTTGCCGAAGCGATCTTCAGTGAGCACCGCGCCGGATACCGTCCCATAATGCCCGTTGCCGCTTTCATCATTGGCATTTCCATTAAACGGATAAAACGCCACCAGGCTGCCGGTCTGGGTGTTGGAAAAATCGCGCACTACAATTCCGATGCTATCGATCGCCTGTCCGCCTGCGCTGTCATCGACAGTGCAGATAATGTAGTAGTTGCCTTCGACCAGGGGAGCGATCCAGGCAGCGGTGGCTCCGCTATCGCTCAGTGTTCCGGCGGCCGCAGACCAGGTATAAGACAGACTATCCCCATCCGGATCGCTGGCGATGCAGGCCAGGTGGGTGCCGGCGCCCAGATCGATTTTGCGGGGATGCGCCGTCACCGCTTCAATGACCGGTGCATGATTTATGGATTCCACCACAGTAATATCGATGTTGGCGGAATCTCGTCCTGCCTCGCTGTCTTCAACAATTACACGGATTGCATATGTGCCCGGCAATGCCGGCGCCGTCCAGGATACCTGGGAGCTGTCACCGTTGATTGTGCCGCCACCGGCTGACCAGGTGTATGTCAGTGGATCATTGTCCCTGTCTTCCGCCATGCAAAAGAGAGTTGTGCTCTGCCCAAAGAGCACCGTGGAAGAATCGGCCGCCAGGCTCTTGATGCGCGGCGGATAATTCCCCGTAAAGTGCCCGGAATGATAATCCACCACTATGCCGTTCACCAGCATTTTATCTAAGTGGTAAGTTACCGGGCCACCAGCGGGCGTGATTACCGCCAGGATTGCTGCATCTGCGGGAACAACCAGGCTGGTGCTGCCAGTAATATTGGTCTGCAGAAAGCTGTGGCTGACAGCGTCGTAAATGTCGTGGGAGCCGGAGCCGACATCAAAAGCAATGATGGAATCTGCAGCATACGGATTAAATATTAAATAGGTGGAATATGAGCCGGGGCTGAAATAATTGGTTTTAGTCGCATCCAGCCGCAGGATGCGCTTCACATCGGTGGTATCAATAATGCCCCCGAAAATGCCCAGGTGGGACGACCCATAGAGCGAAAGATTGGTGTGTCCCCACCCGCCGGTAACCGCATCCCCGGTGGCGAAGGGGGCAGCGTTTGGGTTGTGCGGATCATATTCGTGCAGCGCTTCATAGGCGATTACCGATGTAGAATCATACGGGTGCGCCCACGACTCGCTGTCCTGGTTTTCATCCGGCAAATAATTCGAATAAAGCAACCGTGCTGCGTTAGCGGCATTGAGCATCCATTTCCCGATGGCCCGGGCAAACCGGGAATCATATCGTACCAGCGGCACCAGGGCGCCGGCCTGCTCGAACGTATTCATCATAAAAGCATAATCGTTGCTGCTCACCTCGCCGATCAAACCAGAGCACTCGTAGCCGCCCCAATTGCCCACAATGGCTCCCCAGTTTCGCACGTTGCCGGTGGTGGTAAAGCACCAGTTCACGAGCTTGGTAATATCATATTCCGTCCCCAATTCCGCATTCATGCGGGCGGCAACAAAGGCACCGTAGGGAAGTTGCAGCTCGTAGGAAGGATTGGTACTCCAATTGTCCAGAAATTCCATGGCCCACTCAGCACCAACCCGGTATTTGGAGTCGCCCGTTTCTGTGTAGGCGTTGTAAAGCAGCCAGGCAATGGCACCCGCAGCCTCCGGCTCCCTCACCCCGCCGGAATAAGGCATCATGGTTATCAGGTTGAACGCCCGGTAGTTCATATTTGGAACATGCCACGGTGTCGCGCTCCCGCCCATTGCCGCGACCGCCGACAACCAGCGATCGGCCACCGTTGTAAACTGAAGATCAAAATCACCGGTGTGCCGGTACACATCATATAACTGGAAGAAGAAAAGGTTGGGCATGGTATCATACCACCAGTCGTCCCAGTTGCTGCCATCGGGATGATTCAGATATACGTTCGCACCATTTGCTTTATTGAAATATTCCTCGCACATCAGCACCCAGTTTTGGCCGTTCTGATTGCTTTTATCGATGCCCACCAGGCTGGCGCTGATTACAGCCGGCAATACATTAATTCCCTCGGCTGAAGCGGGAGAGGTAGTGCCAACCACCGTGTGCAATCCAAAGCTCACGTGGCCGGGATAATTAATTGTGTTCACATTCCACCAGATAAGTGGGAGATACAGCCCGGTCTTGGTAAAATCGAATATGTAATTGTCATAATCCGTCGTAACCTGCCGCCAGTCTCGCATCTTATACGGTTCCGGCAGGTTAGGCATCATCTCGATCCGGCTAATGTTTATTTGCTGGCTGTGCAGACCAATTGCTGATAATCCGATAACCAGGACCATAAGAAAAATACTTAGGATATCAGATTTTAATATTGAGACTTTCATCCTTTCTCCCTCGTGCATGATCGAACTGAGCTCCCTTGAATTGAGTCAGAACTCGCTGATGGGTGGATTGACCAAAAACTACCTCACCGATTAACCCACCCCCAAATTCCCCCTCCCTTCCGCATAAGGGAGGGGAATCAAGGAGGAGGGTCAGAAAACGTTTCATTCTCTCACCCCCCACCTTTGAGTGATGTATTGTCAAATTTGAATTCCAACTTGTCGACACTCTTGATATGTAAAAAATTTACTTCCACCCGGAAAAGCCCACCCTCGTTCCTCGCCTGCCAGCCATCCTTTAATTCCTGGTGATTCAAATAAACGTGCTCGGGAGCAATCGGAGACACTACCCTGGTTGTATTGTGATGGCCGGGAAATGCCGCCAATTCCATCTTCAAACTGCGGCTGTCCTTATCATAAGTGCAGGAATTCAGACTTGAATTGGTTTCATCCAAATAGGCTGTCTCCGGGCTTCCCAGAATAATATCGACATTTTTGATATTTTTCAGGCCGGCAGGAATAACTGCCGAACAGGATTTCTTCCCATCAAAGCGGATGTCCTTTATGTGTTCACCGCTTCCGGCTACCCCCATTCGAAGAACCTGCCCATTGGCGCATAGATCGAATTCCGCGGATTTCTGCTGCGCTGCCAGGAATGGCGAAAATCCGATATTCCAGGAATTTTCCCGGATACCAAACAGGTGATACAGGCTGTAAAGATACCATGCGCCAGCCCACAGGAATTGCGGTTTGTCCACCGTTCCGTAAACGGACGGATCATGAAAATTGGCGTTTCTCACCTCGTACATCGCCGGCTGCCCGTTGGGACCGCTCATGATTCCCTCCAGCGTCATGGTCTTTTTTATAAATCCGAGCGCCTCTTCGCGTCTATTGTCAGACATCAGCGCCAGAGCGTACCACGCATTTCCATGCGGCCAGATACCACCATTCATGTAATAGAACTGCTCCCCTGCCTCATTTCCGACAAATTTCAGGTAATCCTGCAGCCGCTCATAATCCATCGGATACACCACATAGATGCCCAGTTTTTCATCCAAAAGATGCCGCTTTGCGGATTCCACCAGCGCTGAAACCTTGTCTGTTTCCAGCATATTGAAGTGCGCTGCCAGCAGCGATCCGATGTAATAGTGGTCGTCCATCGACCCGTCTTCGAAGTAATTGACCAGGAAATTCAAATTGGCATCCCACAGCCTGGAAACGAGTTGGGCTTGCATGCGATCCGCCAGATTCTCAAGCTCTGCCAGCCTATCCTGATTTTCTCCAATGCGGTTTGAAAGATACAAGAGATCCCGAATCGACTTGATAGCCAGTGTGGTCATGTAGGTTCTAGGGCCATAGTTCTTGCCAATGTCCCACCAGTCGGGCCGGTAAGAATACATGAGATCATCTTCGCCCTTTGTCAGCAGCGCCTGGTGCAGGCTTTTGGCAAGATAGGGATACAGGATTTTCACGAAGGCTGTGTCAGCGGAATGGCGGAGATAGCTGGCCGAAACGATGATAAACCAGAAATTATTCCAGTTGTCCGAAGTCGCATATTCGGTGACATAGGTGCTGTCTTTCCAGTAATAGGCATGGGGAATTATCTTCTCCGCATTTGCATGATCGATGATGTACTGCAGGTCATTTTTCACCCGTTGCAAGTCAAAATTCACCGCTGCCAGGTCGGTCATCAGTACATCGTGGGTGAAATAAAAATTATACTCAGCCGGGCACGGCATCGGCACCAGGCGACCGTAGAGGTAGTGGGCATTCGCAGCCAAAATCGCCTTCGCCCAACGAGCAGAGTGATCGATGGCGCTGTCGCCGGTTTCCAGAGCGCTTTCCCTGCCGGCTTTGTTCAGCACTTTCTCCTCGTATCTGGCGATTTCATCCTTGTAATTTTTCAGCAGGTAAGCTACTATCCCCCGCCCTTCGTTTTGCCGCGCAGAGCCAATGATTTGAACAACCGTCATCTTTTGGGAAGGTGCCAATTCCTTTTTGTACAGGAAGCGGGCAGATGTTACCGCCTGTTTTTCCCTGGGGACCAGTTTTTCGCCCCTAACCGGAGCATCTTTCCAAAAATCGTTTTTTTCGAGGGACGATCTATTAAGTGCCCCTACCGAATTGTAGTCTACCGGTTGCTCGCCGGCATTGGCCACAAAAACCTGGGCATTCTGCGTTTCGGGATCATCATAGTTCACGTAAATAGTCGATCCCTGGCCATCAAATTCAGTCCAGGCTTTGTCAACTTTCCGGTAGGTGTGGCAGGTTCGAAGATCGGTTTCCAGGTGTGTTTCAAATTCGAACACCTGCGATGTAGAGCCGGCGTTGGTGATTTCATAGGTCACAACCATTGCCGGCCTGGACTCACAAAACCGGTAAGAAATATTAACGGATTTTTCCGGACCGCCCTTCTGGAATTTCACCGAATAAGGCGTCAAGTCGAATGGGGTCGGCCGGTATCCCAGCCATTCCTTCGGGCCATCTCCAATTTTCAATCCCAGCGCCATCACAAAAGCGGAATCCCGTTTCCAGTAATCGGTGCTGGCGTCGATGCTGTTGGCTACCGGGTGAAAAAAGCTGATGCGCTGCGGGAGCACCGAGCTGTGGTGCATTTCAATTCCCACATAAGGCCCGCCAACTTCTATTTTCGCATCGCCGGCGAATTGCACTTTCAGCCCTTTTTCAAGTGCTTCGTAATCAGATTTTTCACCGCACGATACATCAAACATCAAAACAGCTAAAATAACAAACAGGTAAGCATAACTTTTTTTCTTTGTAACCATGAGCCGACCTCACAGTAAAATTGTTTTTTCAAGCAAGAAAATCCCTTAATTTTTTGAAATCGGTCTGTCCCATTGAGTGGTTCATCTCCACATTGATTCTATATCGCCGGGACCCGCTTTTTCTCTTTCTTTATTGAAATAGTTTTATTGGCGATGATGGGTTTCGCCCAAATTCCGATACTCAGAATGTAACCCAGCGTCAGATAAAGAACCAACATTCCGTAGCGCAGGCCAAACAGATCACCCAGCCAGCCGATAATTAGCGGAAGAAAAGCGCCGCCAATGATGGCCGTGCATAGGATTCCGGCGAATGAGCCGTGATGGGTTTTCACCGAATTCAGCGCCAGCGAAAAAATAACCGACCACATAACCGATGCGGAGAATCCAACCAGCGGAAAGAACATGCGGGCTAACGGGGCCGGGCCGAAAAGGGCACCGGAGAGAAAGAACAAAGCAGCACAGGAGAACCCAACCAGCACTTTGCGGCTGTCAAAAATTTTCAGCAAAATCAGACCCAGCAGGCAGCCGGCGGTCAACATTCCCCAGAACCAAGACACCGCGGAAGCGCCAGCCGTTTGGGGGTCCGCGCCGTGATAGACATTCAGAAATTGCGAAATCCAGTTGGCAACCCCCTGCTCGGTGCCCACGTAAGCGAAAATTCCGAGAAAATAGAGAATTACGACTTTCTCCCTGAACAGTTTTTTGTGCGTTTCCCACGCGCCGGTGCGCTCATCGTCGTTGCGTTCTACAGTCGGAATTCGTATCGCGGCAACCAGAAGAAGCATCGCCAGCAGGATAAAAGCAAACAGCCAATACAGCGAAACCCACGGCAAATCCGGGGGAATCAGCGAATGCAAAATGGACAGCAGAAAGCTACTGTTTCCGGTACCTCCCTGTAAATTGATTACCAGGTAGGAATAAACAAGCGGACTCAGAAATGAGGCGCCTCCGAATACAAACTGCGCTAAGACCGAATTGAAAGCAAAATGTTCTTCGCCGCCGGCCACCCGCATCAGGGGGTTGATTGCCACCTGCAGCATGGCCATTCCGCTGCCGATGAGGAAAAGCGATGCAATTGCAACAAGGTATTTTGGAAAAATTGCAAACAGCAGCGCCCCGCCCAGTGCGATGCAAAACGCCGCCAAAATGACCAGTTTCTCCTTGTATTTCTCCACCAGCATTCCCGATGGAATGGACATGACGCCGTAAGCAATGAAAAAGGAAAAAGGCAGCAGCGCAACCAGCGCCAGGCTCAGACTGAAGCTATTAATGATATCCGGGATCAGCGGTCCCAGAATGTTTGTTACCAAAGACACAACAAAAAATATCAGAAGAATAAGGATGACAATGAAGTAGTTGCGTTTCATGCTGTTCTATCTTTTCGTTGATTGGCGGTCTTTTTTAACCTGCGAAGGCTCAACTGGTTTTAAGAAATGATTGAGCGCAAAAATACTCAAGCCCTCCAAATCGGAGGGCCCTGTGTGCACTCCCAAAACCTGGATACTCATTTTCTCGCCCGGCAAAATAATAAATCCGCGGTTGGAAAAATTCAGCTGGGGGTGATAAAGATCGACGAAAAAGGCAGGTTTTTCGCACGTGATATGCAGAAATGTGCTCTCTCCGTCCTTCCCAATTTCGTAGCGAAACCGGGGAACGGGCAACTGCTTGTGCTTCCATCTTTTGGGAGAAAAAAAATTCCGGTGCAATATGGTTCGATTTTCATCGGTGAGCGTGGCAACCAGAATCCATTTTCCATTGGTGGGTAATTCAGTCTTCTCTAACCTGAAAATCTTCTGATGTTTACTTGCACTCACCGAAACCGGCAGACTACGTTCATCGATTATTTCGCCCGAAGCATCCTCAATCAGATGAAGGCGAAGCCGGCCGACAAAACTATGATGGCTTTGGTTAATTACAAGAATGCTTAAGATACCGTTTTCTTCCTTCATATAAACTATTGCTGAAGAAAACGCCTGTTTAACGAAAAAGTAGGACATTTTCGGGTTCGATTCGGAATCGACCAGTGCCCAACTGCTCACCGGCCAGCAGTCGTTTAGCTGCCAGATGATGCTGCCGGAGGTTTGCGGCCAGCGGCTTCGCCAGTGCTCCACGCAGGTTTTTAGCGCCAATCCCTGGTTTAACTGGGTCAGGTAGATAAAATTTTCCCATTTCGTCCGCACCGGCAAATGCCCGGCCAGAAAACGGAACAGCCGCTCGTTTCCTTCTTCCTGCTTGTTGTGAAATTCAAACAGATCGCTTTGCGAAAACCAGGCATCGCGCGGAAGCGCCTTTTCCAGGGTTTGCCTGTTGGCCGGCGCCTGAAAACCGAATTCAGTAACAAACAAACTCTCGTCGTGCACTACTTCCGAATAATCCACCCATCTGCTCCAAATGTCCCACTGGTGGCGATTCCCGTCTACAGGAGAATTGGGATCGGGGCTGCTCCCGAACGGCGTGGACGGCCAGTAAGGCCTCAGCGGATCGAGTTTCTGCAGCATGTCCGGTATCAAACTGTGGTAGATTGCGAAGCCGGGTATCTGCTCCACCGGCTGGTGAGTCTGGCGATGCCACACCCATTCATTTTCATTATTTCCGCACCAGATGGCGATGGACGGATGATGCTGCAGGCGATTCACATTTTGACGGATCTCTTCCCGCACATTACCCAGGAACGAATCGTGCCCCGGGTAGGGAGCGCAGGCAAACATGAAGTCCTGCCAAACCAGCAGTCCCAGCTCATCGCAGAGCTGATAAAATATGTCATTTTCGTAAATGCCGCCGCCCCACACCCGCACTGTATTCATATTCGCGAATTTTGCCAGGTTCAATAAGGTCTCATATTTTTCAGATGAAATCCGGGGCAAAAAAGAATCGGCAGGAATCCAGTTGGCGCCTTTCAAAAATACCGCCCGTCCGTTTACCAGGAAACGGAACACCTGCTTTCCCCCATCAATTGTTTGCAGAGCAACCGTCCGGATTCCCACCTGACGGGCCCGTTCATCCAACAAGCTCCCTACCCCATCCAACAGACTGATGTGCAAACGGTAGAGGTTCTGCTCCCCTTCACCGTTGGGCCACCAGAGCTGTGGATCAGGCACTTCAATGGTTAGATTGATATCTCGGTTCTCATGAACTGCTACCTTCTTATCAATCCGCTGCTCCCCTTTTTGCAGCGAAATTTGCAGATTCAATCCCGGCTTGACGTCTCCTTCCAGCTCAACCTGAACCATCGTTTTGGCCAGGTTTTCCTGTAAATCGGCAGTGTGAAAGCGGACAGTTCCAATCCAGGCAGATTCCGGCTGCCACAGGTAAACGGGTCGCCAGATTCCGGAGGTTGGGAATGCCGGCCCCCAATCCCAGCCGAACGAATATTGAGATTTCCGAAGGTAAACCCGCTCCGGATGCCTGTCCACCGGCAGCTCGCCATACTTCTCTTCCTGCTGCTGGCCGTAGCGGGTTGGTGAGCGAAACAGAATCTGCAAGTTGTTGCTGCCGCGATTTAAAAGGGAAGAAACCAGGAAACGGTATTTCAAAAACATATTTTCGGTTTTGGCTAATAGCTTTCCGTTTAGTCTTATTTCAGCGATTGTGTCCAGACCTTCGAACACCAGGTAAATCTCCCTATCGGCTGCGAAGGATTCCGGGAAATCGAACGACATCTCATAAATCCAATCGCTTTCGTGAATCCACGCCAGGCGCCGCTCATTGTCACCGTAAAAGGGATCGGGAATCAATCCGGCATTCAGCAAATCGGTGTGAACCGTTCCGGGAACGGTGGCCGGAATTCCTTCTTTAGGAAAATTGACGTCCTCCGGCAGAATTGCGTCTAATGCCGGCTTTAATGTCCAGTCGTGGTTTAGGAGATGTTTGTTGATCATATCAATTTCCGTTTCGTACACTTTTCTTCGAATAAAACCCGGTAGTAATTCCGAACAGGACTAACATCCTCTCTGCCCCCTTCGAACTGGTCTTTACCCATAAGTACCCCTGATGGACACCGGGGGTGTCTCCCCTTCCCTCGTGAATGAGGGAAGGGGCCGGGGGATGGGTTAGATAAAATCGCTATAATGATTTGTTTTTCTTGTTCTCCGGAAACCAACAAACTGCTTTCCCCTCTGTGTTCCTTTCTTCTCATCACCTTTATTCCTGTGCCAATGTCCTGCAAAATGGGCAGTTTCCTTACCCATCCCTACATCCCTTCCCTGACACAACAGGGAAGGGACTTGAATCATGTATCCTTCCCCCGATGATCAAGTCTGCCCCTTTCGACCAAAGGATACAGGCCATGATCAACAAAGGCGTCAGCTTATGTCGCTCATTCCTGCACTATATCCCCTCTCCGGAAAACTTTGAATATCCGGCAGATGACAATTGATATTCTCTCAGGATGTCAATTCCTGCAAAAGCTCATTCAAATTAACAAGTGCAAAGCTGCTGCCTGAATCGGAGAAACCGTAAGGAAGGAACAATTGCCCGCCATGAACAATCCCCCCGCAACTGTAAACCACGTTGGGGACGTACCCCTCCCGCTCTTCCGCATCTGCGCTCAACAGCGGCTCTTTCAGGCGCCCGATCACCCGGGATGGATCTTTCAAATCCAGCAGAAAAGCCCCAATGGTGTATTTCCGCATGGCACCCACCCCATGTGTCAAGACCAGCCAGCCGGCGTCTGTCTCAATCGGCGAGCCGCAGTTCCCAATCTGTATAAACTCCCAACCGAATTGCGGCTGAAAAACCGCTTTTTTATCCTCCCAAATGAGAATGTTATCGGAATACATCAGATAGAGGTTCTCATTGTCCTGCCGTCCCAACATGGCGTAGCGCCCATTA
>CAZUZS010000088.1:0-15784 GCA_964624795.1 uncultured Calditrichaceae bacterium
TGGGAGCAGTAGGTTAATAAAATTAAAAATTATACAGCCAGAATGGGGCGGGCTCAAAATCGGTGAAAACTTGTTTCAGTATTTCCATACTTCTCAGAATTTCGATCTAATCAGAATCTTTACAGTTCTTCGAATTCTTCTTTGCTAAGACCTGCTTGACGCTAAATGCTTCTAAGAGTCCCGAAAGCAATCTCGGGATGCCTCGGAACAATGGCTGTTTTTCTTCCTTCTGCTGTCTATTTGGCAAATTTTATGTGGTTCCCTCTCTGACTCACTTCCTTAAAACCAGCATTTCTTAATTTACGGGCAACCTTCAGATAGGATAGTCCCTTAAGAGACATGTAGCTCTACCTTTAATTTCTTGATTTCCGGTAATACAGTTGCCAAAGGTTCGTCGAAATGAAGCTCCAATGCCTCATGTAAATTGGCCAATGCCTCATCCTTGGTTTTCCCCTGGCTGGCTACATCCACTTCCATGCATTGAGCAACATACCAGTTATCTTCCTTCCATATACTCGCACTAAGAGTTTTGGTCATGTTTCACTTCCTTTTTCAGAAATATAACTATGAATGGTCCTTATACACAAGTTTGTCTCCGGCCTTTTCGGTCCCGTTCGATCAGGTTACATCGCAGACGCTAGCAGCCATCTAATGAGGATAAATGGTTTTTGTGTATATCCTATTTTGGCGATGTGCAGTGTGCCCGCGGATAGGAACCCAGAATTTTCAGTTTGTTCAGTGCGCTGATCTCCTCCAGCGCTTCTTTGACCGGTGGCTCTTGCCGGTGGCCTTCCGCGTCGATAAAAAAATGATACTTGCCGATCGTGGTTTTCGCCGGCCGCGACATAATCGATGTCAGGTTAATATTTCGCTTCGAGAAGGACATCAGGATTTTCACCAGCAGCCCCGGGTAATCATGCTCGTCCATGACGATTATGGAAGTTTTGTAATCCTGCCCGCCGGTGGGGCGTTCCATTGCTCCCTGCCGGGCAAGAACGATGAAGCGTGTAACGTTGTTTTTATAATCATCCACATTTGGTATAACGAGAGGGAAAGACAAATCGGCGACCCCATGATGGGGAACGATTGCCCCGGCTGAAACATCAGCCTTTTTCAGCAGTTCCAGTGATTCCATATTGCTGTCGGTTCTAACAATTGCGGCCCCCGGCATGGTGTCGATGAAGTTGCCGCACTGCCCTTCGGCAACATACTGCACAAAAACGGTTTTCACATCTTTGAGTGTCTTTGAAGGAGAGACAAAGGAGAATTGGATGGGCAGAAGTAGCTCATGTATGATTTGCAGATCGCTGCCCAGCAGTAGGTCGAGAACAAGCTCGACATACCCTTCGGACAAATTCTCAATTGGCAGGACGCCGAAATCGCACGCGTTGCCAACCGCCTTGAATGCGCTTTTTATGGATTTGAAATAGCGGATTCCGCTAATCTGTTTCACATCTCCGAATTCCCGGAGATATTGTTTTGCAGCCTGATCGGAGAAGGTGCCTTCAGGGCCTAATGTTGCGATAGTTTCCATGGTGTTGTTTTTTGACTTTCTGTGTAATTCACCGCGGGTGCTGTTACTGCTGATGAAAGCTTGTCCCAATGAACTTCAGGCCGTCCAGTAAACCGCTCCGCCAATAGGACCACTGATGCCTCCCGTCGCGAACGCGGTATTCATGATATATCCCGGCATCTGTTAATGCCAGGTGGAATAAACAATTGCCCCTTGTCAGAAAATCATCGTCCCCGCAATCCATATAGTATCTGACGGTCTTCAGTTTTTCTTTATCTGCATTCTTGAGAATGTAGAAAGGGTTGTTCGAGAGGAGATGCGGTGTCGACCGCTCCTGCCCGATTAATCCGGGTCCGTAGAGAACCCCGAAGGCTTCATCCCACCATGCGCTGTCCATATTCACTATTTCATCGGTGGTATATATTGCCGCACTGAAAGCAGCACAGGCCGAGAATAGCTTCGGATGCTTCATACTATACACGAGCGCCCCGTAACCTCCCATCGAAAGGCCCGCTACCCCCCGGTACTGTTTTTCGGTGCGAATCCGGTAATGCGATTCGATATATGGCAGAAACTCTTCGAAAAAGAAGTCTTCGTATCTGACCGAATTATCGTAGTTGTTTATATACCAGCTCACCCCGGCATCCGGCATTACCAGAATCATTGCCGGCAATTCCTGATCGGCAATAGCTTTATCAGCAATCATATTTGCTTCACCGAACTGTATCCATCCCATGTCATTATCCGTGTAACCGTGGAGCAGATAAACCACCGGATAATAACGGTTCGATGTCTGGTAATCAAACGGCAAATAGATGGTATATCTGACTTCCTTCTTGAGTATTTTGCTTTGGATTTTCAAACCTTCCTGAACGGTGCCCCTCGGTACCTGAGATTTCAACGGCAGGATGAGTGCAAGAAGAAACAGTATCGAAATCGATGAATGAACAGGAACTTTCATTGGAATTCTCCGGGAAATTATGATTCAATTAGCAAAAATGTGCATTGCAGGCAGCCTATTTCGGGACAATCGCCTATACTTATTGGTAGAGTGTTATATGCAGTGAGTTTATTCCGCTTTTATCCAGGTCACAGTCCATTGGTATTTATGCTTTTAAGCGTTTGATTTCCTCTCGTATCTCGTCAATTACTTCTATGTTCATGATGACTTTTTTGTCTCCGGATTTGCCTGAAAAAAATATAAATGACTTTCCCACCGTATTCTGAACACTTCCATGATTTTTACATGCGGTGTCTAATTAATACCTCAATTCGAGTTTAGAAAATGTTTTCTATAAATCTCTATGCTAAGCTCCACTAGGTCAGAAGAAATGTTACCATCCACGGAAAGCTCTCTATACATCTCATCCTCGATTCTCTCTTGGTATACTAACGCCGATATCTCGCAATATAAAAGTATTAGGTCCTTGGCATCCTCCATTTCCACACCTTAAGCGAAAAGAAATCTGAATATCTTGTCAAAAGTAAAACGATCATAACAAATTCTATGATGATTGAGAAAGTTTACGATGAGTTCGTTTTCCATTAATACAGATATTTAAAGTTGCGATTATGACTACTTTTTTCTATTGAAGATCGGATCCAAAAAGAATAGCTTTTTCGATTCCCAAGGGTGTCACAAGAAGCCCGACATATACCGTCTTTGCCACGATCCATTTGACCAACTCGAGTACACTTTTCCTCAAGAAGAAGTCATTATCATGATATATAGTTTTATGTTTTGTGTTTTATGTTGATCTGTCCCAAGCCTCTCTCGTTTGTCATCCAACAACCTGCATATTTCACTTGGCGGTCTATGATTTTTACCGTCTTAATTTAAGTCATTTTGCCGAGTAATCCACATCCTTCCCCAAAAATCACCCGTATTTGCTTCCATTTATTTGCTAATCAAGAAAACTTCTTTATGTATTCAAAGAACTACCTGAGGTTTTTGGGAGAACTTTTTCATGTTTTTCTGAATAGTCAATCGTACTCCGCAGGGGCTTGAAAATGCGCCCTAGTACTATCAATTATATTTCACGCAGTCAGGATAGCCGTTATCCCGTCCTTAAAATTTCTACCCAAAATTCGCTGCATGAGCTGGTAAACGGTTAATTTGAGTGTGCCGGGAAAGATGTTGAAGTAGTTTCCGCAAAACATTTCCTCGATCCTGAAATTTTCTTTCTGCACCAGGTCCCGCAACTCCTGCATGGTGTATTCCCGGAAGTGTCCCGGATTTTCATAATTGGTGCGGATCATCTCGTACGGATTCTTTCCCTGCAGCATCCGTATTCTCTTTATCAGGCTCACCGCGTTGGGCGTTTGCAGAATGATAAATCCGCCCGGTTTTAGAATCGATCTCAGAAATCGCAGCAAGTATTCCGGGGCGATGTGGAGATGCTCGATCACTTCCGCAATGACGATGATCTGGTACGGTTCCGGTACCGGCCACGAACTCGAATCGATGGTGCTGTTCAGATCATAGTCGATGAGTTTAATCCCCTCCAGCAGGGCGGGGGAGGGCAGGTGTCCGCCATCCCGTTTTTCGCCGGTGATGCCCAGGCATTCCACCTGCGCGCCGGCGATTTCATCCTTGATTCGTCGCGTTAAAACCGAAGGACCGATATCAAGAAGCCGGAAATTATCCCGGTGAACGGAATATTTCCTGACCAAATCCAGCACCATATCGAAACGGCGGGAATGAATCGCAAGGTAGCGTTCCTGCTCTTCCGTGCACACTAACTCCCATTGGTGTTTGTCATGATGCGCCATATTCGTTTTGCCCGATCTCATGTTGTGCTTAAGTATCCTGGAACCACCGGATAAGAACCGAATTAAAAATCCTGAATTCACAGGTTTTAATATATGCAGAGCGGCAGAATTGTTCAAAAGGAAAATGACAGATTTCAATGAACAATGAACAATTACCAATGAACAGCGGACAATGAATTATGCTTATTCGATTGTTCATCTTTTATTCTGTGCGCAAGGGACTTTGCCCAAGGCGTCTCGAATGATGCACAGCGCGATTACGATGATGATTACGAGTACGAGGAATGAGAGTAAGATTTATATTGGAGATGAACAATATATTTTAAATTTAGGCTTGACTAAAGTAGGTTGGTGCGTTAAATTTTCAGGCTTAAAAATGCGAGGAGGAGTAGAAAGTGCAAACGGATTATACGAAACCTGATGAGGTTCAAGCGCAGCGAAAATGGTTTGTTGTGGATGCTGAAGATTATGTCCTGGGCCGTTTAGCTACCCGCGTTGCCGGAATTCTGAGGGGAAAACATAAAGCCAACTTTGCCCCGCACCAGGATGTTGGGGATTTTGTAGTGGTTGTTAACGCCGAGAAGATCAATGTGACCGGGAAGAAAGCCGATCAGAAATATTATTTCAGACATTCCGGTTATCCGGGTGGAGCCAAGACGATTCCTTACCGCCGGATGCAGGAAAAACATCCCGAAAGAATCATTGAGAATGCCGTGCGATTGATGCTTCCCAAGAATGCGTTGGGCCGCAAAATGATTAAAAAACTGAAAGTGTATGCCGGGGCGGATCACCCGCACCAGGCGCAAAATCCGCAATCTATTAAGTTGTAAGTCGAGAGGAATTACATGGAATCTTATGATGCAACCGGCAGGAGAAAAACTTCCACGGCCAGGGTACGGATGGCTCCCGGTAGGGGCGAAATTTTGGTCAATGGCAAGTCGCTCCTCGAATATTTCAAGCGTGAAGTATTGAAAATGGTCGTTGAGCAGCCGTTTCAAGCAACCGAAACACTTGGTAAGTTTAATGTAATCGCCAATATCCGGGGTGGTGGATTATCAGGGCAGGCGGAGGCACTTCGTCTTGGCATTGCCCGCGCCCTCGTGAAATTCAATTCCGAATTACAACCCGATCTGCGAGCCGGCGGTTTCCTGACCCGCGATCCGCGTGAAGTGGAACGCAAAAAATATGGTCGGCCCAAAGCCCGCAAACGGTTTCAGTTTTCGAAAAGATAGAAGGAATGCAAGCTTTACCCTTCCTATTTTCCCGGAAGGGTTTTTTATAACTAAATACGCACATTGCCCGATCTTTTAACAGGTGTCCCCGCCGGGGATGTTAAAAGGCAAAAGGCAATGGAGGTCTAACCAAAGTGTGGAGATTTTTACAATGAAAGTAGCTCTGGAAGATTTATTGAAAGCCGGTGTTCATTTCGGTCATCTTACCCGCCGCTGGGATCCCAAAATGAAACAGTATATTTTTATGGAACGCAATGGGATCCATATCATCGATCTGCAAAAAACGCTGAAAAATCTGCAGCGCGCCTGCAATGCGGTCAAAGAGGTCGCGGCAGCGGGCGACCCGGTCCTTTTTGTCGGGACGAAGAACCAGGCAAAAGACTCGGTGAAGGCGGAGGCGATCCGCAGCGAGATGCCTTACATGGTGGAACGCTGGCTGGGCGGTACGCTCACCAATTTTTCCACCATCAAAAAAAGCATTCGCCACCTGGAAGGCCTGGAAAAAATGTTCCTGGACGGAACGATTGAAAAACTGACCAAGAAAGAACGTCTGCAAATCGACCGTGAAATCGGTAAGATGAAAAATGTTTTCGCCGGGATTCAGGAGATGAAAAAAATCCCGGGTGCCATGTTTGTGGTGGATATCAAAAAGGAAGAGATTGCCGTAAAAGAAGCCCGGAAATTGAATATTCCGATTATCGCAATCGTGGACACAAACTGCGATCCGGACCTTATCGATTACCCGATTCCGGGAAATGATGATTCCACAAAATCCGTTACCCTCATCAGCCGGGTTATCGCCGATGCCATTTTGGAAGGTCGTGAGGCGGTTCAGATAAAAGCGGTTGAGGAAGAGGAGATGGCGGTAAAAAGAGAAGAAGTAGAAAACAAATAGAAAAAAAGACCACAGGAGAGTTTAGATGCAAATTACAGCAACTGCCGTGAAGGTACTTCGTGACAAAACCGGCGCCGGAATGATGGATTGCAAAAGCGCACTTCAGGAGGCAGACGGCGACCTGGACAAAGCGGTAGAAATTCTAAGAAAAAAAGGAATTGCCAAAGCGGAGAAAAAATCTGCCCGTGAAGTGAAGGACGGGTTGATTCATTCCTACATTCACCCGGGGGGCAAATTAGGCGTCCTGGTGGAAGTCAACTGTGAGACCGATTTTGTAGCGAATACTGATGATTTTCAGAATTTTGTCCATAACCTGGCAATGCAGATTGCGGCCTCTAATCCCATGTCCGTGGATCGCGATCAGGTGGAAGCCGAGGTGCTGGAACGCGAAATGCGGATTTACAAGGAGCAGGCCATCGAGAGCGGCAAGCCTGAGCACATTGTGGACAAGATTGCTACCGGGAAGATGGAAAAATTCTATTCCGAGAACGTTCTTCTGGAGCAGGCCTATATCCGCGATCCGGAAAAGACCGTGAAAGATTATCTTACTGAAGTGATTTCCAGATTAGGTGAGAATATCAGCATTCGGCGTTTCGTCAGATTCCAAATAGGGGAGTAGAATGGCAGCGCAGCCTGCTTATCGAAGAATTCTTCTGAAATTAAGCGGCGAATCATTGGCCGGCACCGAAGGGTACGGAATAAATTCCGAAGTTCTGAAACAGTTTGCCGGCGAAATTGGAACAATTGCTGAATTGGGCGTTCAGATTGGTTTGGTGATTGGCGGCGGCAATATATTCCGCGGCATCTCCAAGGCTGCCAAGGAGATGGATCGCGTTTCGGCAGATTATATGGGAATGCTGGCGACCGTTCTGAATGCGATGGCAATGCAGAGCGCACTGGAGAATATGGGTGTGTATACTCGGGTGCAAACAGCCATTCCGATGGAGCAGGTAGCTGAGCCTTTTATCCGGCGACGGGCTATCCGCCACATGGAAAAAGGCCGGATTGTCATTTTTGCGGCCGGCACCGGAAATCCTTATTTTACTACCGATACAGCGGCGGTGCTGCGCGCTATCGAGATCGAAGCCGAAGTGATTTTAAAAGGGACCCGGGTTGACGGCGTTTATTCCGCCGATCCGGAGAAACATCCCGATGCAACGCTTTTTAATGAATTGAGTTATATGGAAGTGATGAAGCAAGGGCTTCGAATTATGGATCCTACTGCCATCACCTTGTCAATGGACAACCGGTTGCCAATACTTGTTTTCAATATGAGCAAAAAGGGAAATTTGAAAAAAGTCGTTTTGGGCGAAACCATTGGAACCAAAGTAAGGGGATGAAAAATGCCAGCTAATGAGATCTACCGGGATGCTGAAGACCGGATGAAGAAATCGGTTGAACATTTGCAGCACGAATTAAGCCGCATCAGAACCGGCCGGGCAACGCCGGCGCTGCTGGATGTGGTAAAAATTGATTATTACGGCTCCACCGTTCCATTAAACCAGGCCGCCACAATTACTGCGCCGGAGCCTCGCATGTTGGTTGTTCAGCCCTGGGAAAAGCGCTTGATCGGCGAGATTGAAAAGGCAATCCTGCAATCCGATCTGGGCCTAAATCCCTCCAATGATGGTAATGTTGTGCGGGTGCCCATACCGGAATTAAGCCAGGAACGCCGACAGGATCTCATGAAGCTGATCAGGAAATTCTGTGAGGATTCACGGATCGCCATCCGGAATATTCGCCGGGATGCCAACGAACATGTGAAAAAGCTCGAAAAGAACCACGATGTGTCGGAAGACCAGAGCCATGATATGCAGGACAAGATTCAGGAACTGACCAATGGTTATATCAAAGAAGTAGACGACCACTTTAGTCACAAAGAAACCGAGATCATGGAAGATTGACCTTGGAGCAGAAATTTCCTATAGTTTCCATTTATGGCGGGCGGCTTCTGGTTGCTCGCTTTTTTTTTAATTCAGCCAAGTGAAATGGCAAATAAACGCAAAATACTGATTATTGCAGGGGAACCTTCCGGCGACCGCCATGCCGCCGACCTGGTGCGGGAGTTGAAATCCGGTGCGCCCGGTCTGGATATTTACGGTATCGGCGGGGACGGAATGGCGGCGGAAGGGGTGCGCCTTTTTTACCACATCAGCCAGATGGCGTTTTTGGGTTTGTGGGAAGTCGTACGGCATATTCCCTTCATCCGGCGGGTTACAGCGGAGCTGAAAAAATGGATGAAATCTCAAAAGCCGCAAGCGATAATTCTGGTCGATTATCCCGGGTTCAACCTGCGCCTGGCCCAAATTGCGCACCGTCTGGGCATTCCGGTGATATATTATATCTGCCCCCAATTGTGGGCGTGGGGAGAGCGGCGGGTGGAGAAAATCCGGCGCTATGTCGATTTGCCATTAGTGATCTTCAAATTCGAAGAAGAATTTTACGCCCGGCGCGGGATCTCCGCAGTTTTTGTAGGTCATCCTCTGCTGGATGAAATCAACATCTCGATAAACGAATCGCAATTCAGGGAAGCGCACGGTTTGGATAAGAACAAACGAATTGTTGCGCTGCTTCCCGGGTCGCGGTTGAATGAGGTGCAATCGCTGCTTCCGGCTATGCTGCAAGCTGTCCGTTCCTGCAGTTACGGCGATGATGTTGAGTGGGTAATCGGGAAGGCGCAAACCATATCAATGGAAACATATCATCGGTTTTTAGCCGACTTACCATCGGTACGAATTGTGGAGAATGATACTCATCACTTGATAAAATACGCTTTTGCGGCGGTGGTCGCCAGCGGAACCGCTACCCTTGAAACCGGCTACCTGAATACGCCGATGGTTGTGCTCTACAAGGTTGCACCGCTTACTTATGCGATTGGGAAGAGACTGGTCAGGATCAAAAATATTGCACTGGCAAACATCGTCAGCAACAAAACGGTGGTACCGGAGCTGATTCAACACGATGTGACAGCCCGGAATATTTGCCGCGAGTTGGAAAGATATTTTACGGACCGCAACCATTATCAACAGACAATGGACGATTTGAAAAAGATTCGGGATATTTTGGGAACCCCCGGGGCGGCAGCACATGCCGCCCGGGAAATCACCCGTTTTTTGGCTTTTGGCTAATCCCCTCTTAGAATATTACCCTTTTCCAAAAACACGTCTGCTTCAGTTTAATGAATTTAAGTTAGTGCGGTCGGGTTACAGCTCTGCCAGAAATTGAAAGCCATTCCTGGAATAGATGATTTTTCTAACCGTATCGACGGAGAGATAAGGAAACTCTTCCTGCAGTATGGAAAATATTCTTTTGGGTGGATGGCTTTTTTTCAGATTCTCGAAGCGCTGTTTCATGTAATAATCGCGAACCGCACGTTCATTCAGGAATCCTTTCGACTTGAGCCTGAAAAAGAGTTCGTCAGGAATAAAATCCTGTAATGGATTACCACGCATCATAACCTCCGAATTATTGCGTTTGTTTCTAATTTATGCGCGGTAACAAAACTGTCAGTTAAACTCCTCTTTCAGGTGAATGATGGTTTGCGGCAATTATTGCGACTACTACTACCCTATATTTTAACTCTAAATTAATTTAAAATGAAAAATTAAATATGCAAGCGAAAAATTGGGTACCTCATAAATCCTTACTGACAAAAGGTGAAATAAATGTCATTTCGATGAACCTGGCACGATGAAACCTATGCTTAATGGACTTTGAAGATTTTTCATTTCCTGTAAAATGACATAGATGATTGTATCCGAACTTCCCGGTGAAGTTTCATAGAATCTCCAAAAAATGACAATCAAAGATTAAAGGAATGATGGATGGTGAAAATCAGAGTGAGAGTCTTTCATTTCACGTCTCACGTTTTACGTTTCACTTTTCCTACACACAATTTTCATAACCGGTTTTATTATATTCTGTTTGTGCTTATATTTAACGTTCGAAAAATCAGGTTTGAGGATCAGGACATTCAAATCAATAAAGTGAAAATAGTTGGAGATCAAATCGCCCAAAAATTTAACGACCGGGCGGTTTTTAAGGGTGTTTCGTTTGAAGTTGAAAGCGGAAGTTCGTTGGTTCTGGCCGGTTCAAACGGCTCCGGGAAGACAACCCTCATTCGCATTATTTGCCGCCTGATTCGCCCTTCCCGCGGAAGCGTGAAATATTTTGGCGGCGACACTGAAATTTCCCATGACAGTCTTTACCCGGTAATCGGTCTGGTCGGTCCCTACCTGCAGTTGTACAACAACCTTACCGCGCTGGAAAATTACACCTTTTTTGCCAAAATCCGCGGGCTCCCAGTGGATATACCATATTTAAAAAATCTGATGGAAAAATTGGGTCTGCAGGGCCGCGAGCTGGACGAATTGCGCACCTACTCATCGGGAATGCTGCAGCGCGTAAAATATGTAATGGCGCTTGTGCACCAGCCGCATGTTCTGATCCTGGATGAGCCGACCTCCAACCTGGATGAGAAAGGTGCAGAGATCGTTTATAAGATTATGGAATCACAAAAAAAAGATAAAATACTGATCGTGGCAACAAACGATCCGGGGGAATTCAGGTTCGGTGATGAACAGATTCGTCTTAATTCGTAATGCCTACATCGTGTTCCGCAAAGACGTGAACCTCGAATTCCGCACCCGCTACGCGATGAATGCCATCCTCATGTTTGCGATTACCACTCTGACCGCCATCAGTTTTTCCATTGGCCCCCTCAGCCTGAAAAGCCAGGTTCTGGCACCCCTGCTATGGATCATTCTCTTTTTTTCGGCCATGTCCGGATTGTCCCACATTTTCATCCGGGAGGAAGAACAGCAGACAGCGGATACCCTGCGGCTGGTAACTTCGCCCACTTCGGTTTTCCTGGGAAAATGGCTGTTCAACCTGCTCCTGCTCTTCGGATTGGAAATCCTGATTGTGCCGTTGTTTCTGGCAATGATGGGGGCATCGGCAAACAGCGCCGGAATATTTCTGCTGATTCTGTTTATTGGTAGCCTCGGGCTTGCCTCGGTGGCGACGATAATTGCTGCGATCATATCCCAGGCCAGCGCAAAGGGAGCCTTGTTTGCGGTGGTCTCTTTTCCCATCTCCCTGCCCATTCTTATCTCCGGCATTCATGGCACAAGGTTGGCCATGGACGGGGTTCAATTTTCCGATTGTTTATCGGACCTGCAGGTGTTATTTTCGTTTTCCGTGGTAATCATTACATTATCACTCTTGTTGTTCGATTCTATTTGGAGGAAATAATGGCTTTAAATAAAGACTGGTGGAAATATCTGCTGGGACTCTGGATGACCGCCGTGATTTTGGGCGCCTTTCTGGACCCGCAGCCCGGAAAAATCAAGATGCTGGGCCAGACTTCGCGAATTCTGTTTTTCCATGTCCCAACCGCCTGGCTGGCTACGGTCGCGTTTTTGGTTTCCGCTATTAACAGCATCCAATACTTGCGCAAACAAAGTCTTAGATATGATGTTTGGGCTGCTTCTTCAGCGCAAATCGGGCTGATCTTTTCAATCCTTGCTACCGTTACCGGTTCCATCTGGGCCAGCAAAATATGGCACTCCTTCTGGAACTGGGATCCACGAGAAACATCGATTTTTATCCTGCTGCTCATTTACGCTGCCTATTTCGCGCTGCGATCCGCCATAGAGGTGGAGGAACAAAAAGCGCGGCTATCGGCGGTCTATTCCATCATCGCGTTTGTCACGGTTCCGTTTTTTATTTTCATTGTGCCCAGAATTTACCAATCGCTGCATCCGGACCCCATTATCAATTCACAGGGGAAGATCAATATGGATGGTGGCATGCAAATTATTTTTTTCAGTTCGCTCATCGGCTTTACTGCCCTGTTTTTCTGGATACTTCGCATGAAAGTGGATCTTGTTTTGATGAAAATTCAAAACCGGAAAGAAACATTAGACTAATTAAATAGTTAAGAGGAAAGTTTATGTCTGGAATATATGTTGTCTTAGTTGTTTGTTTGATTATTTGGGGCGGGATATTTTTCTATTTAATCCATTTGAACAACCAGATCAGAGAACTTAAGAAAATATTTCATTTTAAGGAGAACTCTGAAGATTAGCTGCGTTAAAGACTGAATCTGTTTTTTAAAAGTCCCAAATGAGGAGGAATTCAATGAAACCTAAATATATAGTCGGGATTGTGATAATCGCGGTATTTGTCGTTTTTGCGGCAATCAATCTAAGCAAATCGCTTACTCCGTATGTCTCGGTTGATCAGGCGCGGAAAAGCGACTCCGTTGTGCAGGTGAAAGGCCAGCGGGTAGCGGGCAGCGAGAATTTCGATATTCAGCACAAGATTTTCCAGTTCAAGATGCGCGATGAGAACGGGCAGGAATTCGACGTGGTATATAATGGAGTAAAACCGGCAAACCTGGAGGAGGCCAAAGAAGTTGTGGTGATTGGCCGCTTTAATGGCAGCCGATTTGAGGCGGACCAGTTGCTGGTAAAATGCCCCTCCAAATACCAAGCCGAAGGAGCCCAATCATGATTTCCGGAATTTTAGCAATCTCAATTGCCTTTGTCGCCTCCACCGTGGCAACGGCGGCATATTGGCTTTATTATAAAGAAAACGACGAACGCTTTTACAACCTGGCGAATCGCGGATTTGCCATCATGGGCGTAGGCGTCATATTCTCAGTGGTGCTTCTCTATTTCAATATTTTTACGCACAATTTCCAACTGGATTATGTGTACAGTTACACATCCACAAAATTATCGACTTACTACCTGATTTCCACTTTTTGGGCCGGGCAGCAGGGCACCTTTCTATTGTGGCTGATGTATGCGACTGTTTTTGGAATTATTCTGATACGCACAGTGGCGAAAAAGCAGCCCATGGTAATGTTCTTTCTCATGCTGGTGCAGTCTTTTCTGTTATTGATTTTGTTGAAGAAAAGCCCGTTTTCCATGATCTGGAATGTGCACCCGGACGCCGCGGTGGGAATGATGCCGGCCGATGGAAGAGGTTTGAATCCGCTGCTGCAAAACCCGTGGATGATTATCCACCCGCCCATCATGTTTGTGGGATACAGCTCGACTGTCGTGGCATTCTCCCTGGCGCTCAGCGCTATGGTCACCCGCAATTTCCAGGGCTGGATCAAAACCGCCCGACCGTGGGTGCTGTTTACTACACTGACCCTCGGAACCGGCGTCATAATGGGCGGCTACTGGTCGTATGTAACGCTGGGCTGGGGCGGCTACTGGGCATGGGATCCGGTGGAAAACGCCTCTTTCGTTCCGTGGCTTTTCACGGCGGTTTTGTTGCACGGGCTGGTAATTCAGGACAGGCAGAAGGGTTTGGTGAAAACCAATCTTTTCCTGGCCGGCCTGGCATTCATTTCCGTTTTGTGGGGGTCGTTCCTGACCCGCTCCGGCGTGCTGGCCGATTTTTCGGTGCACTCCTTCGCTGAATCGGATCTGAATTTGTACCTCATTGCCCTGGTCACATTTTTCTCCGGAATTTTCATCTACCAGTATTTCAAATCCGTCAAATTGATCGACAGTCCCAGGTTTGCAGAGGGCATCTTCAGCCGGGAATCTTTCATGCTGATTGGCATGATGTCCATCCTGTTTACAGGCATAACAGTATTTATTGGGACTTCCGCTCCAATCTACACCGGCCTGTTTGGAAAACCATCGAATGTTTCCCAGAACTTCTATAACACCATCAGCATACCGGTTGCCTTTTTTATGTTGCTTTCCATGGCAATTGCACCGCTATTGGCCTGGAAAATATCGGATTTCAGGAAAAAGGGCACCATTGGTTTGAGTGCCGCGGCTGCACTGCTGGTTACAGCGGTCAGTGTCGCGCTGGGTCTCACCAAACCGGTGTCTATTGTTCTGGTGTTTTTATCGATTTTTGCAATTGTGATCAATTCTAAAGTGTCCTTTCAATTTCTGAAGAAGATTCCGACCAAGAGCGGCGCTTACCTGTCGCATGTTGGGATTGCGCTGATGGTAATCGGCATTATCACTTCATCTATGTATTCCACCAGCGAAAAAGTGACCTTGCCGGAGGGACAGTTTACCAAAACGCAGTTTGGTTATGATATTCAATTTGTTAATTTCGTGAACAACCCCGACGGAAAGGAGAGAGCCAAGCTTCTTGTGAAAAAGGAGGACGGAGGCGAGAATTACGTAGCGCTTCCGCAGTTCTATTTTAGCGATTACACACAAAGCTATATGGTCTCGCCCCATGTAAAAGTAGGAATGGCGAAAGACATTTATATTTCGCCCATTTCGTTTATTCCGGGGGAAAAATCCGACAACCAACAGGTGGAATTGACCAGGAATAGCACACAGACGGTCGGCGATATCAAGGTGACATTCAATAAATTTGACGTCAGCAACCACATGGAAAATGCGCCTACCTCGGTGAAAGCCGATCTGACGATTGCGGTTCAGGAGAATAGCAACTGGAAGGATTACTCAATCGCACCCGCCATGTGGATGGAAAATGGAAAATTGGAGTCGGATGAAGCGGCGGTCCCAAACACCGGCTACAAGATTCGTATCGAATCGCTCGATGCCAGTCAGGGAATGGTCAGGCTGGCGGTGATGAAGCCTTCGACCGACCAGCCAGCCGGACCAAATGTGCTGGCGGTGGAAGTGAGCGAGAAGCCGTTAATCAGTATTCTGTGGTTTGGCGCACTGGTCTTCATTGGTGGTGTGGGATTGACGTTAGCTGATCGTTTCAGAAAGGCGTAGCAAACGATTGAATTGAAACATTTATCGCGCAGTTTAGCGGCTGCGATTTGCAGTAAATTAATGTGCAGTAACGAAAATTATACAAATTTTGATTTTGAAATTTTGAGGGGGCTGCCGTGCAGCCCTTTTTTATGGAGCGAACTCTGTTGCCCGTGAGAACCAATTAATGGAAGCAAGTTAGTATGTCGAAACCCATAATTATCGTCGCTATATTTTTAATATTCTTATCTTCGTGCTCGAAGCAAACCTCAGACACTTCACCGGCTCTGGCAATGGTTGGCAGCGAAAAGATTACCTTCAATGACCTGGAAGAGAGCCTGTGGCTGGACCCGCAATATATGATTCGCACGCCGGTCAGCAAAGCCAGGAAAAGCCAGTTGAATCACCTGATCCAGAATCGCTATTACTATTTTGCTGCCAAAGCGCTGAAGATGGACCGTGCGCCGGAAAACAAACCAAAAATCAAATATATCGAAGACCAGGAAACGCTGAAGGCATATATTGAGGAAAAATTTCTGGATAAAATTAAGATTGATGACCGCGAGCTGATCAGGGGTACTGCGAAGATGAGCAAGCGAATCAAGGTGGAACATATGTATGCCGCCACTCGGGAGGAGGCGGAAAAGTTGAGAGATCA
>CAZUZS010000089.1:0-15740 GCA_964624795.1 uncultured Calditrichaceae bacterium
CGGATTACCGGTGGGAGGCGATTCCCATCGCCGATGGTGGTGTTAATATCCGAAAGAAGCAGATTTGACCAACCAGATTCTCCCCTGCAACGTGTCATTTCTACTGCGAACATTATTGTGCAAAATTTCCGGGAAGCACATATATCTTAAAATATATGATTGATATGGGGGGCATTTCGTGGTTGAAAAATGAGAATTGTCTGATCGATTCTGTAATTCTGACCCCACTATGTAACATTGAACCATTCCTCTCGTAACCAATCTAAGCATCAAAAATGGACAACAAGGGGAGAGGTGTCAATTTTAAACGAGGGGGCCGAAATGAAGAAATTGACCATTATTATTTTCTTTTTAGCGCTTTTCAGTATTAATTGTGCCACCACCCGCAACAGCAATTCCCG
The DNA here is from genome assembly GCA_964624795.1 of uncultured Calditrichaceae bacterium. GTDB lineage: Bacteria > Calditrichota > Calditrichia > RBG-13-44-9 > RBG-13-44-9 > CAZUZS01. The sequence continues at coordinate 402 of CAZUZS010000089.1, forward strand.
GATTGATTGGTGTGCTTATTGCCAAAACTTAAAGTTCGGACTGGAACTGGAAAATCCGGAATTGCAGCGCCAGGTGCTCCGAAGGATTATAGATAATATGAAACAACTGAATATGGCGGAGCTTGTACAGCCGCTGTATCGGCTAACCCAGACAAGCACGGACACTGAAGTTCGGGATCTTGCCGAATTGGCATTACACAAAACCAGGTTCGTTTACGGCACCGATTATCTCAAAATCAATTTGCAGGAAGGTGGCGAGGGAATTAGTGAGGCTGAGGCGGACAAATTGCTTAGCAACTGGCCGGAATTCGACTTCAGTTATAGATCCCTTAGCCAGCCCGGTTTTTCGAATTCCAATTAATTTACTGTTCCATTGTTGAAGCTGCCGTCATGCCGGCAGCGATGGAAATCGACAAAGAATGAAAGAAAACGCTTTTTAGCGTTATAATTCGCACTGCGAATTCACCATCCCAATAACTTGCCATTCTCTTGAGAAAGTTTTATATTTTTCGGGAATTCAGGGTTTGAAATCCTGACTATTGGCTATTTAAGCGCAGCCATTTCCGCGAACCGGAGTGCCTGTTTTTCCAAATATTAAAGAAAAATGGCAGAATAAAATGACCGGCTGGTGAATGGGGTTTGCAAAAAACCGTTGAAACATGGAAACACAAAATGAAATTCTAAAAATGAATCGGTCAACCATTTTCCTTAAGATACCACTTATTGATTTGTTTCCTTTTTTGCAGCAAAAAATCAGGATAGCTTTTCGCCCGAAACCATCCTTCTTTTTGGGGTGAAATAAAAATAAAACAGATTTGAATATGCCCGAATATCCCGACATAACAATATATATTGAGAGATTGCAGGCGCTCCTGAAAGGTCACAAGCTGGAACGCATTCGATTAGCCAGTCCGTTCCTGCTGCGCACGGTTGAACCGCCATTGCAATCACTGCAGGGTCGGGAAATCACGGGATTCGAGCGAATCGGAAAACGCATTGTTTTTGTATTCCCCGATGAACTCTTTCTGGTTCTGCACCTGATGGTTGCTGCCCGCTTGCACTGGAAGGAGAGAAATTGTAAAATTCCAGGAAAACTCGGACTCGTGGCATTCGATTTTTCTGACGGTTCGCTTCTGCTCACCGAGGCCGGCACCAAAAAGCGGGCCTCACTTCACCTGGTGCAAGGCCGTGAAAACCTGGAGAGATTCAATGCCGGTGGGCTGGAAATCTTCGATTCCACCGCCGAACAGTTCGCGGAGCGGCTGCTTTCTGAAAATCACACCCTGAAGCGGGCACTGACAGATCCCCGGCTGTTTAGCGGGATCGGGAATGCCTATTCTGATGAAATTCTTTTCGCAGCGCAACTATCGCCGGTTCGGATGACCAAAAAACTCACCGGCGAGGAGATCGACAACCTATACAACTGCACCCGCTCGGTTTTAAGTGAGTGGGCTTCTCGTTTTAGACAGGAAACCGGTGATGGCTTTCCCGAAAAGGTTACCGCCTTCAGGAAGGAAATGGCGGTGCACGGGCGTTACGGAAAGCCGTGCCCCCGATGCGGCACGATGGTACAACGCATTCGCTATGCGGATAATGAAACCAACTATTGCCCGACCTGCCAAACCGGCGGCAAACTGTTGGCGGATCGGGGGCTCTCACGGCTGTTAAAGCAAGACTGGCCGCGTTCTGTTGAGGAAATGGAGGAGAGACTTACTCCACAGCACGTTAAGCCGGAAGCCAAAAGTAAGGGCTGAACCAGTGGCAGAATAAAATCGGCCCCAATTGCGGGAAAGGCCCGGTAAATGTTATGCCAAATTTATGTCGTATCGGGCTTTGGAATAGTGATAACAGCGCGCGCTGGCTGTATTTGAGTTGTTCAGAAAGCATATAAATCCAGATAAATGAGAGGCGTTCTGTTTCCCTCTTGAGGTTTCTCGAACCGGTAATTCATTGAATTTGTACAAATTTCTACAAAAATCCTTGAATATTTCATCCGGCTTTTGCAAATTAGCCTGTCAAATATTTGAGACGAAATGAAACGTCAAATCCACGCGTCATTTATCATTATTTTTAATCCATATCTGTGAACACGGGTCCTCCTTCGGGGCTGCACTTTTTTACATCTTTATATTTTGAATTGTGGTTGGGGATTGAGAGGCTTGCAAAATTCTTCTAAATCCTTTAACAAAATAAGAGGAGGCTGTCATGAATACCAAACGATGGGTAATCACGAGCCTGGTAGTTTTTGTGGTATCACAAATCCTGGACTATGTCATCCACGGTGTCATTCTTGCAGGGGCATACCAGGCCACTGCCATGCTATGGCGTCCCATGGAGGAGATGATGAGCATGATGTGGATGATGTGGGTGAGCGGTCTGGTGTTTTCATTTATTTTTGTGTTTGTTTTTGCCAAGGGTTATGAGGGCAAGGGGATATGGGAAGGTCTTCGTTTTGGATTGCTGATGGGTGTGTTTTTCGGTGTGCCCATGAGTCTGGGAACGTATGCTTCCATGCCCATTACGGCCGGCATTGCATGGGGATGGTTCATTTACGGTGTAATTGAAATGGCGCTGTTGGGCATAATTGCTGCCCTGCTGTACAAGCCTGCTGAGACGCCAGTTTCGAAAACCGCAGCCGCATAAGGATATTGCGAAAGGAAATTGAAAACGAAAGGAGAATTTCAGATGTTAAAAGCGAAGCGTGTTATTATTGCTACATTATGTGGGGTTCTTTTTGGTTTTGTGTGTATGGGATTAGCCAGTTCCAATCCCGACCAGATGAATCCGCTTACCGCCATGACCAAATGGCTCATCGTGCTAAGTCGCACCATGATGGGATTCATGATCGGGATCAGCGCGTTGCGATTGCGGTGGTGGCTGCACGGGATGGTGCTGGGTTTCGTTGCCAGTATTCCAATGGCAATCCCGGTAATGGATCGGCTTTCAATTGCCATTGGCACGGTGGTGATGGGAATTATTTATGGATTCCTGACCGAGCTCATTACGTCTGTGCTGCTCAAGGCAAAAGGGCCGGCACTGGCGGCAGCATAAAGCATCTTACCATTCAAAGTTGAAAAACAGGCCGTGTAATATAATGTAGATGCTGCGCGGCCTGTTTTTTTTTATAAACGCAACCTTCCAGCATTGAGATGCTACATGCCAATAGATATTATTAGTACTTATTCCTTCCCATGATTTTATGGACGTTGCAATATTAGTCCGAACTAAGTAAGATTCCAGCCAATTCTACGTGTAACCGACCGGGCATTACCTGAACTACTGTTGTCCCCTCAAATAATCTCCAACTCGTTTAGCACCGGGCAAATTAAATACAAGTATTTTTTAATGCCGCCAGGTTCCTGCCGGCGAATCGCAATTTTAGAAAAATGCCATTCTTCTGTGATTTTTTTGTGATACAAATATATTAGGTTACCCGGCGTGAAGGAAATTTAATAATCGATTAATTAATAAAAGTGGAGGTATATAATGGTTTTACGATTTTTTCTGATAGCGATGCTGGTTGGTGTCTTCGCAATGGGTTGCCATAAGAATGATTCAACCGAGCCGATGATGACGACCCCGAAGCCCCTGGATCCGAACACCGCACCGAAAGCATCGATAGATCGGTTTAGCAGCATGGCGGGCACCCTGTTTATCCGTGATGCAAGTAACGGTCTGCCGGCAGCGAATGCGGCGATTAATTTTGATCAGGCGCCATTTATCACGAAAGGTTTGGGACCGAATGGCCAGATGATTCAGTATTACAATTTTGATGTGCAGTCCACCACCCCGGCGCCAATCTATGTTCTGTTTAAGGATGGTGAGACTACGCCGGTTGCAAACCAGCTCAATATTGTTGATGACATCCCCGGAGAATCAGATTACAACGATTTCTGGCAGGTTGTGAAGGTAACGGTGCCGGCCAATTATGTCGCCAACACTATAACCAGTTACCAGGAAATCGTTGACGGCGGATATGCAACCACAACGACCAGTATGCTTGTAAACTGCCCGGTGGTTCCGGATGGTTCAACAGCCATGTTGCGCGGCGGAGGCGAGAGCAATGGATTAACACGCGGGTGGTATAAAAGCATGGTGGTGACTTATTTTAATTTTTTGGAAAAGTCACTGACTGCCACCGGCAACGGGCAGGTCCCGGTATCCCCGATATATGTGTCATTTAATTTAAATCCGGATCCCAACAATCCCAACAGCGGCCCGCCTTCAGGTTTTGTTTCCGAAATGGGCAGTGACCAGACGCATAATGTAACCGCCACCGTCCCTGCGGATATGAGTTATTCTCCCTTGTGGCTGGTAAACGTTTATGATAATGCTGATTTTAGCATGGTGCACGATCTCAGCTCTGCCCAGACAGCCAACATTCTGGCAACCGGGGTTGCTACGCCTAATTGTCCGGTGGTATCCGTCCAGTAGTTAATGTCGGCCCCGCCAGTTCGCATTTTGGAAAAACCTGTTCTTTGAAATATAAGGGCAGGTTTTTCTGTTTTTCTAGCCGGCCAAAGGATCGACTCAAATAACGCCGGTTTATTTAGTCAATTGTATTATTCTTCATCGCGCAGCAAGCAAATGCGGCTGACAGGTGTTTCCTCAAATCACACTTGTTGCCATAGATGAACCTGCTTTTTAATTTCATTCATGACAATCTGAATGGAACCTAAAACCTCCCGGCTAATCGGATCACCCCATTGATTGCTTTTCGGTTCGACGCCGATGATAAGGCATTCCTCAGGTTGAATCATTAGCAGATTCATCAGTGCCAGAACTTCGTGAAAAGTGACCTGATGTTCTGAAAGCTTCAAATGTAGACGGGCCGGCGCCTCGTCCGCATGGAGAATTATCATTTGCCCGGGCTGATTCCCGGATCGGACAATATCCACGATGATGAGGTGGGTTTTGTCTGCCAAGTAAGGCAGAAGGTAGAGTCCGATGGCGCCCCCATCGATTATTTCAATGTCGTGCAACTCTCCGGACTCTTTTAACCTTCTTACTGTCTCAACCCCAAAACCATCATCCCCCAGCAGCGGATTTCCAATTCCAACAACGGCAATATTCATTTGGCTATTTTCTTATCACGTTTCCAGGGTTTTTCCACTGGTCTCCAGCTTAAGGGACGGGTTTTAAGGCCGGTAATCATTGAAGAAAACATTCCCTTTTCCCGGAAAACCTCAATATAAATAACAAATGTAATGTGGTGAATCATAAAACCGATGATGAACCACATCACGAGCCGGTGCAGCATTCTAACATGTGTTTCCCCACCAAATAGTGGAAGGATCCACCCGAATATCGTGTCGAGAAAGCCGCCCGGCAGCATCTGGCTCCGCATGGCAAATCCCGTAAGAGCCATGAACAGTGCACAGAGAAATACCATTACGTAAGATAAGCTGGCAAGCGCATTATGTCCCAGTGTGTAGCTTTCGTAATCCTCGTAACGTAGTGAAATGTAGTCCTTAATCTTCCACAATACTTCCCGCCAGTAGTCTGCTCTCCAGATATTAAATCTAAACCACTGGCGGTAAGTGCGTCCGGCAAAAAACCAGTACGCCCTGACGAGGCCGTTGAGTGTAAATACTACGGCAAAAAGGAAGTGCCAGTTCCTGTATGTCGCCATACTTAAAGCTGAAAACGGTTCGCCCGTCGCCGGCATTCCCAACGCGCCTCCAATCTTAAATCCTGTATAAATGAGAATTGCTACCGCAGCCACATTTATCCAATGGGAGACCCGAACTACGGCGTCCCATACGTAATAACGATGAACACACTCCGATTCGAGCCGGTACATTCGATCTGTTTCTGCAGTGTTTGCTTGTGAGGCCATTTTGCTTTTCTCCGACTTTTTTTAACAGATTTATTTTTTCCCGGCATGTCTGAAACCCCGGGATTTCCGCTCGCCATGTGTCAATTTTATTTTTCTTCCCTGACAGTTTATGACATACCTTCAAGTTACCTGTTGGCGATTCATAATATTTTTACTTCCGTTATCTCTTTTCCATTCATATCAAGCAAGTGCGTCGAACATGCCAGGCACGGATCGAAAGAATGAATGACGCGAAGGATCTCCAGCGGCTTTTCTGGTTGCTGCACCGGCAAGCCGATCAGCGACGCCTCGAACGGGCCGTGTTGTCCCATCGCATCTTTTGGTGAACCGTTCCAGGTAGTTGCGACTACTGCTTGGTAGTTGGAGATTTTCTGGTCCTTGATTTTCACCCAGTGTGCGAGGGCTCCTCTGGGAGCTGAATAAGTGCCGACACCCTTTACCTCTTCCTTCGGCCAGGTGGAGGGATCCCATTTGTCCATATTCGCTGTGTTGTAATCTCCCGATTTGATATTTGCCACCAGATCATTGTAAAGCTTACGCAACAGGTAAGCCGCACGCTTTGTTTCCAGTGCCCTGGCCAGAGTTCTGCCCAATGTGGAATACAGCGCTTCAAATGGAAGGTTGAGCTGCCTCAGGCTCTCATCCACGTATGATTTGACCTCATCATCGCCATGTGCTACCGCCAATATGGTGCGAGCCAATGGCCCACCCTCCATTGGTTTCTTTCGCCAGCGGGGAGCTTTCATCCAGGAATATTTCTTCTGCATGTCTAGGAAATCCCACCTCGGCTTGGGGCCGGTATATTTAGGATTGGTTTCACCTGCCCAGGGATGCAATCCCACATTATCTCCCTGAGTGTATTGGTACCACGCATAGGACACAAATTCCTGAATCTGTTCCGGATCCATGGGATCGACTTCTTCAACATGGCTGAGGTCGCCGTTTTGGACAACTCCGCCTTTCCATTGGTTCGTTGAAGTGTCTCCGGAAACCTCCGGAAAATCTCCGTAGTCCAATACACCCTTACTACTCACGCCTCCACCCCATTGTGTCCAATCCTTGTAAAATGAAAGAATCGCGAGGGCATCGGGCAAATATAGCTGCTCGACAACTGTAATTGCCTCGTCAATTTTTGATTTGACCAAATCCAGCCGGTCGATATTAATTGCATCCTGTGATTCAAGATTAATGGCGCACGGCATCCCGCCGACCAGCAGGAATGGATGGGGATTCTTTCCTGCGAAAACTGCATGTATTTTCACAATTTCTCTCTGCCAGTTAAGTGCCTCAATGTAGTGAGCAAAGGCCAACAGGTTTACTTCGGGAGGGAGTTTATAAGCCGGGTGTCCCCAATAGCCGTTGGCAAAAATTCCCAATTGTCCGGAGTCGACAAATGCTTTGAGCCGGGCCTTCATCTCCGTGAAATATCCCTCCGAAGAATCGCCCCAATTCGAAAGCTTCTGTGCCAGTTCCGCGGTCGCTTTCGGTTCCGCCTTTAGCGCAGAAACCACGTCTACCCAATCGAGTGCCTGAAGGTGGTAGAAATGGACGATGTGGTCGTGTACAAATAGAGTGGCAATGAGAATATTGCGAATAAGATTGGCATTTTTGGGAATAGAAATCTTCAATGCGTCTTCTACAGCCCTTACTGAAGACATGGCATGGACCAGCGTGCATACTCCGCATATTCGTTCCGCTAACGCCCAGGCCTCTCTTGGATCGCGATTTTTGAGAATAATCTCGATGCCACGAAACAGTGCACTGGTCGAAGTCGCGTCAGTCACGACATTTTTGTCATCCAGCACGGTCTGAATCCGAAGATGGCCTTCAATTCGGGTAATCGGATCAATCACAATTCTTTTCGCCATGGCTTATTCCTCCTTCTCCTGTTTCTGTTCTGGTTGTTCAGGCTGTTCAGGCTGTTCCTTTTTGGTGGCCTTGCGGATAGCAGAGGCGACCAAATGCGTCCCGGTAGCCGCAGCAACGCCAATCGCGATCCACTCACCTATTTGATCGGCGGTACCTAATCCCGGAAGTGGGATATTGCTGAGATGCTGGTAAAGCGGCTTGTTATCCCAGTATCCAGGTTCTGAACATCCGATGCACGGATGTCCCGATTGAATGGGATAGCTTACCCCATCATTCCATTTCATTATCGCGCAATCATTGTAGGTGGTTGGCCCGCGGCACCCCATTTTGTAAAGGCAATATCCTTGCTTCGCTCCTTCGTCATCGAATTTGGTGACGAACAGTCCTGAATCGAAATAAGCGCGCCGGTAGCATTTGTCGTGAATTCGCAGACCATAAAAAACCTTGGGACGGTGGAACCGATCTACCTCCGGCGGTTCGCCAAAGGTGATTAGATGAACAATTGTTCCCATAATAACATCGGCAATCGGAGGACAACCCGAGATGTTTACCACCTTTTTATCAGTAACGATCTCATAAATCGGTTTGCACCCGGTAGGATTGGGTTCGGCAGTAGTGATGCACCCAAATGAGGAACAGGAACCTATGGACATAACCATAGTTGCCCCGGCTGCTGCCTCTTTTAATGATTCAATAGCCGGCCTTCCACCAACAGTGCAATACATGCCGTCCGCTCCAAACGGAACAGAACCTTCCACCGCCAGAATGTAGTTGCCAGCGTTCTTTTTCATGCCATCACGAATGATTTCCTCCGCCTGCTGGCCGGCTGCGGCCTGAATGGTTTCCATGTAGTCAAGCGAAATAATGCTAAGAAGTGCTTTTGAAGCCAAAGGATGCCCCGACTTTAAAATGGATTCTGTGCAACAGGTGCATGCAGCATAATTCATCCAATAGATCGGTGGTCTCGGTTTTGTTTCAAGTGCCCTAACCACAGTGGGGAACATCGAATAGTCCAAACCCAGAGAAGCCGTCATCATTAAACAGAATTTCATAAAATCACGTCTGGAAACCCCGTTTCTGCAAGCGGCTTCATAAAACGTTTCCTTAAGCATACTCATCCTCCTTTGCTAAACGTAAAGTTGATTGATTTTTGTTAGATCGCGATTTACAGGAAAAAAACAGGATATAGCTCACTCCCGTTTTCCCTAGATCTGATTTGCCAAAAACAGCAAAACGCTACAACCTGCCTTTTAACGGCAAAAAGTAAACTGTAGCAACGCTGTACTGCCTGAGCACTTCGGATCAATTATGCACAAAGCATTTCTGCAAACGGTAACATTTTGCCATTCAATTGGTCAGGCAACAATAAATTGTCCGGATATACAAAGAAAAATATTTTAGGGAAATTTTTTTATGCCAACAATTTCAGGTAAAAGTATGAATCCCGTAACTGATAGGTCCGTGCATCTCCCCACATTTTTAGATGCATGCATCATTCAATTCCCAACAAAATTTAATCGCGAACCTTTTTGGTCGGAAAAGTAATCTTAACCTAGAATCTCCCAATTCCTCCAGTGGATTTCTCTTTAATCTATATTAAAAGAAGTTAGCCGGGGATTGAAATGCTACTTGCCCACCAGCAACTTAAGGATTTATCACATTTTGGATATTGTTGTCTGGTTTTCATTGTCGTACTTTTCGGGCCAACAATTAAAATATTAAAATCATAAAAAAATGATAACTTCTCACCAAAGCAATCCAGCCAAAGCAGCTAATACATAAATCTTACCCATCAATATATTAAATTATATTTTCTAATTCAATAGTGAATTAATGTCTACTCGATATCCCCGTCCTTGGATGAATTTGGTCTATTTCTCGGTTTCTTATTCGGTTTTGTCTTTGATTCTGTTCACTGGATTGGCTAAGAGAACAAAACCTGGCAGCGGATTATCCTCACCGCGGATTTTCCATCAATTGCCGGGAAATCGCAAATGGGGAAGCAACTGAGGTTTTAAAATCTATTGTTCAATTGACGGTTTTGGTTTTCCGCTATATATTCTCAGGCAGGTTTGGCAGGAGCAAACTATGTCCGAAACATTAAGGTCTCTGGAAGCGATTGCCGGTAAAACATATTCCCTCTTTGGCGAGTTTACGAATACTACCACTTACTTCCGGCAGGTACGACAGTACATTGATTTGCTACTTCAAAACGAGGAAGATCCCGAAAAATTACTGCTGAAATTGCGCCGCGAAGTCGCGTTCGTCATTACAAAAAAACTTCTATTCGCAGTTCCAGCAGCGATTTCAAGGCAGATCTGCTATCGGATATTAGAAAGGCATTTTCTCCTTTCACTGCAAGAACAGCACAACATCTTCACTCGCTATCATTGTTTAAGAGATTTAAAAGAGTATTGGGTGCGGGTGAAAGGCAATATCATTTCTATATGCTGGAGAGTGAGTTAACCAATCGAATTTATAAAAATGAATTTCAAAGGTCGCAAATAAAACTGGCATTTTTGCCCCACTGTTTGCGAGATTTAAGCCGGGAATGCAAAGCAGCAGTAAATGAAATTGATTATGTTTGTGGTCGCTGTTCGAAAAAATGCTACCTTCGCGATGCAACTGAAATATTGAAAGCACATGGCGTGGATGCTTATATCTGGATGACGGCCGATTTGAAAAAAATCTTTCAACGATTAAGAAATGCCGGACAGCGGCCGGGTGTTCTGCGTATTGCATGTATTCCGGAGCTTGTGTGGGGAATGCGGATGTGCACAAAGCAGGGAATACCGGTAATCGGATTGCCGCTGAATGCCAACAGCTGCGCCCGCTGGATGGGGAAATTTTATGACAATTCACTTAATTTGAACGAGCTGCAAAAATTGCTTTGTTAGCCTGGAAACCTCTATTTTCCTGTTGATAAGTTCAATATATTAAATATTTGCCCTCAAAACGTAATCGGAAGAGAAAAATCCAGTATCAGAGCTCCCTCACATGCCGTATGCGGAACAAAAGAAAGATCTCAATGTAGAATCCAACCAATTATTACCATTGTAGCTTTGAGGTGTGTGAATGTAAAGATGTATCTGAGGAGGCAAAGATGAAGGCGGCAATAGGGATTTTGTTGGTACTGGTTATCGGTGTGTTTGCGGAAAACGGCCCAAAAATTGGAGATGCAGTCCCTCAGTTTCAGGGAACAACCCTGAAGGGCGATAAATTTAATCTGGCTGATTACAAGGGGAAGGTTATCTTAATTGATTTCTGGGCCAGTTGGTGTATTCCGTGCCGGGAGGAAATGCCCTACCTGATGGAGCTTTATCGGAAATACAAAGATTCCGATTTCGAAATCATTGCTGTAAATATCGATGATAATCCGGACAATGCGAGAAAGTTCATCAGTGAGCTTCCCGGAACAATCCATTTTCCGGTAGTGAAAGATTCCAAACAGGAAATTCCCCCGCAATTTCAGATCAAGGGAATGCCCAGCACCATATTGGTGAACAAGAAAGGGATTATTCAGTACTGGCATACCGGTTTCAAAGATTCATATAAATCAGATTATGCCTCGGAAATAGAACAATTGTTAAAAGAATGATTGCGGCGCAGCCGATTGTTCTTCATATTGAAAAAATTTTTGGAGGAGTTTGCGTAAATGCGCAAGAAGTTAGCGATACTTTTTTTTGCCCTGCTTTTTTCTTCCGGATGTGCAACAGTTCATCCGTGGCAGCGGGAAGGCCTGGCCGACCCTATTATGATTATCGATGAAAATCCGATCGATGCCGGGATAAAGCAGCACTACCTCGACTATCGGGAAGGGTCGGTGGGAGGTACCGGCGAGCAGACCGGAGGATGCGGTTGTGGCTAAATCGAAATTTGCTGCATTTCTGGGAATCTTTTGCTTTGCCGCTTCGCTCTCGGCACAACAACTTCCGGAAGACGAGCTTCAGGTAAATTTCAGCACCTATTTTGATAATTTCCAGGTTTCGGTGATCTATCCCAATTTTTCTCTTACCCGCCATGTCTCGGAATCCACTTCGATTACCGGCAGATACCTGGTCGATCTGATCTCGGCAGCATCCATCCGGAGCAGCAGTCCTAATACGACCAGCGCCGGCACCAACAATAGCGAAGGCGGGGAGGATGATCGTCCCGTCAGCCCCAAAGTGGATGCGGTTACCGCGGCTTCCGGCCGAGGCACCGTAAGCGGGCCGGGCGGAACCTCGACGGCCACAAATTTTGCTGATGATGTTCGCAATGAGTTTGGATTGGGAGCGACTCAGCTTATTCCGGATGGCACATTTTCTCTCAACGGTCTTTATAGCAAAGAGCACGATTATTCTTCTGCTACCATTGCAGGAACTGTTTCCCGCAATTTTGCGGAGAAAAACACGATGCTGGAGTTCGGGTTTGTGCGCAGTTGGGACAGGGTTTTTCCGGTTACAAAGGACTGGACGCGCGATGTAAATGTGGAAACAGCAAATGCAACGTTTAGCCAGATACTCAGCCAGCGCCTGGTGACCGAATTTATCTTCTCATATACCAATACAAACGGGCAGTTGGCGGACGTCTACCGGTATATCAAAATCCCAAGCGGGGATTCGACAATGCATGTAGATCCGGTTCACCCCTACAGCAGGCAGCGTCGGGCTCTGGCCAACAAAACCGTCTTTCGGCTCAACAAGCTTTCTTCCCTGATGGTGGGGTATCGCTATTACTGGGATACCTGGGATGTCAGGTCGAATACGTTATCGGGATTGTACCAGCGCCATGTAACACAATATACAACGCTGGGAATTGGGGTACGCACCTATTCGCAGAGCCAGGCATTTTTCTTCAAAAGTCAGTATCTGACACCCCAGAAATACATGACCGCGGATGCCAAACTGGATAAGATGTTTTCTACCGAGCTGGAATTTAAACTGACCCTGGATGGCGGCGACGACCGCGACTACTTACCATTTCTGCAGGATGACCGGGTGCAGTACAATTTCAGTTTAAACTGGTACCAGCGGCACACTGCATCGCCGGACTGGTTCAGCGGCAAACGGAACCTGACGGCTATCTACCTCAATGTTGGGATACGATACCGGTTTTAGATTGTCTGCCCTTTATGAAGAGACCGCGATGGCTTACAATCCAGCAATTTAAAAAGTGCATGACGAATAAAAATTGAAAAAATAAAAGGATGCAAGATGAATCGCAGAGAATTTTTCAAAAAAGGTTCATTGTATTTGTCGGGGGCGCTGGTAGCCGGCAGCGGCATATTAAAAAGCAACGTATTTGCTTCGCCTGCCCGCGCGATCAATTTTTCAATCGATGTGGTGACCAACCAGGCGGATTTGGCCATTCGCAAAATCGATGCACTCATCAAGCAGTCACGCTTGAAAAATCACCGCATTAATTTTACGGAATATCGGCTTCCCGGCAGTCACGTCGGCGATATTGCATTCGTCAGATCTGAGCAGTTGGTCAATTTTTATCAAATGAGCGATCCCTTTTCGAACGGATTGAAGGAGACGGCAAAAGCGCTTGATTTGCCGAAATCCATGGAAAATCCGGTTCTGTTGCGCTTTTATTCAGACACGGCGGGCGGCGTTCCTCAATTTGCCAACATTTTTCAGGGCGATGTTCTGATACACCGGCTGAATCTCACTGAGAATACGGAAGCATTCCGGGCAAACGGAGCGCACGGACATGTCGATGTGTCGGTTAAAGATGGTGATGTAAGGATTGCCTCGGCTTCCTGCAAGCATAAAACCTGCATGGAATTAGGTGCAATCCATCATCCCGGGCAGAGTCTGGTCTGCATTCCGAACCAGTTGCGTGTGGTTATCGAAGGATCAAATGAATTTGGCGTGGACGGAATAACATTCTAAAAATGAACACAAATATTTTCAGCAGCATTCTGCTTTTACTTTTGCTTATCGGCCGGATCGGTTTCACACAGCCTGACACCTTTTATAATGTAAAAGTCAGCAAGTATTTGATGGGAACAGTGGTGGAAACCGACGTCCAGGGTCCGGATGTCACCACCTGCCAGAAAGCGCTTCTACTGGCCTACCAGGAGATGTTCAGGGTAGAAAATCTGCTGAGCTTTCAAATCCCCACCAGTGAAATAAATGAAGTGAACCGTGCCGCCGGCATCAATCCTGTAAAAGTCAGCGAGGAAACATTCGCAATTTTGAAAAGGGCAAAAGCTTACTCCGCGAAATATGAAGACCTGTTCGATGCGACGATTGGTGCTGTAACCGACCGCTGGGGATTCAGTGATAATGATACCAGCAGGAAAAGCACCATTCCATCCGATTCCGAGCTGGCGATTTTGCTGCCATTGGTGAACTACAAATTACTGAAATTGAACGCTGCGGATACAACCGCTTATCTTGAGAAAAAAGGAATGAAAATTGACCTGGGTGGCATTGCCAAAGGCTATGCCATCGACCGGGGAGTGGCGGTATTGCGCAAAAATGGGATCAATCAATTCTTTCTAAACGCCGGCGGCGATATTTATACATCGGGCAAAAAGGATGGCGTGAAAAAGTGGAGCGTCGGTATAAAGCATCCCCGCAAGCTGGACCAGTTGATCGCCAGGTTCAAACTCAGCGATTATGCCGTAGCCACCAGTGGCGATTACGAACGTTTCGTGATGATCGATGGGAAGCGTTATCATCACATTATTGATCCCCGGACTGGTTTTCCTTCCACCCAGTGCCAGAGCGTTTCGGTCCTGGCGCCAAGTGCTGAAGAAGCCGATGCCCTGGCAACCTACCTGTTTGTGTTAGGCTTTGACCATCTTAAGGACAGTCCACCGTTTGATTTTCCCTATTTTATCGTTGATGGAAACGGCGGTGTGCATTACAGCAATTCTTTCGTGCAGCAAGACAGCCTGGAAGTTATCCCGGATTCCTAAACCTTTCTGATAAATAAGATGAATTTGGCTCGCAAACTTTGGTTGGGTTTTGGCCTGCGGAGCGCTTCACCTGTCAAGTACGGATAGTTGGTGGCAGGGCATAAATGTTTAATTTTTACATACTGGAGTGGTTAGCTAATTTCGCCACTTGAGTTTGCAGACATGCTGAATTTGAGGTTCATATTTCGTCAAATAGAGAAAGCTGGTTTATTTTTTTCATACATCGCTGGCTCTCTTTTATTTTGCCCAGATCTTTCCAGATGAGCGCTGCCTGGCGGTATTCTCCAAGTTTTTCATAGGCTAATGCCATCTTTTCGTTCTGTTGACCCGCTTGTGCATACATTTTTATCGCTTTCCCGAATTTTCCCGCGCTATAATACGCATCGCCCGCCTTGTCGAATTTTTGCGCCTTTTGGTAAAGCTTGGCGGATTTTAGGTATTCGCCGCATAATGCGTAGGCGCGGGCGGCTCCCTGGAAATCGCCAAAATCCTCCAGAATTATGGCCTCCCGCAAAGACTCTACGCGTTCCTCCAGAATATTCCGGTAAGTCTTCAGGCTGGCTTCATTTGCGGTGAGATCATCGATAATTTCTTTCAATTCATTCAATCTGGCAACAATCTCTTCCTCGTCCCCGGCAAGATTCATATTTCGCAAGGTTTCACACATGTCGTCATATTTTGAAACAAAAGACTCGCTGATGGCGGATAGCTCGGAAAG
>CAZUZS010000090.1:0-15070 GCA_964624795.1 uncultured Calditrichaceae bacterium
AAGACGTGAATTCCCATGGCGGAATGCAATTTTAAATCATCTTTATAATAGAGTGTGAAGTCTGCAAAATTAAGCAGAGCTTAATGATGCGGAATAAATCAGGAGGAGATCCCGGATTCCGATGCTGCTTCATCTGAGATACTATTTTTATTTCCTACCGAAAGCTCCTTTTTGCCAATTCCGGTTTTGATAATTTTCTTCAATTTCTTTAATGTCTGCGTTGATTTGAGTTTCAATTTGGCGCGACCCGAAACGGCGCACTGCAAATTAAAAATCTGTTCATAACTCTTCGCCCAATGAAATTTGTAATCCTCTCCGCCCCGCATAAAATCAAATATTTCATATCCGGAATCAATGGCATATTCGATCACCTTTCCCAGAAGCACTGCCCCAACGCTAAACTTTTGATAATCCGGATCGAATCCGCTTTGAAAATACATGAGTCGTTTATCGTAAGAGAAACAATAAAGTGTTGCGATCCGCTTTTCACCATCTTTCAGGGCAAATAATATTGCTTGTTTTTGGCCGGCCAAAATTCCTGACATCTTTTGGTGAAATCCGAGCCGCACATCCTGGTAGAATCCGCTGGTTTTCCGGACTTGCCTGAACCGTTCATTGTGCAGATTAAAAAGATCCGGCAAAGCTTCCGGCAGCCTGGAGGGGTCTGACAATACTTCAAAAGAAATATCGTTCATCTTGAAAAGCTTTCTGGTCTTTCTCCGAACATTGGATCGCCAGTTTGCACTAAGCGTGGAAAGATATTCATCGTACGACGCCGGTAAAGTCACATAAGGGCAGATTCGGTGAAGTGAGGCGCTGACACTGATATTTTTCGCTGCGATAATCGGACGAAATCTGCGCAGGAGCAGAGACGATTCAATAAGATTTTCAAAAACGAAGCTGTCACCTCTTCCCTTCCCTTCCAACAAATACTCCAAGAAAAGATGCCCGACAGCTTCTTCATAGCCTGTCCGGCTGATGATCTCGAGGTAATCAGTAGACTCGATTCCGGTCCCAATAAACCTGATTTCCCTGAATTTTGCTATTTTAAGAAGCCTGGCATCCCTGATGTAAAGCGGCAGCAAACCAACCAGTTCCCCGCTTTCTGCATGTTCGCCAGCCAGTATCATCAACTCAAACGATTTGTTTCGCCCCGAGTAATATTGCCACCAATTGTACATCCAGGTCCAGTTGAGGAAAAAGCTCTTGTAGGCGACGTGGCTCGACAAATCCTCCCATTTTTCTCGCAAATCATAAAAGGCTTTATCATCATTTATAATTTTTAATGATATATTAGATTTTTTGATTGTTATTTCGCTCACGATCATATTTCCCCATTTATCTTCTTTGTTCGCCCAATTTCCAAATGAAGCATAATAAATACTGGATCCTGATTTCGGTTGCCATTTAAATCACGTTCCCGGCGAGAAAAAATTTAAATGAACAGAATCTATTTAATTTCACTGCCCAAACTGCCAAGCTTGTTGCTGCGAGCTTCCGGGCGGCCATTCTTCCCCAAGTCCTGATTTTTTAATATTTGGCTTTGTCCGTTCATGATACTCGACACATTGAACAAGAAAATTAATGCTTAATTAAAACCCGCTTTATCTGGGTGGCTCTATGAAGAAATGCACTACATTACAGGAAGTATTTCAGTGTCATAAAGGGTTCGCGCTATTCAACTGACGGAGAATAAATTGTTAGTAAAAATACACGTCTCGGAAAAGGAGTTGCTTGCGTTAAAGGATCGCTGGGACCAACTCATCGAAACCCATCCCCACAAAGGGATATGGCTTACCTTTGACTGGTTTTACACGTGGTGGCAAAACAAAAGAGAGAGTTTTGAGCCTTACGTGATCTCGGTTGAGAAAGAGGATACCCTGATGGCAATAATGCCGCTTGTCAAGGAGAAGTCGCGCTTTTGGAGTCTGCCGCTTAACAGGCTTCAATTTGTTGCCGGGGATCATCCAAACGAGATCCTGGTCGGAAACCGGGACATAGACAATTGTCTGCAAGCATGTGCTGATTTCCTTCGCCATCATCGTAGAGATTGGGACCAGATATTTTTACGTTTCCTCTCTCTTGAGTCCGGCACCGTTGAAAAATTCCTGGCGCTGCTGGACGGTTCAAAAATTCCGTACATTTTTGAAACTGGAAATGCCTCTCCCTACATTCTTGCAGATAATAACTGGGAAGCGTATGACGATTCGCTTTCCACAAAGTTTAAACGGAATATCCGAAACATACAGAGAAAAATGCAAAAATTGGGCACTTCTGAGGTTGTGAGCTTTAATAAGCCTGAACAAGTAAAAACCGGCTTGGGTGAGATTTTCGAGATCGCTGAGAAGAGCTGGCAAGGCCAAATCGAGAAAGCGATATCCTCGGATAGAGATCGAGTTTTTTTCTCTGAATTCGCCAAGGCTGCAGCACATAAAAACTGGCTCGATTTGCGTGTGCTGAAATTGAACGGAATCCCCATTGCTTTCTGCTACAACATTGTTTTTTCGGATATTTTTTTTGGACTAAAAACCGGATACGATCCCGAATACCGGAATTTCTCTCCGGGAACCATCCTGCTCTACGAGACATTTCACGATCTTATTGAAAAAGGCGTCAAAGAACTCAACTTGATGGGAACGCATAGCTTTTTCAAAGCCCGGTGGACGGATTTGGTGAGGCAGCATTATGATATTACTATATTTCGCAAACAACCACGATTCTTGTCCCAATATATAAAGAGAAAATGGTTATATAAATGGTTGAAGCAATTCAGCATCATCAGGAAGATGAAGCAATTTCTTAAGCACAAATAATGGGCCACCAACATCGTGCTGAAAACAATACCAATCCGGTGGAGTTCAGATATTACCCAAAAGACCCAGTTATTAAGGTTAAGTACTTGACTGGAGGCAATCCGGATTTGAAAATTTTCTACAGCAATTGTGATGAATGGCAAAGAATAGAAGATTATTGCGTTGTCTGGTTTTATCCCTCATACCTGTTGTGTTTTAGCATAGCGACAATTTGAAACGTGGCGCATTTCTCTTCATGGCCTAATATTCGAATGATTAGGATAGTAATGAGAATGATCTTGGAATTGGAATATGATGATGAATGGGAACTAACAACTAAAACAAAAAAATCTACAGACCGTGTAAGCTTTAGCATCAAATAAAATAAAAGATGTAGCGTACGAACATATCGTGGGAATATTTCGAATGCTTATGAGCAAATAAGGCCAGCCAAAAAATCGCGATTGGGAATCAATCGTGCGGGCAGGATTTCGGGTTAGAGAATCCAATATGTCAAAGGATTCGAGATATAAGGATGACTTTTAGATTCACAAAATGAAAGATAGTGAGCTACATCCAAGCCGTATCACCTCCTTTATTTAAATTTACACCGTTCCGATAGTAAAATAAAGAAGTCGGAATAAGAGCATTTTTATGAAAACTTAACCAAGGAGGGTTAAAAATATGGCAAGCTCTACCACGTCCACAATACAAAACCGTTTGAAGTGACGCTGTCTGCTGTAGATACCCAATCAATTTCTTAAAAAATGGCGGTTATGAAGTTAAGGGGTGAATGCTGCCTTTGCTGGCCGCTTCATTCAGCAATATTCCGATAATTTTTATTAGCAGTTTGCTTCATACACGTCAAAGATAAGATAAATAACATTCTGGCGTCGGGCGATGAACTTGCATTTATGATGACTGAAGATTTATTCAGAAAAAAAGGATTTTTAAAATGGAAAAGATCATTCGAAATACTTGGCACCAAATAGAAAAAGGACAATTCCACGCAACTATTCTGAACCGCGACATTCACCCGGAAGGATTAGACATATCACGTTTGTTTTTCAAACAGGCCGGTGAGATTGAATTAAACGGTTTGGATGGTCATATTATTACCATATTGAGCGGTCAGGTTAAACTGAAATTTAATTCTTACAATTATCCGTTGGAGTTGGGATCATTCGCACATTTATACATTCCACCAAATGAGAATGCTCAACTTAAACTCACAAAAAACACACACCTGATCCATGTGGCTGCCCCAAAAGAACAGGCAAAAGGCAAAAAACTGATAGTACGTGATGAGCAATTTCTCAGGGCGACTGCCGATAGTGATCGGCTCTTGCGCTGGATCCTCACGCCACAATATTTGAGCCGGCGGGTGTTTCTTCATCATGATAAAACACTTGTTTCAAAAGACGGTCTGCCCGTTTCGTGGTTTCATACTACAATGTTCGATGTGAAAGGTTTACCAGCTAATGATGATGGCCTTCCCGTGTTCAAGATGTCTTATGATAATCAAACAGAACCGAATGTTTGCTATGATGTATCGGGAAAGGCAAAAGTGCGCATGGCCTACCACCCTTACACGGATAACGGCCAGGAATGGAGTGAATGGCAACTGCTAGACAATGATACAACCTATTATTTGAATGAAGACTCACATGGCCCTGATGTTGAATGGCACACCAACCCGGAAACAGGCGAGCAATTCTCAAGACGGAACAAACATGAAGTGTATATTCCGGAAGGCGGACATGTATCTCTCTGTTGTTTATTCGATCCGGCACCCACGGGAACCGAAAAGCATAAGCCAGGGAAATACAGTTCCTATGAACACGTCAACAAAATTGTTGGCACAGAGGCATATCAACGACATTTAAAAGTGCTGGCACCTTACGACGAAATGCTTAATGAATTGTCGCTTTTCAAAGCGCAAGGAATGCTCAATGAAGGCAAAAAGAACGGAATATGGGTTCGCTACAAACATGGCCTGAACAATCAGATGAAATTAGAATCGAAATTGATTCAACAACTGCGAAATGAGAATCATGGTCGCGATAATGTTGTATCAAGATGGATTAACAAAAATAACTGAGCATTTGAGTAATGTTTAAAAATCTTACGACAGGAGGTTTATCTCATTTTATTAACTCGTTATTATTCTTAAAACTTGTTTTCGACGAGAGTGATTTAAAACAATTGATTTCGCGAAAATTATATATAATGAAACGAGATAAAAATAAGTATTTGTCATCTCATAGGATTATCAAAGATCACATTCAAGTTTGCTTAATTGATCTTGTAACCCTTTGAGTTTATCAGTTCTAATAAGACAGGGAAGTGATCACAAGGATGTTAAATTACGCAATAGTCAACGAGGACAATTTTCTTATACTCCGTGATGAATGGGAATCCTTATTAAAAGAAGCGGACGATCCGGACTTCTTTTCAACATGGGAATGGAATTATTATTGGTGGAAGAATTTTAAAGAGAATAAAATATTACTCCTATTAACTTTTCGTGACAACGATAATAATCTCGTGGGCATTTTCCCGGGATGTATCATCAAACATAGTTGCTTTGGTCTATTCAAAATAAAAGTCCTTCAATTCATCGGAAGAGGCATCGACAAAAATAGCATCGGTGAATACAGTGACTTTTTGGATGTGATTGCTCATCGCAAATTTAAGAATAAAGTCTACGAATCATTGATTCAGTATTTTAAATCGCAGAACGGGCAATTTGATATAATTTATCTAAACGTCCTAAAAGAAACTTCAACATTCTTTCTTTACCTGAAAAACAATATTAATAATTCATTCAAGTTGAGCCGAATCGAAAAAGGCCCTCTGGTCTATTTTGCAGCTTTACCGGATAGCATCGATGAGTATTTAACAAACTTATCCTCGTCATTTCGGGCAACCATGAGACGGAAAGTTAGAAAATGGGAAAAAAATTTTCAGGATAGGCTTTTTGTGGTACAAGATAACCAAGCCATAATCGATTTCTATAATAATTTCTTTCGTCTCGTTCACAAACGCCATCAAAAAATTATGAATGAAGAAAGAGTCATCTTTCATCAAGATGTAGCCAATTTTTCATTAACCAGAAACCGATTTTGGGGAATTTTTACTAAAATAGACGACGCATATTCCGCCGTAGCCGTGATTTATTCATATCGAGACAAAGCATATTTTTATCAACATGCAATTAATCCTCAATATGCAAAATACAGCCCCGGGACAGTGTTGCTATATTACACATTTGAAAAAATAATTAAAGACGGAATAAATCGTTTCGAATTTTTACAGGGAAGGTATGATTATAAGAAACAGATGGGAAAGGAGCATCATTATTTGGTAAATATTTACTTAGGTTCCGAGTCCATCAAAAGTAAAATCTATTTCTTTTTGTACGCAATTAGTCGAATGATTAAAGAATCAGCAAAGAAATTTATGAAGTGGGACTGGAGTCTGATAAAAAAGGAGCAAGGTGATAAAAGTCCCCAATAGGAGCTCAGGGGGAAAATCCCTCTGAATCCACCTATTGTGGAACTACCACAAATTTCAGGAAATGTAACCAAACTTGAATTAAATATGGAGGTTTGAAATGAACGTTCGAGAGGAATTGGAGAAATTCATTCTTAATGAGCTTGCAGTTGACCAGGATATTCATTCAATCGCCCCGGACGAAGATCTTCTGATGCAGGGAATAATCGATAGCATGGGTATCTTGAAATTATCTTCATTTATGGAAGAAAAATTTGGTGTCAAAGTAACCGATATGGACATGGTCCCGGAAAACTTCCAGAACATTGAAAGCTTAACTGAATTCATAAGCAGCAGAATGTGATTTCATTCTAAATGGCAGCCTAAAACTGAGGAGAGTTCAATAATGGATTTCGCGTTTGATCAAACGCAATTGGCTTTTAAGGAGGCGATAATCAAATTCGCCCAAAAAGAATTGAATGACAATATTGAGACTCGCGATAAAAAGGCGGAGTTCAATTGGGATGGCTGGAAAAAATTGGCTCAGCAAAATATATTCAGCCTGCCCGTTCCAGAAGAATATGGTGGTATCAACGCAGACATTCTTACAACCATCCTTACAATGGAGGGTTTAGGATATGGTTGTGAAGACAATGGGCTCATATTTGCGGTTAATTCACATATGTGGAGCTGCATTATACCAATACTGGAATTTGCCACCGAGGAGCAAAAAAGGAAATATCTCCCGAAGCTCTGCAGAGGCGAATTGATCGGTGGTCACGCCATGACCGAGCCTGAGGCCGGCTCAGATGCATTTAGCATACGGACAACAGCGGTGAAGCAAAACGGCAAATACATTCTAAATGGTGAAAAAACATTTATTACAAATGCACCTATCGCGGATTTACTAATTGTATTTGCAGTCACCGACAAAAGCAGGGGATTTGCGGGAATTTCCGCCTTCATCGTTGAGAAGGGAATACCCGGGCTTACAGTGAGCCAGGATATGGATAAAATGGGTTTGCGCACCTGTCCATTGGGATACCTGGTTTTTGAAAACTGCGAAGTTCCTGAAGAGAATATACTGGGAAGAGAAGGTGCCGGTGCGGCCATTTTCAATTCAGAAATGGAATGGGAGCGGAGCTGCTTATTCGCCTGCCATCTTGGGGTTATGGAAAGATTAATGGAGAAATCCATCGATTATGCAAAACAGCGCCGCCAGTTTGGAAAGCCAATCGGTAAGTTCCAGTCGGTTTCTCACAAAATAGCCGATATGAAAGTCAAAATAGAACTATCGAAATTGATGCTTTACAAAATCGGCTGGCTAAAAATGCAGGGTAAGAAAGGAACAATGGAAGCTGCAATTGCGAAGCTATTTGTCGGCGAGGCATTTGTAAAAACAGCAATGGATACTATCCAAATCTACGGGGCCAACGGTTATATGACTGAATATAACATTGAGCGAAACCTGAGAGACGCTATGGCATCCACGATTTATTCCGGCTCCTCTGAAATTCAAAAAAATATTATTGCCAGTTGGCTTGGACTATAATACAAGGATTCGTATAAATGTCTTATCTGTTGCATCAATTATCATCCGAAAGTGCAGCTAAATATCCCAACAAAGTTGCAGTGGTTTTTAAGGATGAGGTTTTAACATATGCACAATTGGAGATGGAATCAAATCAATTGGCAAACCAATTCCTTGAACTGGGCATGAAAAGAGGCGATCGGGTTGCAATCTATTTAAACAAAAGTCTGGCGTCCATTGTTAGCGTTTTTGGTATCTTGAAAGCAGGTGCGGTATACGTTCCCATCGATCCAATGGCACCGATGAAATATATAAATTACATTATAGACAGATGTGCAGTGAAATCACTGGTCACTTTTAATAAAAAGTTCGGAAACATCGAAAAGGCGTTACCAGAAGGCTTCCCATTTGAAAGCATAATCGTGATGGACGGAGATTCTGACCGGAAGTCTGGCAACACTCATTTGATTGGTTGGAATGAAGCAAAGAGAAGGATTTCATCTGAACTTCCCAATGTAAATAGTATCGACAGAGACTTGGCTTATATCCTGTTTACATCCGGTTCAACCGGAAATCCCAAAGGAGTCATGATTTCGCATCGTAACTCCTTGACCTATGTAAATTCGACACATGATTTCTTCGAGATCAGAGAAAGTGACAGGCTCTCGAATCACCCACCCTTACATTTTGATATGTCCATATTCGATATCTTCTGCGCCGTTAAGGCAGGTGCAACGCTTGTTGTCGTCCCGGAAACAACTTCTCTGTTTCCAACCAGGATAGCTGAATTCATCAGTCTTAACAAAATAACGGTTTGGAACTCGGTTCCTTCAGTTCTTACACTTTTATCAACCCATGATCAGTTGGAAAGCTACGATTTTTCAAGCTTGCGATTGATTCAATTTGCAGGCGAGGTTTTCCCGCTCAAATATTTAAGACGGTTGAGGGAAGTCATACCACACGCTAAATATTATAATGTTTATGGCCAGACTGAGGCTAACTCATCCACATATTATTTCATCGATAATTTGCCCGAAAAAGACACGGATCCAATCCCGATAGGTAAAGCATTTCCGAATTTTGATGTTTTTGCTATCGATGAAAATGGCAAACAAATCACCAAGCCCGGTGAGAAGGGCGATTTCTATGTGAATTCCGGTTCGGTTGCGTACGGCTATTGGGACGATCCGGAAAGAACCACGGAAAACTTCGTTAATAATCCGCTCAAACCATATTTACGGGAAACAGTTTATCGAACAGGCGATTTAGTTACTCTTGATTCAAATGGGAATTATATATTTGTGGGCCGAAAAGACTATATGATCAAAAGCAGAGGCTACCGGGTAGAAATTGCACAAGTTGAAGCGGCAATATTGAGCCATCCAGGGGTCGAAAATGCTGTTGTGGTTCCGGTTCCCGATGAGCTAATTGGAAATCTCATAACCGCGATTATCGTCCCACTCGATAAGGACAGCATGAACAAAAAGGATATTATCGCACATTGTTCAAAACAAATCCCGCGATATATGATTCCGGAAGTTATCGAATTTCGTGAATCGCTACCAAAAACATCTTCCGGAAAAATAGACCGACGAAATCTAACCGAAAAAATGATTGAGATTGTAAAATCTTTAAACAATAAGGGCTAATAATGCGATTGATCTTAGCTGCTAATGAAAGTATCGGATTTGAATGCCTCAAAATAATTATTGAGAAAAAGCAGGATATCTTAGGAATTATCCTGGATGGAAGATATGAAAAGTCGCTGTGGAGAAATTTGCGAATTAAACGGTTGGCCGAAGAAAACAACATTCAGATTTATCAACCCAAAAGTATAAACGATCCGGATTTCCTTGAGGTGTTAAAAGAAGTAAAACCAGATCTTATATTTAACATCGCGTTTGTGCAAATCTACAAACCTCCCATCTTAAATCTGCCCCGGCTTGGGTGTATCAATTTTCATCCGGGACCATTGCCCAGATATGGCGGCCTGAATCCATGGGTATGGGCAATAATTAACAACGAAAAAGAATATGGCGTCAGCCTGCATTATATGAAAGAAAAAGTTGATGCCGGGGAAATATTGGGCCTCAAGAAATTTCCTATCGCAAAAGATGAAACCGGACTTTCTCTTTTATCAAAATGTTATAAGCACGGCGCTGCTTTGTTTGGGGAAGTGTTGCAGGATATTATCGACGGAAGAACTTCGCCGGTTCCCCAGGATTTAACGCAACGAACATATTATCTCAACAAGATTCCCTTTGAGGGGTACATAGACGTTAGCTGGGGCGCAGACAAGATCGAGCACTTTGTGAGAGCCCTTACCTTTTCCCCGTTCCCCAATCCTTTCTCTAAGCCGAAGCTGCGATTCAATGCCGGTCATGTAACTGTTACAAAAGCTGAGATTTTGGAAGGCACTGGAAATGAACGCAGCGTTCCTGGGAGGGTGATTGAAGCCGACAGCTCGAGTGTAATTATGGAAACGCATGATGGAAAAATCAGACTGGAATTAGAAGACGATTCTGAGAATAAAACAAATTCAAAAAGAATATGCAGTCGCTTATCCATTTCGGCAGGAACGGTTCTGGGGGGATAGAAATTTTATAGATCTATCAAAGGCATGAAAGCCAGTCAGAAAAGATTAATGAAAGGATTCAAACAATCTCCAAATATGCGTTACAATGAACAAGGGTGTGATTTCGGCGCCAAATAGAATGTTTGTCTGCTTTATGGTGCGTGTAAATTATGCCGCCAAACGTTGCTGTTTTAACTTAGGGAGTTAACTATGTCAAACTTTAGTGATACTTTGACGACTTCACAGTTACAGAAAATTAAAGCGCATTATTCGCAGCATGGGTTATTCAAGCTCTGTACATCAATAGCAATGACCTTTGTTTCAAAGATCTTTTACACAAATGTAGATTTGGTTATGTCCTTATCGCTGTTGGAAGCCAAAAACTCTAACTGCAAAGGAAAACTCGTTATAATACCCGTGGATGAGAACAATACACCAGTTCTCAGGGAATTTTGCGGAAACAATAAGTGTAGCCTTAGAAATACAAGAATGTTGAATAGTTACCTGAGAAATAAATTTAACGGATACGTAGCTACCATCGATAGCAAAATCATCGGTTATTTCTGGTGGGTGGATAATCACCTGCCCCGCCGCCAGAATCATCCTCATATTGTCAGATGTGGGTTGAATTTGAAGGATAATGAAGCCTATACATTTGATTTCTTCATTGCTCCTGAACATCGGGGCGGCGGGAACGCTGTGGCATTCCTTTCAAAGGTGCATCGCAAATTGAAAGCAATGGGATTTCAAAGAATCTACGGTCAGGTTTCTGCCGACAACAAACCGGCAAGATGGTTATATAAGCTTAACGGTTATAAGGAACTCAGACAGGTGAAGAGTTGCAGAATCTTTAAACTCATATTGATAACAAATAAGACGGTCTTTATCAGGAATAATCGATTAATATCTTCCTACTCGTTTGATTATAAACCATTGTTTGATCACGCTCTTAAAAAGTATTCAACTGGTATATCGAAGGTACGGTATGAAGCGGAATAAACCTCCAGACCCACAGATTCAATCCCAGAGCTGATCGCCAGGTCAGGATACAAAATTTGGTTTCACTTTGCAGTTTTCGGCAAGTACTTTCTTTGGCAGGCAATTCAGACCAACCTCAAAATTAAAACAGTCCAATTTATTTGCTTAATACCATTTTATGAATCAATTGTTTTTTTCCGGCGATTAATTTGTAAAAATAAACACCGGAAGGCAGCTTCACCCCGTTATCGTCACGACCCTGCCAGCGGATCTCATGAAGACCCGCGTCAAGAACACCGGTGGCCAATGTAGCGACCTTTTGTCCCAGGAGATTGAATACAGAAAGCTGGATTCGCTCACGAGATGACAGGCTGAAACGAACATTTGTCACCGGATTGAATGGGTTTGGATAATTCTGACCGAGGCTAAATTCTCTTGGCTGCAAGCCGGTTGGCGCTATTCCCATCGCTGCAGGCGGTGGTGGCGGGGTGCTACCAAATTGCCGGATGTAATCTTCGGTCAACTTCATATTCTGCGGACTCGATTTCGCAGCCGTCGGAGATAATTGTTTTAGAAGCAGGTTGCAGTTGTCTACCGCTGCAATCCAGTATCCCTCCTGCGCATCGAGGGATTGCACCAATTCATAACTTCCGGTTGTGGTATTATAACGGTATGCTGCAACAATAGAACCGTCCGGAGTATCCAGCGGATTAGCAAAGTCGGTGGGTGTGAACAGCGCTCCCACCTGGTGCCAGCCCATCGTAAGATTTTTTTGATGCCGGGACACCGGCATTCCGCTGATTGCAACGCTGTGCGGGTCAAGCACTGCTAACCAGTAGCCAATCCCGGCCTCCAGTTGACTTGCTGTAACATACTGCTGAAGCGCGGGGTCCCAGGTGTAAGCGATCAGCACATCGGGAAAGAGTGTGGACAAACTGTTATTCGCAGGCTCAACTGGCAGGGACACCAGATACCAGCCACTCTGCGTAAAATTGAATGTAAAATCGACTGACTGGGTGTAGTTCACAGACAGATCGATATCTCCGGAAAAAGAAATCATGTTCATCTTGCGCATGTCAACCGGATAACCCAGCCCATCCAGCAGAAAACATCCTTCGGCAGGCAGCGCGGTTGAATCCCACTGTACGGTCACCGGACTGCCACCTGAGTTAAGGATTCTCATAGTCCAGTCTATTGGTGTGTCAAACGGCACTCCCCAGAAGCGCGTATCCTTAATCAAATAGTTTGGCGATGTGGGAATTCGGAAAGCTGCGTAGAAATCGCTTGCCGGTGCGGAAAGAGAAGAATCGATGCCGGTATCAAAATTATCCGTCGCAAACGGATCGCCGGCAATCATACGATAAAATGTTGCCGTAGGCCCGGTTATGGTAAATTCGTCGAACCACGTTTCGCCCGGGCCGACTTCGAATTCGTGCTGATATGTTATTCCTTCAAATACAGCTTCGACTCTCCAGGTGCCATCAGGCGCATCCGACGGTAAGACCCATCCCCAATACCAGTGCGAAGCATTACTCCAGTCCGGTTCATTGACGGATACGGTTGGATGCGGAAAATTTTCAACTATATCGTGTGTCCATGTTTGGAAAACGGAATTATCAGGCCTGTATATTGTATAAGTAGCGGTTTGTCCACTCAATTGATCCCTGTAATATGCGGCAACATATAATGAGTCTCCCGCATTGAAATTATTTTTTTCGTTGATATCGGCGGGATTTGGGCACGAATAGAAGCGGGGAGGTGTCGAATGGGTCATTAACTTGTTGATTGCTGAATCATAATAAGGCGGTTGTTCGCCATCTGCCCATCTGATTGAGGGATTGGGATTTTCAGGCCCGACATTCGGATCTACCATGTGGCCGTTGACATCCTCAAGCTCAAAATGTAAGTGAGGCTCCCACGACATGCCAGAACTGCCGATAACACCCAGGTATTCACCCACGTCCACTGTCTGACCAATCGCCTTTGTCGTCAACGATCCGTTTTTGAAATGTGTATACCAGGCAATAGAGCCATCGCTATGCTGAATATAGACGGAATTGAAATCGTGTGTGCCGTTGGCTAAGGTCGCACATCGTTTGTCGAAATTCCCGTCATCTTTATCAATGATAGTACCCGCACAAGCGGCAATTACAATAACTTCCATATTATCCATCTTACACCAATCAAATGGCCATCCAAAAAAATCCGTTCCGGCATGATTGTAATCATCGCGGTCGTATGTTCGGTTGCCCCCCATGTAATCCAACAGGTAACCAGGCTTCCGTGTATCATGATCAGGGAAATGGCCCATTCGCCAATACCCAGGATCTGACAATACGCAGCTTAGCGGCCAGTGTACTACAACTGATTGTTTGCTTGGTTTTTCGGGTAATATGCCGGCAGCTTTCAAAGAATCAACACTTTTCGCCAATCTTGCCTTTATGGCAGCATGCTGTTCCCCGGTCATTTCACTGAATTCAAGGTTCGCCTTTTCAAAGCCACCTCCAAAACCGGGCCTATTTTGTTTTGGTTTAGCCTGCGAAATATTCACGCAAAAAAATACAGCCAGGATAAATATCAGGATGAATTTTGTCATTTTGAATTGCCCCATTGTAACGCAAGTACTAATGTTTGAAAATAATTCTGGTAACTAAATGACCGCGCCATTTTTGCTGAACCAGTTTTGTTCCGCTCACCGCCAAGCGATACTCTGTTTTTGAAGTCCACAAGTATGCGCAATACAAAAATCTTCATACCAATTATTACTCCAACTTAAAACTGCCCCTGATAAATGCCGCCATTGGAGAGACTGCAAAGGATAATAGAAGGAATTCCGAATAAGCTTCGACAAACAAAAGAACAGTAGATAAAAGGATTTATTTTTTCTGGCGTACTTATTCTCATCATCTCCATCTTCCCTGATAAAGTTGCCAACATTCCTAAGCGCATCTAAGTTAGGGTCGCACAAGCTACTTCTGGTGATGAATCTCACAATTGCCACTGTCCGAAATTACCAAAACCCAAGCTACAGAAGCTTTTCAACCCGAATCGATTTATGTAAAGAAGGGTAGTTCTCAAATAGGAAGGAACGATCAAAAATACAGGTTTTAACATGTGATGCTATTTGAATATAATGTTCTCGAATCTAATTCCACAGAAGAGAATATTATCATACAGGTATATTGGACCCCTATAAAGTGAGACAGAAGGAAACAGAATGAGTCAAATATATGGGGAATTCCCTGCCGGCTGGCAAAAGCATTAAGAAGAGTCTTATTGATTAGCTCCGAAGAGATGTACAGATTACTTCAGGGAAAAAATTGACATTATCCCCAAGCCGCGAGATAATAACAAGGATTTTTAGAATACCCTGCAATCTAACAGCCTTTCCGCTTTGCGCAAATTGCATGGTTTTTCACCGCAGCAGCAGCATCTTGCGGGTAGCCTGCTGCCCGGCCGAAGTCAGCCGGTAAAAGTAAACCCCGCTGGGCAAATCGTTCGCTTCGAACCGCACGGTGTAGCTTCCGGCAGGCTGGCGCTGGTTAAACAGCGTTTTCACTTTGCGGCCCAGGATATCGTAAACAGCCAGCTCAACCTGCGAGGCGGCGGGCAGGCTGAAGGAGATTGTTGCAGTGCTGTTGAACGGATTAGGATAAATCGATTTTAATTCAATCATTTTGGGCAGAAGCTGGTTGTTAT
>CAZUZS010000091.1:0-14907 GCA_964624795.1 uncultured Calditrichaceae bacterium
AGCTGCTGGCGGAGTATGTGTATGCCAACGGGCAGCGCATTGCGAAGATGAATGCAGCCGCCTTATATTAAGTTAGATTGCAAATAGGATATCCAAAGTTATTGTGATGGATCGACTCAAATATTCCATCTTTTTTTATTCGCATTCACTCACTGACCCGACTTTCGACTTCAGCTCACCCTATATCTGAGTCGATCCCAAATAAGTGCATCCCTGTCCAAGTCTCCAGCAAACAAATTCCAGTCAGGCATTAAATGTGATTACTTTCATCTATCCGATAAAAATGAGATTTTACTTCAGATCTCATGTTTGGATTGCTAAACCCACTCTTGTCATGTATATTTATCTGTTACAAATAATACAGAGTAACAGCTAACTAAATATATAGAGGCACAGGGATGCTGCGACTGGCTCGATTGGCAAAAGACAACTGGAAGGATGATTCGGAAAAGACTGGCTGGCTCCCGATTAAATACAAGAATCAGGTGCGCTGGGCCCGGCCATGCCTTCCTTTCAGCAGCTTTTGGATTCCTACAAAGGAATGGGTGGAAAAGTTTGCGGACAAGGTAGGGGTTTGGGTTACAACTGAAACCGATTGTTCTGATAGTGAGAACTACCTGGTCTATGTCGGTTTCGTGTGGCTGGAGGGCCAGGCCCCGGCAGGCGAGTATGGCTATGACCGTCACCTTTTCACCGAAAATTGGGAGATCAGGTTCAAGGATACTCCGGATAACAACCTGATGCTGGTCCAGCATGTAGAGAATGGAACGAAAATCGTTTTTGACAGGGATGGATTTCTGATCAATGACATAAATGGAAATTACTTTTTGGGTGGAAAGACTAACGGTGCCGATTCCGGTAATGCGATAGCAATCAATGGAGATGTGTTATTGGCCTTGAGGCCCTTTGTCGATTGGGTTGGCAAATTGCTGACGGAGCTGATCAATCTCAAAATCTTGGGCAACATGGGGAGTCCTGCACCTCTATTCCCACCCAATCTGTTAAAATTGCAGCAGCTACAGACGCAACTTAACCAGGGTGTTCAGCCAAACGGCGGATTCCTGAGCGATAAGGTAAAGGCAAAGTAATGGCAATCAATGTTAGCGGTTGTGTAAATGAGGCGTGGTCAATTCTGAAACCGAAGATCGAGGCGCGGCTGCAAATGCAATCCGGTCAGGGATCCGTCACCAGTGAAGATAAGCAGAAGATTCTGGCGCAAAACAAAGAGATCGTTGAAGCCTGTGTGCAGGGAATTTTGCACCACATCCTGGCCAATGCCGAGGTGCCATTGGCGACATGGGCTACAACGGTGGATTCGGTGGTTGCCAGTGCGGTGCCGGTTCCGATGGATGGTGGTGCGGCCTTAAAGATAGCGATTTCCGCAGGTACGGCGGCACCGAAGCTCAATAAGATTCTATAGGTGAGGAATGGAGAATTTCTATACATACTACCCATTCAGTTTGAATAGTGCGCACACTGCTCAACTCACGAATGAAATCGATGCCAAATTAGATTTCCTTTTATCCTTTCCACGGGGTCAGCGGTTAGGTGACAAAGAGTTTGGCCTGCCGGCGCTGTTTCTGGAACAGATTACCGATTCGGAGCTGGAAGAAGAAAAATCCCTGTTCGTTTTTCAGATACAAAAGCTTTTTTATGACTATATCCAGGGTGCACAATTGGTGTCGGTGGACATCAGCAAAAAAGATCATGTTGCTATGGTTGATATAGTTTATCAGCCGTTAGCCAGTAAAAAAGAGGAGCAATTTCAATGGCGGGTAGATTTGATATCGAAATTGCCGGTTTAGATTTTGAAACCCTGCTGGCCGAGGCCAAAAACTTTGCCAGCCAGTATTTCCCGGAATGGAAACTGGAAGATTCCAACGATATCGGTTGGTTTATCCTGGAGCTTTATCTGCACTCTGTCGGACGAAGCAACTGGTTTATCAATGCTCTGGCGCAGGAGTTCAATCTGTTTACAGCAAAGGAGCGGTCCAGCGTCATTGCCCACTGCAAAAAGTTGGGGTATTCGCTGGCCTCCGCAGTTCCTTACGAAACATCGGTCAGGGTGATAGCCACGCCACCGGTATCTCAGATAATCATTCCGGCTTATGGCATCAGGCTTTCCACCAAGAATATTGACAATAAGGCGGTGATGTTTGAAAACGCATCCGCTATAACGGTGGATTCCGGCATCACACAGTTTGAAGCGGTGTTCGTGGAGGGTGAAAGCAAAGAAGATTCGGCTGTCGGCGATAACACGCCTTACTTCTCAATGATTCTGGCTTCAAAGGGTGCCATTGATAACAGTTTCGTGGTTACGGTCAACGGGACACAGTGGACGGAAGTCAATAGCTTTGTGGACTCGGAGTCCGCTGACACCCATTATCTGGCTGAGCCATTGGAAGATGGGCGAACAGTGATCCGGTTTGGAAACGGGCAGAATGGGGCTATGCCCCCCGCCAACTCCGCCATTATCTGCGAATACCGGGTGGTCGGGGAAGCCCGGGGAAACATAAAGGCCGATACCCTGAAAACGGTTGAAGCCGGGCCGAGCGAGATCAAGTTGATTTCCGCGACTAACCTGACGGATGCAACGGGCGGTGCGGACCGGGAGAGCCTTGAACATGCCAAGATATATGCTCCGCTAAAGACCATGGCCATGGAACGGTTAGGCAACCTGAGCGATGTGGAGCGGTTCTGTGAAATGCAGGCAGGTGTGGCCCGGGCTCATGCTACAGCTATCGGCAATGTGATACAGATTTCCATTGTTCCGGATGGGGGAGGGGTGCCATCGGCTGGCCTCAAGTCGGCGGTTCAGGCGGCGGTTGCCGATCTTCTGATGATGGGATATTCTGCCAGTGTGGTCGATCCCGATTATGTCACAGTTGCGGTTGATGTGGATGTGTGGGGTATGCCTGGGTATTTGAGTAGCGATGTGCAATCGTCCATCGTGACGATGTTGAATAATCTTTTTGATCCGCTTTCGAAAGACGCTAACGGTGTTTACGTCAATGATTTTGGCCAGGCATTCCCAATGAATCGGTTGATCTCGAATCTCGCCAACATGGCATCCATTCGTGATAATTTTGTTGTGAATGAGCCTTCTGGTGATGTGGAGACAATCTCGGTGGATCAGATTGTCACCAATGCCGGAAGCACGTTCACCGTTACAGTTCATGGGAGTGAGGTTGGCATTCACTACCCGAAATTTCCGACCAATGTAAATCAGGGCACTGAGTAATGGGATTGATCAGCATAAAAGATTTAGCGCCAAGCAAGGCTATTCCGGTTGCGGTTTTATCGGAGAATCTGGAGGACTACTGTAAAGTGCTGAATGGTGTCCATGAGCTTCTCTACAAGGAAACCTTAAAGCTCCGCGATCTGATCGACATAGACATCTGCCCGGAAGCCCTCTTGCCGTATCATGCAAAGGAGATGGGCATTATTTTGCCGGATTTCGCTACTGTGGCAGCCAAGAGAGAGTTGATCCGGAATGCGCTAATCATTCACAACCGGCGCTATACCCTGGTTGGATTGGAATATTACTTGAATACCGCATTTGCCGGATCGGGAATCCAGGTTCAGGTATCGGCGGACATGAATTATGGCGGCATACTCTACTATGGCAATTTGCAGGACTGCGCCCATCCCAATTATGAGGATATGGTAAACGCCGGAACGCCTAACGATATGATCGGCTACTACATTTCGGCGGATGTTTTCAGCAAAAGTTTTACCATACAGGTGACCGGGACGCTCACCCAACAGATGAAAGATTTTATCAGTGAGGTTGCCGGGTGGTTCGTTCCGATGGGGGATTCCCAGGCGGTAACCCTGAACATTACATACGCTTAATGAGGAGATTTAATAAATGGAACCTTTGCAACAGACCAGTGCAGTATTTGATCCGACAGCCAAGGTATTGAAAGTGGAGTTCCTGCCCCGCCCGGCAGTTGTTCCGGATTATGAACACAACCTTGCTCAGGAGATCCAGCTTTACCGTCACCGGATGCTGATGGATAATGTGATCGGTGCGGTCAGGAGCAATGGGATGGCCTTGTCCTATGGTGGAACGGATTTCTCCCTAAGTGCGGGTCGATTGTTTTATAAGGAATTCATGGTTGACCTGGCCTCCCCACAGGCCATTGCTGCCCCGGACGGAGCGACAATCGTCTATGTTCACATTACGATCACCCGGACTGATACCACGGTTGATGTTCCCGGTGGTCCCATTCTGGCCGGACCAAATCGCTATTCCTACAGTGCCGCCATTGAAACCGGGGCTTCTCTGCCGGTAGATGATGCGACCAATATCTATGTTCAGTTAGGCACGACCAATTCGGACGGCACTTTTTCCGAAGATACACCCCTGCTTTCTGTGCCGGTGAGCCGGTTCTGTGATGCCAAATATTGGGAAGCGGTTCAGCTATTCGAATCAAACGACCCGGTGATTGTTCCCAAGACAGCAGCAAAGCCGGCAACGCCAGCGGTGTTTCAGATTGAATCGGTCAAGACATTGCTCATTGCTTCGGTGGAATCCAAAATGCGCTTTCGGCTTTATTGGGAGTATCCTGCATTCGAGGTTAATAACGAGGAAGTATCGGCTTTTCAACTGATCGTCTTTAATGCCAACCTGAGCAGCGGCTCGATTATCACTGAATTCATGCTGACCATTCCGGCATCCCGAAACCGAACGCAATATTATGCGGACGTGATGCCAACACTCAACACTTATACCAATTTCGTCCATTGCGCGGTTCGTTCTGTTACTCGCTCCGGACAATTTAGCGATTGGCTTTTGCTTGGAACGGAAGGTAACAACCTGACGGTTCCCGCTCCGCTTCCGGTCAATGATACTCCGGAAGTATTTATCGGCCAAACCCTGCAGAATAATGTAGTGGGATTGGCTGAACAACCATTGGAACCGGGTATATGGTATTATGACGGCACTGCACATCTGTATGTCTATTATCAACTGCCGGGTGTACCGGTACCAGATCCCCCGGTTTCGATACCGCCGGAAGAAATTCAGATGGGCGGTGTTGTTTCGAATCTTTCCGGAACGCTTAATCAGATTCAGGTGTCTTATGCGACTCTTGGCGGGATCAATCGGCAGATTGCCACAGCGGTTTTGGAAAGTGATACGGTCAGCAAAACCCGGCTTGAGGGTGAAAAGGCGGAGTTGTTGAGCCAGTTGAGCTCGATGGAAGAAGACCTGAAAACAGCACTGGAAGGTTCAAAGTTTACTACGCCGGAAACAGTTCAAAAGCGGGTGGATGCGGTCAGTGAAACGGTTACCGGTCGAATTGCACAGGTCAGCCAGGAATTGGAAACGGTTAAGGATGTGCAGGAACTAAGCCGGGAGATACCGATCTCAATCGGTGCTTTTTCGATTACCAGTGGGGGCGGTGCAATTGTCGACAAAATTCCTTTGGGGCAGGGGAAAATTGTAAAAGCCAGCCTTTATGTAAAAAGCGTCAGCGCCGCCGGCAAGGTGCGTTTTTATGCCGAAGGACAGGAACCGGATTATAAATCTATTGAAGTGTCAGCTCCGGGGCTGGTCCAGGGGGCACTCGATCTCACGGTTAAGAATTCCTTTGTCCTGAACATCGATGTCGTGGATGGTTCTTACCAGAATACGGTTGATATGACCGGGACGTTGACAATTTTCTATGTGAAAACCAAGTAGGAGCTGTGTAATGGATAGAATTGAAGTTGTAGCCAGCGTGAACAAGATTGAGAGTGGATTAAAGGGATCGGCTGGAAACCTACGGATTATCAATAACAATATAGTCGGAGGCGCGGATGCCAGTATTCCGCTCAATGCTTCGGCTTCCAATGTAGCGTTATTCCCAACCGGCCTGACCTGTGCCCTGTTTGCCTTTTTGAGGGCGGATCTGCCGGTGATCGTCGAAATGCAATCGTTTCTTGAGTCAACGGTGCAGGGAACAATAGCCGTGCAATCGGGAAGTAAATCGCTGGCTGGAACTGGAACGGCATTCAGTTCTCAGCTATCCGCGGGTGATGTTGTAATTATTGATCCCGATGGTGTTCCCGAGGCCTTATTGTGCGAGAGCGTGGGTGGCGATACCAGCGCCACAATGAAGTATGCGGTCAAAAGACAGACCGCGACAGGGCTTTCTTACAAAATCCTGAAAGCGGATAATACCTGGAACATGCTCCGCTGCAAACAATTTGTTGGTGATGGTATGTATATCGGTGGCCTGCGGGTTTCCAATCCCAATACGGTAGCCGTGAACCTGAAACAATTGGTGGCTGGATTATGATATATGGTTTCACCAGCAAGACGTTCACTCTGTCGGTAACGCCCAATAAGGTGAACGCCATTACCAGCTACAATCTGCCGGATGGGTATCAGATGTCCATTTCCTTAAGCTTTGATGACGGGCTCAACTGGACCATTGTCATGGATACTGTTGCCGGGATCGATGAGCTGGGGAAGGTGGTCTCCATCACCGATCCGGGGAGCAATGTAATCTGCAGGATTGAGATCGATGTTCCGGACGGTGAGGCCGATATGGTTTTCAATGACCAGTGGATTGAAGGCATAGTGGAACGAAACGGTTTGCCGGTTTCCGGTGTGCAGGTTGACCTGTGCCATGTGGAAAGCGGCGAAGTCTTGTTCTGGACGGTCACGGACAAGAACGGCTGGTATGGAATGGAGGTAGCGCCGGGAACATATATACGCCGTTTCAAAGGCGCCGGCTTTAATGATGCTGGAAGAAAGATACAGGTGGGGATTGGATCGACCCTGTTTGGCAAGGATGTGTTCGATGTGGCCAAAGCGGATGATCTGGCCTACTCGAAGAATGTATTCACGCAATCGGAATGGGCCGGCTGGATGATTCTTTTGACTTTCAAGGATGACAGCCTTCGGGCCAATCCTGAAATTTATGCCGATCGATTGATTTGCAAATATGGATATGCTTACAAGGGTAAAGCCAATGTGGACTATGTGGCATTGATCATGAATCCGGAGCCGGAGGTGCTGGCATGAAAATTCTACAGATTGATGCGGGAATATGGAAAAAATATCTGGATAATAGTGAGGTGCCACTTCCCCCCGGTGAGTTGCCACCTGATCTCGAATATGGCACGGCTCCCATTCTGACTGTGACGGAGGGTGATAAACGGTTTGATATCAATGATATCGAAACTGTAGAAGCGATAATTCAGCTAACCAATGCAGTGCCGGCAGTTGGAAAATTGTCTGTCATAAAAATTTTCTACAAAGATGTGGACGAACTTAACTGGCGCGAATTTGGTGATTTCTTTATCACCGATCCGCAGGCAACGATTACAATAACCCATCCCATCGTTCTGGAAAAGAAACCGCAGACCTTTCGGTTTGGAGTTCAGCTCCTCAATCCGCTCAATAATCCCTGGAAGGTGAGTGGCTCTATTCAAACGCTGCAGGTGCAGGCAGTATTCAATGGTGTTCCCGATCTGTGGGAGTATGTTGAGGGATTTGAACTGCATGCCACCAATACTGCTGATCCGGAAGGTGGAACGGTAGAAAGTGACACCATCAAATTTCGCTGGAAAGATGTAAAATCGATGGATGATGCTGAATTTCCAAAAGAATCGGTGGATGCATTTGGCAATCCGGTAACGGTGACACAGGATATCCGGCGCAAGATTACCGGCTATGTGCTGTATATGTTCGTTTCCGATTCAGAGGAGCCTCCGGCTTCTCCATTCCCCGGAGTATCGACTGTGTTTGGCTCCATCCCGTTCAATGGCGCTCCGTTCAATTATCAGGGAATGGTTGGGTATGAGCCAAATGGGAAATGGGTAAAGGTCTATGATAATCCGGGCGCGTTCTGTGAAGTCAAATGTCCGACCGGTGATAATGGGATGTATGTGTCGTTCTGGCTGGGGATGAAAACGCAAAAGACGATCACGAAAATTGAAGAAAATCAGGTTATTTATTAGGAGATTAGGGAAATGGAAGATTTTGCGAACAAAACGCAATTCCTGGAAAACTTTGTAGCTGGTAATGTAGTTCGTGCGACACTGAATCAGGGCATCGATGCGGCAGTCGGTCAGATTCCGGTGTCGAGCCTGGCTCCCTGGGCCGATCAGACAATGGGATGGATCACAATCGACAATGAGGTCATTTTCTGGAATGCCAAAGATGCCGGGAATCTGACTCTTGGAACGGTTGCCAATCCGTGTACCCGGGGTGTTGACGGCACTACAGCGGCAACGCACACTGCCGGAGCGTGGATCCAGCAAAAGAACAATGCGGCGCTTTTCAACAATCTGGTCGAAGCCATTCCGCGAACCAAATGGATCTGGCTCCAGTCCAATATTGCCGGTGCCAGCGAATTGTTAAACGAAACATTGGCATTCGTGAAGAAGGGCATCGTTCATGAGCTGGTCTGTGTTCCCGATGTGAATTACTGGTCGAGTGACATTAATGTTGATGTGTATAATCGGGATCGCTTTGGCGAATTCGATAAGCTTTTCAGTTTTCCGGCTTCCATGTGGTCTAATTTTGTCCTTCTCAATGCGCAGGCGGCAGCCGGTCAAAAACTGATTACTCCGGATATGCTTGGCATGTTCACTCCCGGCGATTTACTTATCCTTGGCAACCCGTGGAATGGAACCTGGGAGTATGCCGAGTATGTGCAGGACGTGGCGCCGAATATGGAATTGAAGGATCTGTTGCTCAATACCTGGGATGTCGGGACTCCGGTTGTTCAGGTATATCGCTCATTCCAGGAAATCTACTTTGAAAACGGGGGTGGACTGAGTGAAATCTATTTTTCGCTTAACAATGCGGACGGTTTGGAATCGGCACAGGTCCGGATCGGCGTGAATATAACCATTTTAGAACTATAGAAGGAGAATGACTGATGATTGTGTGGGTAACAAAAAAAGTTCCTGTAGAAGTTCAGAAGTCGGATGTCGATGCCGCCCGCAAAGCCGGTGGGCCTTTACTCAATACCGGCATGCTGGCGGACGATATGAACCTGACGTATGTCATCGCAAATAATCGTGCTGCCGAGTTAATTGGCTCGCACAGCAAAGAAGTTGAGACTATGACATCTATCGATGATCAGGTAGATGTTAAAGCGGTAGGAGGGAAAAGCTAATGCCTACAAATCCTAACAATGGTAGAACTGGTGTCTATTATATTCCGGCTCCGGGTGCAAGAGTCCTGATAATGTCTGCGGCACCTACTTTTGCTGTAGTAGAGGAGGTGGAAAAGTTTGGTGATTCCCGGAATAGGGTAGTTGCCAAATGCACTATTTCCGGAGCTGGTGTTATTGTTCAGGGTGCCGTAAGGGCGCTGGATGTTAAATACCGGGTTGTTGGTGCTTCTGAGGGTGATTGGCGGGATGCTAAGACGATAACTGTTGAATGGACGACCGCCGGTGTGCCGGGAAGTTTTGTTTTTCGGGTCCAGGATGTTCCCTATGATATTGACGGCATCAATCTGGAATTCCAGGTGCAATATTTGAATGCTGATAATAAACCGGCCAGGCTTGGTACAAATCAAGGTGCGATAGTTGCCTCCACTGCTCAGGCACTGTTTAATGGTGTAAATGACTTCACGGAGATTCCGCAGGTAACCGGCCTGCACTCCACTAATACCGATGACTGGAATAATACCACTCAAACTGGTGGACTTGGAGGAAGTACCGGAAGCAATCCCGCTAATATTCCTGCTGACGGCGTAATACATCTGGTATGGGACAAAATGCAGGAACATGACTGTGCTGTGGATGATGAAAATGATTTTGGGACAGGTCCAAACATGCATCCCTGTGCGGATGGAAACAACCATTCTCCGGCAATCACCAATGATATGTGGAGAGACACTAAAGCCTCTCTGGTATTTGTATGGGTTGGACCGCAAGACAGTATGCCGGATGCCGCGGATCAACATCCCAAGACCGGCATTGTGGCTGGTGGTGAATGGTTCTACGTCACGGAAACTAATCGCAATGAGATCGATGTGAAATGCCCGGAAGGTAAGAACGTCTTGTTTTGGGTGGGTGCCAAAATTCGCAATATATCGATTTATGCCACTGGTATTAAGAAATTGGAATACTCACAGTTTGCTGCGGTTGAGTAAGCGGGGACCGCTATGGATGGTAAGACCGGTGTCTATACAGTTGGAACATCGTTTGCGCCGAACCAGATAGAATCTGTTTATCTGGCTTCGGGAGGCAGGAATGAGGTTGGAGATATTCCGGTTTCGGGATATGCTGTACTTCGTTGGATTCATGTGCCGAACATCTATGTTTCCCACTATGAAGTCGTGCTTCTGGAGGTAGATCAGGCAATAGGCGATGTTCCCGTATTGACTGTTTCGCCGGATTCGGTTGATGGTGGGGAATTTGACAGTGATATGTTCAATGCTACTCCGTTCGGCTCCGCAAATGGTGTGCGGTTCAATTCGCTGAAACCCAATACTTCATATAGGGCCGCGGTTCGTTGGATATCAAAGGATAAAAGGGGAGATTGGGTGTTTTCCAATCCCCTGACTACCGGATCGCCAAAAGTACCGACAGTAAGCAATCTGGCAGTAGCGGTGGCTTATCGTGGGGTAACCATCACCTGGAGCCTGGGTGATAATGTCAGCAGCATCAGAGTAACGGTTTCGCATTCCGGTCAAAATCTTGAGATTAAAGGTGTGAAAGGTGAGCAGCTCTATGTTCGGTTGCCGGAGGGAAATACTCTGGAACGGGTGGCGTTGATGCCCTACAATGTCGAGAACCAGTCCGGGCAAAAGATACAATGGGAGGGAAGCCTTACCATTCCCACACTGGCGGAGGACGATGCGGACTATGCCGGGGTAAGAACATTGACCAATTTGAACCTCGATGCCAATGGGCTTAAATCCGGCCGGCAGGTGGGTTCTTTACTTGCATTGGATGATGGTGGTGAGCAGGGAAACGGGCAATTGATTGGTGATCTGCGATTTGGGGCCACCGGACGCTTATTTCTTGAACCGTCGGTATTGGATTTCACCGCCAGTCCCGGCACCGAGATTATAGGCCGCGGCATTCGCGTGTGGGAGAGTGCGACCAAATATGCAAAGCTGGCTTATGAGAGCGGGCAGGCAATCCTGGAGCTGATGGGTGGTGATATAAGGACCGGACCCGGAGGCCAGGTGATCGTGGGCGATGATTCCACCTCCGGGGAAACCTATGCCAGGCTTTACAAGGATAATATGCATGCTGCACTGGCTTTTTATCAGAACAAGGCTTCCTGGCCGACCGCACCCATTTTGAGAGTGCAAGCCGAAAAGGTCCGGGATCTGGATGAATATATGGGAAAGATCTGGTTCTATAATACCGTGATTGCGACAAATCCGGCTTACATCATGCAACGCGATGACACCGGGCTGGAAATTTCACCCGGAAGTGCGCTGGATATGATCGTAAAATTGGATTACAGGCAAGCGTTAAGA
The DNA here is from genome assembly GCA_964624795.1 of uncultured Calditrichaceae bacterium. GTDB lineage: Bacteria > Calditrichota > Calditrichia > RBG-13-44-9 > RBG-13-44-9 > CAZUZS01. The sequence continues at coordinate 11,450 of CAZUZS010000091.1, forward strand.
CCATACATTGATAGCCAGGGAGCGCTTGGTACGCCGTCCTTTCGCTGGGATGAAATTTATGTCAATAACGTCCTTGCCCAATACGGGAATCTTACAACGCTCGTCACCACTGAGGTTGATACTGATGAGATATTGAAACCAGATATTGTGCTCAATCAGAAAGGCGGATCGAATGCCAAAATAACGGTTACGATACAACGCTTGGATGGAGTGATACCGGTTGCCACTAATAAGCGACAAATTGTACTTCATTGGTGGTTCAGTGCTACGGCCAAAGGAGCGCCTGTGGCCTTTGCCGGAACGCAGGTTATAACCATAAACAAGGGAATTGTTTTAGAGCCGGAGGGGGCCACAAGTCTCTTGCAGGACCACTTCAACAAAGTGTTGACCGATACAGATGCGCAGTTTGAAATAGAGATCGACAATTTACATTCAAGTGGCACAACAACATATTATTTCAATGTCGAAGTAAATAGTGGGATTGTTTACAGCAGCAGCTTTAGTCTGAATACTTCCGGGGGGATATAGAATAGAGTACCACTGTGGTACTTCTGAAAGAGAAGTGAATTTTTGGTTGAAAAGTTTAGATATATGTATGATATTAACAATAGTAACAGTCTTCTGTCGCTTATCTAATGAGAATGAATCATGGCTGAAAACGAAATCTCGAACGGGCAAACTCAGCGTGACATCGGGGTCTTGGAAGGGAAGATGGATATGATAATCCAAATGGTTGGTGGATTGGGGCAAAAGTTGGATGACCATCTCAAAAATAGTGACAGCAAAGAAACGGCTCAAAATGTGGCGATAAATAAGATTGACAAACGGGTTGTGAGAATAGAGACAAAGTGGGCTGTGTTTACGGCCGGTTTGGTTGTCGGAGTTACTTTTATGTTTCAGGGGCTGTTATGGGTTGGAGAGAAACTGGTCCAATTCTTTCAAAATTTCAAGATACAATAGGAAAAAGGGATATTAAAGGGAGGGAGACATTAGATCATGAAATTGTGGAATATTCTACGGAATTCTCTGGCTGTTGCAGTCACGATACTGGCGAGCATTATCACATTTTCATTCTTGAAAAAAGATGGAGATAGGCAATTTGAGCAGCGGGATACTGAGCTCCAAGGTGAGTACGATCGGATCGTGAAAAAGGAGGAGCGGCTACGCAAAAAGATCGCCGGCGCTGTTTCCCATAAAACTGAACTGTTAAATCGTTTGGGAGAGATAAAAAAGCAACGGAAGAAATTGAAATCAGAAATGGAAAAAGGGGAGAGAAATGAAAAAGCTCAGGAGTTTGACCATTTGCTTGGTGGTATTACTCGTAAGCGTCCTTCACGCGCAAACGGTAGTGCTAAATCCAGGTGATTCCTATCAGGCGGATGATACTGCTTTCGTTGTGGCAAATGAGCAATTTGATCAACTGGTTACGGTGTTGCGGGATTATCGTCTGCTGGAGGTTGAAAATGCAATACTTGATTCGCTCAACAGGCAAAACGAAATATTGATCGCAAGTCAGGATAGCTTGCTGGCGTTGAGTTCGCATCGGGATTCATTAAGCACAGAACGGATTCTATTGCGTGATAAAAGAATAGGGCAACTGCACCGTGAAAAAAGAAAGGCTTACATTTTAGGTGGAGCGTACGGTGTGATTGTTGTAACCGCATTAAAGTTTATACTCGGAGGGTAGGCAATGAAACTCAATTTCCTGTATGAGAACAAAGATGGGGAGAAGATGCTTTCCATTGGCCGGATGATGGTGATTTTGGTTTTCGTCACCATTTGGGTGATGTATTGGATGATTCTCCGGAAAGATCCCCCTGAAACCATGATGGAATTCATGTGGTCCGGAATGATTTACATCGGCTTTTCAAAGGTGGTTCAGGTTGGTCAGAATGCAGTCAGTTTATTGAAGGGAGGGAATGCTTCAAATGCTACCGGAAGTTAAGCTCAGTCGCACGGAGAGGGTTGAAAAGTTGATGTTTGAACCAATGTACCTTGAATTGATCGAAAACCGACCGGAGGTTAAGGAATCGCAGCTTCCAGATCGAGGAGATCCGTTACCGAATATGAATGAGCCATTGATCCACGATCTCCGGGAGTCATTGCCACGACACCCTCAGAAACGATGGAGCAGGCGTTCCTTAGAGCATATCCGTTTTATCATACTCCATCAGACATTGACCGATTTTCGTAGAACCACTTTTCATGGAATTGCCATGTATTCGACCACACCAAGTCCGGAGAACCATTTGTCTGCCTCTGGTGCGCCGGCAGTTCCTTATCACTATGGTATCTGTAGTAAAGGTGATATCTTTTTGATGAACGATTGGGAAGATGTAACCTGGTCGGTGCGTGGGCATAACACTGATTCGCTGAATATTGCTTTGCTGGGTGATTTTGATGGCAGGGGACACAAAGGTATAAATGATCCGACCGCATCCCAACTGCAGGTGTTGGATGCATTGCTTCAAAAGTTAGTGCATGATCCGGCGCTTGTCAACTTTGAGGGGATTCGTTTCCATTCGGATTTCGGCAAACCGGCGTGCCCAGGAAATGAGATTGAAAAATGGTTGAAGAATCATTCAATTTACAGCTTGTATCATATATGAATACCTGCTCATACAAAAAATCTGGTATTATTTTGTTATACGTATATGACAAAATAATCACCCAATTTTCCTTTTTCTCTTGAAGCATTCATATTTTTGGTAATAAAGGCCACAATTTATGTTTTATTTGGGGCCTTATTGCTTTAACCCGATACGGATCACCCCTAACCAACGCTTTTTAAACAGGGCGATCCTGTGGTCTCCTATGGATTCTGAAAAAACGCTCATTTTCGAAACAGGCCCGTCCCGGGGTCAAATTTGGATTATGGCGGTTTCAACATATAATCACACTACCCGATTTTTTTAGATGAAAATAGGACGATTACATGAAAGCAAAAATAAATACATTCGGTGTCCAACATCATACCAAACTACCGAATTTGCGGAAAATATTTGTATGCGATGATGCTCGTTTTCACCCCGACACCAAAAACGGTGCCACAATTTAGCTACACAAATCCGATACAAACTTAAGGGCTCGATTTCGCCGTAGAACGCTTGCATTCCAGAAGGCAAGTACCACTGTGGTACTTTGTCATGTTGATAATAAAAATAATTCATTTATTACTTGACAAAGGATTTTCCCTGATGCAAATTATTTATAACATCATAATAAACAAGGATATAGATACAATGCACAAGATGATCGAGGATGTCAAGAAAGAGGTTATGACGGAGATGATTAACTGGCAGAAGGATTCAGAGGAGCGATTGGAAAGAGAATTCGAGAGCCGTGGTGATGAAGGCAAGATGCACGAAAAGATTTCCCTGCTGAGCAATTATTTTGACTACAGCCTGTTCAGCCAATGGCAGATACCGGAGCTTGAATCGAGAATAGAGGAAACCCTG
>CAZUZS010000092.1:0-14565 GCA_964624795.1 uncultured Calditrichaceae bacterium
CCGAATATTTTAATTATTGATTCTTTTCTTTTAAGCTGTTATAATTCAAGCAGTAAGAATTTGGATCGATAATTAGAAACGATATATTGGATATTTCACGTATTGACAACACAATCTTATAGTCTGCCCGGAGTTTCAATTTCTTTAGCTGTCTGTTATCATAAATAAAGTTTCGTTTTTAACATTGAAATGACCTGTTATCTTGATTTTACCTCATGGGAGATCAAATATGCAACCTAACGAGATGGAAAAGAAAAACCGGATTGCACAGTGGGCGTTTGACACCCGGCCTATCTTGGGACGGTTTCACATCTGGCTGGAAGATGTGGATGTTGAATGGATCAGGGGGCGTCAATTTGCCGAGCTGAACGACAGCATCTCATTTGTTGACAGCGCCATGGAGCGGCTGTTTATTATGACCGCCGGCGTCACCGCCCTGGGGACACAGCTTTTCGGGCGTTACGGCGAGGGCAAACATCTCGACAAACAGGAGCTTAACCAGGTAAAAAAAGATGCCGATGCCATTTCGGCTTATGTTATGAGCGAGAGCCTGTGGTATCTTTCCCGCTCCCTTCCGGAGAACCATGCCATCATGGTGTGCCTGGGCGAGGGATTGATGCCCAAGGCCGGCGAAACACCCGAAATGGGCTCCAATCCGATGCTGGGTTTCGGGAGAATCTATGCCAGGCCGCAGGTGGCAAAATTCGTCGATTCGCATGTGCAGCAATTAATCAATGCCACCGGCTACACCTGGGACGATTTCCGCCACGATTTGAACAGCGCCGGAATCACCGTGTGGGGCGCCGCAATCGATACGCTGGAAAATACCTCCCGCTTCGCGAAAGGGGCATCTACCGGTCCGATGACGGTTTTCCATCTTTTCAACCAGCCCCTGGCCCTTACCAATCCTTACGAAGGCTATATCGGGAACCTGGTTCTTCCGCGCGAAATTGTTCATACCGCCACTAAAGACTCCATTTTGATCGATTTTTTTACACCGCGAAAGAAAATTTTACAGGCCATAAAACAAACTTACCCGGGCATCAAACCGGAGAATATTCATATCTGGACGCTGCGCGGGAAGGGGCGGGCAGAACGTATCGGGAAATTGTGGGACGAGTGGCAGGCTCTTGGTGTCCACCTGGTGGATGACGGCTGGAAAATGCCGACCGGCGCGGAGGCTTTTACCGACTCCGGAACTTACGCACCTACCTTTCTGGTCGGCACCTGGCAGGACGAAAAGGATGAAACCAACCTGTTTATCGTCGATGGCTACGCGGCATCGGCGGAGGCAATTCAGGCAGCCAGCCTCTACCCGATCCTGAATTTGGATGCCTCGCTGGCAATCTTCTCGTCCAAGTTTGAGCTGAGCTACGACCGCGAGCCGCAGATTATGCATCTGAATCCCGATGCCGCTGATTTTCCCACACAATTGGCAAATATTTACGAGAAGGAATTGGATGACGAAACTGTGCGACGCTGCCGGGAAAGCATTACGCTGGCCAGGAATGCCGGGATTCCATTGCACAAACGAATCATTTCTGCCGACGATTTTCTGCCGGAGAAAAAATGGGGCGTAATGGCCGTATCCGGTTATATGCTCCCCGATCCCTACACCGGTGCACCCGGAGTGCAGAAAATTGATGACGACACTTATCAGGTCACGGTCCGCCTGTCCACACGCAAAGGCGACAAGCGAACCACCCTGAAGCTACGACTACTCGAATCTTTCGAGGTAAGCCAACTGGTGTTTAATCCATTGCTCAACCGTTTTATGCGGGGAGAGGATTTTCGGGACCGCGCGGTAAAGATTTCCGATTCAGGAAGGATCCGCAACGAATTACAGACCCTTTGTTCAGAGGCGCTGGAGCATTTCGGAAGCAACGGAATAAAAGTGCATTTCGACAAAATTCCATTAAATGTAATTTCTCTCGAACAACAGGCAATTCTCAGGGAAATCCTTATCTGGTACAAAAAGAATCATCCCCTTTGGTTTAGCTGGCTGGAAGTTACTTAAGAAGGACTCCCTACGCGATTTTAGAAACGAACTGTGCGCCTGCGATAGCGCTAGTACCGAAAATGCTTGATCTCCTCGCCCTGTTCCTCTATTTCGGTCATCGCTTCTATCCCGATCTGCAGATGGAGATCGGTGTATTTCTCGGTCACCATGCGATCCGATACTTCCGTTTTTATGCCCTCCGGCACCAGCGGCATATCCGACACCAGCAGCAATGCACCGCGGGAAATCTCGTTGGAATGCCCCACAATAAAAATCGTTGCGGTTTCCATATCAATGCCGATGACCGATAAACTCACCAGATATTTTTTGAACTTCTCATCCCATTCCCATACCCGACGGTTGGTCGTATAGACAACCCCGGTCCTGTAGTCCATGCGATGGGCAACAATTTTATTTGACACAAATTTGTGCAGTTTAAATGACGGAAGCGCCGGCACTTCGGGTTGAAAATAGTCATTGCTTGTGCCTTCTCCACGAATGGCGGCAATGGGGAGGATAAAATGCCCGATCTCGGTGGAAGATTTCAGCCCGCCGCATTTTCCCAGGAAAAGAACTCCCTGCGGTTTACGGGCTACAAGCAAATCCATAATGGTTGCCGCATTGGAGGAACCAATCCCAAAATTGATGATCGATAGTCCATGCGAATTGGTGGCTACCTGCATGGGCCGGCCGATCCCCTTTATTTCGCAATTATACTGACCGGCGAATCTCTCTACGTAATTATGAAAATTGGTCAAGAGGATATAATCCCCGATTTCATCGATTGCGGCTCCCGTGTAACGGGGAAGCCAGTTTTTTGCAATTTCCAATTTGGATTTCATTTGCCTGGCCTATACAGTTTTACCTCATGTAAGATTTACGCCAATTTTCGGAACTCGTGTTTTCTGCACGCCGGCAGAGTCCTTTAAATGCTTCAAAATTGAGGGCGCCCGAATTCGTTCTATAATATAACGCATGAAATAAAATTATGCCAACTTGAACAAATTAACATCACACCGGACTTTTGTTCATTGGTTTTCATATTTTTTCTTCCACCAATTTTGCCAATTGGCAATCGCCTGCTGGTTCTGCGGTCCCGGCTTCAGTGCATCATAGCCAAAATCGCTGTCCGAAACCAACGCCAGAATATCCAGCGCCTTCTGCCGAAGGAACGGGATCTGGCAATTTTCCAGGTAATCGATAAGATATTTGCTGCCCGACTTTTGATCAAGATCGAAAAGGCGGTGGGCAATTTCAAAACGTTGAAAAGGATTTTCCACGGTTTGATATAAATTGATCAACTGTCCGGCCAACGGCTTTCCGTTTAACAGTTGCTGAAGCTGATCATCAGTCAATTCGGCGGCGTTTGCATTTTCTTCATGAAATTCTTTTGCATGCGATTCCACCGTTGCTTCCAGGGGATGTTCATTTAGTTGCTGCCGCTTGAAAAAGGTCCCGCCCGACCAGAAGATTCCGAGAATCACAATAAACACCGCCATGCCCAGACTGATATTCCGCAGGGCAATTATTTTCCGCTTCGCCCGGAAAACATAAAGACCCAGCGTTGTGGTCATGAGAACCAAACCGTAGGTAGCAACGACGGTGGGGCCGCTAGGTAGATCGGCAGCATAAGAAACATAAAGACCCAACATCGAGACCAGTGTTCCCATTCCCCAACCCAGGACCAGTTGCAGCCAAAGCTTGTCGGTGATCATGATGGTGGCAATTGCCGGCACCACCAGGAAAACGAACACCAGGAGAACGCCGGCTGTGCTCACCGAGTGCGTAATCACGAATCCGAATGAGACATAAAAAAGGAAATCCCAAAGGCGGACATTGATTCCTTTCCGGTAGGCAATTTCGGGATTGTTGGAGATTAGCAGAAATTTGTCCCGGAAAGCAAAATGGAAAGCACCCACTACCGCGTAGACTGCGGCCGCGGTGGCGATGGTTTTCCATTGCACCCACAGAATGCTGCCGGTCATAATTTCTTTGATATGTTCGGCCCCGTGCGGCGCCCGGTCCACCACCAGGATCGCCACTGCCGCAGCCAGCGCATAAACCAGGCCGATCACCGCTTCCTGAGGAATTTTCTCATGCCGGATTCGGGAGAGCGAAAAAATTGCTGCACCCAAAATGGTAAATCCCAGCGAGAACCAGTAAGCGCCGGTTGAGGAAGGATCTATTCCAAATAGAAAAGCGAAAGTCGATCCCAGCGCAGCAATTTGCGCCAGAGCCAGATCCACGAAAATCACCTTCCGTTTTATCACATGAATTCCCAGGTAGGAATGGATTCCCACCAACACCAGGCACTCCGCAAATGCCGGCAGCATGATTTCAATCATATTCACATTCATTGATTTTCTCCATTAGCTTTCATAATTCGTTGCCGCGCAGGAATTGAAATTCCGAAACGACTTTTTTATGAGCTGGCTGCCTGACTAAAAGCGGCTATCAGATGAGAAATCCAGTAATCCACCAATTGAAAATAATTCTGCACTTCCGGAACGCCGCCCACTGCTAATGGAACAATCACTGCCACCCCTTTGACTTTCTGCGCGATCTCCCGCACTTTTCGTTCGTCGAAATAATTTGCGGCAAGAATTACCCGGGCGTCGTCCCGGCGAATTTTTTGAATCAATTCCTCCACATGCTTTGGCGACGGCGGAATACCGGGTTTGGGTTCCACATGGCCGACGATTTCCAGCCCGAACAGGTTTTCGAAATAAATCCAATTTTTATGGTAGGTCACCAGTTTTTTCCCTCTTAAGGGGAGCATATCCGCCATCCAGCCACCGAGATATTCGCTCAGTTTCTTCCCCTGAAAGGTTTGGGAATTCAGGAAGGGAATCAACTTCCCTGATTGTGCCAACTGCCCCAGCGTCTCCCCGCCCAGGATCTGAACCAGTTGCCCGCCGAACATTTTTTCGTCGATTTTGTCCTGGAACTCTTTCAGCCTGGTTTGGAAATAATCAGCATTTTCCGGGCTGACATTGGAAAGCCCAATCGAAATATTCTGAGCTACAACCTTCATATTCAGCGGGCTGGTAGTGATGTGCGGATTTCCGTAAATATGCACATCGCCCTGGCTGCGGTCCAGCGAGGACGGTACCTCAAGCAGCTTTACACCATCCGCTGCCGCAACATAGCCGGGCTGGCCGCTGCGGATGCGGGGATTTCCCGACTTGTCGATGAGGGTCGGCGCCCACAATTCCAGGTCCAGACCGGTTTCAACGAACAAATCCGCCTTGCTGAGCAAAACCGCGTAACTGGGCTTCGGTTTCACAAAATGCGCATCCTGATCACCGGCAACAATTGCTTTCACTTCCACCTTGTCGCCGCCTATCTGCCTGGCAATATCCGCATAGGTAGTGAGGGTCGTAACGACATTGATTTGGTCGGCCGCAAACAGGGAGATTACCAGCGCCAGGCCAAATAAAACTATCAGCCCCAAATTTATCTTCTTCATCTTGTTTATCCTTTCCGATTATTTCAATTTAAACTTTTGAAGTAAATTGGCCAAAGTGACCGTTTTCCCGACGGGAGCAACGGCAAGTCAAGAGCTCCAATTTCTTCACTCCACCTTCAAGCAGCACGCTATTTTCTCTATGCGCCTTGCACTTTGCGCCATGCCCCATACACTAATACCGCTCATGTTTGTGCGGGCCAATTGCCCAATCGAGCTGCAGCGTAAAACGGTTGTCATTGTCCGGGAGATGGTATCCCTGCAAATGATTGAACTGGAACCGCAGGTAAACAAATTCGCTTTGCCAGAAGGTAAGGTAAGGTACTGCCTGCCACAGGAATTGATCGTTATTCTCAGTTGTTGGCGGTTGGGCAAAATCTCCGCGTATACCGACAATCCAGCGCTCGGAAACCCGCCAGTCAAGATAGCTGTAGCCACCTATCGCATTAATCCTGCCGCCGCCAATGACTTGCTGATTCAGGTAAAAAAGCTCTGAGCGCCAGGTGATCCCCCGGTAAAGCACCCGGTTTACCGGACTCCAGGAAAGGGTCAGGTCGAGGCCGCCCATATAGGTCCAGCGATGGTCGCGAGTTAGCGAGAATCCGTGGTGGTCATTTGTCCCTGCCAACCCCGTCACTCCCCACTCCAGGTAAGTATCCCGATTCAAATCGTAATAGTTTTTGAAGTGAACCAGGCTGGCAGGCAGGCTGTAGCGCTCGCCTCCAAACAACCGATCGTTGGAAGAATTTGTAATCTGAAGTGTCAGTTCATTAGCGCTGGCAGTAAGTTTTGGCATGAGCCAGCCCACCGATACACCGGTTTGTGCAAGTCCCTCCTCACCCATATACAATTCGATGGGAAGCGGAAATGCAGCCTGGTCCAGCGCATGTTCGTGCCAGCGGTTGAGAACGCCAAACTGCTGGCGAAATCTCCCGGCGGTCAGGCTTAGTCCGCGCAGCACATTGACCCATGTGACGTACGCCTCGCCTACTCCCACACCGTCCGGCCCGAATTCAATGGTGGATTTTGCCATGCTGAACGGGTCGAGGTTGGATTGAATATGGATGCCCACCACCCGCATCAGGAAACCGCTTCGCATCTCATCCGTGAAATGCGGATTTTCAACCAGGTAGCGGGTCAGCATGTCGCCGGTGACGCTAATTTCCGGATTAAGCGCCTGCAGCGAACGGGATCCTTCTTTGAAGACTTTGTGCTCCTCACCTTCTTGCTGGCTTCCGGCGGACTCTGCCTTACGGCGCGCCGCCTCCCTGATTTTCTCGATCTCCGCCTGTTCTTCTTTTGCTTTAAGTTGGTGAACCTCTTTTTGGAGTTCTTGAATGGAGATTTGCAGTGAATCCAGTTTGGCCTGCAAACTCGCATCCTGGGCAGCAGCCATTGAGATGCCGCCGGTTATAAACAGAACAGCAATCATCATTTTCATGAAGCTCCTCCTCGTCATTCTTCCAACGGTTTTTGAGCGGTCTTATGATAACCGCTCATGAACAAATGTCAGAGCCGGATGTTGGGAGGACCGCGCTTCAATACCCCGGTTCGATCCGGGGAAGAGGGAAAAATGTTACTGTTTTGAAAGATGAGGAAATATGGTGGCGGGAGCAAATAAAAAAAAGACATAGCACCGGCCGCAAATGTAGCGATCAGTGAGATGTGAAGCAGGTGTGCCGGGCAATTTTCGCTTTCGGTGATCCGGCTCGGGTGATTATGCAGAAAAGGAATGGCAGTAAAAATGGAAACGAGGAGGAGGATCAGAAGAAAAGCAAAAAATTTACGGCGAATCGGCATACTTTAATTCCACTCAGGATTGCAAAATATCTTAATAGTCCGGCATTGCTGCCTCAAATCGCAGAAACGATTATTGGCTTAACTAAGAATCCGGCAGGAGGTTCCGAAGCCGGGCTGGTAGCGCATTCCGAATATAAGGACAAATGTGCTTTCCACATAAATAATTGTGGAAGTCCTGAATTTCAGCTTTCACTTTTATCTTGAAGTTCTCAAAACTCAAGGTAACTATGATATCTGCCCGTCATGCGAGAAGGGGAATCTCTGCGCTAATCCGGATCCCGACAGGGGATCGGGATCCGAATCGCGACAACCAGCGGTATTGACAAAATGAACAGGCTTGCGCGGGGAGGTGCTACCGATCTATCTTTCCAGGATCATTTTCTGAGTATACGCGGAATTCCCGACGGTCAATCGCGCAACATACATTCCGGAAGCGACTTTTCTACCGGTCGAATTGCAGCCGTCCCATTGCACTTTGTGTTCACCGACTCCCTGCATCTCGTTGACCAGTGTGGTCACTTCTTCCCCGATGGTGTTGTATATTCTGAGACTTACCGGCGCAAGGTGTGAAACGTTGTAACGAATTGTGGTGGATGGATTGAAAGGATTGGGATAGTTTTCCAGCATCCGAAAATTTTCCGGAGCCAGATCGCCTTTCTCATCAATTGAAGTGGTATGAGAGATCACGTTTATGTCCAAGCCCAAGGCGTTGGCGATATCCGCCCAGTCGTACACATGCACTTGCCGGTCGGAATGCATGGCGTAGAATGACCCATTTGGCAGGTTGGGAAGTGCGAACTGGGTCAGTGCGATGCCGTCAGTCCCCTCGGTAGGTCCCGTAAAATACCCGATATGGTCGTATGTTTCCCGGTCGAACACCTCGAACTCGGTAGGTGTAGCATTTTGATCAGCCACAATGATATAGCCTGCTCCATTGCCCAAATCATAAAGCGCAATGCCTTCCGGATCGTTCACAAACAAGCCGCTGCCGAATCTCTGCAATAGATTGCCACTGAGATCGAACACCATCACATCCTGGCCGGCACCTTCGTCGCAGATCAGCGCATGTTGAGAAACCGGGTCGATAACAATTGACTCCAATGCTGCCCCGGTCAGAAAATAAAAATCCAGGTCGCCGGTAACGCCATCCCCGCCGGGAACAACATTATACACATACACCCGGTCGTTGGACGGGCCCACGTCTGTAATCCAGGTTTGCAGTTGAGAGCCATTCCAGTACAGCCCGATGCCATACGGCTCCTCAAGATCGCTGGCGCCGTAATAGCCGATGAATGTCAGGTCGGGGAGCGAAAAAGCCGATACACGATGGTTATCGCGCTCGACCACGAACAATACATCTTTGTTCCCTTCGGAGGTTGGGACATTATACGCTACCGCAGGGCCGTTCGGGTAAGATAGCTCGCCCGGTCCGCTTCCGGAGGAACCCAGCCGGCCGGTATAGGTATTGGTAACCGGATTATGCATTTCAAGGACATCGCCGGTTTTATCCGTAACAAATACAATACTCTCATTGGGATCTGTGCCAACCCAAATAGCTATTGAATCCATCGTTCCGTTTCCCCCGGGAGGCATTGTCATTTCATAGAAAAGAGGGACGACAACTTTGGTTGACATAATAAAAAGTGGTGCCAGCAAAAATGCTGCAAGATAATTTAACGATCTCAGCCTTCGAACAATTCCTTTTAGGGGAAAACTCATATATAACTCCTTTTTTTCTCATATCCTTACAAATTACCTGCCACCCTCCTGGTGACAACATGTTCCAATGAATTCCGGGATTCGTGCTGCAAATCCGACATAGCAAAATATTACATTGCACCGGATCAGAGGAAGTTGATATAGGTCACGGAGTGCGCCAAAATATATACTATTTCCTGCCATGCACCGGACAATTTCGATGGGCTGTAAACAAATTTTACAGCAAATTCAGCATCCGGTGGGAGGGGAATCCACTCCTCAACTGTCGGCGATGGAATCGCCTCCTACCTTTCCAGCATGGGAAATTCCTTTCATTGCATCCACTATGGATATGGTGGGAGGGGAATCCTTTCCCCGACCGATAATCACCGCAGATCAATTCCCTGGCAAGATCAGAAATCACAATCGCTTGCTACCCCTTTAACAATTCCGTGAATAAAAACGGCCAATCCTGCCATTCCTCAACCAGTCCCTTCCGGACAGGATTATGCAAAACATAATTCAACTGCCGAAGATACGACTCTTCGTTGCGAATACCGTGATCGTAAAAACTTTCCTCCCAAATAACTTCATTGATTCTGTTAATTGACTTGATTTTTCTGCTCGTAAAACGTGAGAAACCAGCCATAACTTGCTCGAGTGCTTTTAATGGACCTAATCTTAAAACAAGGTGCACATGATTCGGCATCATTACAAAATTCTTGCATACCCAGTAATTATTTCTATTCAACCAGTGAATTGTGTTTTTAAATACTGTGAAGGTCATTGAGCTTGCGTTATCCTGGCAAGAACCTTCAATCAAGTAATTACTTCCATTCTTGCAGCATTTGGTAATGGCATAATATTGACCGGGAATGGAAACACGCCCTTTGCGTAAATTCTTTGAATGAGGATTTTTCATGCGCCATGCATCAGTTTGTCAAACACTGCAAGCCCATATCGGCGATAGGAATCGCCTCCTACCATTCTCGGCGAGATGGAATCCTTTCGCAGAATCCATTCCAAGGTGAGAGGGGAATCCCTTCCCCGACCGTTGCACCTCCTACCGTACTTCTATCACATCATAAACCGACGGATTTCCCTGCGGCTGCTCTCCCCCTCCGCCCTGCCATTCGGAAGCCTTCTGGCCTACTGTTCTGAATTCACCGATGCCGCCGGCGCCGTGGTCGTCTTGCCCGCCAATCAACACAAACGCATTTTTCAAACCGGAAGAAGGCAGGTATTTTCGCGGCACGGAAAACCGGATGCAGTGATCATTTGCAAAACCAATAGGATGCTCGCTGTCCTGCGGCCGGTACTCGGCAATAATCTGATCCCTGGCATCAGTTATGCGAAAACCATTGCCCACGAAGATGATACGATTGTAAGCATATTCAAACGGAATAGTGAAGTTGGCGTTCATCTCAACGCGGGTGCGCCGGAAACCGGCTTTGTCACCAAAATTCAGGGCAATGGCCGTGTAGGTTAACTGGAAACCGCTTTCCGGCCGCCAGCCGGGATTTACCAGGTTGCGGTATTCAACTTTAAAATAATAGTAGTTTTCATCACTCCATATTTTTACAGCCCTCCCATCGAAGATTCCCGGTGCAAAGGCAGGATTAGTGGGATAGACATATTTTCCATTCGGTCCCTTATCATCAAACTCCGCATCCGCAGCGCTCAGCACCACCCTGGTCAGCTTACCCGGTCGCTGAATCGCATCTTCCGGCGCAATGAGATCGAAACCGGGCCCCTTGAACACCGGCAGATTCATGTTCATGGTGGGTTGGCAAAAACTCAAATCCGCCAGGATTCGCCTGTTTTTTTGCTTTACTTCGGTAATGTCTTTCCCGCTGGCGCGAACCAAAACTTTTTCGCCCTCCCGGTTCATCCTAATTTCCAGGGGTAAGCCCATGTTCCAGTCGGTCCGGAATTGCGCCGTCTTTTCTTCACTGGCCGGCAGGGAAACAAAAAGATGAACCGATTTGGCACGCCCTGCAGCAGTCTTCAGATTAATCAAAAAATCTTCATTATCGATTCGATAACTCCCTTCCACCCGGTGAGAACCATAACGGAAAGTGAAATTTATATTCTTCAAATCCGGCGGCAGGTGCGGCTGCAGAACAAGCGAATCCCGCGGCACATCCGGACTGATTCCCAGCAAATCCTGCTGCACGTTTCGAATAAATTCCGCCAGATTCCACGCCTGCGAGACCGTCCCCGACATTTGAGGGAATTCATGCCCTTTCCGCGGCCAGGCCTCCAGCAGCTCGGAATAACTGCCGCTGGCATCTGTATTCAGGATCTGATCCGCTTCATCCTGCAATACGCGAAACGCCAATCCCGGATTGCAGGGAAACAGCGCGGTGAGCAGTGGGCCGGCCAGCCAGGTCCAGACAATGCCGTTGTGGTAAGCGGCGTCAGGCGCATAATAAGGCGGATAGTGGTGGTAGGGATGAAAATCCGGATCTCCCTGCCATAACGATCCTACACCCCACGGATAGGTTAGTTTATCCGTAACCGCTGCCAGGACTTTCTCTTCTCTGGATTGATTCAGCAGCGGCGTTTTGGGAAACGTCAGGGCAAATATCTGATTTGGACGCAATTTAGTGTCCGGCGAGCCATCATCATTCAGGTGATCATAAAGTACATTCTGTTCGCCGTTCCAGAAGAATTTGGTGAAATTGCTGCGACATAGTTCCTGCACACCCGCCCATTTCTTCGCAAGGTCATCGAATCCCAGCCGCCTGGCCCAATCGATGGAAATGCGCATTTGTTCCAGCCACAGCGCCTGAATTTCCACCGCCCGGTTGCCGCGCGGCGACCAGGGACCTTCCGTCCCCACCGCATCCATCCAGGTCTCGGCGTCCCCGTGGGTCAAGAAACCTTTGTCATCAACATGATATCTCAGAGCACCGTCCATCGCCCTTTGCACCACTGGGAAAATCTGTTCGATGAAACGTGAGTCGCCGCTGTATTTTACATAGTTTTCGCAGGCTCTGACAAACCATGGGGTGCCATCGGCAGTGTTGTAAATGATTTCTTTTAACATTACCCGGTTGGGAATGCGGCCATAAAACGGAGATGAAATATCCTGATTCTGAAATTCCGAGAAAGAGAGAAGTATCTGCCGGGCCTCCTCAAACTGGCCGGTGCACAACAACGCCCCGGTAAAGGAAATAAAACTGTCCCGGCCCCAGTAATTGTTGAACCACGGCAGGCCGGCCCAGATGCCCTTTCCGCGCTGCTCGGTCACGAGATCATCCATTGAAATCAACGCCCAGCGATAAGCCAAATCCAATTCAGGATTTCCGGTTTCAGTTCCGGCATTTTTCAGCAGCGCCCGGATTCGGTTTCGGCGGATCTCCAGAAGGCGTTCTTTTTGTGACATCAGCGCATAAATGCGCTCCAATTCCGGCTGCGTTTGGGCAAAGATCGCAGCCAGTGTCACCGGGCCCTGGATTTCCATTTTGAATCCTACTCCGCCGGGGAAGTTGCCCATTTTCTCTTTGGAATCCAGGATTTGAGATTCGGTCGCCTCTGCATCGCCGGCAACCTTGCACGCCAGGAAAACCGGCTTGTCCAAGCCGAACCCATAAAACCGCGTTTCATTAGAATTCTGCTTCTCATTCCAGGTCCAGGCATTTTGCATGATCGGTTCCGCGAAATGGAAATGGGCAGCAACTTTCAGCGGACGCACCGGCTGCAAATCGATCAGCACCAGGTTGAGGGAATCCACAAAATGAAGCGTCTCGGTTAGCTGCGGATAGCGCCGCACCAGCCGGTCGGGGTAAAGCTCGATTTTTTCCGCGGAGGAACGATCCAGCACGGCGCCATCCACAACCAGCATGTAGTCCAGCAGGTAGCGCTGCTCCAGAATCGTGTAGCCCTGGAATCCGCCCTGGTTGGGCCGCTGCGTTTCGCCAAACCAGAAGGCGGCTTTCTTATTGGTAAATATAAACTGGTGAGGCTGATCGGGCGCAAGGTCAATTTTCATGCTGTCCAACTCATCGACATCTGCAAGAGCTGACATGGCAATAAAGACCGTCATCAAAATTAAGGTAAACTTGTATAACACAATGGACTCCCTGAAGGTTAAAGCGAATATGATAAGAATGTTTTTTCTGTCTCTGCATCATTTATCTAGTCCGAACAATTAACAGCACAAATATATGAATTTTGCGAATCTCATCGCAAAATCTATTTGAATTCATCGATATCGCACTGTAAAAATAAAGAAAATTTGATTTTACCCTGAAGGGCGTTCGACTGGTGAACGTTAAAAAAGGATATGTCAAGTGAGATTTGAATTTTCCAGACAAATGCGATCTTCATGGAAGAAAATTAATGCTAAAATTGCCTCTCACAAAAAGTTAACGCGAATTAAAAATTCTTTTCACCAACAATTTAATGATGACAGTGCGTACAAAAGGATCCGTCAGTCCACTCTGTTTTTCCTGGCAAGTAGTAAATGCAGGCATTGAGGAAACCGCCGACGATTAGCCACAAAATAGGCATTTCATGTTATTTAAAAGTATTCGCGCATCTTACCGCAAATTCGCAACCCAACAGCTTGTATTCTTTGAATGCAACTATGCCCAGGCCGCAAAGAAGGATGACAAATAAACATCTCATTCTTGTTGCGTTAATGCTCCGTATGCAAGATCAATATTTGTTTCCAGTATATATCTTTCCGAAGGATTGCCTTCATCAGAAAATCTTGATGTATCAATATTAAAAATTATCTCTGAATACCTTTTTTCCTTCTCGAATGAAATATATGAAAGAAAAAACAATAAACTGTTCAAATCGTTCGAATTCAATACTGAGAGTATTTTCTGCTCCGTGAATGATTCGTTGTTTTTCAGAACTTTTACCAATCCTGCAAAACCCGTATCTTTGATTGAATGATAACATTTTTCAGAATCCGATGTGAAAAACAAAATGTAGGCAGCTTTGATTCTATCATCCACAGGCAATTGCAATAGTGTATCGAGATCGTTATTACTTTTGTCTATCACTGACAACTTTTGAAACATGTCAAATAAATCCTCATCTAAATAATGATCCTGATACCAAGTATCAACGGAATTTAATATGCACTGTTGGTAGTATTTCAATTTGGAGGGATCAAGATTTTTTGCTTTTAGCATACTAAGGACACAATCCTGCGATGAACCGGGCGCACAATAACTTAATAAAGCCAAAATGAATATAATGCTCGTTGCTTTTTTCATATCCAAAATCCTTTCATTACGGTTCATTTATTGGAATCGGATCAGGCAAGACGGCCTCTTCTGTCTCGATTGGCAGGTTATCAATTACATATTGCATTTCCAACTTTCCCAGCATAACTCAATAGTTAGGATTCACACAATGTTGTCGGCCTAATTGTGGGTCATAATATCTTGCCCAAAAATAGTGCAGCCCGGTGCCCCGGTCGCGCTCCTTGAAATTCTGGAAGAATTTCATCCCGATTTGCTGTGCTGGACACACAGCAAATCGGGATACCGGCAAACTGGTAGGCCGATTCATCGCCTGATGCTGTTTTAAGCTCGCCGAATGGATAGCCACGTAAGTGGTGCCTGACGGCATAATCCCG
>CAZUZS010000093.1:0-14296 GCA_964624795.1 uncultured Calditrichaceae bacterium
AATTCCTGGCAGCAAACACCGGCAGGCTTTCATCTTGTCCGGGATGGTGCCAGGGTGCGGGCCGAAATCACCGATTTTTGGGCAATGGTTTTTAATCCCTCTTCGGTAGATCGCTTGGTTCATGTGCTGGGCGGCGCGTGGTTGGCCGGTGCCTTTTTGGTCATTAGTGTCAGCGCCTATTATCTATTAAAAAAACGGCACACCGAATTTGCCAAGGCTTCTCTGAAAATCGGTTTACTGGTTGCACTATTTACTTCGTTATTTCAACTGGTAACCGGCGACCAGAGCGGAAGAATGATCAGCAAGCACCAGCCGGCCAAACTGGCGGCATTAGAGGGGCACTACGATTCCACCCAACCCGCCGCGTTGCATCTCTTCGGATGGGTAAATGAAAAGAATGAAAAGGTGGAAGTTGGGGTGGCAATTCCCGGAATGCTTAGTTTTCTGGTTCACCGCAATTTCTCGCAGCCGGTAATCGGATTGAACGATTTTGCGCCGGCAGACCGGCCACCGGTAAATTTTGTCTTTCAAACCTTTCATTTTATGGTTGGAATCGGGTTTCTGCTGATTCTGCTAAGTTTATTGGGCATTCTTTTCTGGTGGCGGGGAACGCTCTGGCAGAAACGATGGCTGCTGTATATCCTGGTTATCGCGGTGCTGGGACCTCAAATTGCCAATCAATTAGGCTGGATGTCCGCCGAAGTCGGCCGCCAGCCGTGGATCGTTTACAACCTGATGCGCACTTCCGAAGGGCTGTCACCTTCAATCAATGCCGGTCAAAATCTGTTCTCCTTTATCCTTTTTATCCTGATCTATGGGCTGCTTTTTGTTCTTTTCGTCTTTCTGCTGGACCGCAAGATTAAGCATGGGCCGGAAGACATCCTGGATGATGCCTCAACCTACGAGCATCAAAAACACGGGATTGAAAATTTACCCATCGCCAAAGGCGGCAAAAAGCGGTGAATTGCTACCGGCAAAATACAGCAGAAAATAAAGATATTCATATAGAACAGGAGAGATAATATGGAATTCAGCTTCGATTTAAATACAATCTGGTTCATTCTGATCGGCGTTTTGCTGGCCGGTTATGCTATTCTGGACGGTTTTGATTTGGGCGTGGGCGCACTGCATCTTTTGACCAAAGAAGATAAAGACCGTCGCATCATGATCAACTCCATCGGGCCGGTTTGGGATGGGAATGAGGTTTGGCTCATCACCGGCGGAGGCGCACTTTTTGCTGCCTTCCCGGACGTTTATGCCACAGTTTTTTCGGGATTTTATGTGGCTTTCTTTTTGTTGCTGTTTGTGCTCATCTTCCGGGCGGTGGCTATTGAATTTCGCAGCAAGCGGGAAGGAAAACTGTGGCGGCAGATTTGGGATGCCTCCTTCAGCATCGCCAGTATCGTCATCGCGCTTTTGGCCGGAGTTGCGCTGGGTAATATCATTCAGGGAATTCCTATCGCCGCTAACAAAGAATACCTGGGGAATTTTTGGTCGCTGCTGAATCCCTACGCTATCCTGGTCGGCATTACCACAGTTGCGCTTTTCATGATGCACGGGGCAATTTACCTCACCATGAAAACGGAAGGCCCCCTGCACGACCGGATCCGGGGCTGGGTGAATAACACCATCATCTTCTTTGTGATTTCATATATAACGCTTACCATGGCCACCCTGATCTATATTCCGCACATGGTGCGGCATTTCCATGATTACCCTTATTTTTTCATTATTGCTTTGCTGAATATGTTGGCCATCGCTAATATCCCCCGTGAAATTCAGCGAGGAAGGGATTTCAGGGCGTTTCTTTCTTCTGCTGCCAGCATTCTCGCTTTGATCACCCTGGTTGCCATCGGCATATTTCCGAACTTCGTGTTGTCCAATCCCGATCCGCAAAACAGCCTGACGATTTACAATGCCGCATCCTCCCACCGGACGCTGGAAATCATGTTGATCATCGCCATCATCGGCATTCCCTTCGTTCTGGCTTATACCACCAGCATTTACTACATCTTCCGGGGGAAGGTGAAACTGGATGAAACCAGCTACTAAGGGCAGCTGGCGACGATGTTTGCAGCTAACTTTTCAAAGTCAAGGCCAAAAAACTCACGATTCAATAACTGCAGAACTTAAATCGGATGCCCGACTTTGTGAGAATAAGGCCCGATATGCATCTGCCTTTTGCCTTTTATATTTTGACTTTAATCTTTAACCTTTAATCTTTTTTCTTCTATGAATACGGAGCAACTCTCCATTTTCTGGTTCCGGCGCGACCTACGCCTGGAAGATAATGCCGGACTTTTCCACGCTTTGCGAAGCGGACATCCGGTGCTCCCCCTGTTCATTTTTGACACCGAAATTCTGGACAAACTGCCAGATAAAAGCGACAAACGGGTTGAATTTATTTATGTCGGGCTCAGGGAAATTCAAGCGCATTTGAAAGAGATCGGAAGCGGCCTCCTCGTTCATCATGGAAATCCGGTTGAGATCTGGAAACAGCTGATTGGGGAATATGACGTTGCCGCCGTCTTTGCAAATGGTGACTACGAGCCAGAAGCCATCCGCAGAGACCAACAGATCTCAGATTTTCTGGAAGACCATGGTATTCCATTTCACCTGTTCAAAGACCAGGTAATTTTTGAGAAAAAGGAAATCATGAAGTCAGATGGAAATCCTTACGTGGTTTACACACCCTACAAAAACCGCTGGCTGGATTCGCTTAACGACGGCCATCTGAATTCATTTCCCTCTGAACACTATTTTCAGAACTATTATCCGCGCTCCCCCCTGCCCTTCCCGCAATTGGAAGAAATCGGATTCAGCAAGACCGGCTTTCATTTTCCACCCAAACAGATCAACAAAGATCTAATCAAAAATTATGACCAAACCAGGGACTTCCCGGCGCTTGAAGGAACCACCCGGCTTGGAATCCATCTCAGGTTTGGCACCATCAGTATCCGCAGGTTAATCCGCATCGCCCTGGAATTGAATCCCACATTTTTGAGCGAACTGATCTGGCGGGAATTTTTCATGATGATCCTGCACAATTTCCAGTACGTCGTCGATCGGCCTTTCAGGGAAGCGTACCGCAATATCCAGTGGATAAACGATGAACAACAGTTTCAGCGTTGGCGCCAGGGCGCCACCGGTTACCCGATGGTGGATGCCGGGATGCGGCAGTTGAACGCCACCGGATTCATGCACAACCGGGTACGTATGTTGACCGCCAGCTTTCTAACGAAAAACCTGCTGATCGACTGGCGGTGGGGTGAGCAATATTTTGCGGAAAAACTGCTGGATTTCGACCTTTCATCCAATAATGGCAATTGGCAATGGGCGGCCGGCTGCGGGTGCGATGCGGCGCCTTACTTCCGCGTTTTTAATCCGGAGACGCAGATGAAACGGTTTGATCCTGATTTAAAATATGTGAAAGAATGGGTTCCGGAATACGCATCGCCGGTTTACCCCAAGCCCATCGTGGATTACAAATACTCCCGCGAACGGGCGCTGGCCGTCTATAAAGTTGCATTAAGTTAAGACGGGTTGCGGTTCAGAAACTTTACTTACCGCCCGCTCGTTGACACCTCTCGAACAAAACCGGATATAAGAAAATGAGAATTTTTCTCACAGGTGCAAACGGCTACATCGGAAAACGCCTATTGCTGGCCCTTCTGGAAAATGGACATCAGGTGATTTGCATGGTTCGGGATGCCCGGCGTTTCGCACCCCCCAATCGATTTGCGGAATCCGTTGAAATGCTGGTGGGGGATTTGTTGAAGCCCGAAACCCTTGACAATATTCCGGTCGATATTGAAGCCGCTTACTACCTGGTGCATTCCATGAGCCAAAACGCAAGAGATTTTGCCCGCCTGGAAAGCGAATCTTCAGAAAATTTCTCTGCCGCCATTCAAAAAACAAACGCCAGGCAAATCATCTATCTTGGCGGTATCTCCAATGATGCCAATCTTTCACCGCATTTGAAATCCCGCCTGGCTGTGGAAAAAATATTGCAGGAAAGCGGAATCCCGCTCACCGTGCTGCGGGCGGGAATTATCATCGGCGCCGGCAGCGCCAGTTTTGAGATAATCCGGGATCTGGTGGAAAAACTGCCGGTCATGGTTGCCCCCAAATGGCTGAAGACCAAGTCCCAGCCCATAGCCATTCACGATATCATTTATTATCTGACTGCGGTTTTGGGCAATCCCGGTAGTTACGGGAAAACTTTTGAAATCGGCGGCCCCGATATTCTAACCTACAAACAGATGCTGCTGGAGTTTGCTAAAATTCGTGGATTAAAGCGGGTCATCATCACGGTGCCGGTATTAACGCCCCGAATTTCCTCATATTGGCTCTATCTCATAACCGCCACCACTTTCTCATTAGCGCGTAGTCTGGTG
The DNA here is from genome assembly GCA_964624795.1 of uncultured Calditrichaceae bacterium. GTDB lineage: Bacteria > Calditrichota > Calditrichia > RBG-13-44-9 > RBG-13-44-9 > CAZUZS01. The sequence goes on from CAZUZS010000093.1 coordinate 4,398, forward strand.
GACAGTATGAAAAATGAAGTCATCTGCGAGAATAATGAAATTGATCAAATTATTCCGCACCACTGTCTTTCCTACCAGGATGCCATTCGCCGGGCGTTTTCACACGCCGGAGAAGATATTCTCATTTCCAGTTGGAAGGATGCATGGGTGAGCGGCAGGCTGCCAGCCGATTTCGGCGGCTATATCGAGGTTCCTACTCATGCATGCTATATCGACAAGCAACAAGTTAATATTGCCGATAATGCCCAACTTATTTTGGAGCGGATCTGGCGCATTGGCGGCGAAACCGGCTGGTATTATGGCAATCTTCTCTGGGGAATTCGTGGTTTCCTGGATAAACTCGTTGGCGGCATTGGCCTGCGCCGGGGCCGAACAAATCCATCCGAATTAAATGCCGGGGATGCCCTTGACTTCTGGCGGGTTTTGGTAGCAGATAAAGCCGGGATGCGGCTGCTGCTCTACGCCGAGATGAAGCTTCCCGGTGAGGCCTGGCTGGAATTCAAAATTTATCCAAACCAAAACGGTGGCACCTTCCAACAGACCGCCACCTTCCGCCCCAAAGGTTTATCGGGCCGATTGTATTGGTATGCCATGTTTCCTTTTCATATTTTCATTTTCAGAAGAATGGCGCAGCGAATTGCCATGCTGCCTTGACCTGCTTTCTGCGAAGCTTATCGGATTTTTGGTTCGTGTGTTAGCCGTAGAGTCTGATTTATCAAAAAGTGGAAAATAAAATTCCTCCACAGGCGCGGGCGCTCGGTGGTTTGGGCAGAAAGAAACGTGAATTCTGGGTAGTTCTATCACGAGTTCACTCTGTCTCTATCACCAATCCCGACATGCATGACATGTCAATTGAAGACAATAATGTCCATGCTCTTTAATTCCGACGGATTGAATGCGGTTAATCCTGTCAAAAAGAATCTAATCAGGATCAAAAATTCTGTACATCTTCGAAGGTAAAAAGCCGCCGCACGACTGCCGGGTGATTGTATTGAACCGTGTCAAAAACACGGCCCCCCACATAAAGTTTTGCATTATAAGTGGAGCACAGTTCGCAAATCTTGTCGAATTCCTTCTGCAAATTCCCTCCATCTTCTACAATGGTACCGGAAATATAAACCCGGTCGGGCTTAAAGTTTTCAAACACCTTTTCAATCTTCAGCAATGGCGTGCTCTGACCACTGAAGAATACACGATATCCCCGCAATTCCAGAATATGTTCAACCATTTTTAAGGCCATTGAATGCAGCTCATGCGAAAAATTCATACACAGCGCCTTTCCGGATTTCCGCCTGGGCAGACGCATGATCCCCTGCAAACGAATCACACAATCCCGAATGGCCTGGGAGGCAATGTGCTCCTCAATCACTGAGACTTTTTCCTGCTCCCATAGATCACCCAACTCATACAGCGCCGGTGTAATCAATCGGTCATAAATTTGATAGAGCGGGTACTGCCCCAAAAAAAGCCCATTTAATACTTGCTGCAGTCTTTCCCGGTTGCTTGCCAGGGCATTATCCCTGAAATAACCAATCAAATAATTGAAGTTACCCTTTAAGATTTGCCCGCTGATCTGTAAATCGGATTTATTTTCCATCGGAAAGAGTGTTACGCGTTCAGCTCTATTTTTATTCTTTTCCAGAAATGCTGCCAGGTGTTCCATCAAAAATTTGCGATGCCCCCCCTCTGTCTTGATGCAACCCAACTTTCCTTCCTCAGTCCAGCGTTTGATTGTTGAAACATTTACGCCCAAAATCTTAGCCGCCTCTTCACTATTAAAATACTGGACATCGGCTTCCATACACTTATCTCCTTTAAATAGACAGCAAAATATAATAGAAAAAATCAGTATTGTCAAGAATAATGAGCGTTATGAACTATTTACAAAAGATAATGCTTGACATAATGGATTTTATATATTAAAATAATATCGCTCATATCGCTCATTTAAAATAAGGAGCAGAAGTAATGAAGCAAAATAATGGGTTTTCAATAGCAGTGGCCGTCCTGATAGCAGGAATGCTAATGCATGGATCTTCGGAGGCCGGTAAATCCCTGCATCTCAACCAAGCCAGGGAATTGTTTTATTCCGCGGTTGATGATGGAAAGGTGGTGGATAAAGCGGTTTTGGCGTTTACATCTTTAGAGGACGACAGCAATTCCACTGGGCTTGCTCTCACCTATCTGGGAGCGCTTGAAGCGCTGAAAGGGAAGCATTCCTTTTGGCCGCACAATAAGCTCAAACATGTAAAAAAAGGACTCCGGATGATGGATGAGGGAATCAAAGCTGATCCTACTGACCTCGAATCTCATTTTGTAAGAGGAAGCACTTGCCATTTTCTTCCTGGCTTTTTCAACCGCCAGGATACGGCAAAGGCAGATTTTCTGAAAATCATCGAATTGCTGCCCGAAGAAAAACATAAATATGGCAAAGATATGATCAATGGCATGATCGATTTTATCTGGAAAAATTTCGAGATGACGGATGCGCAGAAAGCCAAATTGCAGGCTGTAAAGATGGAAACGATAGATTATGAAAATTGAGTATCTTCTATATAACACTATTATCTTCGCCGGGCCTTTTGCTTTGTCTTTTCTGAAAGGGGCAAGAAGAGATGCGTGGTTAAAATCCGCATTGCCTGCAATCGCCGTAACCCTAATACCCTTTATCGTTTGGGACATACTGGTAACTGGCCGACACTGGTGGTTTAATGAACAATATATTTCAGGATGGCGCCTGTTTGGCCTGCCGCTTGAGGAGTGGCTGTTTTTTATTACCGTTCCGTTTGCCTGCCTGTTTGTGTGGAAGCAGCTCAGAGACAAATTGGACAGCACTGCTTTCAGTGGATTCAGGGCGATGCGGCGGGTATTACTCGCTGCTCCATTGCCGGCGGTGTACCTCATTTATGTCGGAAAGGAATATTCCGGAATAACGCTGCTTGCCCTTTCATTTACCGCTTTGCTGGACATGCTGCTGAGAACTGATATCTTCCGCTGGAAGGGAACATATCTGTATCTTTCGATCATCACCATATTCATCTTGATCTTTAACGGCTACCTCACTGCCCGGCCGGTGGTACTCTATAATATCAGCTACCAGATTCCCTTGCATATTTTCGCTATTCCCATCGAGGACTTTGGGTATGGCTATGCGCTCCTGCTGCTGAATGCGATCCTGTTTCAAAAATTCAGCGAGGCACGTCATGCGGGAAAAACTAAAACTTATGAAGATTCTAAATTCATGGGCTGGCGATTTACCAATAAAACGGATCTTGCACGATATGAGCGTTTTGATGGAAGTCGAAAAATATAACCAATTCACCTGAAAAGAATAGGAAAAACAATATGAAGAAAAATATAGTCGTAATTGGTTCCGGTTTGGGCGGGCTTGCAGTAGCCATTCGCTTGCAGTCACGCGGTTTCCAGGTGACCATTCTGGAGAAAAATGAAAAAGTTGGCGGGCACGCCTCGCAGTTAGTGAAAAATGGCTACACTTTCGATATGGGGCCCTCTCTGATCACTGCGCCCGACATTATTCAAAAGGTTTTTCACAGCGCCGGGCGACGCATGGAAGATTACCTCGATCTCATGCCACTCAACCCCTTCTACAGAATTTATTTCCATGACGGCAGCTTCCTGGATTACAACGGCGATCCCGACCGGATGAAGATGCAAATGTCTCAGTTTAATATTCGGGATGCCCAAAATTATGATGCGTTCATGGAACATACTTCGCGGCTCTACAAGGCCGTCATCGAGGATGGCATGGGCTCCCGGCCTTTCGGCGATTGGAAAACCATGATGAAGTTTCTGCCGCAGGCGCTTAAACTGCGGGCGCTCTACCCGACGCATACACTGGTTAAAAAATATTTTAAGGATTCCCGCCACCGCTTCACCTTTTCTTTCCATCCCCTGTTCATTGGCGGAAGCCCCTTTCGGGCGCCGGCCGTCTATCTGATGATTCCCTATCTCGAGAAAAAAGGCGGAGTGTGGTTTACAAGGGGCGGAATGTATAGCGTAGTTCAGGCGTTGGAAAAGTTATTTCTGGAAACCGGCGGCAGAATTATCACTTCATCGCCCGCAGAAAAAATCATCGTCTCTGATGGCAAGGCGCGGGGCGTAATGGCAAATGGTCAGTTTTATCCGGCCGATGCCGTGGTATCCAATGCCGATTTTCACCATACCTACCACGATCTCATCGATCCAAAATTCCGCAGCAAATATTCTGAGTCGAAATTGGAAAAAACCGGCTACTCGATGAGCGCCTTCCTGCTTTACCTGGGAGTAAAAAAGACCTATCCCAAATTATTGCATCATACGCTGATTCTTTCCAACCGGTATAAGGGACTGGTTAGGGATATTTTTGACCGCAAAATATTACCTGATGATTTTTCCATGTACCTGCATGTCCCCACCCGAACCGATCCTTCGATGGCGCCGCCGGGAAGCGAGAGCATGTATGTTCTGATACCGGTGGCCAATCTTGGCGGCAATGTTGACTGGAAAAACATGACCGTACCGTTCACGGGGAGAATCCTGAAATTCCTGGAAGAAGATTTCGGACTGAGCGATCTTCGCCGGAATATCGAAGTGCTGGAAACCTTCACGCCCCTGGACTTTGCAATGCAGCGCAACAGCCACCTGGGAAGCGCTTGGGGGGTTGAGCCGAAATTGACGCAAACCGCCATCTTCAGACCGCACAATCGCAGTGAAGATATCAGAAGCCTCTACCTGGTTGGAGCCAGCACCCATCCCGGCGCCGGTGTTCCGGGCGTGCTTTTGACGGCAGAAACAACCGAACACGTGATTATGCAGGACTTAGACCCTTACAATAAACAGAAAACAAATATAGAAGAGGTGCCTGACTATGCAATGGCATATTACTCATGAAAATAGAGCAGCATTTCTGCACTCCAAAAATTTGACGGCGCATTTTTCGAAAAGCTTTTACATTTCGACCAAAATGCTGCCAAGGGAAAGACGCTGGGCAACGTTCGCACTCTACGGATTTTGCCGCTATGCGGATAATCTGATCGACAATCCACGCAACCGCACAGTGGATGAGATTTTGCGGGAAGCCGATTTTCTCATGGAAGAAATTAAGGTAGCCTACCGGACGGGTGAGTCCGAACATCCCATCCTGAAGCCATTTATCCAGGTGGCGAAACATTATGGCATCCCAATGGAGTACCCGCTTGACCTGCTGCGGGGAGTCAAAATGGATATCCGGAATGTCCGCTACCAGACATTCGAAGACCTGCATCTGTTCGCGTACCGGGTAGCAGGCGTGGTTGGTTTGATGATGACGTATGTTTTAGGCTACAAAACGCCCAAAGCTTTCCACTACGCCGAGGAGTTGGGAATCGCGATGCAGCTTACCAACATCCTGCGGGATATTAAAGAGGACAAGGACATGGGCCGCATCTACCTTCCCCTGGAGGAACTTCGCAGATTCGGGGTGAGCGAGAGAGACGTCCTGGAAGAGAATATGACTCCACAATTTCGGGAATTAATGAAATTTCAGGTGGAGCGGGCCGATGGGTATTATCACGATTCCGACAAGGGAATAAAATTGCTGGCGCCCGAATCCCGCTTTGCGATTTATTCCGCCAGTAAAATTTATCACGGGATTTTGCACAAGATTGAAGCGCAGGACTTCAATCCGTTCCTGGGACGGGTGTTCGTGCCACAAATGAAAAAAATGGGCATCCTGGCCAAAGAGGTCGTCCGCAGCCGGGTAGAAGTTATTCGGGAATGGCTGCTGCCGCCCCAGTACGAATTGGTGAATGAATGATTTACGCAAAGCACCAGCGGTGGGCAACTGCGGCTTTTCGGAAATACCTGCTGCGGCTGCTTAAACGGAACTTCTTCGCCATCTCGGTTCTGGGAAACGTCCCGAAACTTGATCCTTCGCTTCCGGTCATTCTGCTGCCCAACCACAGCAGTTGGTGGGACGGTTTTTTCGTTTTCCTGCTGAACGACCGGATTTTTCGGCGGCGAATGTATCTGATGATGCTGGAAGGCCAGCTCCAAAGAAATCCTTTTTTCTCCAGAATGGGCGCATTTTCGATTGATCCTGCAAGGCCCAAAAGCATGATGCACTCGCTGTATTATGTAACCTCGCTATTGAATACAGCGAATGGCAACCCGCCGCTGGTTTGCATTTTTCCGCAGGGCGAATTGAAGAGCTGGGGCATCCGCCCGCTCGGATTTAAACCGGGGCTTCAGTGGATCCTCGAACGGGTAAATTCACCTGTCATTCTCCTGTCCCTGGCGATACGCATTGAATTTTTGAGCGAACAACGTCCTGAAGTTTTCATGATGTTTGGCGAGATCAGGCAGTGCGACAAACACAGCCGCCCGCAATTGTTGGAGCTGGAGAGCGGTTCGGAAAATCTGTTGGCGGAGCTTGAACAAAAAATACTGAATTCTGAAAAAGGACTGCAAATTTTACATGGCACAAAATCAGTCAACCTGATTTTTGAAAATTTTCGGAAAAAATTGCGGTTACAAGCGGAGCAATAAAAATGATTTTCATCTTCTATTTTATCTTTATTTCGTTAGGCCTGGTATTGACGATTTCCCATTTCAATTTAATTACTTCTCCCATGCTCCGGAAGAGATTTCCGTTTTTTCACTCTCCGCTTGTGTCTGTTTTGATACCAGCCCGGGACGAGGCCAGGAATATTGCCGGCTGCTTGGATACCCTCTTGCTACAAACCTATAAAAACATGGAAATAATTGTTTACAACGACCAGTCAACCGATGCGACCACCGAAATTGCAGGAAAATATGCCCAAAAATATTCGAAAATCCGCCTGTTGGAAGGTTCACAACTGCCACCAGGCTGGGTTGGAAAAAACTGGGCTTGCCACCAGTTGAGCCAGGCGGCAAACGGCGACTATTTGATCTTCACTGACGCCGACAACCGGTATGCACCTTCGGCGGTGCGGAATACCCTGGGATGGATGAAAAAATATAACCTGGGAATGTTGTCGGCATTCCCGCAGCAGATTACCAAAACTTTCGCTGAAAAGTTGGTCGTCCCGGTAATAGACCTTATTTTGTATGGCGCCCTGCCCCTGTGGCTTGCACATTCAAGCAGGCGGCCATCTTTATCTGCGGCGAACGGCCAATGGATTGCTTTTACCAGGGAATCCTACCAGCATATCGGCGGCCACCAGGCAGTTCACAATCAAATTGTAGAAGATGTGGAGTTGAGCCGGCGCGCCAAGAACTACAGCATTAATTCTATGACATTGGCCGGAACCGGAATCCTGTTTGGGAGAATGTATCGCTCTGCCGGTGAGGTGTGGCAAGGATTTTCCAAAAATCTGTTCGGACTGGTTTCCTATAAAACATTGCCGTTTTTTGCAATTCTGGCTTTATTTTTTACGGTCGGCGTGTTGCCTTATTTTCTGCTATTTTACCCGGTTTACTTTAAACCGGCTCTGGCGGCCGTCATTACCAATATGTATCTTCGGCTGATGTTAGCCATCAAATACAAGCACGACATTTTGATACCGGTAATCCTTCATCCGGTATCTATTTTGGCGACAATTGCCATTGGTATGAACTCGTTTCTCAGCTTTAAACAAAAGCGCATCAATTGGAAGGGGCGTTCCCTTCCGATCGAAGCCAAAATGAAAAAAATATCACAGAATTCGTGACAGGGGCTCGAAAGCCCATGCAGTTGAAATTTCAAATCGGAGTACATAAATGAATTTTTATCATATATGCTGGCTTGCCATCTTCATTACCGGGGGAATCTGTCTCGCTCTGCTGGGTTTTATAAACAGCGAGCATTTCAGTTTACTCATTGCCAATCCCATTGCTATCGACCGGGTATTTTCCCGTCTGGAAGGAATCTACTTAAAAAGCCAAAATGCTCCTCAGTATGCTTATGCATATAGCACGCTCCAAAATTGAGTCCATGGTGAATCCTTCCCTAAGAACAGATATTAGATCAGAGCCAGACTCCATTTCGCTTTTGGACAAATATGGAAAGCCGGCTATTCTGTATTTTTTTCTCATGACTGGGAGCCTTTTACATATTCTGGGATCATTTCAGGACTCCATGCAGGAAATGGCTTCCCCGGTGATCATTGGGCTTGGCCTCTGGCTGTTTTATGAATTTTATAAATCGATCTCCCGAAATCAACAATCCGAAATGCCGGATAAGAAAGCTTTGGTGCGGTTTTCGACCTGGAGCCTGTTTGTCGTAGCCGCCGGAATCGGGATTGAATGGCTGGGAGTCGAAACCGGCCTGGTTTTCGGCCGCTATTCCTACGGTGTCCATCTTACTCCTGTAATCGATCATGTGCCAATTGCCATTGGCTTTGCCTGGCTGGGCATGCTTATCTCGTCTCTGGCTCTGGCGCAAAAGCTTTTGGGTGAATGGTTCTTCAAACAAAGGTTTTTCACGGCAATCATTGTATCATTATTAATGACAATATTTGATTTCTTCATGGAACCGGCCGCTACAAAATTGGGCTACTGGAACTGGATCGAAAATGCCATTCCGGCTCGTAATTACATCGCCTGGTTTCTGATCAGCTTTGTTTTCGCCTACCTGGGAATTTCCCAAAAGCTATTTTTCCGAAAATTACCGGCAATTGGATTGCATGCCTACTTTGGTCAGTTGGCCTACTTTCTAATGGTCGCATTTTAGCAAAGGGAATATATGAAGACAGAAAATAAAACAAACCGGTGGAAAGGATTAGCAATTGCAGTTTTGATAATCGGTCTGTGGGGAGTCAGTTTGTATGCGCTTTTATCCGTGAATCTTTCCACTGCCCCGTTCTATCTTCTCATTCTACCAGTTCTCTGGCAAACTTTTTTATATACCGGTTTATTCATAACCGCTCATGACGCAATGCACGGCACCGTGTTGCCAAAACACAAGAAAGTAAACCGGTTCGTTGGCAGCCTGGCTGTTAAACTTTATGCCCTGTTTTCCTATTCCAGGCTGCTGGAAAAGCACTGGGTGCATCATCGAAATCCGGCAAGCGAGGAAGATCCCGATTTTCACGATGGCGAAAATCGAAATTTTATACGCTGGTATTTTCATTTCATGAACGGCTATGTCACCCGGAACCAGCTGATCGGAATGGCAGTGGCTTTCAACTTTCTAAACCTTGTGTTGGGAGTTCCCATAGTCAATCTCTTGTTGTTCTGGGTATTTCCTTCGCTTCTGAGCACCGTTCAGCTCTTTTACTTCGGAACCTATCTTCCTCATCGTGAAAGCGGGGAAGGTTATTCTGACCGGCACCGTGCACGCAGCAATGAATTTTCCGTGGCCTGGTCATTTCTCACCTGTTTCCATTTCGGTTACCACTGGGAGCATCATGAATATCCTTATGTCCCGTGGTGGCGACTCCCAGCCACGCGCCGCCAAGCTATGCCAAGCCTCGAAAAGATTGAATATTCGAATTAGTCCAAATTATTTCAGACAGGATGAACCGGATTTACGCCGTTGGATAATTTGGTTTGGTAGTAGAATTTTCATATGCAATTCTATCCTGCGGGTTTAGCAGGATGAAGTAAAATCAGGTCAATCCAGTTATGTTGTTGATTAATTATTGGCCTTTCCCTTCTCTGAAGAATTGCTCAGCAAGGCGTTCCTTTTTTCATGCGCAAGGGAGCGAGTCGGTGACAAAATAATTTTTACAAACAGCATAAAATAATCACCATGAGGGCATCTTATTCCGGTTTCAGTTTCCAAAGTAGTTCATCAGGGTTTAAAACAAATCATCTCACCCAGGATATTAATTCTTGCCTATTCCTATAAAACCGTTGTGAAGGGTGGGAAAGCGTTCGAATATATTGTTTCTTGTCTGCCGCCGGACGGGCGACCGAGGGGAGAAATCTCTCATGTTAGCCCCGGCATTTTCCGAAGG
>CAZUZS010000094.1:0-14229 GCA_964624795.1 uncultured Calditrichaceae bacterium
TACAATCCGCTCCGCTGCCTTACCATCCCACAATGGGGGAATTTCTCCCTTTTTCCAGTTGCCGGAGAGTATTTTTTTCGCATCGGAGATAATCTTATCGGTATCGGTGCCAACTATCGCGTTTGTCCCGATCTCGGCAGTTATGGGGCGCTCGGTGTTCTCGCGCATGGTGAGACACGGGATACCCAGGAAAGTGGTTTCTTCCTGGATTCCACCCGAATCTGTCATTACAAACTTGCAGCTCTGTTCAAGCTGCATGAAATCCAGGTATCCAATCGGGGGAACCAGTTTTATATTTTTGAGGGCGTTTACACGCTCTTCCAGGCCAAATAATTTTATGTTCTTTTGAGTGCGGGGATGGATGGGAAAAACAATTGGGATATCGTTCTGGATAACTTCAAACGCATTCAAAATTTTCAGAAAATTTTCCTTCTCATCCACATTGCTTGGGCGATGGAGCGTAACAAGTGCAAACTCGCCCTGCTTCAAACCGAGATCATCAAGAATGGGTGAGGTTTTTGCCTTGTCCAGGAAGAATGTTAACGAATCGATCATGACATTCCCCACAAAATGCACCTTGCCGGAATCGATTCCTTCCTTTTTCAGGTTTTCTGTGCCGCTTTTTTCGGTTATGAAAAGATAATCGGAAAGTGCGTCGGTGATGAGGCGGTTGATCTCTTCCGGCATTTTGCGATCGAAACTGCGAAGCCCGGCTTCCACATGTGCGATGGGAATCCACAATTTGCTGGCCACCATGCTGCAGGCTGCTGTGGAGTTTACATCTCCCACCACCAGCACCAGGTCCGGTTTGAGATCGAGACAAACCTTTTCAAATTCAATCATTATTTTTGCGGTCTGTTCGGCGTGGCTCCCGGAACCGACGCCCAGATAAACATCTGGCTGCGGCAGGTTGAGATCTTCAAAAAAAAGCTTGCTCATCCGCTCGTCGTAATGCTGACCGGTGTGGACCAGAACCGGCGCAAAACTATCCGGACGCTTGTGCATTTCCCGTTGAATAGGTGCGATCTTCATAAAATTGGGACGTGCACCGACTATGTTTAAAATCCTTTTCATCTAACCCTCAAAAATAGTGTTGAATATAGTTTTTAGCATTCAGGAAGGCAACAGCTAATAAATTTCTCACCATCAGTATTTTTTGGGTTTCTCATCCACCATCTATTTTTCGCCAGAGTAGCAGGCTATTGTTTTATTCAATCGGCGACCCAAGAAAGGCATACGACAAATTAAATCGATCTTATTCTTGCTGGTTCAACTCCAGGCTTTGAATTGCAAGTTTTGCCGCTTCCTGCTCAGCGGATTTTTTGCTCTTCCCGTTGCCCTCCCCTATTTTTTTGCCTTTCAAAAACACGCCGATAACAAAGCTTTTATCATGATCGGGGCCACTCTCCTTTAGCACCTTGTATTCCGGCAGTTCGCCGATTTCCGATTGGGCGTATTCCAACAGTTTGCTCTTATAATTTTGATATAGCTCCCGCTGCATAATCGATTTGAATTTCCTCAACAATCGGGCCTGGATGAAATTCTCTGCATACTGCAATCCCTTATCGAGATAAACCGCGCCAATAACAGCCTCGAGACAGTCTGCCAATATCGATTGTCTGCGCCGCCCACCGGTCTTTTCCTCGCCCCGGTTAATAAGTATTAAACTTCCTAATGACAGGTCGTTGGCAATTTCTGCCAGCACTGGTTTACTTACCAGAATAGACTTTATCTTGGATAGCTGGCCTTCGGTGCGTTTGGGAAATTTCTGGTAAAGGTAGTGGGTCACGACTAAATCCAGCACCGCGTCCCCAAGGAACTCCAGCCGTTCATTCGAGGCCATCCGGTCTTCGTTAGATACATTTAAATAGGAGCGATGCTTCAGAGCTGTAATAATTAATGAGGCATCATCAAAATACATCTGGAATTTTGTCTGAAATTCTTCAACAATTTTGCGCTCTTCATCAGAAACAGTTCTGGTAATGGCAGACTTGGCCGTATCCCGATGACGAAATAATTTCTTTAGAAAATTCAAACTGCTGTGCCCATCATTCAATACTTGCTAACGGCCAAAACGGCATTATGTCCGCCAAATCCAAAAGTGTTGCTGATGGCAGCATCAATCTTTCGTTCAATAGCCTGATTTGGCGTGTAATCCAGGTCGCAGTCCGGATCCGGTGTCTGGTAATTAATAGTAGGCGGAATCACACCATTCCTGATCGCCAAAACTGCTGCAATCAATTCCACTCCCCCGGCTGCGCCCAGCAGGTGGCCAATCATCGATTTGGTAGAACTGATGCTTAATTTATATGCATGATTGCCAAATGCGGTTTTGATAGCCTCGGTTTCAGACTTGTCGTTATAGGGTGTCGAGGTGCCATGCGCATTAATGTAGCCGACATCTTCCGGATTCAGGCCGCTGTCTTTTAAGCACAATTTCATGGCGCGCGCCGCTCCTTCTCCTCCCGGTGCCGGGGCCGTGATGTGATATGCATCGCCTGTAAAACCAATCCCGCGCACTTCCCCGTAGATGTTGGCTCCCCGTTGTGTGGCATGTTCCAATTCTTCCAGGATAAACATGCCGGAGCCCTCCCCTACCACAAAGCCATCACGATCCTTGTCAAAAGGCCGGCTGGCAGTCTTCGGGTCATCATTCCTCGTGGAAAGCGCCTTTACCGAATTGAATCCCGCCACTCCCATAGGGCATATAGCTGCTTCGGAACCGCCCGTCACCATAACATTCGCGTCTCCCCGCTGGATAATTTTGAAGGCATCGCCAATGGCGTGGGAAGCGGTTGCACATGCAGAAACAACCGAGTAGTTGGGGCCTTTCAGTTGATATTTAATAGAGATATGCCCGGAGATAATATCAATGATCATTTGCGGGATAAAAAAGGGACTAACTCTGCGCGGACCGGCATTCATATACTTTTCGTGCTCCTGCTCGAATGACTGAATTCCGCCAATTCCCGAACCGGTTACAACGCCGATTCTATCCAAATCTTCCTTTTCAAAATCGATCCCGGAATCCAGCACAGCCTCATGGGCAGCGACAAGCGCATACTGGGAAAAGCGATCCATTCGTCTGGCCTCTTTTGGCTCGATGATTCCATCTGACGAGAAATTCTTTATCTCCGCGGCAAATTTGGTAGAGTAGTCGGAAGCATCAAAGTAAGTGATGAAATCCGCCCCGTTTTGGCTTTCAATCAAACTATTCCAGTAATCCTTTACATTGTTGCCAATCGGCGTTACTGCCCCCATGCCGGTAATTACCACTCGTTTACTCATAAATTCCCCTGTTACTTTTCTCTAACACATTTGAGATTAAAACATGGATAAAATCATTATAATCCGGTTTGATTTTTATTTATATCTCTTAATTAGCATTAATCTACAAAAATTCATCATCCTCTGAAGCAATCAGATACTCTGATATGCCCGGCATCCAAATACTAATATCGGCCTTGCGCCTGCACTTTCACGATGCAAAAGATTTGCCCAATATTCGCCGAAAAGGAAATATTTCAACTGCACTTCATCCGCGCGGGTATTTGCTTGCGGCAAGGCAACCAACCCCGACTTCTCGCTGTGAAGACAGAAAGCATATCCCGGCAACCCAGAAAAACACAACCGGAGGTGGATGAAGCACAATAGTGCAGCCTGGCACGGAAAGCGGCTGAAATCGAAAATAATGAAATGTGCCTGTTCTCCTTTAGCAGAACAAGCACATTTGTCAGACTAAATTATTCCGATTCCTTCATCTTCTTGCTAAGATAATCCACTGCCGCCTTGACTGTTGTGATCTGTTGTGCATCCTCGTCCGGAATTTCCACATTGAACTCTTCCTCAAAGGCCATTACCAGTTCCACAGTGTCCAGCGAATCCGCCCCCAGATCGTCGATGAAATGTGATTCCGGTTTCACCTTATCCGCAGCAACACCCAGCTTGTCCACGATGATTTCTTTTACTTTTTCTTCTAACGACATAGTTCCTCCTGTGTTAATTGTAAATACAAAACATTCAATATTTTACATTACCATCCCACCATCCACATTTATCACCTGGCCGGTAATGTACGAAGCATCATCCCGGCACAAAAATCCGACGACCTTAGCCACATCTTCCGGTCTGCCCAATCTTTGCAGCGGGATATTTTGGATTAACATTTCTTTTTGTTTATCATTCAATTTCTTTGTCATCTCGGTATCGATAAAGCCGGGTGCCACTGCATTCACGGTAATATTTCGCGACGCCAGCTCTTTCGCTACTGCCTTGGTAAATCCAATGACCCCTGCTTTGGATGCAGCGTAATTTGCCTGCCCGGCATTTCCGATCAGCCCAACCACCGACGTAATATTCACAATGCGGCCATATCTTTGCTTTATCATGTATTTCATGGCGGCTTTCGTGTAATTAAAAACGCTCTTGAGGTTGACTTCCATTACCTGATCGAATTCCTGCTCCGTCATGCGGAGGAGCAAATTGTCGCGTGTGATGCCGGCATTATTGATCAGGATGTCCACGCCGCCAAGCTGCTCGACAGCCTTTTCCACCGTGGCCTGTGCTTCTTCGAAGGAGGAGGCATCCGCTTTGTAGCCATAAATTCTCGTATCACGATCCCGGATTTCTCCTTGAATTTCTTCGGCGCATTCATCACAGCTATTGTAAATAAATGCCACATCCGAAAATAATACACCGCAGCATGTGTCGGTCGCCAGTTCTTTAACGATGGCCCTTCCGATTCCCCTTGTTCCCCCGGTTACGATTGCTCTCTTATTCTTCGACAATTTTGACTCCTGAATTTCACTCATTCCTAACTTCAACTATGGTATCTTGAAATAAATTTCGGACAATATACAACCAAATAAAAAATATTTCCAACCGATTTACTACTTTAAGCCAGTGATTCAAAATCTTCGAGCTGGTCCACCCCAATCCGTTCAACATCCCGATTGATCCGCTTCAACAACCCCTGTAACACCTTTCCCGGACCGACTTCATAAAATCTGCCGGCACCGTCGGCAATCATATTGATAATGATGTTTTCCCACATCACGGGTGATAACAGCTGCCTTTTTAACAGATCCTTAATTTCCGAAGCAGACTTAGCTGGCATTGCCGTCACGTTGGCATAAACCGCTACACCAGGCATCTCAACCTTGAGATCATCAAGTGCCTCAGTTAATCCTTCCAGCGCTTCGCCCATTAGGGGCGAATGGAAAGCGCCGCTTACCACCAGTTCGGAAGCCATCCGCGCGCGCTTTTCTTTGGCAAGATCAATAGCCTTGCGCACGCCCTCGATGGAACCGGATATCACGATCTGGCCAGGAGAGTTGTAATTAGCCGGCTGCACATAGCCGGTTTCCGAGGCCTCCCGGCAAATTTCGTTTACGTCCTCGTTGCTCAGGCCGATGATGGCCGCCATTGTGCCGGGATTCTTTTCGCCCGAATATTGCATTAGCTCACCCCGCAGCTTCACCAGCCGGAGACCGTCCTCGAACGAAATGGCATTTGCCGCCACCAACGCAGAATATTCACCCAAACTGTGACCTGCCACCGCTGCCGGCTGAATCCCCTTCTCCCGCATCAATAAATTTGCCGCCATGCTGTGTACGAAGATTGCCGGCTGCGTTACCCATGTTTGTCTTAATTCGTCTTCCGGTCCTTCGAAGGAAATACGCTTCAGGGGAAATTGGAGAATCTCTTCGGCGGAATCGTAAAGCTCTCTGATTCCCGCAAAGCTATTGTATAAATCCTGACCCATGCCAACGTATTGTGATCCCTGCCCGGGAAAAAGAAATGCCGATTTCATATTTGAGCCTAAAAGTTTTGTGTTATTAATTCGATTCTCAAAATTTAAAAGCAGAACTCCGGTTCCGGAATACAAGTTACTGTTTTGCTATCTTCGCTTTGCCGGACAACAAATGACGATACATAATTTATCATTAGTCTATGAGACCGTAGCAGAATTAGCTGTACGCCCAAGTTTTCGAATTAGATCGACCAGCGGAGCAACAGGCTGCCCCAGGTAAATCCGGCACCAAAAGCAGCGAACAGCACGATATCACCTTTTTCCAATCGCCCTTCCTGGTAAGCTTCGGAGAGGCCCATGGGGATTGTGGCGGCAGTAGTGTTTCCGTATTTATCGATGTTAACCATTACTTTTTCCGGGGAGAGATTTAGCCTTCGGGCCGTGGCATCGATAATCCGCAGGTTAGCCTGGTGGGGAACAAAGAGTTTTATCTTTTCAGAAGGAATGTTGTGTTTTTTTACGATTTCCTCAGTAATGTCGGCCATACCGGAAACCGCAAATTTGAAAACTGCACGGCCGTCCTGGTAAATGTAGTGCATTCCTTTGTCTACGGTATCGTGCGTCGCAGGATGAAGGCTGCCGCCTCCCAGCATGTAGAGATATTTGCTGCCCGAGCCGTCGCTCTTGAGGATGAAATCCAGGATGCCATCTTCCGGATCTTCGGTAGCTTCCAGGACGATTGCACCGGCGGCATCGCCGAAGAGAATACAATTATTTCTATCAGTATAATCCGTAATCGCACTCATCTTGTCGGCACCAACTACCAGCACTTTTTTGTACCGACCGGATTCGATGAATTGCGTTGCCATGGAGGTTGCATAGATAAAACCGGTACATGCGCCGTTCACATCCACGCCCCAGGCATTCTTTGCACCGATTTCATCCTGGATCAGACATGCGGTGTTGGGAAACATCATATCGGGCGTCACCGTTGCCACTACTATTAGATCGAGTTCCTCCGGAGAGACCTTTGCCTCCTCCAATGCCCGCTTCGCTGCCATACTCCCCATGTAGGACGATCCTTTTCCCTCCTCTAAAATGTGCCTTTCCCTGATTCCGGTACGTGAGACAATCCATTCATCATTGGTGTCGACCATCTTCTCGAAATCCTTATTGGTGAGGACTTTGGGTGGCACGTAGTGTCCAACTCCGGTGATTTTTGCGTTAAAGCCCATAATTAACCCCTGTTCTTTAATTCTTCATAAATGTGATCGTTCACTTTCTTCTCGCTCATGTCAACTGCAACCCTAATGGCATTCTTTATCGCTTTGGCAGTGGAACGACCATGCGATATTATCGAAATACCGTTGACGCCCAATAAAGGAACACCGCCATATTCCTGGTAATCAAAACTGCTTTTCATTTCACGAAATGCATGTCGGACCATAAAGGCGCCCATTAGCGAGAACAGATTCTTCCCAATATTCTTTTTAAAACTGCTTCCGAAAACCCCAAACACGCTTTCCGCGAATTTCAGGATGGAGTTGCCGACAAATCCGTCCATGACAATTACATCGGCTTTGCCGTTCATAATATCACGCCCTTCCACATTGCCAATGAAATTGGGGGCATGCGAAACCATCAGCGGATATGTTGACAAAACCAGTTCGTTTCCCTTGGATTTTTCTTCTCCGATACTCAACAATCCGACCCGTGGATTTTTCACTCCGTAGATGTAATTTATAAAAATACTGCCCATTACACCAAACTGAAACAGGTTGGTAGGTTTACAATCCGCATTGGCACCTACATCGATGAGCAGGACGACACCTCCCTCGGTGGGTAAAAACGAAGCCAATGCCGGCCTCTGTACACCCTCAATCCGACCCAATATGAACAAGCTGCCAACCATTTGGGCACCGGTGCTACCGGCGCTTATAAATGCATCGACATCTCCCTCCTGGTGCATTCTGAGGCCCCTCATCATAGAGGAATCTTTTTTTTGCTTAAGTGCGGTCGTGGGCTGATCGGTCATTTCCACTGTCTGCGTAGTGTGGAAAATACTTACGTTTCTTGGGTTTGAAAAATGATGCCGTTCCAATTCCTGTTCGATGGTTTTCTCATCTCCCAATAGAACCAGTTCGTGTTTTCCACCAGTTTCCTTGTCATATAAAAGCGCCCCCTCGACCGTCGCCTGGGGGGCATAATCTCCACCCATTGCATCCACAGCAATTCGCATTCATTAGCCTCAGGAAGCTTTACGATTCGGTAGGTGTGAATACCTGCTGACCTTTATAATAGCCGCAATTCGGACAGGCACGATGTGCCATTTTTGGTTCACCGCAATTCGGACAGTCGGATAAGGAAGGACCGGAAAGGCGAATCATCCAGGACCCGCGTCTTTTATCGCGTTTCGACTTCGAGATTTTTCTTCGGGGATTTGCCATGAAAATTTCTCCTGCTAATTTTAATTAAACCATTTTATGCGATTTCATCTCCGCAATTCTTTTAGTTTGTCCCACCGCGGATCGGAACCCTGTTCTTCACAACTGCATTCCTCCTTGTTGAGATCGGCGCCGCAACCGGGGCAGATTCCCTTGCAAGTGTCACTACACACTGTTTTCATCGGTATAGTAAGGATCAGATACTCATGGACATGGGGCGTGAGGTCTATCTCCCGTTGCTCCGGCGACAGCATGACCACACTTTCCTCTTCAGTCTCAAAATCCTGCTTTCCCAGATGAAAGAGAATCTTAAACTGCTCGTCATAATTCCGACTGTACTCTGACAAACAGCGGTCGCAAATATATTGTGCTTTTGTTGACAAATCAACAACGCAGGTAATATTTTTTTCAAACTTGTTGAGTTCTATTTTAGCACTAATGGGATTCGGGTAGACCTCCTCACGGTAAAAATGCAGTGCACCTGCAGGGATAGTAAAATCAAACTTGTGGATACCGTCGCTTAGATGTAGAATAGGAATCTTCATAATAAAAACAAGAATTTATGCCGGTGAATAATATTTGTCAAGCCCTTTATGTCATTGCGAATTTTCAATGCGCTTCCCGGGCAATTGTTCCGGTATTTGTTCGAATCTCCAGTATTCTGCAAGCTGCAGGAAATCAACAATTAGCGGTCTTTGTCCCCGGAAAAATGAAGCTAACGATTTGCGCGCCGGCTGTGTATTTATTTCCGTTTCTGCGCCAGGCGCACCATGATGGCTTTCTGGACGTGCATGCGATTTTCCGCCTCATCAAATACAATCGAGTTCGGCCCGTCAATCACCTCATCAGTAATCTCATCCCCGCGATGGGCAGGCAGGCAGTGCATGACTTTGACATCCGGTTTTGCATATTTCAGCAGGTCGCCGTTTACCTGGTAGGGCCTGAAGATTTTCCTGCGCTCTTCCGCCTCCGCTTCCTGCCCCATACTGGCCCAAACATCGGTATAAAGGACATCCGCATCCCGCACCGCCGCAACCGGATCGCTGAGAATATCGATTTTGCTCAGGCCTGCGTCGCGTGCATTTTGCAGAGTGGCCTTATCCGGCTCGTAATTTCTTGGGGTGCAGATTACCAGGTGAATTCGGATTCGTGAGGCAAAGTTTATCCATGAGTTTGCGATATTATTTCCGTCACCAATATAGACAATCTTCTTGTCTTCGATGCTTTCCAGGTGCTCCAAAACAGTAAAAGCATCCGCCATAATCTGGCAGGGATGGTTATAATCGGTCAATCCGTTGATTACCGGTACGGACGAGTAGCGGGCGAGCTCTTCGATATCGGAATGCGCAAACAAGCGCGCCATAATCAGATCGTTATAGCGGGAGACCACCTGTGCAACATCCTTTACCGCCTCACGCGTTCCGATGCCGATATCCGCCGGGCTAAGATACAGGCCTGAACCACCTAACTGAAATATGCCCGTTTCAAATGAAATGCGGGTTCGGGCCGAAGGTTTGGCAAAGATCATCGCCAGTGAATAGCCCTTCAATAAATGATGCTCCTGACGATTCCTTGTTTTCTCTTTCAACTCCTTAGTGAGGCTGAACAGATCATAGATCTCTTCTCTGGTAAGTTCAGCAATGGATAAAAAATCTTTGTTCACCTTGATCCTCCAATTATGAAAAGTAGCAATTTATACCTATGTGAGCGCAAGTGCCTGTCGCCAATTCCTCACAGTTGATCGTCACCTGGCTAAAGAATGTAGCGCCTCAAATCTTCATCCTCGACAATGTTTTTCAACTTATCCCGGACAAAACTGCCGTCGATGGTGACTTTCTTGTTCTTCATATCCGGTGCTTCGAACAGCAGGTCTTCCAGAAGTGTGCTCATAATGGTATGCAAACGCCGGGCGCCGATGTTCTCTGCCTTACTGTTAACATAGCTGGCAGTCTCGGCAATTTCACGAATTGCATCATCCTTAAAATCAAGATTCATTCCCTCGGTTTGGATCAGTTCCCTGTATTGCGATATCAGCGCATTTCTGGGCTCAGTAAGAATTCTGATGAAATCTCCGGTTGTCAGGCTGTTCAACTCCACACGAATCGGAAAACGCCCCTGCAGTTCGGGGATCAGGTCGGAGGGTTTGGCTACATGGAACGCACCCGATGCAATAAACAAAATATGATCGGTTTTCACCATCCCGTACTTGGTTACCACGGTGGTTCCTTCCACAACCGGCAGCAGATCCCGCTGAACACCTTCGCGGCTCACATCCGGCCCCTGCCCGCTTCCGCCTTTGGTGCCCGAGATCTTGTCGATTTCATCGAGAAATACTATACCGGATTCTTCCACACGCTGGATCGCCTCCTTCACCACCGCATCCATGTCAATCAGCTTCTGCGCCTCTTCCTGGGTCAGGATAATCAGCGCCTCCTGGACCGTAACCTTTCGCATTTTTGTTTTCTTGGGCATCAGGTTGCCGAAAAGCTCGCGGATGTTCAAACCCATTTCCTCTATCCCAACCGGGGAAAAGATCTGCATCATCGGCATGGAGTCGGAAGGCATCTCCAACTCCACTTCCCGTTTATCCAACTCACCACTAAGCAGCTTTTCCCTAAAACGTTCGCGTGTTTTCTCGGCCCGGTCTTCGGGGGATTCCAGGGGAATCGCTTCCTCACCAAACTGCTGCGGCTGGGGATGTGGTTGCGGCGGCATTTTCGGCCTTGGCACCAGGATATCCAGCAGCCGTTCAATTGCCTGCTCCCTCGCCTTGTTCTGCACAGCCAGGGTCATTTCTTCCCGAACCATGTTCACGCCAATGTCCACCAGATCACGGATCATGCTTTCCACGTCGCGGCCGACATATCCTACCTCGGTAAATTTGGATGCTTCCACCTTAATAAAAGGCGCCTGGGCCAATCGCGCCAATCGCCGGCTGATTTCCGTTTTGCCCACGCCGGTGGGGCCAATCAAAATAATGTTATTGGGCATGATCTCTTCGCGGATGTCGGATTCCACCTGCTGGCGTCTCCACCGGTTGCGGAGTGCAATAGCTACCATGCGTTTGGCGGCATCCTGCCCGATAATGTATTTGTCAAGCTCGGTTACGATTTGCCTGGGAGTAAATTCAGATCCCGTTTTTTTCATCATTCGCCTCCGTCCCTTCCTATCTATTTCAAGTGTTCAACCGTTATGTTGGAATTGGTATAAATGCAGATTTCCGCGGCAATTCCCATTGCCGATTTCACAATTTGTTCGGCGGACATCTCTGTATTCCGCAGCAAAGCTCTGGCAGCAGCAAGCGCATAAGGCCCGCCGGAGCCAATCGCAACGATGTTATCGTCCGGTTCTACAATATCGCCGGTTCCCGAAATAATCAGTGTGGTTTGTTTGTCCACCACCGCCAGCATGGCCTCCAGACGGCGCAGATATTTGTCCGTCCGCCAGATTTTCGCCAGTTCCACTGCGGAGCGTGTCAGGTTTCCGTTATACTGCTGAAGCTTTTCTTCGAATCGCTCGAATAAAGCAAAAGCGTCCGCCGCCGCTCCGGCAAAGCCCGCCAAAATCTGGTCATTATAGAGCAACCGGATTTTTCGGCTGTTCTGTTTCATCACCGTATTGCCAAAAGTAACCTGGCCGTCCCCGGCGATGGCGGCCTCGCCCTTGTGCAATAGGCCGAGAATAGTCGTGCTGTGTATCTCTGTTCTATTGTTCATTGAATTCCCTGCTATTTTCTCTTTTATCCAAAAATGACCTGTAATTTAAGACCAATTATTATTGATACCAAATATTCGCTGAAAAGATTTTCCGGAAGCGAAGTATCGGATTTTGGAATGATGGAATGGTGGAGAGATGAAGTTTTGGATTGCTGCTAATATGAAGACAGAAAACCGGAGACCCGATTGCGAAACTCCCGGCGTAAAATACATCACGTGCTTTTTGTAAGGTGGCTCCAACAATCGGCAGCAAATATATAGATGATCAATATACCACAGTCTGCAAACAAACAAGTGTTTTCAAATTTTGCGACGCAGGCGGGCGATGGGGATATCCAGTTGCTCACGGTATTTAGCCACGGTGCGCCGGGCAATGGGAATGCCCCGCTTTTTCAGCATATCAGCGAGTCGATCATCGCTGTATGGCTTGTCCGGATTTTCCCGCTCTATAATATCTTTTAGTTTCTCTTTTATTCGTAAAGTTGAGATTTCATCTCCGTCGGAAGTTTCCATTCCCTCGTTGAAGAAATACTTCAATTCAAAAACGCCGTTATCGGTCTGCACGTATTTGCCGTTTACAACACGGCTTACAGTTGAAATATCCATCCCAATCACATTGGCAACATCTTTCATAATCATCGGCTTGATGTGTTCAGGCCCTTTGTCAAAAAAATCATGCTGCAATTCCACGATAGCGTGCATGGTTTTTAACATGGTGACACGGCGCTGGTAGATGGCATTGATGAACCAGCGGGCACTTTCCACCTTCTTTCTCAAAAACTGCCGGACATCCTTTTCCAGTTTCCGGGACTGCCGGATCAGTTTTCTGTAATGAGGGCTGATTTGGAGACCGGGCATATTCCATTCATTCAGGGAAACAACCAATTCATCATCCACCTTTTCGACAACAAAATCCGGGACAATGTAATTTTGCCGGCTGTCCCAAAAACCTTCACCCGGTTTGGGATTCAGCTTATTGATGACAAGCAGCGCTTCTTTGATTTCATCGATTGAAATCTGCAGCGCTTCCGCGATTTTCTCGTATCGCTTGTTTACAAAGTCCTGGTAGCAATCTCGCAGAATGCTGAGGGCCAGATCTTTCTTCCCATTCAAATCCAGCGTCTGAAGCTGAACGACCAGACATTCCTGCAAATTCCGCGAGGCGATACCAACCGGGTCAAACTTCTGAATTTGCTTCAAAATTTTTAAAACTTCATCCGGCCTGCGGCTGAAAACCTGCGCAATTCCCTCCGCGGTGACCTCCGAATCCAGATAGCCATCGTCACGGAGATTATATATGATATATTCGCCGATACGGAAGTCATCTTCGTTCAAATCCAGCATATGGAGTTGTTCCAGCAAGTGTTCGGCCATTGTGGCTTCATAGACCTCGGGCCGCTCGTAATCGTCTTCTTTTTTATCGCGAGGGAGCTTGAATTCGTAGCTGTCTTCATCGTTTACCAGATCTTCCCAGTTGGTCTCTTCTTCCAGCTCCTCGTATTTCTCTTCTTCCTCAGTTTTATTGTTCTCTTCTAACTGGTCGAATTCTTCCTTTATCTCTTCGGTTTCCTTTGGATTTTCATCGATGGTCTCTTCCTCATCTTCCAGATACTCAAGCTCTTCTGCCTCTTCCAGCACCGGGTTTAATTCCATCTCCGTTTTTATTTTCTGCTCCAGGCTCAACATCGGAAGCTGCAATAAGGTTGACAACAGGATCTGCTGCGGCGTCAGTCGCTGTTCCAGGGAAAGATGTTGACTCAATTTGACCATAAAAACCCAAACCTTCCTCTACTTTCACGCTTTGGCACAATTTCTGTAAAAAAGTACAGAAAATAAGGATACGAGTCAAGAGGAATTTACTTGTGATTATGTAGTGGCAGCGCTATTTGTCAGCCTTACATAATGAATAACTTCTGAATGCCTGCAAAAATGGTTCGGTTTTTCCAGGTTTATCTCACCGGCGTTTCCCGGACCGGATATCATACTGTTTGCCTTATTGGCCCCGCCAAAGCATGTCCTCACCCGCTTTTCATGGACGGCATTCGAAGACAACCATTTATACGAATATGCATTTGTTGGAAACACCTCCCAAAATGTTTAAAACCTCACTGAACGGTGGGATTATGTTTCTTTATATCATCTTCTTTCTGCTGAGTCTGGCGGCGGTCACGAAATGGCCAAGGGTTTGTTAGCCCGGACGTTCACGTCCGGGAATAGATGAGCGGGTACTCCGGTGGGAGGCCATTTATGGCCTTTGAAGAATGGAAAGCCTTAAAAGGCTTGGGATTCGTTTGGTTTTCGTAATCCCCGGCATAAA
>CAZUZS010000095.1:0-11676 GCA_964624795.1 uncultured Calditrichaceae bacterium
CAAGTGATTGCGAGAGGGACCTCAAGTGGCTTTATCAGACTCATTTTGAATGGATTGTGGCGCTTGCCAGGAAGGGGCAGCTATCTGGAAAATCTCATTTCATTTGGAGTTTTTCAATGTTCGCAGATAATATTGTTTGAAAAATTTTTGCAGGCTAACCAGTCCGCTGTCGTTTCTTATGGTACGATGATCGAAAGCATACTGTAACATGCTGTTTAATATTTCCCTGTTTTTCAAATAATAATTTTTATCTCTTAGCTCCCGGATCTTTATCAATGAAAGAGCAGAACCAGCTTTCTCCCAGGTGTTTACCCATTTTTTGATCTGATCACGGTCACTCATTTGCGCCCCATATTCCTGCAAACATTAACAGCAATTTAAGGCTTTTTGTGGAGTAATCAAAACAAATCCGTGTTGCATGTTTCATCATTCCGCCCTGCAGCCGGTTCTGTGCAGGCAGCACCATCCGCAAAGGTCAACTCTGAATCCCTGAACCGGGAAATTGTTGCTTACCGAAACACCAAGTGTTTATCCAAGAATTAAAAAAATAGTCCCATGATTTTGTCTGCAATGCGATGGCAAACTGTCGGCGATGGGAATCGCCTCCTACCATTTTCCGGCAGGAGGGGAATCCTTTCCCCGACTTGATGCTATAAAGTTTTTTCAATGGGACAAACAGCCATCCCAAGCATCACTCATTCACTCAGTCACTTAAATACTCTAACACCGCAACACCTCAGCACTTCTTCACCCCGGCAAATCCTTTTCACCTCTCGCGGTTGACACTTGTCGCCGTCTTACCGGGTTAAAACCATCTTTTGCACTATGGCACCCTTCCTGGTCTTCATCCGGTAAAAATATATTCCGGAGGCCACCTTGAAGTGTTGGTCGCTGGTGCCGTCCCAGTCTATGGTATATTTGTCAGCCGACTGCACCTCATCCACCAGCGTTTTTACCTTGTTTCCCAAAATATCGAAAATGGTGATCGTCACCCGGCTGTTTTCCGGGATCTGGTATTCAATATGTGTTATGGGATTAAACGGGTTTGGGTAGTTTTGCGCCAGCTTGTAGGTCTCAATAACCGGTGTAACCTGGCCGGTGGTGTCGCTCAATCCGGCGGCGTTGGCCATTTCCACCCGCAGGTGCAGATTCAGGGCGGTGGTGCCCGCATCTCCCAGATTATACCAGTTTCCGTTTTCTTCCACGGATGAGCGATGCGTCGAAACCGACTGGTTGCCGGCCATGAAAACCAGGTTGTCCGCGGCATTGTCCCAGGAGACCACAAGCTGGTAGTTGGCTCCGGCTGCCACCTCCGCATTGGCATCCAAAAGACTGATATAATTGTACGAACCGATTATGAACCGGTGGAAAGGCACATCCACGATATTGCCGATAAGCGCTCCCGGAACGCCATCGAGGCTGCCGGGAATGCTGGTGTAAACGGCGCAGTGCAGCGGCCCGGCGCCGTTCACCTGGTCCATGCGAATAAACATGCCGGTGACCCGTCCGGAGATGGTTGGTGTGAAGCGCAGCGCTGCTGCCCGCGAAGGCGAAGGATTAAACGTCTGGGACAGATCCTTCTCGTAAGCGAGAATCAGTCGCTGCGCCTGGTTGCCGGTAATGGTCCTGTATAAGGATGCGAAAACATCCAGCTTCCCGGAGCCCCAGGTGTAATTGGGCACAGTGCCGGTAAAGGCATCGACATCGGCGTTTTCCGCCAGGGCGGTTTTAAAGGAAGCGGAGCTGAGGTCCGGGTTGTGGCCCAGGAAAAGGGCAGCGGTTCCGGTAATATGGGGCGCGGACATGCTGGTTCCCTGCTCGATGACATATTTCTCCCCGGGGAGCACAAAGCCCGAATTGGGCGAACTGGAACCGGCCCGGGGGGCGGCGATGCCTTCCCCCGGCGCGGCAATATCCGGTTTCTGCCGGTTGTCGCGGGTAGGGCCAATGCTGCTGAAGTTGGAGATGGCATCGATGCCGTAGAGATTGGGATTATAGGTCCTAATGCCGCCGCCGTAAGGCGACCAGAACCACTTGGTAACGTAGGACGCGGCGGTTACCGGCTGCCGGGCAGTGCCGGGCATTCCCACTGTTTTATTGTTATTCCCGCCGGAAATGGTAACCGTGGAACTCCCGACGGTGCTTTCTCCTAACCAGCCGTCATAATTGATTGCACCTGAAGCATTGGAGAGTGTCAGCGTCCAGGTTCCCGGCGCCGGCGGCCTGGTAGCACTGGCGTCATAAACATTCAGTAAAATGTTCTTCTGGCCGTTGACATTGCTTGTCATATTCCACAACTCAATAGTCCCGTCCGAACTGTTGGTGCTTGTGCCGGTGTTTCCGGGGCTCATGCTATAGCTGACATTGTTTGGCGAGTTCACCACAGCGGTAACTGTGGCTGAACCGTCGTACCAGATATCAAGAACAAATTCGTCATTGTTTGCCGAGGAATTTGGAGTGTAGGAAGGCACCTGCATTTGAAAAACCGCAGAGCCGTTCGCAGAGATCGACCCTCCCACATGGATGTTATCGGCGCCTTCATTACCTGCGGCAATCGAAACAATTCTTCCCGCCGTCCGGCTGAACTGATCGGCTGCGGTTTCATCCGGCAGGGTGCCGTCGTGGGGACCGACCTGGGTTCCGAAGCTCCAGTTTACCGCCACCGGCTCAGCAAACTCGGTGGCCATATTTTCTGCGTAAGTCAGGCCGTCGATGATCATCGCTTCGCTGAAACCGCCGTCCCCACCCTTCACGACAATAATGTCCGCCTTTGGTGCAACCCCAATATACGGGCTGGAATAGGCTGCATTCCCGGCGGCAATTCCCGCCACGTGGGTTCCATGCCCGTCTATGTCCTGCGTCCGCACAAAATTGGCGGGGGAGCCGTCCAGTTCATTGTTGATGTCGGCCTGGGTGTATTCAACCCCGTAATTGAATCCGGATGGAGAATGCTCCGAGCCGGTTGGGGTGAGTGTCTGGTCCCAGACGGTCAATATTCGGCTTTGGGTAGTGTCGGCCGGGTCTCTGAACGCCAGGTGCTTCCAGTCGATGCCGGTATCGTAAATCAGCGCAATAGCGTTTTCTCCCTGGTAAGGCACGCCATAAATTGCCCCGTTGTGAACCAGGTACGCGCCGGTTTGCGGAACGCTGACGTTCAAAACCGGTTTGTTTTGGGTGCCGCGATCGATGTAGCGCACCGAACTCAGCGAGACCAGATCCAGCATTTGCTCCGGGGTCAACAGGGCGGTGGCAAAGTCGGCGTAAACCGAATTCAAATGAACGCCCTGCTGCTGCACCTTCTGAATATCCCGCAGGTAGATGATGGCCGGGTAACGCGGCTGCCCGGACGAGCTAAGAAGCGAATGGGATGTTCGCGGCAGCGGCAGATTTAATTTTAAACCGGGGTAAGCATGCGCCAGCACCTTTTGGAAATAGGGATGAAGCTTTTGCAGTTGCGCGGTAGATAGCGGCGCGGATGCGGTTCCTGTAAACTGAAAAACCATTATGATTAAAACCGTTAGAATAAACGATCTTTTTAGCATCTCAACCTCCCAATTATTGATCAGACGGGTAATTTTTGGAGCTGTTTTCTACTGCCAGAACAGTAGGCATTTTGGCAACTTTCCTCAACTCCGTGATGGTCAAGCGGGCAGTGGCTACATCGCCGAAAACGCTGTTTACCGGGATGCCCGCTTTGCGAAGGGCTTGCGGGATGTCGGTGCGGATGATGACGCCGTAAACGCGGGATCCGTCGGGCAGGGTGTGCACGTCGTAGCGGTTTGCCGCGCCTTCCCCGGTTTGCACAAGCTTTTGCAGCGCCGGGTCTAACTTGGCTTTTTCCGCCGCGGTTAAGTGATATTTGGAAGCACAATTTGTCATGATAAATACCGGGATTGCCAACCAAAGGCCGAATATTGACCACCTGACCATTATTTCCCCCAACTATTTTTTCTTTGCAGATTTGTCCAGATTTTGTTCATCACGGCCCCGAGCAGGCAAATGCAGGCAGCAACCAGAAAATTTGCGTTTCACGATTCAAAGATGAGCCTTCTTTGGATTTCATCACTTATACCGAAGGTAGAATTCCATCGAATGGTTTAATTCCGAATGGCAAAAATGAAAGGGAATAATTTTGAATGTGAAAAGATTTTTCGGTAGCTTATGCCCGCTATGCCCCCCACTCCTTAATATGAATCCTGCAGCGTGCTGCCGGCAATCGAACAAGCCGGGTAGCCGGTTTTGTCATCCTTTTCGGCGACGGCCCCCAAATTATTGGCCCGCTATTTACAATCCCAAAATGAATATTACATGAATTTTGTGGACAGCCCGGCCATCTCGTATTCGTTTTTTATGCGGAGAAGGTCGGAATGCGGGAAAGGAGTAATGGGGTGTTGGAGTATTGGAGTGATGGATATGGTGAGTTATAGCGCTGTGTTTATGTGAAACTAACCGGATTTAGTCTGTTTTTTTCTTCAGGTATCGCTTTAAATCCCGGTAATAGTTTTCGTGCGCGCCAATTGTGATCAATTCCAGGGTATCTTGTCTTATCCTATAGGAAAGTAAAAATTGTTTATCTTTTATTTTGAATTTATGAACAAAGATACCCTTCAAATCTCCCCTTTTTTCCTCGCCGATTACCGGATTTTCCAAAATTAGATAAATCTGAGAATCCAGGATATTCTTTTCATTTTTGTGAAATTTCTTCACCGTCCTGGCAAAAATGGGAGATTGAATTATTTTCATTGATCTTTATTATCCGAATCGATATTCTGTTCCCTGGCCTGAATCCAGTTGCGCCATTCCGATTAATATCTCTTTTAACAGCGTATAGGGCATGTCCGGATTTTCTTCAGCTATTTTGCCGATTTTGGCCCAATATTCAATCTGGCCGGTAATGGAGCGGTTTTCGACTTTCGATCTTATTTTTGCCTCATTTACTAAATTATCTGATATTCTAATTGGTGCACTCATTTCAAAATCCTGTGTATAATTACGAAAGAATGTAATACAATTTGATGCAAATTGCAACATTGTGCGGCGCTGGAGAAAGCTCATTTATGTAAACATTTTGAATACCGGTCTGCTAACTGGCCGTTTCCGATAAAATCTTACTCGTTGAATAGTTTACGCTTTCTTCCTGAATTTCAGGTAAACCGTCGTCCCTGCTTTCAGCTTGCTCTCGACTTCGATGCTGCCGCCGTGCGCTTCCATGATTTTCTTGCTCAGATTCAATCCCAGACCGTAGCCGCCGGTCTCCTTGGAGCGCGATTTGTCCACCCTGAAAAACGGCTCGAACAAATACGGCATGTCGCTTTCCGGGATGCCGCGGCCATAATCCTGCACGGAGATGGTAAGCGCTTCGGCATCTTCATCTATTTTGATTTTAACCGGCTTTTCGCTGGCGCCGGAAAATTTCAGTGAATTGGAAATCACGTTTTTCAAGACGATCTTGAGCCGCTCGCGGTCAGCCCGGATCACTGCTTGCTTTGGAATATCCAACCTTATCCCCGGCTTCTGATCGCGGAATTCGCCATAGGTCTCCCGCAGCACCTCCGAAATATTTAACTCCTGCTGGTGAAGCCCGCCGTATTGGCTTTTCAGGCGCTCGGTTTCCAGCAGCTCGGTCACCATTGTTTCGGTTTCGATGATATCATCGTGAAGGCTGTTTTTGGCGGTACCATCCTCCATAAACTCCAGCGCCACCTTCATTCGCGTAAGCGGGGAGCGCAGCTCGTGGCTCACGTCCAGCAGCAACTGGTCGCGCGCCTGAATCATTTCCTTTATGCGCTGCGTCATGGCGTTGAAGGAATCGCCCAACTGGCCCAATTCATCTACCCGCCGGGTGCGGATTTTATGATCGAGGTTGCCTTCGGCAATCTGTTCCACCCCCTCGTGCAGCTTCCGGATCGGTTTCAGAAACCAGTTGATGAAAAAATAAACCAGCAGAATGATGACTGCTGAAAACGAGATGAGCAAAATAGTCTGCAGGTATGCGGCGGAGGTGAAGGCTTCCCGGTCGGAAACGAACAGAAACAGAAAATGGGAAGTGCCGCGTGTGATGTTCACCGCGATACCGCGGCGGTCTTTCAGAAAGCCGGCGTGGGTAGCATCGTTGATCTGATATTCGCGTTCGTAAGCCAGGTCGTTGAAACCTGGCAAGTTTTTCCGGCTTGCCCAATCGTAAACGGGTGTCCGGATGCGCAGCTTTACCCCCAGGCTGTCCGCCATTATCTTGGCGCGGGTGGTGTCCACCGGCGCTGGCAGATCGTTGACAATGAGCTGCGAGTAACCGATGAAAATTCTGGGAATATGTGAGAAGCGCGGCCCGCGAAATATGATGCGGTGCGAAAAAATTGAAAACACAATGATAAATGCAAATGAGACAATAAAAACCAGCAATATTTTTGAAAACAGCGATTCCCTGATTTTGCGGACAAATCTAATCTTCATCATTTTCCTCACCGATAAACATGTAACCGGAACCCCAGATGGTTTTTATGAACCGGGGATTTTTGGGATCGTCCTTCAGCTTCTGCCGCAGGCGGCTCACCAGCACATCTACCGAGCGGTCAAATGCCTCCCATTCGATGCCGCGCACGTGGTCCAGGATGTAATTGCGGTCCAGCAGCTTACCGGATCGCTCGATAAACAGCGCAAGAATCTCGAATTCGGCGGTGGTCAGCTCCACCGGTTCGCCGTCCACCGCGATGGTGTGTTTCCCGAAATCGACCGCCAGCGATCCGAATTTGCGAATCTCCCTCTGCGTTTGCTGGTGTCCTCTTCTAAGCACCGCCTGGATGCGCGCCACCAGCTCCCGCGGCTCGAACGGTTTGGGCAGGTAGTCGTCGGCGCCTAACTCCAGTCCGACGATGCGGTCGGTCACCTCCCCGCGGGCGGTCAGCATGATCACCGGAATGGAATACTGCTTGCGGATTTCCCGGCACACCTCGAAGCCGTCCATGTCCGGCAGCATGATATCCAGGATGACCAAATCAGGCTCGTTTTCCTTGATGCTTCGTAATCCGGCCTGCGGATGCGTCACCGCCTTGACGCTGAAGCTGTATTTTTTCAGATAATCCGTCAGAAGCGCGTTCAATTTTGCATCGTCATCGATGATGAGAATTGAATTTGACATTTTTTATTTGATCTCGTTTTGTTTAGAATTTTGGTTTGAATTCTGCCACGAAGGCACCAAAGCACAAATAATTCACGAAATTGTGCGTATAAATTTGAAGTAGCATTGATGCCCCATTCTGCCATATTCAAAATTTAGCCTCTGTTTATTTCGTGTAGCTTCGAGCCTTTGTGTCTTAGTGGCATAAAAGTTTTTGCCTAATTTTACTTTACCGGCTAAAATATGCAAAATAAACATCAATAAAACATTTCAAAATCGTAACAAATTGTAACATGGGGAAATTGGTAAAAGAATCAGAATCGGCTGATCAGGAAAAAATAAACGGTTTGGAAAACCAGGTTAACGAAATTATATTTCGCCAGATGACGAAATGATGGGGCGGTGTTATGAGACATTTGGTAAAAAAATTTAAAGCGCTTTCCGATTCCAATCGCATACGGATATTAAAGATGCTGGAAGTGCGGCCGCTGTGTGTCTGCGAGATTACCGACATCCTGAACCTGGCGGCATCGACGGTCTCCAAACATCTGTCGATTTTGCGGGATGCCGGGTTCATCCTCGATGAAAAAGAGGGGAAGTGGGTCAACTACCGGCTGGACAACGAAGGCCAGGATGAATATGTGACATCGTTATTGCCGCTAATCGCCGGGTGGCTGCCGGATGACAAGGCGGTTGCCGCCGATCTGGCAAAGGTTCGGGATGTGGACCGGAATGTTATTTGTGGGGCGTGAGAGGATTGGCCTGAGCATTGGGGTTTCGGAGTATCGGAATTTTGGAGTGATAATTCGCCTTCGCCCCCGGAAATCGGATGTTCAACCGGCGAATGACGATCCGAAATCGAGTAAGATTATGATTACGATTACGAGTCTGAGACTGACCAATAATTATTTTGTCGGTTCGCTTTGCTCTTTGCGCCATGCGCTATGCTGTGTTACTGAATAACAGGGAATGACCAATGAACTGGAAAGAAGAGTACAAACCTTTTTTATGGATTATTGGCTTTTTTCTGCTGGCCTATTTTATGCCGCTGGCTAACATCAATTTCAGGGAGTCTGTTTTTTCAGCTCTCTCATTGACAAAGTGGTATGCACAGAAACATGTGCTATTGTGCCTGGTGCCGGCGTTTTTTATCGCCGGTGTGATCGCCGTCTTTATTAGTCAGGCAGCAGTTATTCGCTATTTCGGTGCGAACGCCAAAAAATGGATTTCATACTCGGTGGCGGCGGTATCGGGCACAATTCTGGCAGTTTGTTCCTGTACCGTGCTGCCGCTTTTTGCAGGCATTCACAAACGCGGTGCAGGACTGGGTCCGGCCATCGCTTTCCTCTATTCAGGTCCGGCAATAAACATTCTGGCAATTATTCTCACGGCCCGAATTCTGGGTTTGGAACTGGGCATCGCCCGGGTTGTGGGCGCTGTCGCGTTCAGCGTGGTCATTGGGTTGATGATGCATTTTATCTATCGCAAAGAAGAAGCCGAAAAGGCGGCAGGCCAGTTGGCAATGCCGGGTGATGAAGACGGTCGCCCATTGTGGCAAACCGCTTTCCATTTTTTCGTTCTGGTGGCAATTCTGGTATTTGCGACCTGGGGAAAACCGGGGGGTTCGGATGGCCTGTGGGCAGTCATATTTACATATAAGTGGTGGCTGGTGTCATTTTTTGCTGTATTTCTGGCAGCTTCACTGGTGATGATGTTGAAAATAAAGCTTAAGTGGGTCAGCCTGTCAGCGGCGGTCGTAGCGGCACTTGCAATTATATTTCCTCAATATCCACTCGTTCCGTTTACAGGTGGGGTGGTGGCATTAAGCATTCTGCTTTCGCTCTCACCGGGTGAGCCGCGGGAATGGATGGCATCCTCCTGGGGATTTACAAAGCAGATTCTGCCTCTCCTGGGCGCCGGCGTTTTAGTGGCGGGTTTTTTCCTGGGCTCCCCGGAGGGCGGACAGGGAATTATTCCAAACTCATGGATAACGGGTCTGGTTGGCGGTAACTCCCTGTTTTCTAACTTTTTTGCATCGATTGCCGGTGCCTTTATGTATTTTGCCACCCTTACCGAAGTTCCTATCCTGCAGGGGCTGTTGGCCGGGGGTATGGGAAAAGGTCCGGCATTGGCGCTGTTGCTGGCGGGACCTGCCTTGAGTCTTCCCAATATGCTGGTGATTCGCAGCGTTATCGGAACGCAGAAAACAGTGGTCTATGTATCGCTCGTGGTCATCATGGCAACTGCCACCGGTTTGGGGTTTGGGGCGTGGTTCTGAGAGTGGAAAAAACGATCCTGGAGTATTGGAGTGATGGATTAATGATTAAGAATGTATCGGAATAGTATGATGCCGAGTGAACAGAAAAACATTACTCCACGACTCCGCTTTTCCTACACTCCAACATTAGAAAGCGAGGTTGTCCGATGAAGCGTATCTTAATTTTATGCACCGGGAATTCCTGCCGTAGCCAGATGGCCGAAGGATTTCTGAAATCTTTTGATAACAAACTGGAGGTGTTTTCAGCAGGAACAAATCCATCCGGTCAGGTTCATCCAAAGGCGGTGCAGGTCATGAGAGAAGTGGATATTGATATTTCTTCCGGGTATCCGAAAAATGTGGACCAATTTCTCAGTGAGCCATTCGATTTTGTCATCACAGTCTGTGATAACGCCCGGGAAACCTGCCCGGTTTTCCTGGGGAAGGTCAAAGAGCAGTCGCACATCGGCTTCGAAGACCCGGCGGAGGCAACGGGAACGGAAGAGGAAATACTTGCCGTGTTCAGGCGAGTGCGCGATGAAATAGAGCGGGATTTCAAAAAGTTTTATGAACAAAAAATTAAAGAGTAAGAGAGTAAAATAAAATCTTTGGATCTTTGCGACTTTGCGAGATTGATGTTCTTCTTTTTGCCGCGCAAAGGCGCCAAGAAAAACAAGAAAGCATGCTAGAGTCTTTAGAAACTGAAGAGAATTAAACATGACTGAAAATGAAATTTCCAGAATTATTGTTGATGCTGCTTTCAAAATTCATACGAAACTTGGCCCCGGATTGTTGGAATCTGTGTATGAGAGAGT
This sequence comes from uncultured Calditrichaceae bacterium, assembly GCA_964624795.1. Lineage (GTDB taxonomy): Bacteria > Calditrichota > Calditrichia > RBG-13-44-9 > RBG-13-44-9 > CAZUZS01. The sequence continues at coordinate 10,187 of CAZUZS010000095.1, forward strand.
TCTTGCGTATGAGCTAAGAAAAAGAGAACTGGAGGTCAATTGCCAGCAGCAATTGCCGGTTATTTATGAGGGAAATAAATTTGAAATTGGTTTTCGGGCCGATTTAATTGTTGAAAATAAGGTGATCGTGGAAATCAAATCTGTTGAGCAAACTGTTCCAGTGCACAAGAAACAACTATTGACGTATCTAAGACTAAGTGGTAAACATCTCGGCCTTTTGATTAATTTTGGGGAAGTCCTAATAAAAAACGGAATCACCCGAATCGTCAATGAATTGCAGGAATAGTCTATTGCCCTGAATTATTAATCTCGCAAAGCCGCTAAGGCGCAAAGAGCTATTTGGAACTTCTTTACTTCTGAGACTTAATTTTTAACATTATTATATAGCTAATGCACGATTATGGATTTCATTAAATTTTAGTTCAGCTTTCTCTTCCTTGGCGTCTTTGCGCCTTTGCGTGAGATTGTCTTTTTATCCCAAAACAAGGAGAATGAAAAATGCTAAACATCAAAGTAGTCGGTTCGGGATGCCCAAATTGCCAGAAACTGGAAACGCTGTGCAGAGAAGTGGTTGCAGAGAACAAAATTGAAGCAGAAATTGAGAAGGTCACCGATTTTAGCAAATTTGCAGAATTGGGCATCTTCATGACGCCTGGCTTGATAATCAATGACAAAATCGTGAGCAGCGGCAAGCTTCCCACAAAAGCTACCCTGGCACATTGGCTCGAAAGAGGTGGAAAATAATAATAGGTTCCTTTTCATTGCAGAATTTGGGCCTTTGATCGCAGGTAATTCTTTATAAGAGATCAATCCGCTTAAAATCAGGAGAAATCCATGGACAAAGCAACCGGTAGATTATCATTTCTTGACCGCTTTTTAACATTGTGGATTTTTTTAGCAATGTTCATCGGTGTTTTTTCCGGCTACCTGCTGCCCGGCATCGCCGGCTTCTGGGACCATTTCTCGGTTGGTACGACCAACATTCCCATTGCCATCGGTCTTATCCTGATGATGTACCCGCCCCTTGCAAAGGTAAAATATGAAGAGTTAGGCGACGTTTTCCGGAACGGAAAGATTCTGGCACTGTCGCTGGTGCAGAACTGGGTTATCGGGCCGGTTCTTATGTTTCTGTTGGCCATCGTTTTTTTGCAGGATCACCCGCATTACATGGCCGGCCTCATCATGATCGGGCTGGCGCGCTGCATTGCTATGGTGATCGTGTGGAACGAGCTGGCTAAAGGGGACACCGAATATGCTGCGGGACTGGTTGCTTTCAACTCGATCTTCCAGGTGCTGTTCTTTTCCGTTTACGCCTATGTTTTCATCACCGTTCTGCCGGGCTGGCTGGGGCTGCAGTCTTTCGCAGTAAATGTCACTATCGGCCAGATCGCGGAAAGCGTCTTCATCTATCTGGGCATTCCTTTTCTTGGAGGGACTTTGACCCGTTTTACCATGCTGAGGGTCAAAGGGAAAGATTGGTACGAAAAGAA
>CAZUZS010000095.1:11776-14166 GCA_964624795.1 uncultured Calditrichaceae bacterium
TTTGCGGCGGTCATTGGTCCCCTGGTGGAAGTGCCTGTGTTGATAAGCCTGGTGAATGTGGCCTTATTTTTCAGGAAAAAATACTTTGAACCTTCAGCGGTAAGCACGAGGGAAAAAGCATGATCATAAAAATTTTAGGCTCAAATTGTTCAAGATGCCGGAGGCTGGAGAGCCGGGTTCGTGAACTGGTTGAGCAGAACGATCTGCACGCGGAGATTCAGAAGGTGGATGACATTCAGGAAATGATAAAATACGGTATCATGATGATTCCGGGACTTGTTATAAATGAAAAGGTAATGTGTGCCGGTAACGTGCCCAAGGATGCACAAATATTAAAATGGCTAAAGGAGAATTGAGATGCGCAATCTGACTTATTTGATAGTGATTGTAGTTCTGGCGGGAGGATTGACATTTTGCAGTCAAAAGCAGGAACAAACGCAGCAAACAAAAGCCGGATCGGAAGCCGGTGAAACGATGAACGTAAACGGGATACCGGAAAGCCAGCAGGCACAGATTACCTTTATCGAGCTGGGATCGGTAAACTGCGTTCCCTGCAAGAAGATGCAGCCGGTCATGAAGTCAATCGAAACAAAATATGCCGGACAGATAAAAGTGATTTTTCATGATGTCTGGACCGAGGAAGGAAAACCGTTTGCCCGCCAGTATGGAATACGGCTCATTCCCACGCAAATATTTTTGGATGCCTCCGGCAAAGAGATCAAGCGGCACGAAGGCTTTTTTCCCGAAGAGGAAATCGATGCCTTTCTGCAGGCGCATGGTTTGGCAATTCAATAGCGGGGACGAATCATTTGATTGAAAATCTATTTTCTTCTTTAACTCTGTCCCTGAGCGGCGCTTTCGAAATCGCGCTGGCTGCGGCTTTCGGCTGGGGAGTGCTCAGTATTCTTTTGAGCCCCTGCCACCTCACCAGCATACCGCTTATCATCGGCTATATTTCCAGCCGCGATGAGAAGATCAACCTGGGAGGCTCGTTTCGGCTATCCCTGGTTTTTGCGCTGGGTATCCTGCTGTCTATCGCGTTAATCGGTTTTATAACAGCTTCCCTGGGGCGCATTATCGGAGACGTGGGTCGCTGGGGAAGCCTGGCGGTGGCGGCGGTGTTTATTGTTGTGGGCCTTTACCTGCTCGATCTCGTTTCACTTTCCTGGAACAGTATCGGGATTCATCCCAGAAAAGGGCAAGGCCTTCTCGGAGCATTCAGTCTGGGCCTGGTATTTGGCATCGGACTGGGACCCTGCACATTCGCCTTTATGGCGCCGGTGCTGGGGACAGTATTGAGCCTGGCCGCCGCCGGATGGGCGAAGCCCATGCTGCTGGTCAGCGCATTTGGTTTAGGCCACTGCACGGTGATTACCGGTGCGGGAACGCTGTCCCAGGCCGTGCAGCAATATCTCAACTGGACCGAAAAATCGGGCGTTTCGCGAATAGTCAGAAAAATTGCCGGTGCATTTGTTTTGTTGGGGGGTGGATATTTTATTTATACCATGTTTTAATCCCGGTCGGTCATGAGCAGTAAATTGGCAAAAACACGCAAAGCTGCAAGGGAACAATCGGAACCAATACATACACCGGTGATGTCTTTTTATGATTCATTGATTGTCTGCAGGATGAGTAAAATGCCGCATTTGACGCTTTTCTTCACTTTCCGGCATCTGGCCATTTTTAAATTCGTGCCGGGTTCATTGGCAATACCAGGCCAGGTGGATGGTTAAAACCTGCCATGAATGCGGCGCTGTCCGATTCTTTAATGCCTGCACACGTAAAAAACATACAAAAGGGGGTCTATATGGATTGGCAAAACTGGTTTTTTGATTGGGAATCGGCTAAAACTGAAAGTCAAAAATCCCGCAAACCGATCTTGCTGCAGTTTCACCGGGACACCTGCTCCGGCTGCAGGAAGCTTTATGTGACGACTTATTTGGAGAAAACTGTGCAGCAGGAATTGTATAAATGGTTTGTGCCGGTACGTCTGGATATTTTGAAGGACAGGCAGGTCCGGCGGCTTTATTCGGCGCAGTGGACGCCTTCGTTTTATTTTGTGGATCATCGCGAGCGGCTTTACTACCAGTTACTGGGCTATGTAGATGAATTGGATTTCCGCTTGTCGATGCGTCTGGGATTGGCCTCTGTTCTGATGCCGGGCGGTAAATATGACCAGGCAATCAGCATCCTTGAGGATCACTGGGATAATTTCAAAGAAAATCCTCGCGCTGCTTCTCTCCTTTTTCGGAAAGGAATGGCGATCTACTTGAAAACGCGGGACAATCTTCAATTCCGAAAGATTATGCAGCAAATTCAGGACAATTACCCGCAAAGCCCACAGGCCCGACAGTGGCCCTGGATTGAAGGCGGGCTTGCAAAGAACTCCC
>CAZUZS010000096.1:0-13695 GCA_964624795.1 uncultured Calditrichaceae bacterium
CCGTAAATCCGCCTTTACCACGACTTTCTGAGGAAATCACACAAAACCATCGCTTCAGAAAAAGAAAAACCTGTCAATAATAGTGTTGAAATGCTGAAAATAATTGATCGATGTTGCATAAATAAATTAATTATTTGTGGCAAAAAATAATCACTCCTGTTGTTGATTCAGCAAAAGTGAAAGAAGCCGATGGTCAGCACTATTATCTCCCTTAGCTTAAGTCGTGTCTGTAAATTTGTCTACACCATAAAGCAGACCTGATATTCGCTTCGATCAAAAAATTGTTTCATTAATTTACATCTTACTGTTATTCAAATAGCTCCAGTTGCTGCGGCCGCCAAATTTCATTTTTATCCAGAATATGAATCACCTCCCAGTCTTCTTTTTCAAGTTGTTGCGCAATGAAACGCCGGTGACATCCGGAGGGCATCCGCTCTGCGCAGCAGAATGCCGTATTCGCGTTTGCGGCAAGCCGCTTCAAGCGATTCAGCCCCTCGCCGAACGCCGCGCTTTTCATATACGTTTCATAGCCACCGGTTCGGAATCCACCCAACAATTCGCCAAGCCAACAATATTGTATTCCGTTACTTTCGCAAAGTGCCGCCAGATTTTTCTTTTTAAAATGCTCCAGTTGGCTGGTTGGGAAGCGCCTGACATCCGCTACCTGGCGGATATCAAATTGTTTCAAAATATCGATAAATTCCGCCGGATCACGCCTGCTTGTGCCAAATGTAAAGACTTTGGTTTTGGGCTCGTTCATGGTTTTTCATTCCACTCTATCCGTGCGGTCAGACTTTCCATTTAAGTAAATACCGGATTTGACCTGAGGTTCCCCGGAAGTTTTAACCCTCATTAAATCAAACAAAAAATCCGGCAGGGGCCACGCATTCCGGAAAACCAAAAAAATGTGGTTTATTTCCATTAAAGGAAATGGTAACTTTGGATTGTCGCAGTTGGATGTTTTCGGAATTTAGTTCTGGGTAACATTATTCATTCTTACCCCGTAATAGGAATCAAATTTATGAAAAGGAAAATTTTGTGCAGGCAGTAGAAACCGCAAATCTAACCAAATATTACTCGGGCGGGCGCATTAAAGCGCTGGAAGATTTTTCACTACAGGTGGAAACAGGAAAAATTTTTAGTTTGCTTGGCCCAAACGGGGCCGGCAAAACAACCTTGATTAAACTCCTGCTGGGAATTGTTTTCCCTACCCGCGGCGAAGGCAAAATACTGGGAAGCAGCATCAGGGATCATAAAATTCACCGGCGGATCGGCTACCTTGCTGAAAACCACCACTTCCCCGAATTTCTTCATCCTGAGCAAGTGCTTTATTATTATGGCAAGATTGGCGGAGTGGAAAAATCGGAGCTGCGAAAAAAAATCCCTCAACTCCTTGAACTTGTAAGATTGAAGGGCTGGGAAAAAACCAAAATTCGTAAATTCTCCAAGGGAATGCTGCAGCGGTTGGGTATCGCGCAAGCGATGATTAATGAGCCTGACCTGCTGTTTCTGGACGAGCCCACTGACGGAATCGATCCGGTGGGGAGACGGGAGGTTCGCGATTTGCTGAACCTGCTTCGCGACCGCGGGAAAACCATTTTTCTGAACTCTCACCTGCTCTCCGAAGTCGAACGAGTTTCCGACGAAATCGCCATTTTGAAGGGAGGGCGCCTCCTGCAGAAAGGCAATGTGCAGGATTTTATTTCCATGAAAGATCAGTACCAGCTAAAAGTTCAGTTGGAAAAAGACACGTTTTCCAAAATTTGTGAAAGGCTGAAAGTTAGGCTAAACGAGCAAAACGGCGCCTACCTGGTTTCGGTGATTGATGACGCACAACTAAACAAACTGATAGATGAGCTGCGTAGTGAGAACGGAATTATCCGGGCCGTTATTCCGCATAAAATTACGCTGGAAGATTTTTTCATCGAAGTTGTGGAAGACAAGCCGGTCCAGGGGTCGGCTTCCCAAAGGGAGGTAAGCCGGAATTGAAAACGTTAGCCATTATCCAATTGACATTTCGCGAATCGTTTGCCAAAAAAACCTTCATGGCCTTTTTCGGTATCTCCACCCTGGTTTGCCTGCTGTTCATCTTTGCATTAAACCTGGACATTGTGAATGGAGTGGAATCATCGGTCTCCCTGTTCGGGAAAGAAGCACCGCACCTGGTGGATCTGGAAAAAATCGTGTGGGGAATTGAAGGCGGGGTAGCCATTCTGCTTTTCACCGGCGGGCTGTTCATGTCACTATTCGCCACCAGCAATCTCATCCCCAGCCTGGTGCAGGACGGCAATATCGACCTTCTAATCTCGAAACCGGTCAGCCGCCTGAACATTCTCGCCGGCCGGTTTCTGGGAGCAGTCGCAATCGTAGCGTTCAACGTGTTTTACCTGGTCGCCTTCAGTTGGGTGATTATTTCACTAAAAACCGGCATGTGGAATTGGGGATTTCTTGTGGCCGGGGTCATCATTGTAGTCACTTTCGCCATCCTCTACACCCTGATGACCTTCCTGGGATTGATTACCCGCAGCAGCGCTTTCTCGTTGATGATCACCTACCTGATCCTGTTTTTCAGTCCGCTGCTGCTTCAAAGGGACAAAATTTACGCGCTGCTCTCCAACAAGATTTACGGTTACATCATCGATGGAATCTATTATATTCTTCCCAAAACCGCTGAATTGGGTGATTTTACACAGAAGATAGTGCGGGGGGCGCCGGTCACTACGCTCTTCCCCCTGTGGAGTTCTTTACTGTTTGGAATGGGCATGTTTATGATCTCGCAGCTAATTTTTTCCAAGAAAAACTTTTAGGAGGACGCAATGAAAAAGAACCTGGTTGTATTTGGCCTGCTTGTTATTTTTGCCATTTTATCGCTGCAATGCGCGAAAGAAAAGATGGAGCCGCTCTCCGACCAGATGAAACAGGAGTTGGCGATTCTTCCTGCCGGCGCAGCAGGAGTGGGCTTTGTCAATATTGAAGCGGTTAAGGCAAGCCCCTTCACGTCCGATTTCAAGGAGTCGTGGTATAAAAAACCTTACCACGACAAAGATTACCAGGAATTCCTTGACTCGACCGGACTGGATATTGAGAAGGATGTAGACAAAATTTTTGTCAGTTTTATGCCGTCCGCTACAGAGGAAAAACCGGAAGGGGTGGTGGTCGTTTACGGCACGTTCGATCCACAAAGGATCGTAGATTATGTATCCCGAAAAGATGACAAGCACGAGATTTCTTCCGAAAGCTACAATGATTTCACCATTTACAAGGCCGGGAAAAAAGAAATCAATTTCTGTTTTCCGGATAATTCCCATTTTGTTTTCGGAAGCGAAATGCTGGTTAGAAAGCTGCTGGACAATTTCGCCAATAAAAGCGCGAAACCGGAAGTGGATCCGCAGTTGCTAAAAAGGGTGAACGCGCTTGCCTACAAAAATGACGCCTGGTTCACACTGAACACCCAGCCGTTCATGGACCGCATTTTTTCCAAAATGGAAGGCCACCCACAGGCGCAGCGATTTGAAGGCCTGAAGTCGCTTCAGCAGATGTATTTCTCCATGAAATTTGCAAAAGATCTGCGATTTTCCGGAGTTGGCGATTTTGATGACGAACAAAAGGCAAAACTATTCCGCGAGGCGGTTAAAGGATTCATTGCAACCGCCAAGCTTACTATGAGCAATGACCGTGATGCAGTTGATGCGCTGAATAAAATTGAAGTTGATCAGGACGGCAATCAGCTAAAAGTCAAATTTGATCTTACGCAGGAAGATGTGGCAAAACTCCAGAAGGCGAAAAAAGAGATAGCCGTTTTGCGTTAATCCTGCAATTGAAAAACGAACGCACGCAATGTGTGCGATCTTTCATATAGTGATACAAGCGCCATATTCATGGTAACCACCTGTGATTATGGCGCTTTTTTAAATCAAAATTCTGAACGCCAAGCCCCGGTCGGCCATCTCCAATCGGATAATGAAAATTTGCCGCTTCTCACCCCTGGTAGAAGATTGTTCTGCTTTGAATTCCAGGGAATAATTTGTCTCACATCTAAGAAAAATGGTTACCCAAATCGGCGGTTTCACCTCCAAAACTGTGTTGTTTTCATTTTGAAATAATTATTTGAATCCGCACCACGAAATCCGCGGTCATATCAATAGAGTTAGACACTTGCCCGAAACACTTCACCAACTGTTGGGAGGTGAAATCGGCCTTTCAATCCGCCGTGAACGGCACGTCACTCAAATTTCATTCGGTAAATATTTCGCAAGTCCAAAATAGGACTTGACAAACCCATTCTATTATGGTAAAATGTTTGTGTAACCAAAGGATCAGAGAAACCGCTTTGGCAAACATTAATCAACCTGATATGCAACTAACACTTGTAGTCTGCCGAAAAACTCACCTTTTCTCGCAATGTTGTTTCAGGCAAGGCCATTTCCTCTAATATGGGTTTCCCGGCGACGCCGGCGGGAGGCTCTGCGAAAGGCAGGGAAGCATCGCCTGTCGAGATTATCATTTCTTTTTATGCGTGATTCGGATTTTTCCGATCCGCCATCGAACTATTGAAAATATGTTTCAGCAGCAAGAATTTAATGCAGGGCTAATAGGCTCTCCGCAAATTCTGAAAGATCTGTATGATATGCAAATCATCAATTTGTAGGTAAAAACGGGCTTCGCATCCGGAATGCATCAAATCCAAATTAGACCACAAGTTACCTGACTGCTTTCACCTTATTTAAATTCGAAGGAAACCAATTATCAACCAACAAATTAAGGAGAATCGTATGAATCAGCTCTCAATTGGTGGAATTATTACAAATGCAATCCAAATCGGCCTGAAAAATATGGCCTCAATCATTGGCGCCGTGATTCTTTGGGTGGTTACAATTTGGATCCCCTATCTCAATGTTGGGACTTCTATCGCCCTGGTCGGGATGGTGGTTGCCATCAGCAAGGGCGGCATTATATCGCCCCTTGAAATTTTTGACGGGAAATATCGCAAGAATATGGGCGAATTTTTCCTGTTAATCGGATTTATACAAATCGGGGTATTCGCCGGATTTATGTTTGCGATCATACCGGGCATCGTCATCAGCATTGCCTGGGGGCAAGCCATTTTTCTACTGATCGATAAGAACATGAATCCCACTGAAGCAATTACTATGAGCAACAAGATAACTTACGGAAAGAAGTGGACAATTTTCCTCGCATATTTTGTGCTTTCCATCGGGTTCTTCATCGTTATCCTGATTCTTACAAAAATATTTGGCGCCATCTGGGGTTTTCTTGGCGCACTGGTTGGTTTTGCAGCATACATTGCCATGTTGTGCATCATGATGGCCGCCGCCGCCTACATTTATGGCGAGCTCAGCCAGGGCATCGGCGCAACCGAATAAACCGTTTTAAAAAATCATAGTCCTCTCCTGCCCGCCGCGGTTTTTAACCGGCGGGCAGGATGCTTTTAATATCCAATTCTGTAAGATATTTTTATTTGGTAATTGCTTTCAGGCGCATTCTGCACAATGAAGCGAACAGGGCTCCCTGGGTAGCTGGTGTTCGGACAACCAAATGAACGTATTCCAACCGTGCCAGTCATTCGGCTTTTGCTATCTAAAAGCCGCAATCGGTACATTCTGAGTATCAAAATTTATTTTTATGATTATGCCGCTTGCTCAGCAAGACGAATAAATAGTGGCTAGTCAGAACTTTGACCCCACCCCCTTGCCCCCTCCCCTAATGCATTAGGGGAGGGGGTTGGGGGGAAGGGTTAAGCATGAAGCCATTCCATATTCTTCGAAATAAATACAATTCGCTGAGCATAGTACATAATCATTTTTATTTTTGTAGATTCCCTCCGCAAGAAAAGTTTGGTGACCATCGGACAACTGATCATTGTTCATTGATTATTGATCACTGATCGCGATTTTCCACAAATAAAAAATTTCTCTTGACATAAATATTTCCTTATTTGTAAAATGTTTTCGTTCCATTGGATTAGCAAAGCGACAGCCCAAAAAATGTAAATAATTTTGATTTGCAATAAATGCGGTTCGTTTTGTTAAATTGATTTTATGAGCACATCCATAACGGAAATTTGTATGGCTCCAATAATCAACGGATTTAACAATTTAAAAAAAGAAAAGCGCCCCAGGCCGTGTCCAGCTTAGAATTTCTGAAGCCGGAGATATGGATATCATCCGCTTTCCGTCAGCTTTTCATCGAGCTGCGGCGACATGGAACTAATAGAAAAGTAGGTAAACAATGTTGAAATTAAAGATCAAGAGAATTGTCGAAGAAAGCGATTTTGCAGCAGGAAAAGCCTTTGATCTGGTCATTCAATCTTTGATCATCATCTCACTAATTTCTTTTTCCATTGAAACGCTTCCCGAACTGAAACCGGCCCCACGTGAAATCCTAACTTTGATCGAAATCATTACGGTCATAATATTTTCGCTCGAATATATTTTGCGTATTTGGGTGGCAGACAGGAAACTGGCTTTTATTTTTAGTTTTTACGGATTGATCGATTTATTAGCGATACTACCATTTTATGTCGCCAGAGGAATTGATCTGAGATCGATAAGAATATTTCGGCTATTCCGGCTCTTTAGAACCCTTAAAATTTTAAGATATAGCCGAGCCATAAAACGATTTTACTCTGCATTTAAAATGGTAAGGGAAGAATTGATCCTTTTTCTCATTGCCACTTCGTTTCTGATTTTCATCTCCTCCGTTGGCATTTATTATTTCGAGAATTCTGCTCAGCCGGATAAATTCCAATCTGTGTTCCATTCTCTGTGGTGGTCCGTTGCTACATTAACGACGGTTGGATACGGGGATGTTTATCCGGTGACGGTCGGCGGAAAAATATTCACGTTTTTTATGCTGATAGCAGGGTTGGGAATAATTGCAGTTCCCACGGGATTGATCGCCTCGGCATTGACCAGGTGCCTACAAGAAGAAAAAATTGAAAAACAGTGATTTCTCCGGATGATGCAGGCTTCCCCAAGATTGGGCTAAAAAACTACCTCATTCCTACTTAATTGTGACCTTCGCCGTTGTTGCTGTCCACCAAGCCTTGATCCCATTATTCGAAATTTTGGCATCTTCTACTCTCTGTTGCACAATTGGAACAAACCGCCCGCCTTCCCGATTGAAATCCAAAACGGCAATGAGGAGGGCCAATGAAGTCAAAGAATGTTACCTATATCTCCATGTTGCGCGGCATAAACGTGGGCGGGCAGAAAAAAATCCGTATGGAAGAATTGCGGGGTCTCTACAAATCGCTGGGCCTGACCAGCGTGCGCAGCTATGTGCAGAGTGGCAATGTGATATTCAGCAGCACGGAACCGGATGCCGGGAAACTGGCCGGAGAAATCAAAGCCGCAATCGAGAGCAATTTCGGATATGCCGTTGATGTCTTTTTGCGGGATGCCGCTGATTTCCGCCGGATTGTTGAGAACAATCCGTTTCTCAATGGGAGAAACGAGGACCCTACAAAACTGCACGTTACGTTTCTCTACCGCAAACCTTCAGCGGAAAGCACCGCCAGTCTCGCCACTCCCGCCAATATTGCCGATGAATTCTACCCCGGTGAGATGGAGATATTTGTTTTTTGCCCCAACGGCTACGGCCGGTCAAAAATAGCAAACTCTTTTTTTGAACGGAAACTGAAGATACCCACCACAACCCGCAATTGGAAAACGGTAAATACGCTATTGGAAATAGCGGAAGGGAAGGTTTGAAAAGCCGAGACCTATATCTGCAATCAACTGTCTAAAATATGTAGCTATCTTTGCTTCGCAGCCAGGCATTGCAGGATATCGGCTCTGCAATCCCGGAGGATCAGCATCTGCATTTGCAGGAGTCCAGCCACTCTGTAAGCGCAGAAATTGAATCGATTAATAATTCACTACCTGCCCAAAGCCATCTGCACATTTTCGGCCCCGCCAATTGATTAGTTGTGGGCGGTCGGTCGTTTCAGGCCAGTGAAGAACCTCTAATTTCCAGACTCGCCATGTAAAGAAACCAGAGAATTTATTTTGGAAAACATGACATAAAACAAATAGACAAAGAATCGTTAATCTAAATTTGTAGAGGAAAATAATACTCAGGGTGAGAAATGAAGAAAATAGCGGTCTTGAGTTTGAAGGGAGGAGTTGGCAAGACAACGTTATCGACAAATCTTGGGGCAGCGCTGTGCAACAAGGGGCACAGGGTGTTGCTGATAGATATGGATCCTCAAAACAGCCTTACCGAAACGCTGGGACAGGAACCGGCAACGATAAAGGGAATCGAGTTTCTGCTTACCGGGGATTTGCGATTTTATGAGGTTCTGAAATGCTACGACCAGAAAATTGATTTCCTGCCTTCCGGTAAACGGCTGAAAGATCTCGAAATCTGGATTGCCACGCATCATGAAAAGGACCCAAGGTTTACTTCTCTCCTCACAGAGGCTCTCGAAAATTTCCAGAACAGATACGATTATATTATCATCGACTGTCCCCCTCACGCCGGACTGTTAAATTACAACGCCCTGTCGTATGCCAACCACCTGGTCATTCCGGTTCAATGCCAGCACATGGGCGTGGAAGGGGCGAGACGCACGATTTACTTTTTCCATAAGATCAAATCCCGGTATAATCCTGACCTCAAAATCTCCGCGTTGGTTCCGGTGATGCACGATGGCAGAAACAAAGTTTCGGGTATGGTCGTGGATGAACTCAGCAAGAGTTTCGACGGCTTGCTCACAAAAACGATGATCCGCGTAAATGTGTCCCTGGCGGAAGCGCCGGCGTTCCAGAAGACCATTTTTGACTACAAACCTTCCAGCCGCGGAGCGAAAGACTTCAGTGCCCTCGCCGATGAAATTGAGCGAATGCTCTAAATCGAAAGACCTCGGACCGACGCCCCGTTTTCCGATGGGCACAACCATGCCGATTTGCCCGCCACTCGTATTAAAACTGCAAATAAATTGAACAACCTGTGTAAGTACTTCACACGCCTGGGTTCCAAGAGAAAAAGGTGAAATGGGAAATGCCGGTATTTTGCCGTTTCACGAGGGAATTTTTTGTCCGAATGTTTGGCACAACTCTTGAACAATAATCCGGGATTTGGGCTGCCGGTTTCCCAAGAACGAAAAGGGATGGGTTTTCTCAAGAAATGGCATCAGGTCCGGAGTCCGAAAATCTAAACAGGCGGAGGAATTAGTTTGTCACTTTACGGAAATAGTATGGCGTTCGTGAGCCGGTTTGCCTATCCGGATTCCGGGCAGCATGGTGCTCGGCTGAGTGGAAAAATGCAGCCAAATAAACCGCATCATTCGGCCCGGAGTATGCGTAACAATTGTGTAAATAAACCGGAACCTTTGCCTGAATTACTGTATTGAAGAACAAATACCAACCATAAGTAAGGAACAAAGCATGAGAGAAATTGCAGGAATTGTGTTGCAAGCCGGGATCGTAGCAAAGATTGTCTTAGTCATTTTATTGTTGCTATCGGTTCTTTCGTGGGCAATCATCCTCGACAAAAGCCGACGTTTCCGGCGTGTGCGCATGGAATCCGATAAATTCCTGAAGATATTCAAATCGCGGCCAGCGATAACCGATCTTTATATGTTCAGTCGCGAATTTAAATATTCTCCATTTTCAACGGTAACCCGAAAAGTTTACCACGAGTTGAAATTTTGGAACGGCCATCCGGCCGGCGAGGACCCGGTTGCCGTTTCCATGAACCAGTCAACAGTGAAGGAGAAGAAGTCTTCCATGGCGCCGGTAATTCATGGCGCCATTATCGAGGAGATGTCTGGCCTGGAAAAAAATCTTGTTTTGCTTTCCACCATTGTGACGATCAGTCCGTTCCTGGGATTGTTGGGGACGGTTTGGGGAATTATGAGCGCTTTTCTCAATATCGGCATCCAGGGGAGCGCGGATATTACGGCGGTAGGTCCCGGCATTGCCGAGGCGTTGATCACCACAATTGCGGGGTTGGCGGTCGCCATCCCGGCGCTATTCGCTCACAACTATTTCGCGGATCAATTGCGAAAACTTGACGACCGGCTTGAAATATTCTCCGACGATTTGACTGTCCTGTTGGAGAGGAGTAACCCGGAATGAGAAAACGCAGATACACATCGATTTCCGAAATTAACGTGACCAACCTGGTGGACGTGACGATGGTGCTGTTGATCATTTTTATGATCACTGCTCCCCTGCTCCGCTCCGGTATCGAGGTCAACCTGCCACAAACCAAGGCGGACAATATCACAACACGGGACAATGTGACGGTAACCGTGAACCGTGAGGGGCTGATTTTTTTAAATGATGAGAAAATCAGCATCTCCAGTTTTCAGCCGGCGTTGCTCAAAAAGTACGAAGCCAGCGGCAAGAAAACCGTGCTGCTCATGGCAGACAAAACAGTGCCTTACGGCAGGGTGATCGAGGTGATGGACCGGATCAAGAAAGTTGGGATAAATAACGTGGGGCTGGTGGTCGAACCGATCGAGAAAAAATGAAAATTCCACTGACACTTTCTGTAGTACTGCACGGCGCGGCAATTGCGATCGTTTTCCTGATTACACTTTCGCATCCCTGGCAGTTCAGGCCCGCCACTTACCAGGTGGAACTGGTGAGCCTGCCGCCCGGCGAAAATAAAGCGCCGGCGAAAGCGGCCGCTGTTCAGCCCGCTCCCAAACCGGAGCCGAAACCTGTAGCTTCCAAAAAGCCGGTTCCTGTTAAAAAGAAGACTGAGAAAAAGGTCGAAACACCTGCACCGGCTGAACCGCAGAAAACGGAAACCGAAGCTTCCGGCGGGAGCCAGTTGAAAATAGATGCAGAGAATTTTCCTTTCGCTTACTACCTGAACTTGATCCGCTACCGCATTCAGGAGAACTGGCAGCCGCCCTACCAGAGAACGGCAGAGGATGAAAAGAACAGCACGGTGGTCGGTTTTCGCATCGAGCGAAATGGAAAGGTAACCGAGATAAAAGTGGAAAACTCCTCCGGCAAGTTCCTTTTTGACCAGGCTGCGCAGCGGGCGGTGTATTCGGCGAATCCTCTTCCGCCGCTGCCGGACGAATTTACGGGAGCGCATCTTACCATTCACATTGAATTTGAGGCAGCAAAATAATGAAATTTTCTCTTAACCGGATGAAATCACCCATTTTGATTTTCTTATTTACCACCCTTTCGGCAGCCTTCGCGCAAAACGATATCTACATGAAGATTCAGTCGGAGGGATTTCAGCCTATCCCAATTGCGGTGGCGCCATTCCTGTCCGCGCAGAGCAGCGATATTTCGGATAAAATGCGGGAAGTGTTGATCAACGATCTGAATCTTTCCGGATTTTTCCGCGTGGTGAGCCAGGAGATGCTGGCATCGCAGAGCGCGGATCCGGGCAATAAATCGGGGCGCGGCCCGGGAATTTCGGCGCGGGTAGAGGGTGTGGTCACTTTTTCGGGAAGGATTGTGATGCTGAGTGTGAAATTGTATGAACTGCCGGCAAACAGCCTGATCTTTAACAAAAAATACAGTGATGAAATCGATGCCTACCGCTACCTCGCCCACCGCGTAAACGATGATGTGTGCTATTACCTGGTGGGCGAAAAGGGAATTGCCTCCACAAAAATCTCCTTCGTCACCAGCCGGAAAGAGGCTAAGGAAATTTCTGTTGTGGATTATGACGGGTATGGTGAAAAACAGATGAGCCACAACCGGTCGCTGAACCTCTCCCCGGCCTGGTCGCCGGACGGAAAATACCTGGCATTTACCAGCTACGCATCCGGCACGCCGGACTTGTGGCTGATGAGCGTGAAGGACGGAAGAGTTTCTAATATCTCCAGGCAGAAGGGAATGTATACCGCCCCGGCATGGTCGCCGGACGGTAAGCGGATCGCGTTCACCCTGATCCGGAACGGGAATGCGGAAATTTACACCATGGATACAAAGGGCGGCAATCTGAACCGGCTGACCGACTCGCCGGCCATCGATTCCTCACCAAGCTGGTCGCCGGACGGACACCAGATTGCGTTTACCTCGGATCGCAGCGGAAATCCGCAGATTTACCTGATGGACGCAGAGGGCGGCAACGTTCGCCGGCTTACCTTCGAGGGAAAATATAACGATTCCGCCGCCTGGTCTCCCAAAGGCGATCTGATCGCATTCGTTTCGCGTGAGGAAGGCGGCTTCCAGGTTTACACCATCGATGTAACCGGAAACAACCTGCGGCGCACCACCGACGGCCTCGGCAGCTACGAGAATCCCGCCTGGGCGCCGGACGGATTGCATCTCGCATTCGCTTCGCGACATGGCGGGGAATGGGACATTTTTACATCATATTTTGACGGCTCGCAACTGCGACAGCTTACTAATGACGGAAACTGCGTTTCCCCGCGCTGGTCGCATCGGCTGGACCAAAGTGATTAAAAAACAAAAATAATCTTAAATTGGAGGATGAACTAATGAAGAGAATTCTGATCTTTGTCTTAATGCTGGGAATTGCCGGTGTCATCGTTTTTTCCGGATGCTCGAGCAAAACAACCAAAACCCAACCCGTGGCAACCCAGGCCCCGCTTCAGCCGCCGGTGGAAAAGAAAACAGTCGAGCCGGAGAGCACCGCGGTGAAACCGGAAACCAAGCCCGAGCAGAAGAAACCTTATGAATTCAGTAATATTTATTTCGATTATGATAAATCCGATATCAAGCCGGACATGCGCAAAATCCTTGCCGACCACGCGCGTGCACTCAAGGACAATCCCAACATCAAGCTGGTCATCGAAGGCCACTGCGACGAGCGGGGCACAATTGAATATAACCTGGCGCTGGGCGAAAGACGCGCTAATGCGGTAAAGAATTACCTGGAGAATTACGGCATCGATGCCAACCGTCTTTCCACCATCAGCTATGGGAAAGAGCGCCCGCTGGATCCGGGGCATAACGAAGCGGCATGGGCTAAAAACCGCCGCGCCCAATTTGAGGTGATGGGAAGGTAAAACGGGGCTTGTTGCAGGAATTCAGCATCAGGATACCGGCACAATCAGACAGTTGAATTGCCGGTAGGATTTTTTGCCGGGAGGCGATTGAGCGGAGAGAATATGCGAGACAACAAGAGTCCGCACTTCTCTGCCTCCCGGCACAGGATGAGTATTTCAGAACACAAATGAGGTTGTTCAATGAAGAAAATATTAGGAATGGGTTTGCTTGCGGCGCTGCTGCTCCTTCAATTTTCGGGATGCGCTTCACGAAAGGAAGTCGTGCAGTTTAAAAACGACATGATTTATGTCAAGAACCAGTTGGATGCCATGCGAAGCGAAAATGATGAGATTAAGGCCATGATCCGCGAGATGAATCAGAAAGTAACCGCCCTGCAGGATGAGACACAGCAAAACCGGGCGGACATTTTAGCGGAAATATCCGATATCCGAGAGAAAACGCAATATCTCGACAACAAGCTGCAGGACAATATTTCACAGATGTCGAAGTACCTCTACAAGCCGCAAAGCTCCACCTCCGGCAGGGGAACAGCGGATTCCACTGCCGCAGATTCCCTGCAATCGGGCGGAGGTGAGAATCCGGGCGCATATCGTTCCGCCGGTGAGGTAAATCCGCAGGAGTTGTACAACACCGCTTTCCTTGATATCTCCAAAGGAAATTACCAGTTGGCGCTGGAGGGATTTCGGGAATACCTGAAACGGTTCCCGGAAAGCGAGCT
>CAZUZS010000097.1:0-13375 GCA_964624795.1 uncultured Calditrichaceae bacterium
GTCGCTCTTCCGTACCTCAATTGATTGGGGATTCACCTCCTTTCTTTAATCATCTTGAAAAGCGTTGACGTTTGTGGTTACAAGTGCAGTTCCAGCCTCAATCTTCGTAACATAAATCCTTGGACTTTTTTCCAGCTTGTCGCGATAAACATTTTCAATTTCCTGATAAAAACTGTCTAAATATTTTTCCTGCACAAGGTTTATCGTACAACCGCCAAAACCAGCCCCCATCATCCGGGCTCCCAGAACTCCGTCCGCCTGTGAAGCACCCTCTACCAGGATATCCAGCTCGCGGCAGCTCACTTCATATTCGTTCTGCAATCCTGCATGAGATTCGAACATTCGTCTTCCAAATGCGGAGAAATCACCTTTCGCCAGATCCTCGCATGCCGAAAGAACCCGTTGGTTTTCTTCTGTGACATATTTGCACCGTTTGTATATTTCCGGGTTCATAGCGCCCCGGTGCTCCTCCAGGAGTTCCGGGTCAACATCCCGTAGGGTGCGAAGGCCGGGGACCAATTCCTGAAGCAATCTCACTCCTTCCTCGCACTGGAATCGTCTCAGGTTGTATTCCGATGTCGCCAATTCCCTCTGCACCTGCGAATCGCATAATACTATTCGAAGATCATCCCGCTCGAACGGGAAATACTCATGTTCCAGGGAACGGCAGTCCAGTTTAAGTACCTGCTTTTCCTGCCCATAGATATTAATGAGTTGATCCATAATACCGCACTGGACTCCAACGAATTCGTTTTCGGCTTTTTGTGCAAGTTGAACCAGCGTTAACTTATCAATATCGAAATGGAAAAGTTCATTCAGTGCAAAGGCCAAACCGGCTTCTATAGCAGCAGAGGAGGATAATCCGGCTGCGATTGGAATATCACCGCCGAACACACAGTTAAACCCCGGAACGGTAAATCCGTTTCGTTGCAACTGATCGACCACCCCCATCAGGTAGTTCGGCCAGCCTTTCGGAGACTTTACCAGATTTGCCACATCGCATGTATGCGAATCGCGTAAATCGTTGGCAACCATATGGCATTTTTGATCGTTCCTCGGAGAAACGGCAAAATAAATGGCTTTATCTATTGCAGCGGGCAGCACATAGCCCTCGTTATAGTCAGTATGCTCTCCAATCAGATTTACCCGTCCTGGCGAGCGCACCAGGAGCGGTTCCCCATCAAATACTTCCCTAAATCTTTTGCTAATAAAACGAATCATTCTCTCGTCCTTTGAAGTGTTTCTTCCTTCTCAAACCTTTGCCTTACGACTGGTCCAAAAGAATACAAAACCAATTACCAGCATTATTCCACCCCACCATACATCGGGATAGAGCTGCGCCAGCACCTCGTGTCGCTGGGTTCCAACGATCAGGTGATAAAGACCCGCTAAAAAGATAATTCCACCCATTAACAGCAGCGTGAGGCCTACAAAATACCAGATCGGTTTCATCTGTTTCATCTCTTCCACCATATCAAATTCCTCTCCGGTTACCAAAAATAAATGTTGAGTGCGATTAGTATGACAAACGAGATAGCCGCCCAGAATTCAGGCTTCTTTTGGAGCGGCACCGGCTGGCCGATGGTTTCTTTTGTCAAACCCTTTACCAATCCCACCAACTCATTCTCCGGTTTCTTCTTTGTAAACAAGCTAACTATGATGGTGACGCCAAAGCAGATGAGCCAGGCCCACCAAGCCCTCCAGAAATTAGCCGCCATATCGCTTGCAACATTCGACATGGTGATAACGCCTTTGCTGAGAACCTCATATTTGACTAGCAGGAACATGGTAAAAGAAGAACCCATGCCGGCAAGGAGCCCCCAGAAAGCACCGTTGGGGGTTATCCACTTTACGAACATACCCAGCAACATTGTTGCAAATAAAGGCGCATTTACCCAGGAAAATATTGCTTGCATGTAATCCATGATAGTGGGCATGCTCTTGGCCCAGTAAGCGGTGACAATGCTAATAAGAATACCGACAATCGTTGCAACGCGCCCCATCCACAGCAGATGTTCGGATGAAGCCTTCTTGTTAATCACGGATTGATAAATGTCGTAAGTCCAAACGGTGTTGAAAGCGCTTATATTTCCAGCCTGTCCGGCCATAAATCCCGCCAACAAAGCGGTGACGCCCAAACCAATCAGACCAGTCGGGTAATACCGGGCAATCAACATGGGAAGTGCCGAATCGTAATTGACCTTGCCATTGTCTGTTAGAAGCGCAAATCCGCTATTAGGATCTTTCGACAGAACCAGGGCTATGAGTCCGCCCAAAATTACAATAAAAGGAAGCGCCATCTTGAAAAACGACGCGATAACCGGCGTCATGCGGGCCGAACGCATATCCTTAGCGGAAAAGGCACGCTGCACCACCAGAAAATCCGTAGTCCAGTACCCGAAGGAGAGTACAAATCCCAATCCCAGTACAATCCCTCCCCAGGTTACCAGCATTCCATTTTGGGAAGCATCGGCAGAAGTGGACCAGAGCGCTGAATATGCTTCGGGGATACGGCTGAATATCTCCTGGACGCTCCCGATCTCCACAATCCCCAGGACGGTGACCAGAAAAAGCCCGAACCAGATTAGAAAAAATTGGAGTATCTCAGTGAATATTGCCGACATCAGGCCGCTCAGGGTTACGTAAACCGCCACCGTCGCCGCGGATGCCCACATACTGACATCCCAATTCCAGCCAAGAAAGGTGTGGAGCACAAGCGCCATGGCATAGAGATTAATCCCCGACACAAGAACTGTCATGATGCCAAAGGCGATCCCATTCAGTACCCGGGTCTTTTCATCGAACCTCAGCTTCAGATAACCCGGCACAGATTTGATCTTACTGCTATAATAGAATGGCATCATGTAGATGGCTAGAAACAGCATCGCCGGGATGGCGCCAATCCAATAAAAATGGGCCACATACATCCCGTATTTGAAGGTGTTCCCGGTCATTCCCAGCAGTTCCAGCGCGCCCAGGTTGGCGGAAAGGAATGCAAGCCCAGCCACCCAGGAACTGTTCCTGCGCCCTGCGAGGAAAAAATCCTCATCGTTTTTTGTAAATTTTCTAAGGTAAAAACCGATACTCAGCACAAACACAAAGTAGATCGCGATAATGATCCAATCGATGAACGACAGTCCGATAGCTTCCATAGTTCTCCTATAGGTTGTTGCTATTTGCTTCAGGCGCCGATAAGAAGATCCGGCCGGCCTTTCCACAAGCTGATTTTTAACTGCCAGGTTTTCTGGGCCCCTGCCCCTATCTCAGAATATTCATTACGAAGAATTGCCTCATTCAGGGAATCCGGCCGCCCGCTGGCCGGCTCAAGCGCTACCGTTAAATGTTTCTCGGGGCTTTCCACGGGCCATCCGCCGTAGCAAAGCCAAATTCCCAGATAAGGATTCTGTTTTGTATCAAAATGGAAAAACATTGACTCATCCGTATCAGTATGATAAATCCCGGCGTAACCCTTTGTTAATTTGCCGGTAAAACACTTGATGGCTTCGCCAAATTGTCTTTGCTGAACAACAGAATAATCAACATTCTTATTGACGTTGGATAAGTGTGGCCAATCAAGATTCGCCCCAAACTCTCCCAGGCTTTTGTCCGAGCCCCAGTTCAGGAACACGCTTTCTACCCGGTCGCCTAAGATAAGCTGTGCACCGGGAGCGACCTTCAGCAAAGGATGGGCCGACCAGAGATAGGAGAAAGAATGTTCCGAGAGGTTGGTCAAATTGTAATTGATGATGAGATGATTTTCTCTTAACGCGATATGTTTTTCCAAACGATATTGAAAATTAACACCGTCGATCGCCATGGAGATACCATCGCCTGTCAGATCGTACCCCCACGGCATGGACCACAGCTCGCCATGATCAGGAAAAGACAGATGAGTGCCGTTATTGCCATTTTTGAGCAACGGATGTTCGGAAGCTGCAATTGTGGGGAAGCACTCGTCAAATCCACTGGTATCAAATTCCTCAAAATTCGCACCATGCCCGGCGTGGCGATACGCGCCGCCGGAATTTTGCGGTTCCAGCAAATATTGACGTCCCGTTTTTTTGTATATCAACGCTATCATCTTTCCGCCAATTTCAGGCAAAAATTCGCTGCGAATAAATTCATTTTCCAGGAGCAGATGTATCAGCCCGTCCTTCTCATATTTTCTTATGCCATTGCCCTGCATGATACCAATCTAATTTCCAGATAAGTTAATGTGCCACTATATTTCAACCGAACCGTACACCAGATATCCTCACCGATCCAAAATTCCGGACTGGAGGCATATCTCAACCTTCAATTTTGCCTCATTTTTCCGGGCGCATCCCTCGTCCTGCGGTGGCAGAAAAATCCCGAAGTATGTCAAGGTGTTCCTCCTTAATTACAGATTGCTCCGTAATAAACTCAAGAATTCAATTTTGTTTGGTTCAACATGGATGTTATCGCTAACATCACCCGGCTAAAAAAAGAAGCCAAATCGGCAAGCTTTATATGAAGAATATAGTAAATTTAGTTCTTTAAGCATCCTCTCATGTTATCGCTAACATAGCCACTGTTATTTTAAATGATTCACATAATAAAGTCAAGGAAAAAATCTTTAAATGCAATTTTTTATAGAATTGCGCAATTCCTCCCTCTCTCATGCTATCGTCCTCATGCGTTGCATCCGCAGGAATTGCGGACAACCAACTCCCCCTTGATAACAATTTCTTCCACCGTGGTCACCGTTTCCTTCATCAATTCCAATAGTTTCGTGGCCGCTGCCCGCCCCACTTCATAGGCATTTTGCCTGATGGTCGTGAGCGGGGTTTTCATAAGTTCAGCGCGGATATCGTCGGAGAAACCAACGATTGCCACATCATGTGGAATCCGCAATCCCCTTTCATTAATGGCCTTCATAGCTCCGAAAGCTGCCGGATCGTTCACTGCAACCACGGCTCGCGGCCGCTGCGCTTCGGGCAAATCCAGCAAAGCAAGCATAGCCAAGTAACCATCCTGTTCATGAAAGCCTCCTTCCACAATCAACCCGTCGCAAATCTCGACATTTTGCTTTTGCAGGGCCCCTAAAAAACCCTGGAGCCGGGCAGCACTTATCTGCACCCGTTGCGGCCCGCTAATGTGAGCTATCGGACTGTAGCCGTGCTGGATTAGGTGTTCAGTGACCAATGTGGCACTTTCTTCATCGTCGATGCTCACGCAATTGGCACCGATCCCTTTAACGCAGCGGTCATAAAACACAAGCGGCAGTTTCCGGTGGAGAATACTCTCGTAAACGCTAAAATCTTCCACGGTTTGCGCGGTTGATATGAGAATTCCATCTACCTGCTTGGAGGCAAGGGTTTGTATGGCATCCCTCTCCCTTTTGGCATCCTCGGCGGAATGTGTGAGAATTAGGTGATAGCCTGCATTGTAACTGATCTCTTCGATCCCTCTTACCACCTCCGGAAAAAATGAGTGCGTGATTTCAGGAACCACAACCCCTATGGTGTTTGTCCTGCGCAACACCAGGCTCTTGGCAATATGGTTCGGAATATAGCCTAACTGCCTTGCCCTTTCGAGCACACGTTGCTTGGTTTCGCGGTCAACATTTGGGCGGTCATTAAGCGCCCGGGAAACAGTCATAGTCGAAATGCCCAACTCACGGGCAATTTCCTTCGCAGTAACACGTTTTGACACTTTGTTTTCATTCCTCCCATGCTTGGATGTTCGTAGTTTATCTCCTTAAATTCAGCATTGAGTTCCGAAAATTATCGATCCGAAAATTTGTATTTCGTTGACCATTATTGCCGGCCTCTCAAAATTCCTTTTCTGCATCATCCGGGATTTCCAGCATCCAAATCCCTCCTATTGCCCCGATTTCCATGCGAGCAAGCTTTCGTCGGCTAATCCAGCCTTTCCCGATATTTACCTATCCGTAAAAGTCACGTCAATGATCCCGGAGCCTGCCGTCGGGCTTCGGAATTATGCCTGACCAATATGCATTTTGCCCTCTACTTCAGTCCAAAGGAAACGGTCTTTTGAACAAACGCTTCCGATGATTTTGGGAATTCCACATGAAATGTAACATATCCACCGGGATCCTGGCTGATAATTTCCGCACTCTCCGTATTTTCAATGCCCTTCCAGAAGTTGCGCAGCCGGAAATTATGACCGGTTGCGGCCTTTCCTTCCAAAACCACCGTGTAGCGATTGCCTTTCAGGGAAGACCGGATAATCCTGTACCCCTGGGAAGTAGCGCCCGGTTCAGGACGAGGTGTTTCAGGAATCATACCGATACCTTTTTTATGCCGAATCACCAATTCATGAATTTTGCTGACATCGATCGGAATCGCTGTTTCAAGAGCACCGCGACGAACCGTTGATGAGACCGTTGCATTGTTGTTATCCAAAACGGCGGATGTAATTTCCATTCCGTTCATCAGTCCGGGGGCAAAATTAAGCTTGAGCGAAGGCCCCTCTTTCAGCGTAAAAGTGTAGCGGGTTTCGTTGGGCGATTGCTCCATCCTGAAATCGATGACAGATCCTCCCGCCCGAAGGTTATGCACGTTAACGGAATCCCAGCTAAGCGGAAAACGGGGTGCCAGAGTCGCGCTAAGTTCCGGCGCATCAGGCTGCCATCCAACCATCCCGCGGATGCCCGGGTGCAGGACATTCGTTTCGGACCAGCACTGATGCGAACAAACTCCTGATGGTTTATAGACGGCTCCATTCATTACCTCTTCCACAAAACCTTTCGCCCAATAATTTTTGATGTACATATTATCTGACATATGCATGAACCCCTGAACAGAATTCCCGTAATTGTATTCAGCCAAAGCGGTCCACCCGGTGAACAAAGGCCAGATGCTGCCATAATGATAGCCCTGCGGGCTGAATAGCGGTGAGCTTGTGCTGACAATGCGAACGCCCCAATCGGAAGAGAATCCGTCGCTGGCATATTCATCCAGCATGTTGGAAACCCGGTTGCTGTCCAGCAAGTCGAAATACATTACCACAGCCGGCAAAGCTGTTCGTTCCTCGTTATAACTGCCATCCGGCATTTTTCCGTAATTGTAAAAACGAGTCTTTTGGTTCCAGAAATCTTTTCGTACAATATCCCTGACAACCTTGGCGTCGCTGCTATACGCAGAGGCCAGATCGCCCTGATCGACAAATTTGGCCATGTAGGCGGCATCTTCCAGTGCCTTCGCCCACAAACCCGCCAGGTAGAAGGTTGTGTGGGCACCCCACAGTTTACCCCCCTCAACCCAGCCGTGACCCACATTGGTATTTTCAATCAATTTATCCCCGTCGGTATCTGTGGAATAAAGAAAATCCATTGCCTTTCTTATATGCGGCCAGCTTTCTCGGATAAAATCGACATCGCCGGAGGCTCTCAAATAATGAGCTGCAAGAATGATGTAGAGCGGTGTTGCGTCGGAAGCATCATAATGGACCACGCCGCTTGTTGATATTTCATGAAATATCTTACCGGAGAGATCCTGGAACTTCTGCAGAAACTGCAACTGCCGCCGCACCAGTTTGAAATCCCCATAGTCGTCAATGGCAAACGATGACCATTCCGAATCGCGCCCAAAATACCACGCATAACCGGGCCGCCCGCTAATTTTCTGGGCGCCGTCCCACCCATGCGCCGTGGTGGAGTAGCCGGCAACAAGTGCTTTTCCCAACTTTGGGGTTTCCACCAGAAATCGGTCGGTACCCACAACTGCCCACTTCCACAGGTTGTTGAATTCCTTATCGGGTGACTCTATTGTGAGCGCATTGTGCAGCAAGCGCACGAAATGGTCCTGCGCCTCAGCATACACCGCCTGCGGATCAGCCATCAGGTCGCGATATTGCTGCAAAGCTTCCTGTTTGCCATTGTCCGTGCCCACCATAACAAAATTAAGGATGTAATTGTCCCGGTCGTCGAGACTGAATTCTGTCGCGTGATAAGCCTGGTTCAGATCGGTAGATTCCCCCCTGAATCCGTTTTTGTCCCACATAATATCGCTATATTGGCCGGAGAGATGAGCGGCCGGCTTGGTGTCTCCACCCATAATACAATAGAAATCTCCCGCCGAATCTTTCAAGTGGAGGGCATTCAACCCATCATCATACCCGTACCAGACGTCCCCGATTGCTTTTTCATCATAAGGCCACATCCACCTTAAATCACTACGAAATTTGACGACCAGCTTCATCGGCTGATTACCGGCTGCGCGGTAGTGCACGATCCCGCCCGCCTTCCGGAGGGCCGGGAGGACGATTTCCTGTAACTCGCCCAACGGAGTTTGATAGGTCCGGACAAACGATTCCGGCAGCACCTCAATAGACACCGGCATATTTTTTAACCAGGCTACCGAGTCGCCCACGATGATGCCGGCCTGGTAATCCCGCAATACCCGGAAAGGATGCACCCACAATTCTTCAATACCACCCTTCTCTTTGCCCATAATCAGCGCACGGCGGCCTTCCACATCATAGGAAGCATCCTCCGCGCTGCGCCTGGTTATTTGCAGCTCCGGATTTTCCGGAATTTGTAATGTACGCACCTGGGACACAGGAGCTGCCGCGGTCTTAACAGTGAACTTCTTCGGCTGGTGATCGTATTGCCGCCAGTAGGTAACAGGCTTGGATTGAATCCTGTCTCCAAGATACAGAAAACAATTGGAGAGGAATTTCTTCATTTTATAATCCAACCTGTTCCTCATACCAAAATAAATGAATCCGCCGGCGGAGATAGCTTTCCCGCTATCTTCACCATATTCAAGCAGCAACTTGTTGTCCCCATGAATCTTGATGTATGATTTTTCAGTCCCTACGACTTTTCCCTGCTGCGGGAATTTATCCTCAAAAAAGCCGATGGTCGGCATTTTATGATCCTGATATGCATCCCAGATGAAGGCGCCGCCGAACAGGCCCGTAAACACAGGATGGCCGCGGAAACTCTGAAATCCCTTTTTGTCAAACAGCCAGTCATCTTTGATATCCAAAACATGAACTTCAGGCTGCTGGGTTTCGATACCAAGCTTGTGCGGTAGCAATGCCGCATAATCCGTAAACAGCACCCTGCCACCTTGCCTGTAAAATGCTGCTATCTCATCCATAACATCCTGATGCGTCGTCCACTCCCGGTACCGAAGTGAATCCGTTATGTGTACCCATAAAATGTCAACCTTCTCGAGGTTTGCCGAAGTATTATCGGATCTGACCGGTGCGAATTGGAAGTTATCCGAACCTCGCAACCATTGAGTCGCCAGACTGTCCTCGGATGTCAAATTCCCCGGCAGAATCAAATAACCAATAGTAAGGTTCCGGGTATGTCCGCAACTAAATACAACTGGAATTACAAGAAGCAGGAGAAAAAAAATAGATTTTCCGGTGTGCATCATTTCTCCGTTGAATATTATACACATTTTTTGGATTAGATTATTTAATTACTGATGTTATCGTTAACATTCGTGCATAAAAAAAACCTGCTTTAAAAAGGCATGAAAAATTTTATCGGTTTCTGTTTCATCATTTTAAGTCACTGCCACTATTCGGTCATCTTAGAACCATCTGTTGGACCTATTATATTATAAATATGGTTAAATGTCAAGATTTAATTTCTTCCGATAATTGGTCAGAATTTGCAGCCTCACAAATCTTTGCAATACTGCCACTTTTTCCCTTTGGATTTCGCCTCGTTTCCATCCTCGTCATTTTCACGGATCTTTATTCTTTTGAATTTCACTTTTCCTTGTGCAGCTTATTTTTTATGGCAATGATAAATTCCGGAGTTGTTCCGCAGCATCCTCCGACAAAATCGGCTCCCCGCTCCACAAGATCGGGAATATACCCGGCAAATTCCTCG
Organism: uncultured Calditrichaceae bacterium; assembly: GCA_964624795.1. Classification (GTDB taxonomy): domain Bacteria; phylum Calditrichota; class Calditrichia; order RBG-13-44-9; family RBG-13-44-9; genus CAZUZS01. The sequence goes on from CAZUZS010000097.1 coordinate 9,842, forward strand.
GGATTCATTTTATAGACTATCCGGCCATCCACAAATTCCGGCAAACCGGCATTTGGCTTTATCCAAACCGGCAGATGCGTACTTTTCCGCAGCCTGGAACAGATCTCAAGAAAACCTTCGATTCCCTGTCCGCAGTTAGCACCAACGACATCCACTCCGGCTGAAGTCAATTCCTTTGCCGCTTCTTCCACCGACACGCCCATCATGGTGTGATCCTTATTCTTTCCGGAATCGAATACCATGCTTCCAATTACCGGCAAGCCGCTTTTCTTTGCGGCGGCGGCTGCCAATTTTATCTCTGTCAAATCCGACATGGTTTCCAGCACGATCCCATCTGCTCCGGCTTCAGCCATTGCCAGCGCCTGCTCTTCGAATGCCCGACTCAGCTCTTCTTCTGTCACCTCGCCGGTCATCAACATCTTCCCGCTGGGACCAATTGAACCAAAGACCATCGCCCTGTTTCCTGCTGCCTTTTTCGATAATTTGACTCCGGCTCTGTTTATTTCTGCTGTTTTTTCATCCAGCCCGTAGCCGGCAAGGGAGATTCGGTTGCTGCGGAATGTATTGGTAAGGATGATCCGGCTTCCCGCCTCCACATACGCGCGGGCAATTTTCTCCACCTGTTCCGGGTGCGTCAGATTCCAGCCATCCGGGCATTCGCCCGGAGAAAGCCCGTAGCCTTGCAACATCGTTCCCCAAGCGCCGTCGGTTATTACCGGCCTGTTACCCACAATTTCTTTTATTAGCGAATTCATATTCTCATTTCCCACTTTTTAATTGAATCATGTCAAAAATTGTATTGAATAAAAGCTGTTGGCAATATATACCATTTATCATGCACGTATTTTTCCGTCAGGAATAATTTTCCGGTTACGCTGCCAATAAATCCGCGACCTATTTCCACTTCGCTGCCGATCTTCCAGTGCGGCGTAAGTAACCAGCCCACCTGCGGCTCGGCTTGAAGCGAAAAGCGACTGCGGGCAATCTCGGTGTCATTCGGCCAATTGGGATTATTCACATCATTTTCCCAGAAATCCAGGTACCCGTTCAGCACCAGTTTCCCGTTCAGAAGCTTGCCGTACCACACGACGGTATATTGCCATTCGGGATTTAGCCGGTAGTCTTTTTTCAGCAGAATTTCATTTGAAATATTGAAAGGTCCGAGATGAATATCGCCAACATTCAGCCCCGCCAGCCACACCCGCGTTATGGGGGCACTTCCGTCATTATATTGAATTGTTAAGTAAATCTTCCTGGAATTCCATTTCATGATTTCAAAATAACGCAGCAATTCAAAATAGAAATCGCTGGCGCCTCCGGCTTTAACATTGTGATCGAAATTCACATCTATAAAAGAGAAAGTGTAACCGAGGTTGTCGGTGGCGAAAAATTCCTGGGTTGCCGTCGGAAAGTCACGCCGTATATCGTAATGCAATTGCAGATTCAGGTCGACCCCATTTTCCGAATGGAGGCATTGCAGGAAAAGCAGCACATATAATATAGGAGATAAAAAATAAAAACGCATTCCAACTCCATAAATTTAGAAAGATAAAAAGAAAAAACGGAAGAGGAACAGTGCGCACAAAATCCAGCTCAACCAATGGACTTCTTTATATTTTCCGGAAAAACCTTTAATGATGGGATAGAGAATGAAACCGATCGCGATTCCGTTAGCAATACTGTAAGTGAGGGGCATGAAGATCATCACGGCAAAAGCAGGTATTACCTCTGAGAAGTCATCCCAGTTTATTTTTGTGAGCTGTTTGAGCATCAGGGAACCGACCACAATGAGGGCCGGCGCGGTTGCGAACGCCGGTATTGATTTCGCCAGAGGCGATATAAAAAGGCTTAAAATGAACAGGACAGCAACGGTAACCGCCGTAAGCCCGGTTTTGCCGCCGGCGGCCACACCCGCCGCGCTCTCTATGTAGGCAGTAATTGTGGAGGTTCCCATTGCTGCGCCGACCATGGTGCCCGCCGCATCCGTGGTAAGGGCGCGGTCCACTTTCGGAAAATCACCGTTCGGTTTGATATAGCCGGCTTGCTCTGCAACACCCACCAGCGTTCCGGTAGAGTCAAAGAGATCGACAAAAAAGAATGCAAAAATGATTGTGAGCAACCCTTCGTTTAATGCACCAGCGATGTCCAGTTGAAGAAAAGTAGGTGAGGGATCGGGCGGCAGGCTGAATATTCCCTGATATTGTACCAGGCCGAAAATCAGGCCGATGAACCAGTTCGCCAGGATGCCGAAGAGAATGGCACCACGGACTTTCAACGCCATCAGCACCGCAATCACCGTTACACCAAATAGGGTAAGCAGCGCATCGGAGGAAGTAAAATTGCCCATTGTCACCAATGTGACATCCTGGTTTACTACCAGCTTTGCATTTTGCAGACCGATAAATGCGATAAACAGGCCGATGCCGGCGGCGGTGGAAACCTTCAACGCGTCGGGGATAGCCTCCACAATAAGCTGGCGTATCTTGAACAAGGTTAGCAAAAGGAATAGAAAGCCGGAGATAAATACCGCGCCCAGCGCCACCTGCCAGGTGTAGCCCATTCCCAGGACCACGGAGTAGGTGAAGTAGGCGTTCAGGCCCATGCCAGGCGCCAGCGCAAACGGGTAGTTGACCCAAAGTCCCATTACCAGCGTGGCCAGCGCTGACCCAACAACTGTGGCAACCATTACTGCGCCAAAATCCATTCCGGTTTGCGATAAAATGGACGGGTTGACAAAAATGATGTACGCCATGGTCATGAAGGTTGTAACACCGGCAATAATTTCTGTTTTTGCGGTGGTACTATTTTCCTGAAGGTGAAAGAGCTTTTCGATCATCCGGTGTGCCTCGCTCATTTTACTGATTGAATTTAAAGGGGCGAATGAAAAAAATCAACGGTTGGGTGATTTTGACTTTATTCTTCAAGCAGGTCTGTAAAACCGGAAAGAATTCTCTGCCGATCCCGTTCTTTCTGTTGCCTGACAATCTCGCGGATCTCTTCAGCCGAATACAATCGCCCCTGGTCGATTCCGGAGCAGTAGGTTTTGACCTGTTCCCAGCGCTGTGCAGCTTTAATATTTTCCGGCCAAAACGGAAAGGTTTTGCATTGCAGGGGACGGGCAGAATAGATGGTGCAGCGCTTGTTCAGGAGAAATATGCAGCCTTTTTGTTCGTTATCTTTCAACTCCAGGCCGTTTTTGCCACTAATACAATATTTTTCAACAAAATCGTCGAATTTCAAATTCAGGAAGGCGGCAATTTCAGTTGCCTCATTCTGGGTTACCTCAACCCTGCCATCGGGTAGACTGCAGCACTCCCCGCACGAAGTGCATTCAAAACGCAGACCCGATTTATAAAATTTTGGCATAACATCATACCCGATAATAAAGTGCGCCAAAAATAACGGACGAGGGAGGGAAATGCAATCGCTTATTATCACCGGCCATTGGGGTTCTTTAGAATTCCGGAAAGGAGAAATCGGCCCCTGGCAAGCAACGCTTCCTTATGCTGCCTGTCGGCGACTGGCTTTGCAATC
>CAZUZS010000098.1:0-5614 GCA_964624795.1 uncultured Calditrichaceae bacterium
AGCGATTACATCGGCATAATTCGGTAAACGCTTAATGTACCAAAAATAATTGTTTTTTCGGTATGCGCCGAATATATTCCCCCTATGAACATGACGGCGGAGGGAATATCCTGGACTGGTAGAAGAATTCTTTAAAATATTAGCTTCATCCAACCATTGAGCAGCAGTTATCAGGGTCACTTCTTCCACATTCTCAATTTGCATTCGACGTTGGAGATAATTATTTAGAGTACTAATCATTTAAAATCCGAGCTAAATTTATTCCGGGACACAAAATAATAGCAAATATTTCTAAAACATACTACAATCTGTAGCATATTGTATTTATTGCAATCATATCTATGAGCCTCGTACACCAATGAGTTTTATCTGTGAAAGAATTGGGAGAAAATACCATGAATATCCAGGATTCCGTTATTCTCATCACCGGTAGTTCGCACCGTGTGGGGAGCGTTATTGCTTTGACACTTGCCCGGCGTCGGGCAAAGGTAGTCATTCATTATTATTCCGAAGAAGAAAAAGCAGAAGGAATCGCAGCACAAATCCGTGACATGGGTGCTGAATCAATTGCCGTTCAGGGAGACATAAGCAGCCGTTCGGATTGGATGCGAATGCGGGATCTAACAATGAAAAAATGGGGAAAGATCGATGTGCTTGTCAATAACGCCGCCATCTTCTACCGAACTCCGCTTCCCGAAATCACAGATCAGGACTGGGATAGTTTTCTCGACGTGAATCTCAAGGGAACATTCCTGGGCTGCCAGGTAATCGGGGACTTGATGCTTAAACACAAATCCGGAAAAATCATAAATATAGCGGATGTGTCGGCAGAAACCGTGTGGCCAGGATACATTCCGTACTGTGTTTCGAAAGCGGGCGTAGTTGCATTGACAAAAGGTTTAGCAAAGGCGATGGCGCCGCATGTCACAGTTAATGCGATTGCACCTGGTACAATCTTGTTAGCCGAAAACTATGATGAAGATGAAGAAAGAATGCTGCTCGAAAAAACTCCGCTAAGACGAATCGGTGATCCGCAGGATATTGCAAACACAGTAAACTTTATCATCGAGGGAAGCGATTTTATTACTGGTACCATCATCAAAGTCGATGGCGGCCGATCATTGACATAGTCGCTCTTTCAATATCCACCGAATATCCCCAACGCGCAAGCTCACAACTGGCGCGTTTTATAACAAAAACGCCGTTTTCAAAAATTCATTCCTGATTTTGAAATGGCAGAGGAATGAAATATTCGTTACCTTCCACAATTACTATCCCAAGCTGAAACCCATAATTCATAGAGCAAAAACATATTTGAACAATTTTTAACAAAAATACTTGCCTGGAGAAGACAATTAGATTAAATAACGACCTTTTCGATTTTAGTTGCTTCGAAGAGTGCGACCTGAAATGAAAAATAATTTGGATCAAGATAAAGAGGATATTTTATGGAACCTGGAATGGCATTTATCTGGCTGGCGCTGGCAGCCACGTTGTTCTCCGCCTGGTATTATTTTAAGGCTGAGATCGGTTCGAATGAAACACCAGGAAAGGCGGCACAAAAGATAAGCAGCACAACCAGTCTCAAATTAGCCAGGCTTGGTTTTTGGATAATGACATTTTTTGTTATTCTTGCCTCGATTGAGCTTTTTTATTTGCTGCTAACGCACCAATTCCAGGTCGAGTATGTCTATCGTTACTCATCTTCCGATCTTCCATTAGGTTTGTTGCTCTCGGCGTTTTGGGCAGGGCAAGAAGGCTCCTTTCTTCTCTGGGCACTTTTCACTGCGCTCCTCGGCATTGTTTTTCTAAAGACGGCCAGGCAATATGAAGGATGGGGCATGTTTTTTTTCAACATCGTGCAGGGCTTTTTTCTTCTGATCTTAATTAAGGCAAGTCCTTTTAGCCTGCTGCCGCAAGCGCCGGCAGAAGGAGCAGGTCTTAATCCCTTGCTGCAAAATTTTTGGATGGTCATTCATCCGCCGATTCTGTTTCTGGGCTACGCCGCCGCAACATTTCCCTTGTTAATTGCCCTTGCAGCACTGGTGAAGCGCCAATATGACAAATGGATTTCGCAAGCACTACCGTGGACACTCTTTACTGCCGTCACTTTGGGCGCCGGAATCATCATCGGTGCTTTTTGGGCATATGAAGTTCTGGGATGGGGTGGATACTGGGGCTGGGATCCGGTTGAAAACTCCTCACTCATCCCGTGGCTGACCTCCCTTGCACTCCTGCACGGCCTGGTGGTAGAGCGCACCCAGAAACTCCTGAAACGCACTAATTTGCTGCTGGCCATAATTACTTTTGTGCTTGTTATTTATGCTACTTTTCTAACCCGCAGCGGTGTGCTCTCCGACTTTTCGGTTCACTCCTTTCAAAACCTGGGCATTAACGCCTTCCTTATTCTCTTCCTGCTCGCCATATTAGTCCCGGGGCTTGGATTATTTCTCAAACGTTTGAAGGAAATTCCTTCCACTCCAAACAAAATAACCACTATTAACCGGGAAAATGGATTGATCCTCAGTCTCTACCTTTTCCTGGGGTCGGCACTGTTCACGTTTTTGGGAACATCATCCCCTATACTCACCGGTATTTTGGGGAATCCTTCTCAAGTGCATATTTCGTATTATAATAAGGTAAATTTGCCTTTTGGAATTGCGATGGCTTTCATTCTTGGCATTGTACCATTTCTCATGTGGACAAAGAAGAACGGTAACTTGCTGCGAAAGCTGTTGATTCCGGGAACCCTGGCCGTTATTTCAATGGCATCTGCTTTTTACATGGGCTTACATTCATTCTCACTGGTTCTATTTATCGGCAGCGCGGTTTTTGCTTTTGCCACCAATGGGATAGTGTTATTCCAGAAATGGAGAAATAGCTGGCAAAACACCGGAGCCCCGCTTGCGCATCTCGGCCTTGGGATGATGTTTGTCGGAATAGTAGTATCCGGAACCTTCGCCAAGAAGGAAATAGTGGCTCTTAATCCCGATAAGCCGTTAACTGTCTTGGGACACCAATTCCTTTACAAAGGCGTGACGCACCAAAGCGATCACAAAGACATCATCAATATTCAGGTTTCGAGTGGAAATTCTGAATATACCGCCACTCCCCGCCTCTATTTCAGCCGGTACAGCCAGGGCATGATGCACGAGCCATACGTAGAACGCGGAGTCCTGCAGGATCTCTACATTTCTCCCCTGGAGAGAAAACAGATCGCTGGCGTGAATTCCGGTTCAACAATTGTCCTCAAAAAAGGAGAAAAGCAGCAGGTTGGTGGCTACCTGATACAGTTCGAAAGATTTGAAATGGGAAGCCATTCGGACGGGACTGGGATGAAAGTCGCAGCCATTCTGGATATTACGGTGCACGGGAATACCTTTACCGTAGCCCCGGCAATGGTTTTTAAAGGAGATTATCGGGAATCGGAACCGGTGAACTTGCCGGTAAAAGCCGGAAATGACGGCACCCATCCCACGGTGATACTTTCGCAAATAAATGCTGATGAAGGGAGCGTGGAGCTGGTCCTTAAGTCCTTCGCCACGACCGAATCTGCAGCAGATGCACCGACCGAGCAGCTTATCGTTGAAATCAGCAAAAAACCATTCATGAATGTGCTATGGCTGGGGGCTGTCCTGATCGTTCTGGGAACTGGCATCGCATTGCAGCGCCGCCTGAACGAAAAATCCGGAAGTGAATAGAACCCGACGTTAATGCGCGTTACAGTTTACGGATTGGGAATTATTCAGTAGCCGCAGTCTGCAGCGCGCATTCTTTTTGTATTAGCATAAAAATCCGATGATCCGTTGCAGCTGCACAAGGTGCCAATCGCTGGAAAATCTAATCTCGCTTCACAATCGTAGATGGATTTATTCCCATTGGGGGATGTTTCGCATTTCATCATTTGCATTCCACAATTTCTATTTCCTGACAAAATCCGGCGCCTGAAATGCCGGAACTTTCTTTTCCGGCAAAATGTAACACTGAAACAAAAAACGGGATTTAAATCATGAATTACTGTGAGAGTATCGACTGCGCCATTGGCAACACCCCCCTGATAAGACTCAAGCGACTAACGAAGGGACTCAAGGTCAATATATTTGCCAAGCTGGAGTATCTGAACCCGGCAGGAAGTATCAAAGACCGTATGGCGCAATATATGATCGAAGATGCAGAAAGAAAGGGATTGCTGAAACCCGGCGGAACGATTGTGGAAAATTCATCAGGGAATACCGGAGCAGCATTGGCCATGATTGCCGCCGTCAAAGGATACCGCTGCATCATCACCATGCCGGACAAGATGAGTGATGAGAAGCGCGACCTGATGAGAGCGTTCGGTGCCGAGGTTGTGGTGACCCCCACCAACGTACCGGCTGACTCCCCGGAAAGCTATTACAGCGTCGCCAGGCGAATTGCATCGGAAATCCCGGGCGCTTTTTATCCCGATCAATATAATAATCCGATGAACATTGAAGCGCACTACAAGACCACCGGCCCGGAAATCTGGAAACAGACCGAAGGCCAGTTGGACATCTTTGTCGCGGGCATCGGCACCGGCGGCACAATGAGTGGCGCGGGCAGATTTCTCAAAGAAAAAAATCCCAATATTAAAGTGATTGCGGTTGATCCCAAAGGATCGGTTTTCCACCCATATTTCAAAACCGGGAAATTAGCAGAACCGCACGTTTACAAAGTGGAAGGCATCGGCGAAGATTATCTGGTGAAAGCAGTAGATTTCAATATTGTTGACGACATGATACAGACCAACGACCGGGATTCGTTCCTGATGACGCGGCGGTTGGCGCGCGAAGAAGGTATTTTCGCGGGCGGTTCCAGCGGTGCGGCGGTGTGGGGAGCGCTTCAGATTGCCCAAAAATTGGATGAACCGAAAGATATTGTTGTGGTACTGCCCGACTCCGGTTCACGCTACATCAGCAAGGTGTACAGCGATGACTGGATGAAAAAACAGGGATTTGCAGAGTAGGAGAAGTCTGCTCATTTCTTTGGAAGGAATGGTTCGGCAAAAAATGGGTCCAATATTACTAATGAAGGATCGGAGTTGTGGAGCAACAGTGTTGTATTATGATCTTAACGGGTGCTGCGATGGAATGATGAAAACCGAGATCCGGGCATTACGATAATGTTCTTGCATTGATTCACAATTATTTCTACTCTAATTCTTCAGCACGCCATCGACCAGTATTTCAAATTTAAAACACAGAATATACTTGGAGAAAAACATGAAATTCGAGACACGTGCCATCCATGTGGGAGAAGAACCCAACCTGAAGGAAGGCGGAACCGGGGATGTGGCAATACCCATTCACCTGGCCAGCACTTATGCCCGCCGGATGGTTGAAGAACCTACCGCCGGTTACGAATATGGCCGAAGCGGCAATCCGACACGGAATGCTCTGGAGAAGCGGCTTGCGGCGCTGGAGGGAGCCAAATATGGCCTGGCTTTCTCCTCCGGGTTGGCAGCGGAAACCACCTTGCTCCTTTCCCTTTTGAAATCGGGCGACCACATGATCGCATTTGACGATCTTTATGGTGGAAGCCGTCGCTTGTTCAGTCAAATATTTCGCGCGAGATTTTCCATCGATGTCAGCTTTGT
>CAZUZS010000098.1:5714-13249 GCA_964624795.1 uncultured Calditrichaceae bacterium
ACCAAATACCTGAACGGCCATAGCGATTCGGTGGGAGGGGCACTTGTTTTATCCGACGAGGGCATATACGAGAAGCTCAAGTTTACCCAAAATGCTGCCGGCGCGATCCTGTCGCCGTTCGACAGCTTCATGGTCTTGCGGGGAACAAAAACGCTGGGTGTCCGGATGCGCGAGCACCAGAAAAATGCGATTGAAATTGCCCGATTCCTGGAACAGCATCATAAAGTTCGAAGGGTCATCTATCCCGGGCTGGAGAGTCACCCCCAGCACCAGTTAGCCAAAAAGCAGACTTCCGGTTTTGGCGGCATGCTCTCTTTCGAACTGGACGGCGATCTCAGCAATGCCAAAAAGTTTGTGGAAAGCCTGGAGTATTTTTCATTAGCGGAAAGCCTGGGTGGTGTGGAGTCCCTCATCGAACTGCCGGCACTCATGACCCACGCCTCAGTACCGCCGGAAGAGAGGAAGGCAATCGGATTGCCCGATGCTCTTATCCGCCTGTCGGTTGGCATCGAGAATGTGCTGGATCTTTTGGAAGATTTGGAAAATGCCTTCGAAAGAATTTAGATCCGTGCATCAAATACTCTTATTTTTTCGATTTATAAGGCGGCGGTGAAGCATCCTCTAAGGGCTTTCATACTTTATAAATATGAGTCTCTATTGTATTCTACCCTTTGTTTTTCAACGGCAGCAAAACAGTAAATTCACAGAATTCTTCGCTGGTAAAGGTTATTTTCAGTCTTCCGCCCTTTTCCTTCACTTTCTGCTTTAACACTTCAATATCCATCGCATTATTCTCATTAATCTCCTTTTCATCCTTGAAAGAAATATTGGGCATGAAGAGCAATTGCGTTACCTGGAATCCCTGCCACTTCTGATTGTCCGGGCCGGATAAACCGTCCCTGGACATCATCTCCTGTAGCATCCTCTCAATCCGCTCAATCCGGCCATCATGGCGCAGAACAAGCCCCAAAAAGCGATCGTTAATATAGGACGAAATTTTGATATTCGCCTCGGCTGTTTTATTGGCCGATTTTCTTTCCTCGCTGCTTTCAATTCCATAAAGAATGGTATTGCGGATCAGCAAAAAGAGTATATCTCTGACCATTTGCCGATAAGCGTACGGAATGGCAAGCGCGTCAAAATCTTTGTAATCGAAAGCCACCTCTTTGCCTAATTGCTGGCTCAGATTCTCTATCAAATTCTTCAGGGAATTTACCAGAAGCTCACTCTCGTAGCTCCTCTTCGCACGGAAATGATTGTGAAAATGGCTGATACGTTTAAAAATTGTCTGGACTTCGCCTAAGGTTTTCCGGAGTTCCCCCAACTCCACAACGATGGGGACAAAATCGTTCCCGCTGATTTCCTGCTTGCTTTTAGTTTCCACAATTTTTTCAAGGAATTGCGACGCCTTATTCGAAAAGAACTTCAAATCAAGGAGCGAAGCATTTCCTTTGATGATATACAGAGAGCGATAGACGTTTTCCAAAATTGCCAAATATCGGTTGGTCCCACGGGAGTTTTTCAACGCCTTGTCAACATTATCAAGCTCTTTCTCGACGCCGGCAAAAAAATCCTGCAGGAGAGCCGGCTCAACATGCAGAATATTAACCAGCCATTCCATCTGCTTCTGAGTGTGTTTTTCAATTTTCGCCAGTTTATCCCGCAGGCGAACCGATTCCGAGATATCCTTAATCGTGGCAATCAGCACTTCAATTTTGCCGTCGCGAATAATTCGACCAAATTTGAAGGACAAATATTTTGATGAGGTCCACATCCCCCAGCCATCTTCATAAAAGAATTCCGTTTCGGAGAGTGGATTCAGTTCACGGATTTCGTCCTGATCCAGATCTTCGCGAAAGAGGATATGCAAATACTCCTCGGCATTCAGTATGACCTCTTCCGGAACGCGGTTTTCCAGCAGGGAAATAAAGTTCTTCCCCATTATTTCATCGATGCACAGGATTTCCTTTAACGCATCCGAAAAATAATCCCTGATGTTGAAAGACCGGTCGACAAAGAAAACGCCTTCGCCAACTCTGGATAAAATTTCCCGGGCGATTTGCTCCACGGAAAAAGGTGCAGCCCGCGCTGCCTGGAGGGCAGGTCTCTCTTGCGAAGCAGGATTGATAATTTGTCCATCCATGTGCTGCATTAAATCAAATCCTTTTGTTCAATTTTCCGATAGCACTTGCATCAATCAGCTTCAATGATGTTGATGCTAGTTGAATTCGAGAACAGGTGCATTTTCCGGCTAACTTTCCCGGTCTCATTCCAAACAAACTACCAGGAACGATTTGAATCCCCGCCAGGTGAGGGGGATGACGAAGGCCTGCACATTTTCCGGAAGACGAATATCTTTTGCCTGCCCTTCCACAACAACCGGCACCGAAATCATAAAACTGCTTCCGTAAGCCTCACGAACGTTTCCGGAAATGGTATTGGCCAATTCACCGGCAAGATCCTTTACCGTTTCAACGGCGGCGTCCTCAATTCCCAGGATAGAATGTGCCAGTGATTCCAGCATGGCCTGGGTCGTAGTAATGTAGACACAGCCCTTCCTCTTCCCTGAAATGCCGATAATGCCGGTATATTCCAGGATGAGGGGATCTTTTCCTTTCAAATGAGGAATACCCGTTACTGCTCTTTCCCCGGTGACCTCCTCGAAATAGTTTATGGTACTGTCAATAAAAAAATGCAGATCAGTCTCATTCATCAATCAAACTCCTCAACTTGAAATTAATTTCTTTCCAGCATTCTCTGGAACGAAGCCTGTAATTTTTCAGGAGTAAACGGCTTTACGATGTAGCTCTTTGCACCCAACTGGATTGCCTTTAAGCCGGTGGCCTTATCCTTCAATGCGGTAATGACCATCACTTTTACATCTTTGCTGATAGCCATCATACGCTCCAATACGGATATTCCGTCGAGCTCCGGCATAGTGATGTCCAGCGTAACAATTTCGGGGCTGAGCTTTTCAAACAGTTCCAAAGCACTGGCCCCATCCCTGGCGGAGGCGACGACCTCAACCGGAAAGCCAGCCAGATTTTTCTCAATGGCCTGTTGAATGACGAGTGAATCATCAACAATCAGAACCTTAAATTTTTTTCCCATGGATTCCTCCACATTTTACATGAATAATTTGAATGTTTGTATTATCGGTCTTTCTGATTTAAAAGTAAATCTTCGGCTTTATAGGAAACTTCCATTCCACGATATACCCTGCTGCGCCTAATATAAACTCCTGGCCTCATCTGCATATTCAACTTTCGACCGCTGTGAAGTTAGCGGCAGGTAAATCCTGAACTCGCAGAATCTGCCTGGTTCAAAGTCAACCTCAATGTTTGCATTTATTCTATCCAATTTCTGCTTCACAGCATCCATCCCCACGCCTCTGCCGGCAACCATCGAAATATGTTCGGAAGTGCTTATGCCATGACGGAAGATCAGATCGGCGACTTGTCTTTCATCCCACTGGTTTACCTCGTCTGCCGACCAATCGCCGCTGCTGGCAGCCATTTCCCGCAACCTGTCAACCTGGATTCCCTGTCCATCATCATGAAAGATGAGAACAAAATATTCTCCGGTAAGCCGGGAGGAGATGCGAATCAGTCCCTGCCGCTCTTTGCCCGAAGCACTCCGCTCATCCGGAGACTCAATACCGTGGAATAGAGTATTTCGAACAAACTGGACCAGTATCTCTTTCACCAATAAACGATAACGATAAGGGATAGAGCCAGTGTCAAATTGTTCATAGTCTAACCTGACCTCTTTGTCCAGATCATGGGCCAGGTTTTTCACAAGACCTCTCAGGGGATTCATTAACAATTCACTCTCAAAAGTGCTTGTGGGTCGGAATTCATCGTGGAACCGACTAATTCGGGCAATGAATTTTTTTATTTCCCTTATGCTTTGCTGAATCTCTCCAAAACGCATCACCAGGGGCACAAAATCAATTCCCTCAATTTTGGGCGATTGATTGATCTCATTTATCTTGTCTTCGAATTCATGCGCCTTATTTTTGAAATATTTCAGATCCAGCAAAGCGGCATTTCCTTTAATTAGATGCATGGAGCGATAGATATTTTCAAGAATGCCGCGGTAATCACCAGCCTCCTCGGTATTGCGCAGCATGGTATCGATGTAATCCAGTTCAATTTCCACGCCTTCCATAAATTCCTTGAGGGTCGGGGGCTCGACGTGCAGGATGCTGACCAGCCATTCTGCCTGCCGCTGGTTGTATTCCTCAGTCTGCTTCAATTTTTGAGTTAAAAGAACCTGCTCTGTCTGATCTTCCACGGTGGCAATCAGGTTTACAATTTTCTCTTCATCGGTAATCCTGCGGAAGTTGAAAGCGAGGAATCGCGAGTGACTCCAATTCCCGGTCTGATCGGAAAACTGGAATTCGATTTCCGAAAGCGGGTTGAGATCCATCAGCGCAGTTTCGTCCACATCCTCCCTGAACATCAACCCCAGATACTCTTCCGTGCTCCGGACATCGTGTTCCGGGATCTTATCTCCCAACAAATCAAGAAAATTCTTATGGGTTAGCGATTCCTGCCGCAGAATTTTGGGCAATGCCGCCGAATATTGCTCGCCGATCTCATAATCTTTATTTAGAAGGAACAGACCTTCCTCCACATTATTGAGAATATCATCCGTCTCCTTTTTAGCGTGAACAAGCTGGCGATGTCGCTGGTTCAGCTCGTCTGTTCGCTGGGCCACCTTCATGGCAAGTATTCTCTTTTGCGCATTGATATTGCGCACCCTGAGGCGGTGAATGGCATATACAAGAAGGAAAACGATCAATCCCAGCGCAATCCTGAACCACCAGGTTTGCCAGAATGGCGGCAGAATAATCAATTTGATGGAGAGCCCCTTCTCGTTCCATACCCCATTGTTGTTGGAACCCTTTACGCGGAAGGTATATGTTCCGCCATCCAGATTGGTATAACTCGCAAAACGGCGGTTGCCGGAATTGATCCAGTCTTTATCAAACCCCTCTAATTTGTAGGCATACTGGTTCTTATCCGGATTGGCAAAGTCGAGAGCCGCGAACTCAAGGGAGAAAAAATCTTCTTTATAAGATAGTTGGATCTCATGCATGGCGGTGAGGGATTTGGCGAAAGTCGTTGTCCGACCATATTTTTTGAAATCGGTGAGAACAATCGGCGGCACATGCATGTTCTCTTTCAGCTCCTCCGGATCAAACATCGTAAAACCGTTTATCCCGCCAAAATACATCATGCCATTTTGATCCTGAAAATACGCCCCGCCGTTAAATTCATTGCTCTGCAAGCCATCCTTCTCATCGTAATTCCGGAAAGTTCTACTTTGCGGATCGAACCTCGAAATTCCGCGGTTGGTGCTCAACCATAAATAGCCGCGGGCGTCTTCCAAAACGCCGTAAATAACATCATTGGGCAGTCCATCCTGCATCGTGAAATGCGTAAAAATAATTTCTTCGCGGTCAAATAGATTAAGACCGCCGCCGTAAGTCCCAATCCACAAGCGCCCGGAGGTGTCTTCGTAGATGCATAAAACCCGGTCGTTGCTCAGGCTGTAGCCATTTTCCGGGTGGTTTTGAAATTGAATAAATCCGTTCTTCTCCTTGTCGAAAAGATAAAGCCCGCCGTAAGTCCCAATCCACAGGGCACCCAAACGATCCTCGTAGATAGTTCTGACCCGGTTGTCTCCCAGACTGTTCGGATCCTCCGGATGGTGCTGAAAGCGTGTGAATCGGTCTCTTTGGCGATCGTATCTATCCAGTCCGTCCCAGGTGGCGATCCACAGACTTCCGCGCCGGTCTTCGTAAAGCGCCCGCACCCGGTTGTCGCTCAGGCTGAAAGGATTATTTGAATCGTGTTTATAACAAACGAAAGCATCTTCGCGCCGGTCGTATTTATTGAGTCCGCCGCCATCCGTGCCGACCCATAAATCGCCTTTGCCATCCTGCAATATGGTGCGCACCACATCATGACTCAAGCTTCGCGGCTTTCCAGCGTCATGAAAATAGTGCGAAACCCGGCCATTGAGTGACGCACTCCCCCGTTTTGATATTTTCCCCGAGACAGCATCTACTTCCGTCGCCAACTTGTTCAGGCCATTATTCGTGCCTACCCAGAAGTTGCCCAGATTGTCTTTGGTAATTGCCCACACTGTATTGTCAGTCAGACTGTTGGAGTTTGAGGGATTTTTGCTGAAATTAGTGAAGGCAGCGCGCTTTTTATCGAATTTGTTCAGCCCGCCGCCAAATGTTGCCACCCACAAAATACCGGATTGGTCTTCATAAATATCCCGGACGAAATCGTAGCTCAGGCTGGACGAATTGCTGGGATTGTTCCGGTAAACTAAAAAGCTGTTTTTTTCGGGCAAGAATTGGTTCAGGCCTCCATCCGTGCCAATCCATAATGCGCCATCCGAATCTTCAAAGATGGTGTAGACATGGTCGTCGCTCAGGCTGCCGGTAAGACCATCCCGGAAACGGTAATGCTGAAATTCCGGCGTTTTATCTGATTCTGGGGAAAATGAATCCAGTGAAAGCCTGTCCAGTCCACCGCCGTCGGTGCCGAGCCAGAGAACTCCCTGTGAGTCGGCCCGCAATGACAAAATTCTATCTTCACTTAGAGACATTGGATCAGCCGGGTTGTGGCGAAATTGGAGACAATGAAAATCTCCCGTGTCACCTACGTCGAGACAATTCAGGCCGGCATCGGCAGTAGCTACCCAAAGATTTCCATGGCGATCTCCGGCAATGGCCGTAATCTTATCACTGCTCAAACCACCTGCCTGCTCAGGTCCGAATTCATGAACAAAAATATTGCCGGTCTTTTCATCAAGACGATTAATCCCTCCGCCATTGGTTCCAATCCAAAGCCGGCCTTGCCGATCCTCATAAATGGCGGTCACATTATCGCTGCTCAGGCTGTTGGGATCATTCGCATCGTGGCGATATGAAATGAAACGATCGCGTTTATCGTCGTAACGATTCAAACCTCCGCTGGCGGTGCCAACCCACAATACGCCCTGGCGGTCCGTAAATACAACATTGATCCAGTTATCTGTAAGGGTTCCGGCCGTGGTGGAGATGTGCTTGTAGATTGTAAAATTGTAGCCATCGTACCGATTCAGGCCCTCCTGGGTTGCCAGCCAGATAAAACCCCTCCCGTCCTGTGAGATAGAAAGTACCGAGCTTTGCGACAAACCTTCGTCAAGCGACAAATGGTCAAAAACCATATTATGGACTTGCGCTGGAAGAACAAGGGGGAAAAAAGTCGCGAAAAGCCATATGAGGAGAATAAATCCGCCACACATGCGATTATTGCTGCCGTCATCATCGGAAGCCCGGCGGCCGCAATTCGTTGAAAATTTCCAAATAAATAAGGATTTTTGCGACATCACTGTCATTCTATATTTAATTCGTCAAATTCCCTTTTAACGACACATCCATTATTGTCGGAAGAAAGTGATTTTTCTAAATCAAAAATTTATTTTGCAGCAAAATAAAATGCCCCCGGTTTCCGATTTATTCTCTGAGT
>CAZUZS010000099.1:0-11386 GCA_964624795.1 uncultured Calditrichaceae bacterium
CGGAGACGAAGTGCATTCCAACAACAGCAAGTCGCTGAAAATTATCTCGCTGCCGTCGGCAACCTCATTTACCGAAGATTTCGAACGCGGGATGGACGGCTGGTCGGTTGTTACTTCAGACACGGCACATCCGGCGAACAGCTGGCAGCGCGGTTCCTGGCCGGTGGCCGGCGGCTGGTTCGCGGCGCGGGTGCTCCCGGCGGCGGGTGCAGCGCAAAACGAGTGGCTTATTTCTCCCCAGCTCGATAATCCAGATCAATTTTATTTCTACTGGGATTATGGGGCGAAGCAGATCTCTAACAACACGCTTTTTGTTCTGGCGTCGCGCACCGATTCGCTGCCCGGCAGTTTCAGCGACACCCTGCTGGTACTTGAAGACGGACAAACCTATCCGGAAAACGGCTTTTCCCGTATGCAGCATGTGGACCTGGGCACCTACCATGGCCGGTCGGTTTATCTCGCTTTTGTCTACACCGGCCAGGACGGAAATTACTGGGCGGTGGATAATATCATTGTCACCACGGTGCCAACCGGCATAAAAAGCGAAACTCAGCAGGTGCCGGCCCAATTCGCGCTTTTCTTAAATTTCCCGAATCCCTTCAATCCAGAAACGACAATCCGCTATGCTCTGGCGGAACCTTCAAAAGTAGAGCTGGCGATTTACGACTTGCTGGGCCAAAGAGTCGCGTTGCTGCAATCCGGCCGGCAACCGGCCGGCCTTCACCAGGCAACGTGGTATGCCGAGAACTTTGCCAGCGGGATATATTTTTATCGTCTAACCGCTTATGGACAAGACGGCTCGCAAGTATTATTTAATCGGACATCAAAGATGATACTTGTCAAATAGTGGAGTGGAGCAAACAACAATTTAGAAATATTGGGAATAAGAATTTGTAGTGATTATTGCTCTTTCTCAATTTCGGAAATTCGCCTCAGGAAATATAATATCTCGCTGGTCGCTAAACCGGAAGGCGGCTGATGCTCGGGAGATATGCCGGTTGGAAGTTTAATCACATCAGGAAGGTAACCCAACGTCCCTTCGTACAGCATTCCCTGCAATTTTTCTGAGATTTTCTTAAACAGAAGAAAGAAATTCTTCTTTTCTTTGATGAGTCTTTGCCAGGCATTGAGGAACTCGCTCAAAAGCAGGGGAGAAATAACATATCCGTCCTCTTGATGCGGATTCACTGGATACTTGATCCCTGAAGCCGCCATAAACCGTTTCACCAAAATAACAAAAAGGGCCCTGGAACGCTCCCCATCCAGAATGGGAAATGGTGATGTGATAGCATAAATCATGGTAGGATGAAAATAGGCTGCCGCGCTGGCCGACCGGAGGAATTTTTCATCAGATATGGCAGCTTGAAAGCGCTCTGTAAAGTGCTGCTGAACTTTCCCGGCAAGCCGAACATATTTCCCGCCTTTGCTATTGTTCAATCTGAGCAAATGGGCGGTCATCATCAGGCTCTTATACCAGAATACATTGAGGAGAAAGTCGCGACCACCGGGATAGAATCCCTCAATTCCCTTTTTTAATTGCTTATCCGCCGGTTTAGATTGGAAAATCAGATGTTTTTTGCGCTGAATAAGAGGCAGGTGATTCTTGCGGACATGGTGCACGATTTCCTCGGCAACCCGCGATGAATCAGTTAACAATTCAGACTTGCCAAAGCGGCTGTGGAATTCATTCAAAAAGTAGATTAACGCAAATGGTGAGATTGGGTCCACCACGAGGTTTGCCAGCTCATCTTTGAAGATTGCCTGCAATTTTTTCTCATGCAATACGCGATGCGCATATTTGCAATAATCGACTGCCGCATCCGGAGAATTGCTGCCCAATATAAGGCGCCGTGCCATAAAATAATGTGCTGTGAGGTTTATCGGACTTTTGGGTAATTTGGAAATCAAAAATTTATCCGCGGATGAATCCCGCAAATTGAAATCATCCATTTTTCGAACCAGGTAACGCACAATCTCATTTTTGCCCGGATTTGCTCTATCGGGTGCCGTCCGTCGCTCTATTTCATTCTGATGATAATTTTGCAGAGCTTCCTGCGATGTCTCGTCCAGTCCCAACGAGAGAAAGATTTCGCTGTTTGCATCGATCGGCAGCTCAAAAAATCCGGGATTCAGCAAATCCTCTTTTCTGCGGGAATCCGGTGAATCGTGCCGATAGATAAAATTATGATACCACATGGAAGCACTGATAAATTGCCCCGCAGAATGGAACATGAGTATCTCCGGCGAATCGGGAAAAGGCAGGAATCGAAAGTGATTTTCCATCGGATACACTTCGGTATCAACGAATCGGGACGGATCGGAACACCTGTCCGAAGAACGGAATGCAAAGAAGGGCCTTACAATTAGTTTGCTTCCTTTTTTTATCGGCCCGGAAACCTCATAACGCACCACCAGGCGATTCATATTTCGCACAAGATAAATCGATTTTTTCAGAATCACATTACCACAACGGTATGAGAATGTTGGGAAGGGATCCAACCGGAATTCTACCTGGTTCTGAAAACCGTCACGCAGCATTTGACCTTCATATTCCACCGTGAAGATTGGATATTGCTGTTCACCATCGTAGAACTCTTCCTGCAAATGCGACAAGAGGACCAGATGATCGTTTTCGCGGGTTTCGAAAAAAACAAATAATCCGTGCTCTTTTCGGGTGTTCATGCCGAGGATGGTGGATGCTGCATAGTTACCGAACTGGTCGGTTTCCATCCACTCCTTTGTTAATCCATCGTCCGCTGTCTCAAAATCCCTGATCTTGAAATAAATTTCCATTTCGCGTTCCGCTTGTATTCCAGGCAATTAATCATTCGGCTTTAGTTCGGAGATATCAAACCTCAACTCTTGTTATAGGCTATTTGCCAAAGTATGTTCAAATTTTCCCATAAATCTCGTCAATTGAATAATGGTTCATTCCGCTTATTCTCAGTACTGCCAAAAAATATTTAGGAGACCAAAGCAGATCGATCCGCAAGGAAAATACCTTGCATCAATTATTGCCACCCAATGATCTGCCGGAGAAAAAAGGACACCGCTATCGCGATTACTTCTTCCGGAGCATCAAAGTGCCCGGTATGCAATTGCGGTGATGCGATGGAAGTTGCGGTGCCAAATCGAACCAATGCAGATGGAACCTTGCGCGCATACCATCCGAAATCGTCGCCGCCCATTGTCCGGTAGTTCCTGATAATGGTCAATCCATCTGAGGCGGGATCGGGAACATTCTCCCTCATTCCCTCGATTATTTCCGGATCGTTCAGAACCGGCGGCGCCCCGGGATGGGCGTCGAATACAACCTGCACACCGCTGTTCATCTCAATCTGGCGATTGAGATTACGAATATCATTCAAAATCCGCTCTTGTTGCTGTTCGTCGGTAAGTCGGAGAGTTGCCGTCAGCCGAGCCTGTTCCGGGATCGCGTTATAGACATCGCCGCTTTGGAAGCCGGTAAATGTAAGCACCACCGGCGATTCCGGATTGGACCAGCGACGGCTGACCATTTGATAACACTGCCCTATTAGCTGCGTTCCTGCCCATAAAGGATCATCAGCCTGATGCGGCCTGGCAGAATGTCCCCCGCTGCCCAGTAAACGCCATTCCAGCCTGATGCTCCGCGCATTTACCCATCCTTCGGTCAGGCTAACGGAACCCAGCGGAAGTCGTGGATCAACGTGCATGGCCCAGGCAGTTTGAATGCCATCCAAAATTCCGGTTTCAATCATTTTTGGCGCGCCGCTTGGGATGGGTTCTTCCGCCGGCTGAAATATGGCCCGGAAATTGACCGTCATCTCGTTTCGCAGCGCGGGGAGAAGGGCCGCGATCCCGCAAAGAACAGCGGTGTGGATATCGTGCCCGCAGGAATGACTCACACCTTCATTCTGGGAACGGTAATCAGTCTGTTTCTCATCGGGAATCGGAAGTGCATCAATATCAGCGCGAAAAGCGATGGTCGGCAAGTCCGGGCCGACGATAAGGTCAGCGACACATCCTGTTTCGAGCGGCCTCCGGATATTTTTATATCCATGCGATTCCAGAAATCGGATAATTCTTGCGGTGGTTTCGAATTCGTTCCAGGCCAGTTCAGGATTCGAATGAAGATCGCGCCTGAACTCCACAAGTTGGGGAAAGATGTTTCGAACTAATTTTACATTTGAAGCCATCGCCTGCGACTTTTCTCCTAAATACCCAATTTTTCCTCAACCGACGCCGAAAGCCGGAGCATGATTTTAATCGTTCGAGCTACATTTTGCAAGAAATTTTTAATTTAACATATTGTTTTCCACTGAAATACACCCCCTGCGTTCCGGACTTGCAGGTGGCAAACATTCCGGCAGATGCAATCCTTATCAAAAAACATATTATGATGACTGCGCAACTTTTTAAAATTTGCCACGTTTTTCCTCTAAAATAAAGGGAGCAGGCCAATGAAAGCTGCATCTACAAAAACCCTGATTCTGTTGCTTTTCGCTGTCTTCATCCAAGCCGGCTGCTCGTTCAGCAAAGTGAACGAGAGCATCTCCATAAAGAATGGAGAGACCGTGGATCATGATTTGGACTCAATAAACGGAAGCATCAGTGTCGGGACTGACTGCACGATCAATGGAGATTGTCAAACGGTAAATGGCAGTATTGAGATCGGTAAAAATTCAAACGCCGGAGATTTACAGAGCGTTAACGGCGGAATTCGCATTGACGAAAATGTCAAGATTCGGGAGGATGTCACCAGCGTGAATGGGTCCGTTAACGTCGCGTCCAATTCGAAAATCGATGGCAGTATTACAACTGTGAACGGAAGAATCAATGTTGTTCACTCCCAGGTGAAGGAAGATATTTCCACAGTGAATGGAGACATCACCCTGGATAACAATGCAGCACTCGACGGAAGTATTTTTATCAAGAGTAAACACAGTAAATCCAAGGATACTTTACGAATCGAAATCCTAAACGGTTCGGTCGTAAAGGGTGATGTGAAAGTGGAAGATGAAGAACGAAAAGTATCCGTCTACCTGGAAAACGGGGGCAAAGTGTTGGGACAGATTACCAACGCCAAAGTGGTACAGCGCTGACCGGTCGGTCATTTAATTTCCTGAAGGACTGAATTCACAAATTGCCCTTTCTCGCATGTTTCGGTCCCAATCACCTGCAGCCCGCATTGTTGAAGTGCGTGAAGGGGAAAGGTGTCAAAAATATTATAATTCGTTAATCAGTCTGAAGTGGATTTTCCCTTCCCGGAAGGGAACTCCTCTTGCCAGCCCATAATCTACCTGCAAAACGCCAATCGGCCCGGGAAACCTGATTCCCAATCCATATCCCATGAGGAATTCTTTCTTCTCAAGCGGAACCGCCCGCGAATAGTATCCGAGGTCGGTAAACACAAAGAAACGTGAGCGTGGCCCGAGAAGAAATCGATATTCATTATTCGCCCAGGCGACGCTTTCACCATAGAATTGCTGCTCGCGGTAACCGCGAATCGTTGTCGCTCCGCCAAACCAGAACATGTCCGGTAATCGGACCGGCTGCCCCTGGTAGCCGATCAACACCGTATGAAAATCCACCGCCAGCACCTGCTTTTTCCAGAATTCAAAAAACATTGCCAGCTCGCCATTCACCCTGGTTACATTCGTCTTCTCAAGAAGAGAATCCTCTTTCAGCAGGTATTCCGGCCCAATATTGTGCTGAGTTCCATAATCAAAAGAAGTAGAAATCAGCATCCCGCGCCGCGGATTGTAGATATCGCTGCGGGTGTCCCAGATGAGTCCCAATTCGGTGTGCACAGCACGGGTTCGAGGCAGCCGCAGCACTGCGCTGGCAATGGAATCCGGGTAAACCTGGCGGTTATAGAACCTGACTGTTCCCGAAAGATATTCGTTCAGTGGCAGCTCAAAATTCAATGCATATTCCCATTCAATATAAGTTGTGTCCCGGATCAGACGGTGCATTTCCACACCGGTATGAAACGGCAGCCCCAGCAAGAATGGCTCGCGGTATTTAACCCGAAACTCCTCCGAGAAACGATCAGGCTTCTGCCAGAATACATTCAACCGGCGGCCGGTGCCAAAAAGGTTGCGAAGCCCAACGTTGACAAGACCTGTAAAATAGCCTTTCGAACCCGGAATATTGGTTGGCGCCGGAACATAGCCCACCACTCCATCCAAAGAGGTGTAAGTGGCTTCATCAAATCCCAGGAAAAGATAGTATTTATTATCAGCGCCCTTTACCACCTGTGGTGGAAGACCGTTTTTTATGAAATCCTGTTTGTTCAGGAGCCGCTGGTAGCGCTGGATCCTTTTCTCCTGGTACACTTCACCGGCGCGGAAGCGAAATGTTCTCTCCAGGTAGCGGGGATCAACATCTGATTTGGCCGGCAGTTTCAATCCGTTCAGGCGAACCAGTTCACCGGGCTCGATTTTCAGGTTCAATTGAAACGCCTGGCGGTCCGCGGAAAGGGAGTCGAGTTTAAAATCCTCGGTTTCCAATTTACAAAGCGGGTACCCGGATTCTTCGAAAACGCCCAGCACCGCATGAAACAGATTGTTTTGGAGATCGGCAGTGTACGGTTTTCCGGTATAATCCGCTGCAATTTCATCCAGCGAATTTTCGAAACCCGTTTTCAGTGAATCCGGTATCCCGAAAACCACCCGCCGTAGAATAAACTCCGGACCGGGACTAAAATGCAAAATAAGTTCGGCTCTCTCCCCACTCTTCATTTTCCTTTGTGAAGAAGAATCCAGCCGGGCGAGATAAAATCCGTGGGCGTGAAATTGGTCAACTATTTCATCGCGGATCGCATCCGCCAGGGCCGGTCCGACCGGCCTGTTCAAATATTTTTTCTGGTTAATTCCCGGTTTGAAAGGAACACGAGAGGAAATGCGGATTTCGATCCTCTGGAGAGCAAGAGAAGCTGCGGAGGAATCCGGGGCAGCAAGCGAAGCCGTGGTCGCTGCCAGCAAAATCAGCAGGCAAAAAACTGTGATTTTAGATTTTATCATCATTCGTTTCAGCATAAATTCTGCTTCTCCCGCCTAAAAGAATGCCCGGACTTCGGCCTGCCCCAGGTGCGTAATCCGGTCGGCGCCCGAATCGCGGCGCCCGGTGTAATTAACAGTCATAGTAATATTGCTGCTCACGAAGTATTCAAAACGGAGATTCCACAAGAACGAATTCCCAGCCCTTTTTCCTTTCCCCATCTCGTAGGGAATCGGTTTTTGCAGCGGATTATTGGCAATATCAACGCGCAGGTATGTAAAATCGGCCAATCCTCTTGCTTTCCCTTTCATCGAATAGTTCACCTGGGGCCGGATTTCCCAATAATTGACGCCAAGCAGATTGGCCGGCGACCGGTCGTTCTGCCACCCTCGCTCAGTGTCCATTCTCAATTGCCAGGCATAAACCGGCCGATAGTTCAACTGAATTCCCACCACCTGTGTGAAAACGTCCCGGTTGCGGGAGGGAATGGCGCTTACTTCACGATTATTTAAAATTTGCTTGTATGTTAATTCCTGCGACAATTTCTTTCCCCAGATTCTTTGTCGCCAGCTTGCCGACCTCTCCCACAAGCGGGTCGTTTCGTTATAACCGGCATCCACATATTGGTTGGAAAGATTGTTCTGGTAGCGATTTCGCACGGTAATGCCAAAATCGGGATTTCGTTCGAAGAAATAAATATCCTGGTTGATGGTGTAGCGCCCCCGCAAGGTATTCACGGGGCTATGATATTTGGAGAAATTCAGGATGTAAAGCTGCCAGATGTTGGGTTCGCGGCTCTTTTCGTCCACGTTCAAATAGGTGAAGGTCGAAATATTATGAAAGATATTCTTGAGTCCGCTGTATTTTTCCCTGGTTATGGGCGGGCGGTACCGTATCTGCCAGCCGGCTACCACGTTAGTTATGGATTGGTAGCTGCCGGTTGGAACAACCACCAGCAGGTAATCGCCTTGCGGATCGGGAACGTATTCCTGAAGATCGTCGTCGTAGCGGTAATTTCCGCGGTTTTCCCCCACCTTGAGGAACACTTTTTCCTGCAAGGCCAACAATTCGCTGGCAACCTTGTAATCCCACCGGCTGTCCACAGTTCTATCCTTATTTCGATACTGCAATTCCAGGTTGGCAAGATGGCTCTGCCTATCCTGCCAGGTGGTATCCTGGAACTGCGCATCGGGCTGAAAGATTGCCATGCTGTCCGCCGGCAGTCTTTCGAAGAACGGCTGAAAATCCTTGTTCCGGTAAACAAAAGACATGCTGCCCTGCCAGAAGTTGGACTGCAGCAAATTCATCTTCAACTGGTGCGTAAATGATTCCGAAAGCCAGAGCCTCTGCCCATCCTGATGCGGATTGTAAAGATAATCTTCCCTCACGCGGCTTTCCAGGTTCCATTTCATCCCCAGCAACGAATACATATCGAGACCGGCGGCTTTTTCATCAAAATAAAAGCCGGTCTGAGCAGCGCTTTGATCCCCTACCTGTCGGTCCTGCTGGCTGTACTCCACATAGGGGAACAGCTTCCACACCTGCCGCCCAAGTCTTCCGCCAAATCGCTGCCAGTCGCTTTTCTGAATGGCGTCTTCACTGCTGATAATCTCATAATGCGCTTCCCCCTTCAAGCGGGTTGAATCAGATAGAACGAGCTGCCCCATTCCCCTTTGGGAAGAAATAGCGGAGCCGCGGTCGATTCGGCCTCCATCAAAATTCACCTGGATGGATTTTACAGGACGATAGGCGAGTGAAGATTCCAGGATTTTTTCGTCTCCCTGCTGGTCGGCTTCGTTCAGGTTCCATTTGTAATTATATTCCGGCTGGTACTGCCGGTCCAGCAAAGAATAGCGGTCCTGCCGGTTCTTCCAGTTCAGCTTCCACTCCAGCGCACCCACCGATTTCCCAAACAGCCTGACAGCCCTGTTTGAATAGCCGGCACCCAGGGCATGCGCCTGGCCGGTATTATTGGCATCATTCAATCCCGAAAAAATATTCTGATCGAAATTTGAAATCGCTGTTTCCCCGCTGACCGAAAAATGCTGACCGGCATGGTAAGTTAGCGCAAAATCACCCAATTTTTTATCGCCGGCCAGTGGAACAAGGCGGATGGGCAGATAATCGCCCTGTCCCGGTCCGACAAAACGATAAACTCCCAGCCGTTCCTTGATGTAGTTTCCGTTTCCGCTGCCCACCCCGGAAAAACTCACGGAGTAATCACCGGCGTTTGGCCCAGTGTATTTGAAATATATATATTGATTGCCGGCAATTGTGGTGTCACTTTTTGTGTAATTCCCCAGCCCGGCTCCTGCGAATGTTGCGCCGTCCACGCCGGCTTTGAAGGGATCATCCCCGGCGGCGGCCAGCGCCGCCTTTTCCTGATCGGTCAACGGAGAGCTGTCTTCAAGGAGATTCCGGGTGTCGTCCCATTCACGGAACAGGCGCACATCGTAGCCTAAGCCGCTGCCCTGCACTACCCTGCTGGCTGACACACCCAGCAGGCTCTTCCCATAACGCTGAAAATTGTTGGCATATTCGAAATCTACCTCAATCCGGTCTTCACTGGTAATCAGGCGATGGTTGGTAAAAGTGAGCTGCCCCAAGCTGTAGTCAATTATATAATCGTTATTCTCCCCCCTCACCTGCTGCTGGCCGTTGATATAAACACGTTCCGTCCCGGCCAGCACAATGATCTCCCGCTCCCCGTTTTTGCCCACCAACTGGTATGGCCCCTGGTTCCCTTCCTGTCCCAGAAACTGGTTGGTGTGAAAGGTCCCGCGGGATGTGGCATAAGTCACCTGCTGGGTATGGTCGCCAAATTTGCTGTAAGAGGTAATCCCCTGCAGTTTTCGTTTAAAATTCCCAAACAGCGAATTCTGGTATGCAAGATTGAAATCTCCCAGCGTGCCTCCCAGGTGCGGACTGATTATTTTCACAAATACTTTATCCACCTCCCGCAAGGTCTGGGTGTTGCCCTCCGGCTGGATGGGCGTGCTTTCATCTGTCAGCGCAGCCACCAACTGCACATCGGGAGTAATGTAACCGGAAAGCTGCAGGTTAAGCCCGGAATTCAGCGTCAAATCACGGTTGCTTCCAATTTCCACCCCCCGCACAATGCTTCCGCTGCGCTGCAGGTTGCCGCTGAAGCTATCGATCTCGTCCCACAGGCGAGTCTGCACTACACTTGCCACTTCCCCTTTCTCCGCCAGGCTATCGCCGGGGGCTGCTGCCTTTAATTCCCTGTGATAATATTCGGCAACCAGCGGAAAGGGGTATTTTTGATAAATTACCGTAAGGCTGTCAGTTTCGTTGAGTGGCGAGGAGAAAAATATGGCGCCCTTGCGGGCATTAAAGCGGTAGTGAATTCCCCGCATCAGTTTGAAGTCGTTGCGGTAGATCCGCTCGCTGCGCGGAATGATAAATTGGTCGGGAAGACGTAACGAATCCAGGGCGGAATCGGCATGCGTAATAAAAGTGTCGGGAGGAACATCCAGGAACAGGCGTGTATTTGCATTGTCCTGGGGATAGGCATAAAACGGCAGCATTAAAAGGAGGAAAAATACTAACCGTTGGAAATAAATGTAAAAATCCGATCGATGCACGTTTTTCAAACGTATTCCTGCTTAATTCAATAGCAGTTTCCTTGCGATAACCCCCTTTTTAAGCATATAATTCGCACAACAAAAATTCTAATATCAGATACCGCTTTTCATCGGAATAGTATGGTAGTTTTTTTTTGACAGGTCAAGCTGCGAATATTTTTTTCATTTCCAGTTCAAAACCACTTAAAACTACGGATTTCAAAATCCCTTCCCGCTCCATTTGCTGGTTTAATTCAAATTTTCCCGCTTTGTTCACATAAATTTCAACTCGTTCCTTTTTGGGATCAACAATCCAGTATTCCCGCACCCCGAATACTGCATAAAGTTCTTTTTTATTGACCAGGTCCTGGTAGGCGCTTGATGGAGAAACGATCTCGATGGCAAGGTCCGGTGCGCCGGCAATATTTTTTTCGGTTATGATATTTTTTCGCTCATTAGAAATGAATAAAATATCAGGTTGAACAACGTTCACATCATCGATTTTCACATCCAGAGGCGCATCAAAAACACGCCCCATTGAAGATGCTTTAACAAAAGTTCTTAACTCGTAATCTATATTTCCACTTACCATTTGGTGAATGGTCGTTGGCACCGGTACAAGAATCAACTCCCCATCGATGATTTCGTAGCGGTTTCCGTCATCCGGCATTTCGGCGTAATCGGAGTAGGTATATTTCTTCCGATCGTCGGCATACTTTTGAACGGTTTCCCGAATTTTCATTATCGCACCCCTGAATTCGGTTCAGTTAAATTTATTAAATTTCACATTTAATATCAAATTATAAAGCACAAACAAG
>CAZUZS010000099.1:11486-13039 GCA_964624795.1 uncultured Calditrichaceae bacterium
GATTTGTGCACCAGCATCCAGAGGAAAAACGGACCACCCAAAATGGCAGTGATAATTCCTACCGGGACATCCACCGGCGCGATTATAGTACGGGCCAGCGTATCGCACAGCGCCAGAAAACCGCCGCCGAAAAATACGGAGGCCGGAATCAGGTAGCGGTGATCGACGCCCACAAACAGTCGCAGGAAATGCGGGACTATCAGCCCTACAAAACCAATTGGTCCGCTGACGGCGACAACAATGCCGGTGATGAGCGATGCCGTAACAAAGGTAATCATTTGCACCCGTTTCACCGAAACGCCCTTGCTGAGCGCCGTTTCTTCCGAAATGCTGAGTATATTGAACATTCGCGAATTCGAGAACAACACAAGGTAACAAATCAGAAGGACCGGGAGAGTGCGTAGCACCAGTGAGTAGTTCACAATATCCAGGCCGCCCATCATCCAGCGGATCATCTGCCGGGTTTCGGTGAAGTCGGCCAGGAAATGCAGCATCAAAATCATCGCGCCAAAAAAGTAGCTTATTGTGACGCCTGCTAATATCATGGTATTAATGGAAATGCGGCCATGCCGCCGCGCTAAAAAATAAACCAGGAGAATCGTCAGCAGGCTTCCTGCAAAGGCGGCAGACTGGATGGTCGTGAAGCCAAGAAGTGGGATGCTGATTCCCAGTTTTATCATCAGCACTGCGCCCAGTGCCCCGCCGCTCGACACGCCCAAAGTGTAGGGCGTAGCCAGCGGGTTTCGCAGCAGCGCCTGGAAAACCACGCCTGCCAGAGAAAGAGATGCGCCGGTCAGGACCGCCAAAAGAATACGCGGCAAGCGAATGCGAAAAAAGATGGTAGCATCCGGATTGCTGTTTCCGTGCAGGTAGGCCAGCACCTGCCGGTAGTCCAGTGATTGCGAGCCGATAAATGGTGTGATGAGAATGACCGCCGCGAGGAAAACGATGGTCAGCAACAGAAATAAAATAGGGGATGTTCTCTGTATTTCCAGGGATTTCAAACTTGTACCTCACCGGCAAATGAATAGGCGGTCAAAAATCTGCCTGCACGAAAGAATCTGATCATTTTAGTCCAATCCCGGGAGAATCACCGGCAAGCCGCTCGATGGATGGGGCATGATTTCGATTGATGTTTCGTAAACACTCTCCAAAACATCCTTTTGCAGAACGACCGACGGCGGTCCATCTGCCACCATCTTTCCCCGCTTCAAAATGATGATGCGCTGGCAAAATTGCGCCGCCAGGTTGACATCGTGCGTCACCGAAAGAATGGTCAACCCGGTTTCCTGCTGCAGCTTTTTCAGTATTTCGTAAATATGAACCTGGTGCTTCAGATCGAGGGCTGTTGTCGGTTCATCTAAGAGCAGGATTTGCGGCTGCTGCGCCAGCGCGGAAGCCAGCACCACCCGCTGCCGTTCTCCGCCGCTTAGCCTCTGGAAATTCCGGTGAGCCAGTTCTACGCAGCCGGTAGCCTGCATGGATTCGGATGCAATCCGCAGGTCTTCCGCGGAATCCACCGCAAATGCGGACTGGTAGGGAAAGCGCCCCAT
>CAZUZS010000100.1:0-12969 GCA_964624795.1 uncultured Calditrichaceae bacterium
GCCACCAGGCCCACTCCGGGCCGCCATGCACAACCACTATGCAGGGATATTTCCGACCGGTTTGATATCCCGCCGGTTTGATCAGGATTCCTTCGACTGGCGTTCCCTCTTGACTTTTCCATCTGACGGTCTCCTCCCGGCCAAAACTGAGCAACCTGACCTGCGGATTCATATTTGACAAACGTTTAACATCGCTTCCGTCCGATTTCATCATCCAGACATCCGGTGCCGCATCAGCAGCCGCATCCAGGTAAGCAATGTTTTCACATTTCGCGTCCACGCTCCAGTTGTTCGGCCAACCGAAAGGTCTTCCCACCGCTCTCAATTGCTTAACTTGCCCGCTTCTGGTGTCAAGAATCCCAATTATACCCTGTACCCCTTCCTGGCTGGAAACCAGTACCGAACGGTTGTCGCCGAGCCACCCCATCTCCCAGATTGTGCCCATGTAATCTTCGGCCAGTATTCTTTTCTGTCCGGTTTCCGGAGAAATGAGAGCCGGCAGCATGGTGTAGCCATTTCCGACGCGCGAGAAAAACAATATCTGCTGGCCACTCAGAGGCCAGCACACGTTACCCATGTTGATGCCCATGATGAGATCACCTTCGATCGGCGCAAGGTCTTTTTTCCCGGATCCGTCGCGGTTCATCATCAGCAGGCGGGAATGATAATAGACTTTATCCGGTTTGGACGAAGATGCAGCGCTCAGCGCCACATGCCGGTTATCCGGTGAATAGGCAAAGTTATTAATATGATCCGCGGGATCCGAAATTTGACGAATTTCACCTGAGAGGATATCGATTTCGAATAAATGCGTCAGCGGGAAATCTCCCTCATTCACAATTGCGGTAGAAGAATCGGAGGTTGCGGATTCCTCGGTAGCAGTTCCCTGAGCCATAAACGCCAGGGTCTTTGAATCGGCCAGCCATGCAAATCGTTCGATACCTTGTCGTATGTCAGTTAGTTCTCGCGCTTCTCCCATATTGGAGGCCAACAGGAAAATCTCATTTTCTTCTCCACTGCTGCGATTGGAGAGAAACGCCACGCGCTTTCCATCCGGGGACCAGCGGGGCGAGAATTCCCGCGCGTGCCCAAAGGCAAATGGACGGGGCGCCGCGCTTCCATCCGAGGGAACCAGCCAGATATCGGTAGTGCCATATCCATCCTCGCTGTTTACTTCCACCACAAACAGCACCTGTTTGCCATCGGGAGAGATTTGCGGATCCGTAACCTGGCGAATATTCACAACATCCTGCGGGGTAATGGGTCGCCGGCTTTGTTCCTGGGCGGTCAGCAGCCCCGACAACACACAGATCATTAATATGCTGACATTCAGGAGAAATTTCATTACACCTTCATCAATGTTACCCATTTTCTGCATGGCATGAAAATGTAAGGCGAAAATGCGAGATATTCCAGGTATTTAATGACAATTGGCGAAAATAAAAAAATGTAAGCCCTCGGCATTCTTCTGTCGGTTTATTTATCCAAAAGGTTTGCTGCCCGGCGTGTGTGATTCTGGAGTTCCGATGAAGAAACTACATCCGGCTATTGTGGTTAAACTCATAAATTACAGAATTTAAATGTAAGCGATAAAGGCATTGGAAGAGGAAATGAGTAAAAATAAACCGGATAACGAGGAAATAGCCGACAACCTGGAGCGGATCGCCGATCTGTTGTCCTCACAAGATGCCAATCCGCATCGGGTGCGAGCTTACCGGAACGCTGCCCGCACGGTTCGGGAATTAGACCGTCCGGTTGCTGGCCTGCTGGATGAAAATGGGGAAGAAGCGCTGCAGGATTTGCCGGGAATCGGAAAGGGGTTGGCTGGCACTATTACGGAATTTGTGAGAACCGGCCGGCTGGGCCTGCTGGAACGCCTGCAGGGTGAGATTTCGCCGGCGGCGCTGTTTGCCAGCATTCCCGGCATAGGCGGTGAATTAGCCAGGCGGATTCATGATGAACTGGAAATCGAGACTCTCGAAGAGCTGGAATTGGCTGCACACGATGGACGGCTGGCGAAGGTGGAGGGATTCGGCCAAAGGCGGCAGGAAGCGCTGCGCGATATTTTGGCGGGAATCTTGAGCCGCACCGGCCGGCGGCGTTCAAGAAGGTTTGTCCGTAAGGTCCAATCCCGCCAGGAAGATGAAAAGCCATCGGTCGGAATGCTCCTGGATGTGGATGCCGAATATCGACGGAGGGCGGAAAAGGATGAACTGAAGAAGATTGCTCCCCGCCGCTTCAATCCGGACGGGAAGGCGTGGCTGCCCATTCTTCACACCGAGCGAGGCCAATGGTCGTTTACGGCGCTCTTTTCGAATACCGCGCGGGCCCACCAGCGCCATACCACCGGCGACTGGGTAGTGCTTTATTTCGAGCGGGATGGATCTGAGCAGCAGTGCACTGTGGTGACTGAGGAAAGGGGAGAGCTGGCTGGCAAGCGGGTGGTTCGCGGACGGGAGTTGGAGTGCCGGGAATTCTACCGGTCGGAAGAAAAAAGTGAAGCTGTTGCCTGACGCATTCTCCCGGCCTGCTATGATTTTTTGATATTCTGAGAAGAAGAATAGCCGCCGGTCTGATTATGGAGTCTATTTTCCGCAAATAGAATAAACGGAGACCGAATGCAGAGCGAAACAATATTCATTTTTATGTTTATTGTGGCAACGGCGGTGGCCCTGTCCGTGCGTCGGCTGCGAATCCCGTACACCGTAGCGCTGGTACTTGCCGGTTTGATCCTGGGCGTGGTGCATGCCTTCAAGCCGCCGCATTTGACTAAAGAACTGCTTTTCACCGTGTTTTTGCCGGGATTGCTGTTCGAGGCTGCCTTTCACATCGATTTCCGGCAGTTCTGGCGAAACAAGCTTGCCATTGCTTCGCTGGCGGTGCCCGGCGTAATTGTCGCCATCGTGCTGACCACTCTGATTTTAACATCCTTCGCGCATACCCTGGATTTCCTGAAAGGATTTAGCTGGAAATATGTACTGGTTTTTGGGGCGCTGATTTCCGCCACCGATCCCATCGCCGTAGTGGCTGTTTTCCGGCGGCTGGGCGCGCCCAAACGCTTGAGCATTCTGCTGGAGGGGGAAAGCCTCCTGAACGACGGCACCGGCATTGTTTTCTTTACGTTGAGCCTTTCGCTGGTGGCAGGTACAACGGTATCCGCCGGCGGCCTGCTGCTGCAATTTATTGTTGTTGTTGGAATGGGGGCGCTTATTGGCGGCGGAATCGGTTTGATCGTTTCCAAAATCCTCCAGCAGGTAGATGAACCCATGATTGAGATTACGCTGACTACCATCGCTGCCTACGGCGCATTCGCAGCGGCGGAACAGTTTCATTATTCAGGCGTGATTGCAACCGTCACTGCCGGGATGCTGTGCGGCAATTACGGCGCCCGCACCGGCATGTCGCCATCCACCCGCATTGCAGTTGAGACCTTTTGGGAGTACATCGCTTTTGCACTGAATTCAATCGTCTTTTTGCTTATCGGCTTCGAGGAGCATATCAGCACATTTGTCACTTCCTGGCACTTGATCTTGTTGGCTTTCCTGGCGGTAACGGTGGGCCGGGGAGTGGTAATTCTGGCTGTTTCCGGTTTGTTAAGTGGAACAAAGGAACGGATTCCCAAAAAGTGGAGCATGGTTTTGGCCTGGGGCGGCTTGCGCGGGGCGCTGCCCATGGTGCTGGTGCTCAGCCTGGCGCCTTCATTCCCGCACCGGGATCTGCTGGTAACAATGACCTTTGGGGTGGTGATTATTTCAATTCTTCTTCATGGCCTCACCATTTCTCCGTTCCTCAGACGATTGGGAATTGTGGAGCGGCACGAAGAGCGGGAAATGTATGAATTTACCCGCGGGAAATTGCAGGCTGCCAATGCCGCTCTGAAGGAAATCGAACAGATGTCCGGGGCGCGCTTCAGGAACACCGATGTGCTTTCGGCCCTCAAGAAGGAATATGAGGCGATGGTGAGACGCAATGAATCAAATATCCGGGATCTGAAAATTGATCAGGAAAAACTGGTTGATGAAGAGATGATGTGGGCCCGCCGGCATCTTTACCTCATTGAAAAAAATTATGCAATAAACGCATTTCACCAAGGAATCCTCAGTCAGGAGGTGTATAATAAACTGCTCTCGGATATAGACGCCCGGATTCTGGAATTGGAAACCGGCGAGAATCATCCCGTAAATGAAGGGGATGAGGAGCATGATGATAAAAATTGAAGTGCCGCCTGTGCGGTTTTTTAGCAACACTCTTTATTACTCCATTCCCAATTTTATTTGGCCTCAATCCTATCCGCGTTACCCCACAACTCCAGGACTCCACTGCTTCTACAAGCCATCACGAGTCTGACATTTTATTGCTAATTTCGAAGTGATCTTCAGAAATTCTTCATCAATATTTCTGATATTGGATTAAAGTAAAGACTCACTACGATTTAGTCTGAATTTCGGCGTGCGGGGCAGGCGCAAAGAAAGGAATATGATATGAAGAATCTAACCAGCCGCCAGATAAATCTGGCAAAATATGCGTCCGGATTGCCGGAAGAGGGCAGCTTTATGTTGGAAGAGGTGCCAGTTGGTGAACCGGAGGATAACGAAGTTTTGGTTCAGAACATTTTCATGTCGGTCGATCCATACATGCTGGGCCGGATGTCGGTGCGCGCCGGGGATCAGCCGTACAAAATCGGGCAGCCGCTGGCCGGGGGTTGTGTGGGAGAGGTTATTGAATCGCATAATGGTGACTTTAAAGCTGGCGATTATGTATTGGGCAACAAGGGGTGGCGGGAGTACTACATATCCGATGGCGCAGAATTGGCCCAAATTGATCCGGACATTGCGCCGGTTCAGGCTTACCTGGGGATTTTGGGCATGCCCGGATTTACCGCCTACTATGGCCTGCTCCACCTCGGGAAACCCAAAGAAGGAGAGACGGTTTATGTGTCTGCCGCAAGCGGCGCAGTCGGATCGGCAGCCTGCCAGATTGCCAGGATTAAGGGTTGCAGGGTGGTTGGCAGCGCGGGTTCCGGGGGAAAAATAAAATGGCTGAAAGAAGAAGCCGGCATTCAGGCCGCCTTCAATTACAAAAAGTCTGCGGCACTTTCGCAGTCGCTGGCCCAAAATTGCCCAGACGGCATTGACATCTACTTTGATAATGTCGGTGGGAAGCACCTTGATGCTGCCCTGGCCCGCATGAATGCAAATGGAAGGGTGGTGTTGTGCGGGATGCTTTCGCAATATGCCGCGAAAAAGCCGGATGGTATCGGGAATCTTTTCCTGGCCATCCGAAAGCAGCTTAGATTGCAGGGATTTCTCATCTCCGCGCATTCCGAACATTTGCAGGATTTTTACCGGGATATGGGAAAATGGATTTCGGAAGGGCATATTCGCTGGAAGGAAACCATTTTGGACGGGATCGAAAATGCCCCTAAAGCCTTCATCGGATTGTTTAAGGGAGAAAATATGGGAAAAATGTTGGTGCGGCTGAATGCGGGTGAGGCGCGCGAGCTTTAAGCCCGATCATTTGAAATTCTGCAAAATTCAAAACTGAAAAGAGGGAAAAAAATGTCAGAAGTGGTATACGTATCGAAAATTCATATTGCGCGGGAAAAAGGGCCGCTGCGAAGTGTGAAAATGCCGGCGGAAGATCATCCCCTCTATTTTGGCGTCCATGATGCGATTGCCGTGCATTACCACATGACGCCGCAAATCTCACAACCACATGCCGCTACCATAGACTACGTGGTGGCCGCCGCCGGCGGGTGACTTACCGGAACGTTAGGAGGCGCGCTGGAGGCGCGTAAAATAGATGCCAGCGACAGGCGCCTGACTGCCGATGTGCAGGGTGAGATTGAGCTGGAGGATGATGTACTGGTCATAAAACGGATTCACGTTGTTTATCATATTCAGGCGCCGGAAAGCGCGCGTGAGACTATCGAGCGGGTTCATGCGATGCATACCGATCATTGCCCGGTCTATCGCTCAATCCACAAAGCAATACACATCACTACCGAATTTGAATTGACGCCGGTTTGATTTGGCGGCAGATAAAAATATTATTCCGATTGCGGATTCACGACTGTTCCGGCAAATAGGATTGAGCCGCTGCCTCTCTCACGGATGATGAATAGAAACGGCCGGTCAACCCGCATCACAAAACCCGCCGGCTTTACCGATGTGATGCCAACGATCACCGAGGTTGCAGCGGCGGCTTCCGTTCCTTCCTCGTTCACTTCCACGAAGGTCTTGTGCAGGACTTTGCTCAGGTATAAATCTCCTGATTTCGAAATCCCTGTAAAATCAGCTTTCTGGGGTTCAAATGCGATTCCCATACCCAGCGCAGCCAACACGTCATTGAGCATCAATTCATACTCCAGCTTAAATCGGGGAAGCTGAATCGTCCCTTTCTGTTTGGCTAAATTTGCCGTCCAATCGTCCCATTTTTGCTGACTTAAATTCATCGCCAGCTTGTTTATGCTGTTCCCCGGCCGGGGCAAAACGATGGTCATGCCGAATTTTCCATCGCCATATGGAAGATCAATTGCCTGGAAATCTTCATTCTCAAAATAGTTGAAATCGCCTTTTTGCATCATCATTTTGCAGGGGGTGGTGGAACCATCGGGCAGCGTAAACCGGTCGTTCATGGTTTTCTTTTTATCAAATTCCTCCGTCCAGATTCCCTTAAAATATATGGCATTGATCAGAATCATCATTGTGGACGGATCGATGGATGAAATAATTTCTTTGATTTTCCCATTGGTATTGCTGTCAACCCAGTTATTGATTTGCGAAATCGTGGCCGGGCTGTCGAAATTAACACCTTTCACAATCGCATTGAAATATTTTTCCAGCGTGGAACGGAATTCCTTCTCGAAGGAAAATCTCTGGCGATACCAAAGCGAGTTGGCAATCTGCAGTTTGACTTCGGGATCAAGGCTTAACAGATATTCGGTCAGATGTTGGTAAGATTTGTTCATCTCCAGGCCGGATACGCCGGAGAGCTCCAGCGTTTTTTGCATGGCGTCATAGGTGCTGCCGCTCGCGCCGTTGTAAACCATTCCCAGCGCCATTGAAATGCTGAAAGGGGAGATAAAAATATTTGAATTTTCCTGGCTCTTGACGATTTCTCCAAAAATTTTAAAACCGAACTGGTTGCAGGATGAAATCAATTCCTTTTGCGATTCGGATGATTCCGAAATTGCTTTTTTGCTTTGGGAAAATAGCATAATTCCTCCCATGCCTGGCAGATATAAAAGAAAGGTGATGAAAATAGTGAGTGCTGATAATTTCATTTCTTTTTCTCCCTGCTTTCGTAAAACAACTCTATTTTTTGCCCATTCAAAATGATTTGCCACGTTACCCGACTTTGGCGCTTACGGATATCCTGGTATTGTGCCGCGAAAGCTCTCTCCTGCTATTTTCTTTCATCGATATTTTAAATCTGTGCGGCGTTAAAAGGTTCAAATTCCAGTCCATGCTCGTTTGTTTTTGCACCCTTCTTAGGGGGCAGGAACTACACCAAAACTAATCCGTTGTGCAATTAATTTTCTACACAAGGTAACGTTTCGTATTTCATAATTTTCCGGATATTTGTCATTCCGAATCCTGCTTTAGCAGGTTAAGGAATCCTTCAAAGATTTCTCGCTAACGCTTGCGATGATAATACTTATCCTCATCATTTGCAGTATCAGGAGTTATAATCAGCATAGCGGCACAGGACT
Organism: uncultured Calditrichaceae bacterium; assembly: GCA_964624795.1. Taxonomy (GTDB): domain Bacteria; phylum Calditrichota; class Calditrichia; order RBG-13-44-9; family RBG-13-44-9; genus CAZUZS01. The sequence goes on from CAZUZS010000100.1 coordinate 7,715, forward strand.
ATTTTGGATGTCATAAATGAGCGAAATCAATGATTTCAGTTCAATAGTCCCTCTTGTTGGGATCCCCATTTATATTTCTTTTTTGTTCATATTGAATGTGCAGGAGTTCTGGCTTTCGGATAATAATGGCCAGGAACACGACTACCGGTATGAAAAGGACGAGGGTGAGAACAATTTGGTCTGCGAGGACCTCCGGATATAGCATGCCGGTAATCAGGAGGCCGGTGAGTGCCCCGCCCAGATGCGCCTCATGTCCGATATTTCCAGCCTGTTTCCCGATTCCATAAACGGATATGAGAACAAAGAGAATGGCAAACAGCCAGGTGGGAATTCCGATTGGCACAAAAAAGAGGTAGATCCTTCCGGCAGGGAAAAACAGCACCGAGGAAAAAATAACACCGGAAATTGCCCCCGATGCGCCGACCGCGCGGTAGGCAGGATGATGGCGTTGAATATATAGCGCCAGCAGGTCGCCGCCCAGGGCGCTGCCGAAATATAGAATAAGCAGATTTAGCCCGCCGATTAACTGCTGCATCTCCGCCGCAAATGAATAGAAGCTGATCATATTAAAAAGCAAGTGAATGTAATCTGCGTGCAGAAATGTGGAGATTAAAATTCTTTCATATTGACGGGATTGCAGGATAGGGCCGACGGCAAAAGAGAACCTGTTGAAAAATTGCCGGGAGCGGAATCCCCAGAGGGTTATCAAGACATTTGCTGCAATGATGATGGTAACGATGTCTTTCATTCGTCCGTATTCGCTTTAATTAGAACTTTACTTTTCGCCTATTCGAAACCTGCCTCGCCTTCGGAATACATGGCATCGATCACCTCTTTGTATTTTGCTTCCAACACCTTCCTTTTGATTTTCAAGGTTGGGGTGATCTCGCCATTTTCGATAGTGAAAGGGTCTTTGAGCAGGTGGAATTTCTTTATGGATTCGTAGCGAGGCAAGTTAACTGTAACCGCATCTATCTCACTTCTGATGAGGCGTATGATTTCCGGCAGTCTCAGAAGAGCTTCCTCATCGGCATAAGGCAATTTTTGTTTTTCCGCAAATGTGCTTAGATGGTCCATGTTCGGAACGATTAGCGCCGTGCAAAACCTCCGGTTATCACCGATCACCACCGATTGCTCGATATAACGACTGCCGTTCAGAAGATTTTCGATGGGCTGCGGGGCGATATTTTTTCCGCCGGAAGTCACAATAATGTTCTTTTTGCGATCGGTTATATACAGGAATCCGTCCTCGTCGATATAACCAATATCGCCGGTGTGCAGCCATCCCTGTTCATCGATGGACTCGCGGGTGGCCTCATCATTCTTGTAATATCCCGGCATGATATGCGGGCCGCGGCTGAGAATCTCCCCGTCGTCGGCGATTATGACTTCTACATTGGAAAGGGGCAGCCCGCCGCAGGCGAACCGAAAATTGTCCGGGTGATTGACTGTAATAACCGGCGAGGCTTCGGTAAGTCCATACCCTTCCAGCAGCGTGAGGCCGGCTGCCGTAAAAAATTCGGCAATTTCCCGCGAAAGCGGCGCTCCGCCGGAGACAAACAGGCGAATTCTGCCTCCAACCCGCTGCTTCAATTTTGAGTAAACCAGTTTATCGGCCAAATCATGTTTGAATTTCAGAAAACCGTGCAGCGGTTTGCCGCGCTGCGCGTAACTATTGGATTCTTTACCAACTTCAATCGCCCAAAAGAATATCTTTCTCTTTAACCGGGAGCTTTCCTCCACCGAATCCAGCACCCGGCCATAAACCTTTTCGAAAAAGCGGGGAACACCTGCCATGAGTGTAGGTCGCACCTCCAGCGTATTTTGAGCTACGGTTTCCAGGCTCTCGGCATAGGCAATAACGCACCCGCAGTAATTCGCCAGAAAGTGGCCCGCCATCCTTTCGAACGAGTGGGAAAGCGGAAGGAAGGACAGGAAAATATCTTCCGGATAAACCTGGATTACCTCTGCTGCAGCCTCAACATTCGAAAGGAAATTCCCGTGTGTCAATACAACGCCCTTGGGGAGGGCAGTGGTGCCGGAGGTGTAGATGATGCTGGCGACATCTTCCCGGGTCACGTCCCGGAGGCAGTTGTCGACAAGCGCGGGATTTTCCTTTAGTGCCTCATCTCCCAAGTGAAGTAATTCATCCCAACTTACTGTTCCGCTTCCGGGTTCGCCTTCCATCAGGATAATATTCCGAACTAACGATATTTTATTTCTTATTTCCGCGATCTTGGCAAACTGATCAAGGTTCGAAACAATCAGCGTATGTCCCTCGCAGTTATTTACGAGATACTCGATTTGATTTGGCAGGAGGGTAGGGTAGATAGGAACTGTGATGGCACCTAATGAAAGAATTGCGTAATCCGACAAAGCCCATTCGACCCTGTTCTCAGAGAGAAGCAGAACCCGGTCGCCTTTTTTAGCGTCCAGGGAATGCAACCCGGCGGCAATTTCCTGCATCCTGCGAAAAAGCTCCTCGAAAAGTATCTCCCGGTAGCTGCCATTTTCTTTGACCATTACACCTGTTTTTTGAGGGTATCTTTCACAGGTGGATTTAAACATTTCTCCCAGGCTGGAATGTGCCATATTAATTCTCCATTATTAGCGGTGTTACCGGGCAGCCAAGTAAAAATATTTTGTTTTTAATTGAAGATTTCACAGCATATTTGTAGAGAAAACCGGGTTACAGCAATTCGAATGTGGGAATGGTTATCATGATCATCTTTTGTAGGCCTGTCTCAATTTGAAGTTACTGAGGTCCATCCACACTTAGACATGATTTCCCGATCTGCCAGGTTGCTAATCTTGTACGCCCAATGTTTCCATCAAAGCCCGCAAGATAGTAAGCAAAAAAATCAAATTTTCCAAGTTTTATTACGGAAGTGAAAACGGAGTAAGAACAGACTCCCCTGTTTGTCCATAGCAGGGGAGTCTGTTAAAAACCATCAAGCTGTTCGATGTGCCATGTCCTGATGGCTCTGCGGAAAGCCGCCCCAGAAGCCTAATATCGTCATGATAATTCCGACGACGAAATAATTAACAGGCACATCAAGCAAAAACCAGACGCCGGTCAGGAATATCCATATTCCCAAGACGCCGTTTATTATGCCCTGCCATGTTCTGGCCGCAATAAAACCAAAGATCACAGCGAGTATCCCGGAGATTACCATATTCGCTTCACCTTGCAGACTTGGGATAAAGCTGGAAATGAACAGCCAGATTCCGATTACGAAGGTTACCCAATTTGACCACATAATTTTAAACCTCCCTCCCATTAACCGCCTGATAAATGCTTCCTGCTTCTAAATAAATCCCTCAACTCAACCCGGCGGATAATTAACAATGCCAGATGAAGATTTGATGAAAAAATGAGCCATTTTCTTATTACGGAAAAATACCGGCGATGGTAATCGCCTCCTACCTGGTTTTGCGGTAGGAGGGAATCCTTTCCCCGATCATTTAATACAGAGTTAATGGACGAAGCGTGAAAATGCGAATCGGGGAAACGGCGAATGGGAGAATTCAAACGACCTCGGTGTTTATCGGTGGAAATCCGTGATAAAAATTTCGGTGATGGGAATCGCCTCTTACCCGGTTTCACGGTAGGAGGGGAATCCCTTCCCCGATTGTTTATTATTTACCACTGAACAACACGGAAATACACGGAGAAGGTTTATCGACATTGAATCAATATTTTGGTCAAGAAGCATTTTTCTTAAGATGACTTACATAATTCGCGTAACTTGGCGTTCTTCACGTCTTTGCGAGAAAATTTATGAATAGATCAGGTTAAAGAATATTTGGTCTTTTTGCAGGTATCGTAACATTTCCGTGTTCATCCGTGAAAATTCCGTGGTGAAAACATTGGCGATGGGAATCGTTTCCTACCCGCTTCACCGGTGGGAGGGGAATCCCTTCCCCGACCAATAGCGTATGATCTTATGATTTACCGGACAAATACTGCGCTTCCTGCTTCCCTTTTTGCTCATTCACAAAGTAGAGCAGGATTCCGCCGGCAATAAACAGCAATGAAACAGACGAAATGCTGATGCGGGATGCGGTGTTATCGCTGAAACCAAGCGATTGAATAAGCAAGCCGGTTCCGGCGATCAGAACCGGGCCGATGACGACTGCAAACTTGCCCAACATGTTGTAGAATCCGAAAAATTCGGCAGACTTATTTGCCGGAATAAGCCGGGAATAATACGAGCGACTTAGCGCCTGCACACCGCCCTGCACCAATCCAACGACGATTGCCAGAATGTAAAAATCGATCTGCTCGCGGATGAAAGCGCCCCACACCGCGACAAACAGATAGACCGCGATGCCAATGAAAAGCGCCGGTTTGGTGCCGATTTTACCTGCCAGGTAGCCGAACCCGATGGCGGCCGGGAAGCCAACAAATTGCGTGATCAACAGCGCGATGATCAGCGCTGACTGGTCAAAGCCGAGGGCCAGGCCGTAATCCACTGCCATGCGGATAATGGTATCCACGCCATCTATATAAAGCCAGTATGCAGCCAGGAAGAGAAAAATGGTCTTCAGGTGGCGGATTTCCTGAAAGGTATGCTTCAACTGGCGATAACCGGCTTCGACCATTTTCAGGCCAATTTTCTGCTCGCCCAATTCCGGTTCTTTGACGAAGAAAAACAGCGGCAGGGAAAAGATCGCCCACCAGACGCCGACTGACAGGAACGCCAATTTGACAGCCTCCGACGTGTCCGCCAGCCCAAATGTTTCCGGTCTCAGCACCATCCACACATTTACGGCGAACAGCAGGCCACCGCCCAGGTAACCCAGCGAAAAACCGAGCGATGAAACAAAATCGGATCGGCGCGGTGAAGCCACAGCGGTTAGCAGGCTGTCGTAAAAAATGTTGCTGCCGGAAAAGCCGATGGTGGCGAAAATGTAGAGGAGAAAGGCAAGGACCCAATGACCCTCCGCCACAAGGTAAAGCGCCACAGTCATCGCTATTCCCATATAAGCAAAAAAGAACAGGAACTTCTTTTTGGCCCTGCCTTTGTCGGCAATGGCGCCCAGCATGGGAGCAATCAGGACAATCACGATGCCGGCAAGCGAGTTGGCCAGCCCTAGCCGCGCGGTGCTGGTGATGGTATCCACACCGGCATTCCAGAACTGCTTGAAAAAAACCGGGAAAAATCCTGCCATCACGGTAGTGGCAAATGCTGAATTTGCCCAGTCGTACATGCTCCAGCCAAAAATCGCCTTTTTATCATCCTGCTGCATAT
>CAZUZS010000101.1:0-12946 GCA_964624795.1 uncultured Calditrichaceae bacterium
CGGAAATATCCCTGCATAGTGGTTGTGCATGGCGGCCCGGAGTGGGCCTGGTGGCTGGGGTGGCATTGCACGTGGCATGAGTGGGGACAATTTTTGGCTTCCAACGGATATGTGGTTCTGTTACCCAATCCGCGCGGAAGTGACGGCTACGGCTGGAAATTCACCGAGGGAAACCTGCGGGATTGGGGCGGCGGTGATTTTCAGGACATCATGAGTGGTGTGGATTTTCTCATCGATCAAAAAATTGCCGACCCGGATCGGCTGGGTATCGGAGGCTGGAGCTACGGGGGCTATTTGACGGCATGGGCCATTACCCAGACGTCCCGCTTTAAAGCCGCTGTGTTTGGCGCCGGAATCACAAACCTGGTCAGTTTTGCAGGAACCAATCCCCTTCCGACTTACCAGCAAAACGCCTTTGGCGGAACAGTTTATGACTTGAAAACATTTTACGAATCACGCTCGCCAATGACTTTCATTAAGAATGCAAAGACACCGACGCTTATTGCTCATGGGGAACAGGACGGCGGCGTGCCGGTGACGCAGGCACAGGAATTTTACCGAGGGCTGAAAACCCTGGGAATCGAATCCGACCTTGTTATTTATCAGGGCGAAGGACACCAGTTCCAAAATCCCGAAAATCAGAAAGACCTTTTATTCAGGATATTGGACTGGTATGACAAACACCTGAAAAAATAAAAATATCATCAGGCTATTAAAAAAGTTCTCATGCAATGCCACCCACGGGGTGATGCAACTTGCAGAATGAATAATTCATGATAAATCAGTTACACTGCTCATACTGAATTAAGGAACCCAATCTTTGTCATTCCGTGTAAATCTGTGGTAAATTTTCATGGGAGAATCATTAAATGGTAAATAGCGAAGCTGACCCGTTAAAAAAAGCAATCGTATGCAGCCCCAACATCGAATATTCCCGGGTTGGCGATTTAGAAGTACACAATATCGGGGAAAAGGCAGACCTTGAGACGGCGCGACAGCAACACAAACATTTGGTTTCCATATTGGCAAATTACGGTTGTGAGTTGGTGCAGCCAGCGGAATTGGCCGGTCACCCCAATTCGGTTTTCACGCGCGATACCGCCGTTTGCACTCCCCTCGGCTACATCAGGCTACGCATGGGCTTGCCCTCCCGCAAAGGTGAAGAAGAGTGGATGGCCGGAATTCTGGACGATCTTGGGGAGCCGGTTGTCGACCGGATCAGCGCACCGGCTACCGCGGAAGGAGGAGACATAATATTGGCCGGCAAAGTGGTATTTATCGGGCACTCCAGCCGGACAAACCAGGAAGGCGTTCGGCAATTGACAGCCATATTTGATGAAATGAATTACGAAGTCCGCACTGCCCTGGTGCCTGCTCCATATCTGCACATTGGCGGCGCCATGAGCGTGATCGGTAACAATCGTGTTCTCTGCTGCAAAGATGTTTTTCCTGTTAACTTTTTTGCAGGATTCGAAACAATTGAAATTCCCGCCGGCAGCTTCATCAGCGGAAATGTTATCACGCTGGGAAATAATGAAGTCATTGCGGGTAGTTCCAACACCCAGGCCATCTTGCAACTGGAAAAGGCTGGTATCACGGTCTACAAACTGGATTTATCGGAGTTTGTGAAAGGCACCGGGGGACCAAGCTGCCTGGTTATGCCCCTGGAACGAGAATCGATAACCCGATAGATGGTATCCCGATCCGAAGGACACCCTCAATTATCTCTAATACTACACAGTTAGACAACTAATCCTGTCCTAATGTTCATGGGGGGCAGCATAACTCGGAAGAAATTCGAGAAAGGCTCTGTTATCCCGAGATTGGAATTGCATTCTTAAAATAGCTGATCGCAAAAACTGTTTGCACGAATCAGCAACATTCCTTTAACCCCACCGCTGCAAATTTCATTAATTGAATTCCGCACAGTTACGATTGTTGCCATAGAATTCATTATCTGACGAACATTTTCGTATTTCATCAATTTAAATGTTCGTTGATTTTAAGATGAGAACAAATGAATTGGACCATTATCATCAAAACAAAATTGGATATTTTTAAAATAGAGGAGTCGTCATGAATGGTGACAGGAAGGATATATCGGACACCGCAGCCGCAATGGATATCCGTTCCCAATTTTTCTCGTTCCAGGGAAGCCGGGTTTTGCTGACGGCGTTCGAATTGGGAATATTTTCCGCTCTTGGAAGTGATCACAAAACATCGGAAGAAATTGCGAAGGAGTTAGCGACCGATCCCAGGGCAACGAATCGTCTGATGAATGCACTTTGCGCCTTGGAATTTCTTAATAAAAAGCACGATAAGTTTTACAATACTGAAAGTTCCCGGAAGTTTCTGGTGCAGGGCGAGCGGCATTATATGGCAGGCATCATGCACGGTGTTCACCTATGGGACACCTGGAGCACCCTTACCGATGCAGTTCGGCAAGGCAAATCGGTCGTAAATGGCAAAATTAGAGAGCGGGGCGATAATTGGCTGGAAGCCTTCATCGCCGCCATGGACGACCGTGCAAAAAAGCAGGCACCAGTCATTGCCGAAATGTTAGACTTTTCCGGAGTTTCACGGGTGCTGGATGTGGGAGGCGGCTCCGGAGCGTTCTCGATTGCCTTTGTCGAACAGGGAAATGGCATCACCGCCACCATTTTTGATCTGCCGGAAGTTTTGCCGCTGACACAAAAATATATTGCCGCGGCCGGCATGACAGACCGGATCGGGACCATGCCTGGTGACTACAATTCAGATGAGCTGGGAAGCGGTTATGATCTGGTGTTTCTCTCTGCCATTGTGCACAGTAATTCATTGGGCGATAATCGCAAGCTGGTTCGCAAATGCGCATCAGCTTTGAACCGAAATGGCCGCCTGGTGATCCAGGATTTTATTATGGATGACGACCGCACCTCCCCTGCCCACGGCGCCCTGTTTGCCCTGAATATGCTGGTGGGAACGCAATCCGGTGACACTTTTACCGATTCGGAAGTTCGCCACTGGATGACCGAAGCCGGTTTGTCCGAAATCCAGCGGCACGAAACACCCTTTGGAGTTTCCCAGATTATTGGGCGCAAACTGTAAGCCGTGTTGAGGCGCAAGGGTATACAGTGCTTCTGACCTGGGTGCTAATTAAAAAACTTGATTTTGTGCAGAGTGATGATAAGTCTTGTCATTTCGAGCGGCAGCGAGAAATCTCTAGAAGATTCCTCACCCCGCTTAAGCAGGATTCGGAATGACAGATATCCGGTAAGTCATAAAATAAAAAAAGTTGCGTTGAGTAGAAGATAAATTGGCACAAGCGGCTACTTTTAACTGGAGATTTGAACTTTCAAGCGTTTCAAAACGCTTAACGCGATTTCGGGACGATTGGTGAGAATGCCATCCACGCCTTCCTGCAGCAATTCATAAATCTCGTTGGGACTGTCAATCGTCCAGTAGATGATCCACTGGATTTGTCCGGCGGGATTGGCCTCCTTGTATCTCACCGCTTCGCGAATTTCGTCCCGTGAGCCAGGCCGGGCCAGCTTGCCGATACTCACGATCCTGAATCCGGCATCAAGATTCTCTTGGAGTGGGGATTCGCGTGCACCGAAGGCTTTATCCAATCCGAGCATCGCCTCCATCCCAAATCCGCCCTGTGCATCGATCACAAAATCGCAATTCGACAGCATGCCTTTTTCCCGGAAGACTTTTGCGATTTCACTGATAACGCGTTTCACCGGACAACCGATAATAAAATGCCAATTCCATAGCTGTGCCTGCAATCCGCTTAGAATGCGGTGCATTTCACCGGCATAAGCCGTTAAATAGCCGGGATCATTCTCCGCCGCCTTGGGCTCAATTTTTGTGTCCAGGAAAAACACCAGCCGGCTATTTTTTCGATAATTGTAGAATGCAAAAACGTCGGAAAGCAATTGTGGTGAAACGGTCTTTTTAACCGGATGACGGTAGTGATAAATCTTCTTGACCACCGGCAATTCCAACCGTGAGATATCGAGCTGGTCGCGGGAATTCAGCTTTTGCCAGTTGGAGAAGCGATTTTCGGGGGCGTTCTCCAAATAGCGCCAACGATACTCCCCGTTTTCGAATTCGATTTCCGGCGAAATCAATGGGTAGGGCAGCCGCTCCAGGAGATTGCGGGTCGGGGTGATAAAGGGATCGGGATCGTGAAGAACTATTATTTTATCATCCTTGGTAAAGCAAATATCCAGCTCAATCGCATTGGCGCCAAATTCAAATGCCTTGGAAATACTGTCGATGCTGTTTTCCGGAAAATAGTATGGCGCGCCACGGTGTCCGAAAATATAAATCTGCCGAAACAAAACTGGATAAGCCAATGGCGCATCCGGCGTGCCCAGAGATTGCTTCCGAATCCCATGAAAGAAACCGTCCTCACCGTGCAAGCCTTTTCTGTCGAAGCTGCTCCAGGTAATTAACGGAACCGGGTAACGGGCAAAAGCCGTCGGTATTGCATGACTATCTTCCGGTCCATATAGAAGGCTGTCGCGGAGGTCCAGATTACGCTTTAGGAATCCTACCCGGAAAAAAATATTGGCTTCCTTGGCAAGCTCGATATTCTTGAAATAGAAAAGCCCGCTCTCATCGCAGGAACGCGAGCGGGCCAGCACTTCAAAAGACAAATCCGCATTTATGGAGCTGCAAATTTGGACTTCGACCCCGTTGGTGAGAAATTCAAAACGGTCTGCAATTGGATCATAATATGTGAATTTCAGCGCTGCCTTCAAGAATACCTCACCTGCTATTTACGAGCTTGGACAATTGACAAGGCCTAAATCTATTGCAGGCTTCGGGGAGTATGGGCATAGGGGCATAACGATATAATTCCCATTTTTTCTCCAATATATCCCCTATGCCGTTATGCCTTTATCCCCCTTTCCCCTTAGGTCCTTTATGTCCCCTACTCCCTCACTACTATTGCCTTCTCCGGAGCCGCATTTTGTAAAGAACGGGCGGACCAAAGAAAATTAAGAAGTTAAGCAGGAAGGTCGCCAGCGCGCTGCCAGTTCTGTTGCCGGATTTCACTGTAGCCGCCGCTGAACCACAACATCCTCCCCCGCCGCCGTTACCTGTGCCGACATTAAATGAGTAAAAACGGGTTGCAGAGAGATTACCGGCATTGTCGGTCGCAGATATCTTATATTCTACGGTGGTGCCGGTAGCAGCGCCCGGAATATTCGCAGAATACACATACGGTTCTGAAAAAGTCATATCCATGCTGTCGGTGGCGGTCGTACTTCCGCTAAAACGGTAAAGCAGCCGAATATTACTCACCGTGTCATCATCCACAACCGAAGCTATCACCTGGTAAGGCCCCGTCTGGTTGGAAGTGTCCATCGGTTTGGTGATCACCGCAATTAAGGGATTCTCAGCAAGTGCCTTAAATACATTCAAACGGCCATCCAGCAGAACCTTATTTTCCAGATTGCGCACATAGTCCACGCCTCCAAACAACCTGTATTTCACAATTTTCTTATTTGATTTGGGCAGGAAGTGCGCCCAGACAAGGGCTGCAGCCCCGGAAACATGCGGTGTGGCCATTGAAGTGCCGCTTAAATAAGCATAATTATTTCCGGGAACTGTGCTGTAGATGCTGACGCCGGGTGCGGACATATCTACCGTGGTTGCTCCGTAATTTGAGAAACTTGCCAACTGATCGTTGTCGTCCGTTGCTGCCACCGCCACCACGTTGTCAATCTCGTAGTTCGATGGATAGCTTGGGCTGTTGTCATTGTTGTTAGATTCATTTCCGGCGGCAGCGACAAACAACGCTCCTTTGTTGCTGGCATAAGTGATGGCGTCGATAAGTGACTGCGAGCTGCCGCCTCCGCCCCAGCTATTACTCATGATCATGGCGCCATTGTCCGCGGCGTACAAAATACCCTTCACCGCATTCGATGTTGAGCCGGAACCATTGGAATCCAGGAACTTCACTGCCATCAGGCTGACTGTCCAGTTCACGCCCGCCACACCGATTCCGTTATTCCCAACCGCGCCAATTGTCCCCGAGCAGTGTGTGCCGTGTTCATTGTCATCCATAGGATCGGCATCATTATTCACAAAATCCCAACCGTGGTAATCATCCACAAAACCGTTGTGGTCGTCATCCACGCCATTATTGGGAATCTCGCCGTTATTGGTCCAGATATTTCCCGAAATGTCCGCATGGTTGTAGTCGATGCCGGTGTCAATAACCGAAACAATAATATCCTTTTTGCCTTTTTCGCGATCCCACGCTTCCGGCGCATCGATATCGGCATCGAAGGTGCCACCGGTTTGCCCCTCATTCTGCAATCCCCAAAGCCTGTTGAAATACGGATCGTTGGGGATTTCCAGCGCATGCTGGATGTAGTTTGGCTCGGCATACGCCACACTGGTCTCCCCCCGCAGCGCTGCGAGCACATTTTCCATCGTCCGATCGGTTTGAATCCGGTACACCTGGATGTCGATCTGTGGTATCTGTTCAACCAATTGTATTCCAACTCTCTGCGCCAGCGACGAGACATCCGATGCTGTCAGTTGCGGCTTATATTTCACCAGGACCTCCCCCGGCACATATTCCACTGTGTCCGAAACGAAGAACGGCTTCATCCCGGTCATGGTATCCGGCGCATTCTCAGATTCCTGGTAAAGCGCAAGTCTAACGGGGAGATTTGCCTCGCTTGATCCCGGATTATCTACAAATATTAAATCGCCGGCGTTTGCTGGTTTGGCAAACCGGTCGTCCTTTGTCCAGCCGTTGTTTTGAGAAATTCCAAATAGAAACAAAGCAACAATCAGTATTTGTAAGCCTTTCATAAAAGACCTCCGATTGGTTGATTTGCGGGATTCCTTCCTGGAAGATTTATCCAATAGAAATGCAGACAAATAATAGGGAAGTTTTTAGCAACGTGCAAGGAAAAAGCGGTGGGGAATTATGTATTTTGATGTCATGTTTGCAATGGGAATCGCCTCCTGCCCTCAAATACCGGTAGGAGGGGATTCCCTTCCCCGACCTTCTATATTTTACCACAGAAAAACACTGAATCACACTGAGAAAGACCTAAAGAATATTTGGGCTTCTTGCAGATATAATGATTATTCAGTGAGTATCCGTGAAAACTCCGTGGTAAACATCGGCGATAGGAATCGCCTCCCACCACTAGACCTCAGTAGGCGGGGGAATCCTTTTCCCGACTCCATAATACAAAACCCCTGCACGAATCGCGCAGGGGTAAGAAAATCAAATTCAAATACAGCAGTGCCTTATTGGCCAACCATTTTATCAAGCCGGCTGATCAATTCCTGCACGGAGGGCTCCGAGCTGACCTGGAAATTCAGCAGGAAAATATCGTAATTACCGTTGCGGTTGGACTGAAATGCCAGTGATTTTCCGTCCGGCGAATAAACCGGATCGGTGTCCTTGGCCGCGTTGTAGGTTAGCCGTTCGATGTTGCTTCCATTCAATTCAGCCCGGTAAATGTCATAGTTACCGTCCTGATCGCTGAAAAAAGCAAGATGCACCGAATCCGGCGAAGTGTAGGGCCCGACAGCATTCGCACCGGGCATTCCGAATACCGTTACCTGGCTGCTGCCGTCTGCTTTCATACTGAATATCTGGTAAGGACCGTTGCGGTTAGAATGGAAATAAATGCGTGCATCATCGTAGGTGTAGCAGGGCCCACCGTCGTTGAAATCATCCTCAGTTAGCCGAAGCTGAAATGCGCCATCCGCATCCATTACGTAAATGTCACTTTTTTTCTCGGTATAGGGAACACTGCGTAAATCGCTGCGCTCCGAAACGAAAACGATGTATTTTCCGTCGTGGCTAAAGCGCGGCAACCAGTCATCAGCCACCGATTCGGTGAGGTTTCGCACAAAGCCGGTTTCCAGCTCCTTCAGGTAAATCTCCCGCACCTTGAATTTATTATCGATTGGTCGGCGGTCATCCGCATTGGAGGTGTAAACCAGGCTTTTCCCATCCGGACTCATATTGGGAAGCTCTTCATCGGCCGGAGTGTCGACCAGAAATTTTGATGTCCCGCTCGCCAGGTCCTGCTCCACGATGTCCCAATTTCCGTTAGCATCGGTCTGGTAGATAATTTTCGAACCATCCGGCGAGAAGCAGGGAAATGCCTCATTCGCCTGGCCGCTGGTAACCTGTTGAACGACGAACTTCCCGCCCAGGTATTGCGACACCTGTTTGGAATACATGCTACCGCCCGGCGATTTCAGAGCATCCCGAAAAGCGCGATAAGCAAGCTGCGTTTCACCTTTCTTCATCATCAGGTTGCCATAATCAAACTGCACTTCCGCCTGGTAGGGATCGGTATTGATGATGTCCTTCATGATCGGAACTGCACGATCCGGCATGTTGGTCTCCAGGTAGGTCTTATACAGCTCCTTTTTCATCTCCAGATTATTCGGATTTTTTTCAACATACTTCTCTAAATAGGTAATTCGTTCCTGTGGAGGCATTTGATTTATCTCATCCTGAGTCATCTTCTTGGGTCCACCACACTGCGTTAGAAAAAACGCCATCGCAGCTATCAGCACGATCTGCATCACTTTTTTCATTAAACCCCTCCAAGGTTTTAATCGATCAGTCATTCCACATCTTCATAAATAAAATAAGCAAATTATCCTGATTTTTTCAACAAATCTATTTTCTTTTGCGCTTCCTTCTTTAACTCCACCAGAATTCCGGGACGGTCGATGATTTCCTGGTACATCCGGATCGCATCTGCCGTTTTTCCCATCTTTTCGTAGGACTGCCCCGAATAATAAAGTGCGCTGGCTTCCCACTGCAGCTTGGTTTGCCTGGAAAGCAACGGTATTTTTACAAATTCCCGGATCGCATTTTCATACTGTCCGGCATTGAAATAAGCCTGTCCGATGTAAAACTGGATTTCCGGCTCCTGCTCGCTGGTCGCCTCGAATTTCAGCTTTTTCAGATAGTCCACCGCCTCTGAATAGCGGTTCAGATTAATCAGTGCATTCCCAATCAGGATTTTTTTGTCCATCACATCTTCTGCGTCGGGAAAAGAAGCCACATATTCCCGGGCCTGGCTCAAGGCGCCGTCCCATAAGCCGAGATCCTGGTAGAGCTTGGTGATATTCGCAAGCGCTATCTTTTTGGTAGGCGGATCGCTGGCGGTTTCTACCGCTTTCTTGAATGCGCCGACCGCCAGTTCAGGCTTCTCGGCACGGTAAAAAAGGCTGCCTAACGTAATGTAGTTATTGGAAATGAGCGGGCTGTTGGGATGCTTCTCACTGAATTTCGAAAGGATGTCCTGCGCTTTTTCCGTTTTGTTCAGCGTGGTGTAGGTGAGGCCGAGGTAGTAATCGGCATCGTCGGCAAATTCGGTCTTCTTGTATTTGCCGGAAACCGTTTCAAACTGTTTTATGGCCGAATTAAAATCTTTGTTCATATAGTAATATTTGCCGATCTCGAATTCAAAATCCGCCAAATAATCGTCATAATGGGAATTTTTCTTGAATTCGTTTTTGAAACCGGACAACTGTTTTTTGTAGAGACTAAGCTTCCCCAGGTTAATAAGGCAGATCATTTCTTTGGCATTGAACTGAATTTTCTGGTCGGCGTCCCCGGTTTGTGAACTCAATTTGGCATACAGGGCTCTTGCGTTTTCAAATTCTCCCCGTTCAAAATATATATCGGCAATTTGTGACGCAGCTTGAATAAAAAATGGAGATTTTTCATTTTTAGCAATCAATTGCAGGTGAAGCAAAGCCGAATCCTTGTCTCCCTGCTGCGAGGAAATTTGCGCCAGCAGGTAGAGGGTCTCATCCTGGTGGTTCCGGTTCAAATCGTTATAAAGATAATTTAGCAGTTCCACGCGTGCATTGGTAAGATTCTTAAGCCGGTAGTGGGCTTTGCCGGCATAAAAATACAGCTCAGGATGCGGCTGCGCGTGCAGCGAATTCAAAAGCAAATCACTTGAAGCTTTCGCCGAGATGTATGGTTCTGTGAAATCGATTACCGATTGGAAATTTCCAGCCAGCAGGGCGGCCTCCGGGATTCGGTAGAATCCATCTTGCGCCGCTCCCGAATAATCATATTGCTCACGCAGGTTTGTCCAGAACTGCGAGGCGTCGCTGTAATTTCCCTCCCGCTCACTGATCTGCGCCAGCAGCGAGAATGCATCTGCGCGCCGTGGGTGAACCGGAATATTCAGCAGGAAGGCTTTCAGATACTCCGCTGCCTTGTCGTTTTCCCGCCGGTCAAAATAAGTCCGTCCTGCTTTGAAATAGGCATACCCGGCCAATTCGCCGTTCTTTGATGCGCAAACCGTATCCAATACCTGCACCGCCCGTTCCACATTGTCCTGCCCGAAATACAGATCCGCCAGAATCATACGGGCATTTCCTGCCAACGCCGAATTGGGGTAAGTCTGGATAAAATGTTTCCAAAAGAGAATCTTCTTTTCAGGTGGTATTTTTTCGACCGATTGGTCACCGGTTGTTTCCAGCAGGAAGGCGTACGACAGGCTGTCTTTGAACGACACCGATTCGATATAGCTCATGGCATTTTTAAACGCGCTCTGCGATTCTGCAAAATCGGCAGCGGATTCTTCGCCGTTAAAACGCTTAAAATTCGCCCGGCGGCGGTAATTTTCCCCAAGAAGATAGTAAGCCTCGCCCAACATGGCGGGATCCGAGGCAGTGGAGACAATCGATTCGCACAGCTTAACGGAGCTGCCGATATCCTTTAGCTGTTCCATGTAAATTTTCGCCAGATCCAGCTTCAGGTTTTCCACATCCTCCTGCGCCAGCACCCGACCGATCAAACCTGCCAGCTTGTTCACCCCCACATTCTGTTCAACCGCATGGAAATTGTTGATCATCTGCAGGTAAAGCTGCGAGGAATCGTATTTTGCCGAACAGTAATAATCCTTCACCAGGTCATCGAATTGGAGGCGGCTTTCGCTGTAGCGACCGTTTTGGTAGTATAACTGCCCCAGGCGAAACAGCAGTTCGTCACGCTGCGGATGGTGCGGATATTCCTGCAACACCTGGTGATAGAGATTCTCCGCAACCGCGGTTTTTCCACCAGTGACTGCCGCATCAAACAACCGGATCAAAATCTTGTCGTTGCCGGCAGCATCGGGATACGCCTTGACATAAGTCTCAAGCTTGTCATAGCCTTTTTGAAAATCCTTCTTTTCCAGGCTGGCCAGCCCACTCTGCTTTTCCGCTTCCGACACAAATTCCGGTTGTGCCAACCGCATTTTTTCGTCCGACAGGAATTTGCGGAAATTCGCCAGGCTCTCATCGTATTTCTTCTCTTTGAAATAAATATTGCCAAGATAAAACCAGGTCTGCGCCGCCAGCGAATCCCCTAATGTTTCCGCTTGCAGCGATTCCAGCGCCTTGCGGGCCGCGAAATAATTTTCCTGCAGGTAATAAACCGCGGCCAGCGTAAGCGACAACTGCGCCTGCTGGTTCTGCCCTTTGAAGCGGGTAGAATTTTTGTTGATCAGGCTGGCTGCCTGGTCGTAGGACTGCGTTTTGGAAAGCAGTTTGGCGTAGGCCATAACCGCCTGAAAAACGCTGGCGGTTTTGGGATATTTGGTCAGGACCAGATCATACTGCTCCCCCGCCTTCTGCATCTGCCCCAGCGATTCGTAAAAGCCGCCCAGGCCCAGGTAGGTCTGCGCCAGCACTTCCGGCTCCGCATCGGATTTCAGCACTTTGTCGAATTCCTTGAATGCCTGATCGAAATTGTGCTTCTCCACCAGGATTTGCGCGTACAGCAGGCGTCCGCTGGGGTAAACGGCGCTTTGCGGGTAGCGATCCAGGAAATCCTGCAGCACCAGCTCCGCCTTCTCGAAATTTTTCTGGCCGGCGTAAATCTTGGCAGCCTTGTAGAGGGAAAGCGGTGTATTGGGATCGCCGGGATAAAGCGCCTTCACGGTTTCGAAGGCACGGGCTGCCTCGTCCGGTTTGCGCAGTTTCAGGTAGCACTCCCCCACCTTCTGCCACGCCTCCGCCGCCCGGCTGTTGTCCGGGTAACTCACCGCCAGCGACTGGAATTCGATGCGGGCATTTTCCCAATCCTGCTGGTTGTAGAGGGACATCCCCAGGTAATATTTTGCATCCGGCATGCGCTCGCTGTTTGGGTAGCGGTTCCCGAACAGCGTAAACTGCTGCGCTGCGATGTCGTAAAATCCCTCGTTGAAAAGCTTCAGCGCGTAGGAAAAATCATCGCTTTCGCCATACCGCTGCGCGAAAGCTAACGTGCTGAAAAATAAAACGGTAATTAAAATTATTGCTCTTTTATTCATAATTCAATACTCATTTGTGTCGTTTTTTTCTTTTGACTGGATTAACAGGATCAACTGGATAAAATGTCACCCGCTAAATATTTTTGATCGGTGGATGTTTTTTTCTCCCTTTCAATCTCTTTGTGAATACATGTGATTTTCCAGGCAAAGCAAACAGGGCGATTTTAAATCATTATTCCTCGTCAAGGGATTAATTAAGAATCGGCAACTCATTCACTCCAACATCTTCCCGGATAATAAGTTCGAGTACCAAAGAAATTTTGATCTGCGTTATTTTAAGCCTATACATAATCCTGTACATCCTGTTAATCCTGTCAAAAATTATGACTCTGAATTGTCGTCGGTTTTCAGATTGGCATACTCGGCAATCAGTTTTTTAATGTTGCGGTTCATGAACTGGATAGTCAACTTGGTGCCCAAACTGCTGGCATCCACCCCCAGGATTTGTCCCTTGCCGAACACCTCGTGCTGCACATACTGCCCGATCTTGTAGTCGCTGTTAACATCCGGCAGTACCTCCAGGCGGTTGGCGGCTACCGTCTGCCCGGCTTTCCGCCGGAAGCGCAAACGCTGTTGGTAGTGCGACGGCGCATACTCCTCGGTAGTGGTAGTCTGCACGAACTCCTGCGGGATTTCCC
>CAZUZS010000102.1:0-12559 GCA_964624795.1 uncultured Calditrichaceae bacterium
TTCTATTTTCCAGCAAAATTTCTTTTGTCTCTTAACTACCATCAACAAGGAGAATGTAATGAAATATATCCCCTCTTGTGTGCATTCACTTTTTCCTCAAGAATTACATTTGCCGATCTAATTTTCCCATCCCAGCAACATTTGTCATTGTCGGTCGCCACCTGAAATTCATCGCAAACGAAAAAGCGAATTGACCCTCCTGCTATGAACTTCCATCTCGACGCCAGGCAAAAAAACCGCTATTCCTATCTCGCCTTCTTCTAATGTAGGGCATTTACCCCTTCTGTGAAATTCTTTGGATTTTCATGGTGAGATAGAAAGGGTCAGGGAAAGGATTCCCCTCCCACCACCACTTGGCGGGAGACGATTTCCATCGCCGACCCGGTGTTTTAAAACTTCTATGGAAATTTGCGTCATTCCGCGGTAAATGAAAAAAATACCCGTTCCACCGGACCCGCCGGCGAATTTCCAACCCTTTTGCATTTCAAACGGTTTTTTCTTAAAATTGGGCGACCATAAGGAGGTTTGATGAACCGTTTTAAAAAGGGATGGCCTCCCTGTTTCCTGCTTACATTCATGCTGTCTTTGATGCCCCTGGTGGCCCAAGGCCAGGTATTATTTTATTCCCAGCAGCCGCAGGTGGCCAGAGAAAACATCCGCTTTTTTGTCCGTCATGCGGACCCCCATCATCGTATTGTTCCGCTGGTCGGCAACTACGATCTACTGGACGGAAACTCCGGCCGCTCGCTGGGGCAGGTGAACGTTCCGACCGTGTTCCATCAGAATCATCCATTTGATTTTCGCCTTAAATTTTCTTTAAAAAAGTCTGAAGCTGCGAACTACCGACTGCATTTCGAGACGCTTACCGGTTTTATCAAGATTGCGGTCAACCGGCGGCAGTTGTACCAGGGAAGCCGGAATTTTCTGCCGCTCGATCTGCCGCTGTCGGCAAACCTCCTGGCGGACAGCCTGAACGAGCTGGAGGTCACCATTCAGCCCTGGAACGG
This sequence comes from uncultured Calditrichaceae bacterium, assembly GCA_964624795.1. Taxonomy (GTDB): domain Bacteria; phylum Calditrichota; class Calditrichia; order RBG-13-44-9; family RBG-13-44-9; genus CAZUZS01. Next base: position 1,008 of record CAZUZS010000102.1, read on the forward strand.
CCAGACAAACCAGTTACCGTTGTGGATGCCGGTTAACCTGCCGCGAATCGACAACGGCTTGGCCGGGCCGGTGTATATCGAGGTCGCTCCCACGACCTATATTGAGAACCTATCATCATCCACAAAGATTGCAGGAGACAGTACTTTCCTGGAAGGCAATTTTGTGATCCGTTCCGGCCGGTCTCTATCCGGCAACTACACCGCTGAATTGATTGTTCGCGGCGGCCAACAGCGCATCGCAAATCGCGTGTTTGCATTCGAGGAAGATTCCAGCCGCGCGCTGGTTCAGATGCCGTTCCGGTTTGGGATAAAATCGCCAGAACTGTGGTCGCCCGAAAATCCGCGCCTGTATTCGCTGAAGGTGACACTGAGTCAAAACGGCCGGCAAATCGATTCCCGTTTTCGATTCCTTCCCATGCGCAAAATTGGCTGGAGCGAGAATGCATTTCTTCTCAATGATTCGACGGTGAAGATCAACGGCATCAATTATATTTACCAGGACCGAAAGGGTGTCAGTCTTCTCAACAAAAAGCTGATTCTTGAGGATTTGAATAAGATAAAGGCGCAGGGATTCAATGCGGTGCGGGTAGGATTTTACCCGCAATCCGGGCTGTTTTACCACCTGGCGGATTCGCTCGGCCTGCTGTGTTTCCAGGATCTGCCGCTGCCCATGATGATGCACAAACCACTGGAAGACAGCCTGTGGCGTGAAGAAATGATCGATTATGCCGCCGCTTTTGTCCGTTTTGCCAGTCCCCATCCCTCCCTGGTCGGCATCGGCTTTGGCGCGCCGACTGGCCAACTCAGCAGTGCGGGAAAAATTTTTCTCTCCCATCTTCGCTCGATCCTTGAAAGCGACGGGCAATTCACGGTTGTTTCGTGCAGCCCACTCCCTGATGTGTTACAACAGAGCGATGAAAATCCGATTTGCTTTTCCATCCTGGAACGTAACCAACAGGATACCTTCTTTGCAAAACTTGCTGATGTGGTTCCTCCACATTCCCCTGTGCTCTTCTCAGCGCTTTCCCGCGCCATTTCATACCGGGTGGATTCAACCGCTTTCACGCACGATCTTTACCAGGTTGGTGGAATATATGACCGCCTGAATTCTGAGCAGTGGAAGAAACGGCTGGCCGGACAATTCATTCTTACTTTTTCAGATTATTATTTGAATACGCCATCTTTGCAGGCCGGCCCTCCCAACCATTTCCGGTTGAATACACTGGGAATTTATGATCTCCAGCGAAACCTTAAACCGGAAGCCGGTGCAATACTCGACAGGGAAAAGGGGAGGCGGCGGTTTGCATCGCAGCTCGCCTCCGAAAAGAAGAGCCTGGGCACTTTTCTTTTCATTTTTATCGGTTTGATCAATTTCCTGGCATTTCTTGCATTCTACCGTTCATTGATCGATTTTCGACACAATGTGCACCGTTCCCTCCGTCGCCCGCACGGTTTCTTTACCGATATTCAGGAACGCCGTCTTATTTCTTATGGAGAAAGCTTTTTCCTGATGATCTTTCTTTCAGTCAACGGTGCGGTGATGATGGGAGGTGTGCTGTATTTCTTCCGCAACAATTTCTATATGGATTACCTGTTGTCCCTGTTTTTTCCCAATCCGCAACTGAAACTTGCGATAAGTGCAATTATCTGGAAACCATTCCTTCTCATACCGGTTCTGGCCGTGCTCATCGGATTGGTCTTCTTGGTGCTTGCAATTCCCATTCGGCTGCACGCGGTATTCCGGGAGCCGCGGATTCATACCCGCCAGGCCATTGCGGTAAGTATCTGGGCCGGCTCGAATTTCATAATTTTACTGCCGGTTGGAATGTTTTTCTACAACCTGCTTCTGGTCTTGAATTCCTATTGGATTTTATTGGCTATCCTGTTATATTTTCACGTTTGGTATATATTCCGCTGGATTAATGGTGCCCGCGTGATGACTGAAATACCCTACGCGCGGGTTTTTCTATATTTTTTGATTGTGCTGGTCATCGGTTGCGGAAGCCTGTATTACTATTTACAAAACCAGGTGGATCTTACGGATCATTTACGGTTCCTGATTCACCTGTATCGCGCGCTCATTTAAAAAAGGAAGCAAGACTGACCGGATGTATCTCTCCAAGTTAGAAATTTTTGGATTCAAATCTTTTGCGCACAAAGTAAATCTTCAGTTCAATGACGGAATTACTGCCGTTATCGGCCCCAATGGCTGCGGAAAATCCAATATTGTGGACGCCATTCGCTGGGTGTTGGGGGAGCAGCGTCCTTCGCTGCTGCGCCTGGACCGGATGGAAAATGTCATTTTTAACGGAACCGCATCCCGCAAGCCGCTCAGCCTGTCGGATGTCTCGCTCTACATCGAAAATACCAAGAATATTCTTCCTTCAATTTATACCGAAGTGAAAATTACCCGCCGGCTTTACCGTTCCGGGGACAGCGAGTACCTGATAAACAATCGGCAGGTGCGGCTGAAAGACATAATCGACCTGTTTACCGATACCGGAATGGGTTCCGATGCCTATTCGGTAATCGAATTAAAAATGGTGGAGCAGATCCTCAGTGAGAATGCCGAGGAACGCCGCCGCCTGTTCGAGGAAGCCGCCGGAATTAAAAAATATAAGTTCCGGCGCAAATCGGCGATGCGAAAGCTGGAAAATACCGACCAGGAACTGGTGCGTCTGAATGACGTGATCTCGGAAGTGCAGAAGACGGTAAATTCGCTGAGCCGCCAGGTAGGCAAGGCGCGGCGATACCACCAGTTCAAGGACGAGCTCAAACAGAAGGAACTTTTTATTTACCAGTTGCGGATCCGGGCTTCTGAGGAAGATCTGGTCCCGCTGCGCCAGGAGTTTGACCAGGTACGCCAGACCCGGGAGCGGCTGGGCAAGGAAGTAAACCAGAACGAAGCGGAGCTGGAGAAGCTGCAGGCAAAATCGATCGGGCTGGAAAGCAGCTTCCGGGAAGTGGCCGGACGCCTGAACAGCGCCGACGAAAAGGTGCGCGAAATCCAGGAAAAGGTACGGCTGAACGAGCAGAAGATCGAATCTCTCAACCAGAATATTGAAAAAAACGAGCGGGAGATTGCAGAACAGAAAAACCGCATCGGAGAGCTGAATCGCCAACTGGAGCAGATTTCCCTGGAGAAAACGGAAAGCAGTACAGCCGCGGACCAGCTTCAGGAGGAATATAAGAAGCAGGCCAACCTGCAAGTGGAATCGGAAAACCGGCTGGAGTTGATACGGCGCGATTTCCGGAGATTCCGGGAAGAGAACGTCAACACGCTTTCCGAAATCAGTGAAAAGCGGGAAAAATTCCAGGCAATCTCGCTGCAGAAGAAAAACCTGGCGCAGCAGGCGGAACGGCTGTCCTCCCTGCGTAAGAATCTTGAAACAGATCTGAAAAACCGGCAGGACGCATTCTCCGAAGCCGAGCAGGAATTGAAATCGGCGACCGAAGATGCCGCCATGTATGAAAAGGAGCGCGATGCACTGCGGGCGCAGGTCGCTCAGTTGGAGAAGGAATCCGGAGAACTTGGCAACGAAAAAAACAGCCTGATCGGCGAGATTGAGAAGCTCCGCAATCGCCGCGATTTCCTGCACAACCTTATTCACAATTACGAAGGCTTTTCGCAGAGCGTGCAGTACGTCATGTCCAAAAAGAAGAGTTATGCCGGACTTATTGACACGTTAGCCAATATGGTGGACACTCGTGAGGAATACCGTCCGGCGCTGGAAAGCTACCTGGCCGAAATAGCCAACTACCTGGTGGTGGAAGAAGTAGACACCGCCCGTTCTATTCTTGATGAAGTCCGGGACCACAAAAAGGGACGGCTCACCCTGGTGCCGCTTTCGCTTCTGGAAACCAACCGATCTGGCCTACCTGAAATCACCGGGCTGAACGGCGAGACCACACCCCTCAAAAATGTGGTGCAGTACGATGCCAAATTCGAAAAACTGTTCAATTTTCTTTTCGACCGGGTGATCCTGGTAAAAGACATGGATGCCGCTCTGCGATTGCGAAAAACGCATCCTACCTGCAATTTCCTTACCCTGAATGGCGAATTCCTGGGCGAGTGGGGACATATTACCGGCGGGAATTCTAACCAGAATTTGAACCTGACCGGGCGGAAGCAGCAGTTGGAAAGGGCGGAGAAAGAACTTCTGAAACTGGAAGCCCGCCGGCAGGAATTGGAGGAAAAGCTGGCCGAAAATCAGAAGCAGACCGAATCCAAGAGAGCTAAAATTGTGGAGTTCGAGAAACTGCTCAAAGAGCAGCAGCAAATGGTGAACCGGCTGGAACAGCAGTTCAACCAGCAGCGCTATGAAATCCAGCGATCGCAGGAGCGGCTGAAAGAAACGGTTGATGAATTAGACAGCATGGCGCGGCAGGTCGATGAATTGTCCGTGCAGGAATCCCAAATGCAGCCGGAGGTTGCCAAAGCCGAAGAACGCCAAAGGATTTTCGTAGAAGAGGAAAACCGCCTGAATGCGGAAGTAGAGAGCGCCGACGAAGATTTGCGCCAAATCTCCCGCCAGGTGCAGCAACTGCAAATTGACTATTTGCAAAAGAAAAATTACCTGAACGAGCTGGATCAGAAAACCGCGTTTACCGAAACAACATTAGCCGAAACCGGGCAGGGTATTGAACAATCCGTCGCCGAAATCGAAAATTACCGGGAAGATATTAAGACGATCGAAGCTGAGAACAATGGTTTTCAGGAAAAACTGGACGGATTTTACCAGGAACGGGATGGCATTGAAAAAGAGAAGCTGGAAGTGGAAAACAGCTACCAGAATCTCAAATCGGTGATTATGGCGCGGGAAGAGGAGATCAAAAAGCTGCACCGCCGCTGGAACCAGGCGCTGGAACGGCTGCGGGAGCTGGAACTGCGCATTCAGGAAATCGAGGTGAAGCGCAAGACGCTCGACGAGCAGATGGAAGAGCGGTTTGGAGAGGAATTTGAGGCGCTTTTAGCTGAACACAAGTTGGATGAAGAACTCAGCTTACAGCAGGTGCAGGAGGAGATTGCTCAGCTGCGGGAGAAGATCGAGGCGTTGGGCGAAGTGAATCCGCTGGCGATTAAGGAGCACGAAAAAGAGAAAGAACGGCTTGATTTTCTGAGAGCGCAGGAGAACGATTTGCTGGCAGCCAAAAAGGAGCTGCTGGAAACCATTTCCAAATTGAACAAGACCGCCCGGAAACTGTTTTTGGAGACCTTCGAGAAAATAAATGATAATTTCAAAAATGTGTTCGGCAAATTTTTCGAAGGCGGACAGGCCACTTTACGGCTGGTGGAGAATGGCGATCCGCTGGAGACCAACATTGATATTTCGGTGCACATCAAAGGAAGGCAGCTTTCCACTCTGACGTTGATGTCGGCTGGCGAGAAAACGCTCACTGCTATTTCGCTGCTGTTTGCCATATACCTGGTAAAGCCCAGCCCGTTTTGCATCCTGGACGAGGTAGATGCCCCGCTGGATGACGTCAACATTTCCCGCTACACTCACGCGCTGAAGGAATTCTCCCGCAATACCCAGTTCATCCTGGTCACCCACAACAAAATGACCATGCAGTCCGCCCAGGCGATGTACGGCATTACTATGGAAGAACCGGGTGTAAGCAAAGTGGTGTCGGTGCGGTTTGATTAGGATGGTGATTCCGCCGATGAATTTTCGACAATCGGAGCCAATTGACCTCATCCCCTCTATCCCCTTCTCCAACTTGGAGAAGGGGATTTTGGGTTTTGCTCATCGATAGTTTTCCCTTAAGGCTGTAAATTCCTGTTTTGTTCGACCAGAAGACGGTCCAATCCATTTACCTGTTCCCTTCCCCTTCGCCAGAATGGAGAGGGGGAAGGGGGCTTTTTTTCCGATCGACCTGTCAGAAAATCCGGGGGATGGAGGTGAGGTTCCAGGATTATCATTCCAAAAGCCACCAATAAATACATTTGAGACGGAAATTTTGTATATCACTTCATTAGAATCATCTTCTTCGTTTCAACAAATTTACCGGCCTTCAGGCGGTAGAGGTAAATGCCGCTGGGCAGTTTTTGTCCGTACCGGTCTGTGCCATCCCAAACAATGCTGCGGATAGCCGCTTTCTGCCGGCTGTTGACAAGCACCCGCACGACCCGCCCCAGAAGATCATAGACAACCAGCTTCACATCGGCGTCTTCCAGCAAATCATAAGCGATGGTGGTCTGTGGATTAAACGGATTGGGGTAATTCTGGTACAGCCGGTAGCTGGAAATAAAGTCGGTGATGTCGCATTTTACCGACAGATTCAGGGCCTCGGAGTAAAAACCGTTATTTGCGTTATAATTTTTCAGTACGATTTTGTAGTTCAATGGCAATGGCCGGTTGTCCAGAATCCAGATGCTGTCCGCTCCCAGGCACTGGTAGAGGGTATCGCCGGAAGGCTTATCGATGGCTGATATGAAGCCTTGTATTCCTGCCGGGCGGGCCTTCTGGCAGATCGTCACCTCCGCTTTGGGATCGCCGTTTAGATTAAGGCCATCGTAATTGACGCTGATCTCCACATCCTCTTCCTTGGGCTGTGCCGGCGGTTTGGGCGGGTTGGAGCCCGCATACCACCAGGTGGCGCCCTGGGTCGTCGCGAGCCACACATATCCGTCCGCGCCCTGGCTGATAGACATTACGCGCCCGCCATACGGTATGGTTGAATGTTCATGATCATAGCAATATTTCACGCTCATATCAGGCCAGTTCAGCACCGCGAACATATCATAACCGCCAATTGCCAAATAGCGGACATTATTGATTTTGATGAATGTGGTGGCGTCCGCACCATTAAAATTCCCCGGTGGTAGTGGTTGCCCCTCAATTAATGAATCAAGCATCTGATCGGTGCTGATCTTATACCGATACAAAGCATTATTGCAGAATATCGGATCATCAGTATCGTAACCGCCAACCACTAATGTATCGCCGCTAATCAGAAGGGATGTTAAATGCCTGCCTTCAAATTGCGGCACGCGGGAAAATGTGTTGCCATTGGCCCGGTTCCATTTGATTAGGCCGTGTTGGGTGGAGCAATACACCACATCTTGTCCCTGTCCGGTATAGCGGGCCATACGCAGGATGGAGATAGGGAAAAGACCCGGGCCATAAAAGCTGGGCGGATTTTCCACTGCCGGCGGCGGTATGACACCGCCGGTATTGTCGTAGTTATAGTGTGTCAAAGTATCCTGCGACCAGATGCCGTCGCCCAGGGCCATATAGATTTGCTGGTCAATGAACAACAGATCGGTAGTGGCCCAAAACCAAGTCGGCATTCCATTCAGTACAAAGACGGGCAGTAAAGTATCACCCTCAATATGCATTAGTTTGTCAGAACCTGCTGCACCACTGTAATTGTTTTTCATTACAAATGAGGGAGTACTTTCATGACCGATAATATTGCATGTCCCGTCAAATTTTAATTTATATGTATTCCAGGATCCGCCACCGTATGCTATTCCATTACCGCTAGCCTGTATAGACCAAAAGCAATAGTTAATTTCGCCTTGTCCGTCCGGATCAGGCCTATAAATGGGACCCCATTTCGCAATGGTATTGCCGGCCCAAAGGCTCAAAATCAGAAACAGTGCAAAAACGGTTCTCATAAACCCTCCGCACAATTCAATTTTCTCTGAATTTTAAGAATCGTCAGAGCTTTTAAAGAGATCTATGGAAATGCCCGGAATCCCTTTTCGAACAATTCAATCCGCAGAAGAAAAATTACCTTAAATATTATGAAATTCCGGCAACAAATCAAAAATATTTTTGAAATACGTGACGCAGTTAAGTTCTAAATTCATGTCACTTCTCTGTGTTTGATGTCAACCATCCTGTTTTTATGCTTTCTCCTCTTTAAACTCTATGCTCCTTGCCCCATGCGCCATGCTCACTCCGGGTGCACCACCAAAACCTCCACCCCGCCATGCGCCGGGAGCAGCGCTGCGCTGCCGGTAACTTCGGCATAAACCAGGTATCCTGCCGGCGGGCCCAAACCAAAATCGACATCTGCAATTGGCATGCGGGTCAGGTTGGTAACGATCATTCCGCGGTGGGGATGGCGGAGGTGGACCTCCTCCATGGCGGCCAAACCATGCTTCCGCCGTAGTGAATCGAATGTGCCCAGAGATTGGTAAATGAAATTATCTTTGATTTTTCCCACTGAATTCCGGACCAAAACAGCCAGATCGCTGACCGTGGCTTCTGCGAGTTTCCCAAAATCCGAAGAAGCGGTTGCAAAGCAGAGCGCGCATCCAAAATAATTTTTGGGGAAACCGCTCAGCACCCGCCGGAAATCGAAGGGAAGGGTCATGTAGCTCTTGCCGTTCTCGCTGTCACGGTTCCACAGGGGAATGTATTTTTTCCACAGCAGGGCGGCGATGATGTCATTTTCGGTAAGGGATATTTTGTGCGTCCGGCGCGCTTCTTCCAGATGCGATTTGATCGTTTGATTCGAAATAAAAAAGCGTTCGTCTTTTACGCCACCGGCCTTCAATTCCGGACGCCGTTCGCCGTAAAATAGGCCGCCGGAATCAAGAACTTCCCCGGCACCGATTGAATCCTGTCGGGACGCAAGCTTTTCCAATAGAATGCTTCGCTCCGGGAAAGGGGGCAGGAAGCGCTCGCCGCGACACAGTCTGGCCCAACTGGAAAGAAAATGAAAATAGCTATACCCATCCACCAGGGCGTGTGAAATGCTGACTGCCAGAACCGAACCGTTTGGCGTCTGCGTCAATCGGATTCCGGTTAGCGGCTCACCAACCACACTCTTTACCGGCGAAATGAACTGGTTGATCTCGGTGCTCTTCTTGAACGCAGTGTCGGATTCCGTGACTTCAAAAATCAGCCCATCTTTTCCGATCTGGAATTGGAAGGTGTCGTCGGGAATTCTCTGCAGCCTGCTTCGCAACAGCGGAAAATGTTCCAGCGTCTCATTCAGACTCTTTTGTAATATGGCAGGATTGAGGCTCTGGGCGTAGTGGAAAGCGAATGTAATTGGCTGAGAGCCGGCTCCGGTAAAAATGTAATCAACCGGCGTGAGCGGCATGGTATTCATGCGGAATCCTTTCATGAGATTCGAAAACGGAATTCAATATATTTTAGGGATCAACCGTTTGGTCTTCTGGCAGTATTGTTCGTAAGCATCCCCAAAATTTTCGTTCAGAATGGCTTCCTCGACTTTAATCCTTTTCAGGAATGCCAGGGTAATTGGGATGGTAATGATTAAAAAACTCAGCCAGTTGGACAAGGCTATTCCCAATCCCGCAAAAGAGAGCAGGCTGCCCAGGTAAGACGGGTGTCGAATATGGGCATACAAGCCCCGGTCAACGATGCGGTGGTCCTCAACTATGGCAACATTGACGGTGAAATACTTTTTCAAGGAAAAGATAGCGGTCCACCTGATGATCAGGCCCAGGATGATCAACGCAATCCCCAAACCCTGGTCCAGCCGGTAAATGGATGCGATCAGACCAATATTCGTCGATCCGGCGAATACGCCCAATATTACGGAACCGACTATGACCAGCCACAGCAGTTTCAGAGTGGATGCATCACGGTTCTGAGAGCCGGATTTTTCGGCTGATTTTTTGACCCGGGAGAGAATGATCTCGGAAATAATCCATACTGCCGAGATAACAAGAAATAGTGTGTTCATGACTGATTTTTATTGAAAAATGGTGGTTTTTCACAGCAAACGCAACAATTTAATAAAATGCGCTGAAGCTGATGACAGTCATAGCGATCACCGCCCGAACGACTAAAAGGATGAAAAATCTGTTATTTGATAAATCAAAAAACCTTTTGACGAAGGGCAAGCCAGGCTTTGTGCAAATGCTACTTCCAACCCCAAACAATGGGTTTGTTTCATCAAAATAATTCTTTACATTTCAGAAAAAAGGACAAAAACATGAATAAAGACGTTTACCGTTTGGTTTTGATTATTGTTTTCCTGAGCATGACTTTTCAATTGGGACGGGCTCAATACCCTAACATCCAGGTGAACAACCCGCTAAACTACGATCCGGAAGAAGTGACCATTGCCATTAATCCGACTAATCCCCAGAATCTGGCAGCCGGTGCGAATCTCAAATATTATTACTACAGCACGGATGGCGGGCAGAGCTGGATCCAGGGGCAGCTGTCCTCATCTTTGGGCGTTTACGGCGATCCCTGTGTTAATTTTGATGCGGAGGGCAACCTCTATTTCGGCCACCTTTCCAATCCCGCGGCGGGGAGCTGGCTGGACCGCATCGTGGTTCAGAAATCGGAAAATGGCGGTGCAACCTGGAGCGGCGGATCGGGAATCGGATTGGATCCGCCCAAAGACCAGGACAAGGAATGGCTGGTGGCGGATATGACGCAATCCGCTTTCCGGAACAATCTCTACATCTCCTGGACGGAGTTCGATCAATATGGCAGCTCTAATCCATTGGACAGCACACGCATTCTGTTTTCCCGCTCCACGGATTTTGGCGTCACATGGTCAACACCGGTGCGCGTCAGTGATCACGGCGGAGATGCACTGGACGGTGACAACACGGTGGAAGGCGCGGTGCCGGCGGTGGGGCCACAAGGAGAAGTTTACATCAGTTGGAGCGGCCCTTTGGGCATCATGTTCGACAAATCGCTGGATGGCGGTGTCACTTTTGGCCGCGATATTTTTGTTTCGGATCAGCCCGGCGGGTGGGACTTCGCTGTGTCGGGGATTTATCGCTGTAACGGGCTGCCTATCACGCTCTGCGATGTCAGCAGCTCGCCATTTGCGGGGACGATTTACGTAGTATGGTCGGACCAGCGCAACGGTACTACCAACACGGATGTTTTTATGAAGAAATCCTCCGACGGCGGCCAGACCTGGAGCGATTTAAAAGTGATTAATGATGACAGCACCAGCCGCCACCAGTTTTTCCCATGGGCAACGGTCGATCCTGCTACTGGCAATCTTTATGTTGTATTTTACGATCGTCGAAATACTTCCGGAGATGCGACTGATGTCTTTGCCGCCCGCTCCACCGACGGCGGAGAGTCATTTCAGAATTTCCAGGTGAGCGTAAGTTCGTTCACGCCGGATTCACTTATCTTTTTTGGCGATTATATCAATATTGCGGCGTTAGATGGTATGGTCTATCCCATCTGGATGCGGATGGTTGGTGGCGATCTCAGCGTCTGGACGGCCATTATAGATGACACACCGTTTGCCATTGCCGCTGCGGACAAACATATTCCCGGCGATTTCCAATTGTTGCAGAATTATCCCAACCCGTTTAATAACAGCACGCGAATCGAATATTTCCTGCCTTCGGCACAGCCGGTAACAATCACAATTTATGACATCCTGGGAAACCAGGTGCAATCGATTATCAACCAGCCGCAGGTGGCAGGGTCACATTCCGTGGATGTAAACGCTGCACAATTAGCCAGCGGTGTTTACTACTATACATTGCGCGCCGGCGCGTATTCATTCACGCGGAAAATGGTCTTGCTAAAGTAAGAAGCGAAGCTCCTTATACGGGGATCGGGGAAGGGATTCCCCTT
>CAZUZS010000103.1:0-12432 GCA_964624795.1 uncultured Calditrichaceae bacterium
TCGCAGCCCTGGTAGCCGTTGCCGGGAATGTTTGGATCGGGATCGCCCCACTTCGGCGCATCTTCGGTGAGGATTTCCGCAGCGCTCCCATTGTGCAAAATAATCTGCTGGGCTTGCGGCGGCGTGTGGTAACACAAGGAGCCGTCCGAATGATGAACCAATCCCCATTCCACGCAGTAATTTGCCAAGGGCGGTGAAGTCTGGCCGGCATTCGGAACGCTGCCTGACGATATATCGGAATATGCGCCATAAGCATCGGCGGTGGAATCCATCACATAAACATTAAAGATATTTTCAGCATACGGAACACCGTGGGATGTTGTCCATCCGTCCGGCGACTCGCGGTGATGGAAGGTGAACCCATCATGTTCCGGAATAAGCGAAACATCATCCATAATATCGGTGGCATGATGAAGAAAAGGATAAACGCTCAGGTTTGCGGCGGCGGCGCCTTCGTTGGTTATGGTCACGTCCTGAATCGCGACCCGGGAGCTGTAAACATCAAAGAAAACATCCACCCGAATGTGTTCAAACGGGTAGTAATAATATCTCACCAGGTCGCTGTACGAGGCAGTCACCACAGGTTCACTGTACATCGAATTCAGGAAATAGCGGAAATCACCATTGAGTTTGAACCCCAGGCACAGGTTTCCCGCCTTGTCAGTTATGAAATTAATCCCCTGGCCGGGATCGTACCATATAAACTGGTAACCCTCATCGAGGATGAACTCAGAGCGAGTTAACGGCGCCGCATAAGTGGTGTAGAGTGGATCGTCCTTTGTGGCCGCCAAATTGGAGAGGTAATTTTGCGCCGCACCAGTTTCTATCATCAAACAAAGAAAAAGAAACCAGCGCATTGTACGGTTCAGTTTCATATTATTTCTGCACTTTACAATGTCCCATTATCGATTTCAGCACTCGATTCTCAGCCATCTTTCAGGAAGAGAAAGCATTCGTTCCAATTCGTAGAATCTCGGCCAAGTGACCAGTAATTATCTAATTGCGAATCACTGCACCGCCGGAAATTCCGATATGCGCAGTTTGGTGCAGCCGTAGGGAATCAGCGTAATTTCCTCCACCGGCGCATCGCTTTTTATTGAGCCCCAGTACGGGCTGTAAGGAATCGGACCGGTGATTCCCTGGTATCGCTGCCATTGAGGGATCTTTCTCGCTTTGGCAATAATTTCTACCGGCGCGGCTGCTTCCGCCCAGGGCTGCGGTTGAACGGTTCCGGTTTTCACAACAAAGGTGGTGTCCGGATGATTGATATATTCCCGCAAAATACCGTAATTCCAATCGGAACCGGGATTCACCGCGAAAGTAGCATACCGCCCGTCGCCTTCCAGTTTTTGCCACTGTTCTGATATCTTCAGCGCATAAACCAACGGTCCGCGTTCGATACCTGCTGCCCGCTCATCCCATTCCGAGGTGCGCACCTTCATGGGCAGATCGAGCGTCACCCGGTCGCCCTTTTTCCATTCCCGCACCACCTTAACGATGGTCCCGGCGGATGGTGTGTCGAACAGTTTACCATTTACAAAAATGGCGGCCGAATCGCACCAGGCCGGTATTCGCAAATGCAGCGGAAAGAACACCTTTTTTCCTTTTTCCAGCGTGAATTCAATTTTGCCGGAAAAAGGATAGTCGGTCTTTTCAGTAAATTCGATTTCCACGCCGTTTTCCACTTTGGCGGTAACATGAGATGGCGCATAGAGGAGCGCCGCCAACCCGTTGTCCTGGGTGGCATACCACAGGTTGGCGGCATATTTGGGCCATCCCTGGTGGTAATTGGCGGTGCAGCAACCGTAACCGGTCTCCAACCCGAAAATAGATTCCGTTTCGCCATGCTTGGTGCTGAAGTTGTGCCAGTCCATTGTGCATGCCACCTGGTTGGGCGTCTGGTAATACTGCCGCCCGGTGAAATCAGCCTCCACCTGGGCCGGCAGCGCATTATATGCCACTCGTTCCAGTTTGCCGGCGTAACCCGGATTGCCGGAAATCTGCAGCATTGTTTCCAGGCTGAACATGTATTCCACCACCGTGCACAACTCGGTTCCCTGGGTGGGGTCGGTGCCGTGCAGCAACTCGTCGCCCGACCACAATCCTTCGATCTGACCGTGATATTTCATTAATTTATCAATCCCCTGCGCAACCGCTTGAAGATAGCGCTCATCCTTCGAATATTGATACCAAACCCCCGGTTGTTTGATTCCCATGCCGGTGTTGACGCCGTGCCAGGAATCAGGATATGGCGCTTCGAAGCGTTTCGTCCAATCTTCGGTTTGCTTAAAAATCAAATCCCCCAAATCGAGCAGAAATTTGTCGCCGGTGCGACTGTAAAGCCAGTACACACTCGCCAGGTTCTCTCCTCCCCGGCTTTTCGCCCAATATGTCCAGTAATCGAGCGGACGTTTGGGCAGCCACGCAAGTTCATATTTGAAGTACTTTGTCATGAAATCGATCACTCGCTGGTCGCCGGTTGCCTCATAATACTGCTGCAACACTTTCAGCATCACCATGTGCGGCCACCAGTCCATTTTGGCCTTCTCCTGCCATGCCTGGCGACGCTCCCATCTGGAATCTCCGAACGTGCGGGAGCTGTCCGGAACGGGGCCGAAATAGCCGTCGTCCCGCTGGCTTGCAAGTACCGCCTCTACCCATTTGCCGGCCTTTGTAATAAGAGCTTTATCCTTCAGGATATATGCCAGCGGCACAAGACCATCGAGCCAGTAGGGACCGCGCTCCCAGGCGTCACCATCTCCGCCCAGCCATGCATTGTCCGGCCCAACGTCCTGCCAGATTTCATCCAGATGTCCGGTCATGCCCTCTGCCGAGAGCTTTAGCTGTTCGTGCAGCCAGCCATCCGGCGTCACCGAACCCAACGGCAGCATGATGTAAGGATTTTCGGCCAGCGGCTCCCGGTTGGAAATATAATTGATGTTTTTGGCAAACGATGAACCGGCTGTTACTAAAACCACCAGGAAAGAAAAAATCGTCAGATTGCCAATAGATCGTGATTTAAAAAATACCATTTTTGCTCCTTGATTTTATCAAAATTATTTCAGCTTATTTGATATTTTATAATGCGCATCAGGCAATTCCCGCAAGCGATCGGCGCTCCATTCCGGCGTCACATCCCGCTGCGGATTGGACAGCATTTCATACCCCACCATAAATTTCTTCACGGTGGCAGAACGAAGCAGCGGCGGATAAAAATGCATGTGGAAGTGCCATTCGGGGTGCGGCCTCCCGTCGGTAGGCGTCTGATGTAATCCGGCTGAATATGGGAATGAAACACGAAAAAGGTTATCGTAACGGATTGTGATGCGTTTGAGAATATCCGCCAGAGCATCCTTTTCAGCTTCGGATAATTCCAGCAAATTACCCAGATGCCTTTTGCTCAGCAGCAGCGTTTCAAACGGCCAAATCGCCCAGAACGGCACCACAACAACAAAATGATCGTTTTCCAGAACGATGCGTTCGTTTTTTGCCTGCTCATGTTTCAGATAATCACACAGTAGGCAGGTGCTGTGTGACTGAAAATATTCACCAAACTGTCGTAGCTCCTTTGCCGGTTCCACCGGAATCGATTCCTGCGCCCAGATTTGCCCGTGTGGATGCGGGTTACTGCAGCCCATTATTTCGCCTTTGTTCTCGAAAATCTGCACATGATTGATATTTGACATGGAACCCAATTCCCGGTACTGTTCGGTCCACACATCAACCACATTGCGGATCGTCGCCAAAGGCATTTCCGGCAAGGTTAAATCATGCCGTGGTGAAAAACAGATCACCCGGCAAAGTCCCGACTCGCCTCTGGCGATGAGCAAATTCTTTTCATTCAACTCGGCCGGTTTTGTCTGCGGGAGCAGCGCGCTAAAATCGTTGTTAAAAACGTAAGCTCCCTTGTACTTGGGATTTTTTTTCCCGCCCGCCCGTTCATTTCCGGGACAGAGATAGCAATCGGGATTATACTGGGGACGGTTCTCCTGCGGGATGTCCTCCACATGTCCCTGCCAGGGTCGTTCAGCCCGCTGCGGCGATACCAGAACCCACTCCCCGCTCAACAGATTATATCTCCTATGCGGCTGATCTGTAAGATGCATTTCACCACGAAAAGCACGAAATTCACGAAAATTCAATACAAGCCCCATTATTTTTGGGTTTCATAAAACCAGTCTTTCGTATTCGATTTTGGGATAATGGCCGAAATTTACTAACAATCCCAATTTAAAGCCCGTTGTCTTCAAATAGTTAAGAACCTGTGAGCGATGTTCATCATTTAATTTTGATGCAGCTTTGATCTCCAAAATTATCTTATCGTAGCAAATGAAATCCGGTTTATAGGTTTGCTTCAAATATTTATCCCGATATTTTAACCTCAAATCCTTTTGTGCTATGAAAGGTATTTTTTGAAACTCGAATTCAATCTCCAGACACTCCTGATAGACAGCCTCCAAAAACCCGTTTCCCATCCCTTTATAGACATCAAAACAAGCCCCAATTATAGCATAACTTTCTTCTTTAAAAATTATTTTTTCATCCATTTCTAATATCTCCAGGGTTAATTGGGCACGAGTCAGGAAGGCTTAGAATTTTGTGTCTTTCGTGATTTTCGTGGTCAACAATCATTTTGAATAGACATCGATCAGGAGTTTGGCCATGATGGAATCCCAGATATAGTTGGAAGGGCTTTCCTGCACCGGGAAATCCGGACTGTAGGATTCCCAGAAATGGTGATTGATACGTAATTGGGTTTTGACTGCGGTCATCATCTTGTCCGCCATTTGCTGCGCAAGCTTGTCATAGCCGTAATTCTGCAATCCGTTAAATACCATGTAATCCCACAACAACCAGATGGGGCCGTTCCAGCGGCAGCAGCCGTCCACGAAAGGAGTATAATTCGGATCATTGGCAGCGAGGGTCGGCACCCCGTATTTCCGCCAGAATGAATTTTCATCCGTCAAATGTTTGACCAATTCTTTGGCCTGCTCTTTGGTGGCAACATGCGCCCACATGGGCAGGAAGCCGATAATTTCTTTCCTTTTCAGGCTCTCACCTTCAAAGGTGAATGAATTGTCTGACATCGCCACATGATAGTAGAATTTATCCTGCGGATCCCACATGTATTTATTGATAAGATCAGCAGTTTTTTGAAACTTCCCGGACCACTCCTTCACACCGGCGGCATCGCCCAATTCCTTCGCCATGAGATTGAGATAATACATTTCATTGGCAACCTGGGCGGTCAAATCAAGGTCTTCCAACTCGGGTGAAATATCCCGTCCTTCATCCTCGCCCTCGGAGAAGAGCTGGAAAACCGCGTTCCAGCCGTCACGCACATTCTCGATGATGCCGTACGGTCCCCATTCGAACATTCCGTCGCGGTCTTTGTCCCGCTCTTTCTCCAGGTAATGCACAAACCTGGACCCCGACTGGTAGGCATCCTTCAGGAACTGTTTGTCCTTGCTGACCTGGTAAACATCCCAGTTTGTCCAGGTGTAGAAGGGTGCGGATGTAGTGGCTTTCCCTTCGTGGGGGTAAACCTGTGGCCCGCGCGGGCCAACCCGGTAGGCAATCAGCCCATCCGGATATTGCTGCTCCATGTATATTCGCTGCGATTCTTCCGCGGATTTTGCATCCAGGTAAACATACGGCAGCATGGAAAGCGATTCGTGCATCACCTGGTGGCCGTGCCCCCATCCCCACACCGGGTTACGTGAAAACACATAAAAGTTGTATTCGCTTTGACCGCTTGGCGGAAGCATGCATTGCCTTACAAGGTTGAACGCCGCCAGGTAAACCATCCGGTCTTCCGGATTCTTGAATTTGATATGAGGAACCGAAGCAAACATTTTGACATTCGCGTCCACAGATTTCTGAATATCGGCCTGCAGCGCTGCCTGAACATCGGCAGTCAACTCCGATTCGCTCTTTCGGGCGTCCTGCACTCCCCGCACAAAACGCACCGAGGTTTCTTCCCCCGGCTTCAAACTAAAATTTTTCTGAAGCGCCACAAACTCCACCGGCCCGGCTTGCTGCTCGTTCAGCTTCAATACATACGCATGCACTTTGCTCAACCGCTTCACCGCGAAATAAAAATCGTGAATATCACAGCCCTCGTCGGTACCGTAGCTGTCCGGCGTCAGGTTGCAGGCCAGCATATTCCTGAAATGAGTAGGATAACCGCGGTTCGCATACAAATTGCTGTGCAGGCGAATGGTAGATTCATAATGGGTAAAAACATAGCCGTTGTTGGCCGCATCGTATGTTACCACTTCCAGGGAATCTTCCGGCAGATGAATCAACGGGTAGAGATTGAACTTATATTCGATATTGCCGGTGTTTTTAATGTGGTAATCAATCAGCGCCGCCCCGGAGCTGTAAACAAAAAATACTTCCTGAACTTGCAGACCGGCAAACGGCTCGTATTCCATAACAGCCATATCAGGGAAGGAGGCCTTTACCACAGGCGGCCGGATGAACTGGCTAATCCGATCAATCACCATGTTATTCACCTTCCAGATCACCGCCCAATCGCCGGCATACTGGCTGGAATAAATGATTGGCTGATCCGGCGTGAAATAATCCATAAAATAGGATTTATCGGCGAAAAATCGTGAGCGATCAATGGCAGCCGCATAATTGGTAAAAAGCGGATCGTTGCTGCCGGCATTGAGGATTAAATAATCATCATTGATTTTAATCTGCGTAAACGCATTTCCAATAATGAAAAGTTGAGTGAAGATTATTAACAGAAAAAGATGGACAAAACGCATCCTTATCCCCTTTCAGGTAAAGTTTGGATCTTATTTTTTGATTTCCAGAAATAATAAACGGGAACGCCTAATCCTAAAAATCCCAGCCCGGCCAGCGACTGCACCGGCGCTCCAAACAGGGTATTCAAAACAAACCAGGCAGATATGGCGACAAAAATCAGCGGTGTAAAGGGATAACCGGGGGTCCGATAAGCCCTGTTCGCTTCCGGCCGCCGTCTGCGGAAGTAGATAATGCTGGCGCCGGTGAGTGCAAAAAAAATCCAGTCGGTAAAAGCAACATAGGTAATCAACTGGTAGAAAGTACCGCTCAAAATCAAAACAATCGCCCAGGTGGTTTGAAAAATAATAGCGAAGGCAGGAACGTTGTATTTGGGATGAATTTTTGCCACTGATTTGAAGAAAAGTCCATCGCTGGCCATCGCGTAATAGATGCGGGGAGCAGTCATGGTGTAAATACCGGCGGTGCCGAAAACCGAAATTAAGATAATAATGGAAATCAGCGAACCGGCAGCCGGGCCCAAAACAGCCTGTGCCGCATCGGCAGCGATTCTATCGGAAGCAGCAATCCGGTTCACCGGCAGCAAAAACAGGTAAGCAAGATTGGTCAGAAGGTAAACGGTGGTAACAATCACAGTTCCGGTGATCAGGGCAAATGAAACACCCTTCCTGCGATCCTGCGCTTCCGCCGCCACAAATGTTGCATGGTGCCAGCCGCCAATTGACCACAGCACACCCACCATCGCCAGTGCCAGGGCACTCCAGATATTTTCAATGGGCGGAATAACCGGATCAAGATGCGCGGTGTGAGGTGAGCCCCAGAATAGACCGATGAATATCAGGCAAACTATTCCAAGAATTTTCAGGACGGTGAGAATATCGGCGAAAATGCCGCCGAATTTTACGCCGAAATAGTTCACCGCAGTCAGAAACACGAGGGAAGAAATTGCCACCGCTTTTAGCATGAATGGAGACAACGGTATAAAAAATGCCAGGTAAGTGGCAAACGCTATGCTCAAAGCGGCAAGCGCGCCGGTGTTCACCACCAGGAAGTACGCCCAGCCGTAAAGAAAACCTGTCAGCCCGCCGAATGCCTCTTTCAGAAAAACATACACTCCCCCGGCTTGCGGCATCATGGATGCCAGCTCAGCAAAGGTCAGAGCACCGGTCAGTGCCAGGACGCCACCGACCAGCCACACCAGCATGATAAGCAGCGGGGAAGGCAGTTGCTGCGCAATGCCGGATGGCGTCAGGAATATCCCTGACCCGATCACCGAACCGATGACGATAATGGTCAGGTCAAAGCGATTCAGTTTCTGCTGGAGTTGTGGCGCTGTTTTATTCATTCATCATATTTTTTAAAGTTCAATAGCTGATCATTTCCCGGGCGTAAATGTCCGGGCTAACCGGATTATCATTTCTCCTTCTTCGCGCTCACCACCAGTGTCTTATCCAAATCAAGCACCCGGGCAAAGAAGGCGTAACCACCGAAATTATTCTCGATTTTAAGCAGCAGTTTATTCCAGCCCTTCTTCAATTTCATCGGAACCCGATCCTGGTCGGGCGCTGAAATGCGCACCAGCAGTTTGCGGTGAATTGCTTCATCATTCAGGAGAACCTTTATTCCATCATCCGAACCTAACAGCAGCGGGACGGTTTGGTTTTTGGGAGAGTAAATATAGGTCAGGGCGTATGTCACCACATGCTCGTAAGGACTCACCTTGTCCCACAACTGGAATCGCCCGTTTTCCGGCGTCTGATAAAGTTTCCAGCTCACTTTCTGGCTGTCGGCACCAATGTAAGACTTGCTCAAATCGATTCCCTTTTCAGGAGCATAAACAGCATCCAACCCCAGGCGATCATCTTCCGATTTTCCGTTAGGATTGGGAAACGGACCAATGAGATACCACTCAGATATGTAGTTCCGAACCGGCTCGACGATAAAGGCATCCAGCCCAACCGCAAATCCGGATGATTTCTTCGCCTTATTCCTGACAATAAAATTCAGAGGGATGGCGCCCTTCTCAGCCCGCAAGTCCTTCAGAACAATTTTGCCGCCGGGAAAAACGGTTTCGTTGTAGCCGCTAATCTCCCCAACCTTTGTCCCCTGGTACAGAACGTCCACATCCCCATAATCCGGTCCTTTGGTATAATAGAGGTCGATCGAGTAGCGGTCTTCTTCCACACCGGGGATGGTCAGAGAAAATTCCGCGCCTTTGGCGGCAGGCGTTATTTTTAACTGCTTCAGACTGCTCCAGTCCGGGCCATAATCGGACATATCCTGCACCTCACTCTTGATATTTTTCCCGGCAGGTTGGAGCGATTCTGCCTCCAGCGCGCCATTTGGAACTACAACCCGCAGCGGAATTCGCAAGCTGGCTTTCATCATTGGCTGGAATGGCTTGTGCGGTTCTTTCTGATACCAGTAGGCGGTGCTGCTGTAATCAGCAATTTCTTCATTGGCATGTCCGTGTTCAATGGTGAATTTAATGGACTTTTTGAAGGGAATCGCATCGCCCACCTGGAAACGGTATGCGGCAATTCGTGACAGAGAATCATTCTTGATTATCAAACCATGATACGGTCCGGCATATTCTCCCCGGTTAAAATACCAGCCGCTGGTGAAATAATCTTCGGTGCCGGTGCCGTACATGGAAGGAAATTTTTCACCGTCCACATAAACCATCTCATCGCCTTCCAAGAACCAGAGATTACCGCTGTAACCCTGCATGCTCATATTGGTCCCCACAAAATGCCCCTGCCCTTCGGCATCGAGAATGGTGTAATTGTGGGCCGGGTCTGTGCGCAGCTCCCGCCGCCACTGGGAATGGAAATATGCAACTTCCGGATCCAGGGGTTCGTCCAGCTTTTGGTAATCGATGTGGTAGTAGAATGCATAAACCGGCTGCCCGGTCTGGTTAACCGCTTCGATGCGGGCAGATTTATTGAACGGCATGGGAAAATAGCTGAAATACCCACCGCTGCTCATTCCCACAAATTCCGACAGATATTGTTTATATTGAAAACCGGTTCCGAAAAAATCTCCGACCGGCACTTCCACCGAAGCATTTTCCTCACCATCCCAATACATACGAAGCAGGATACGGCGCAGGAAATACGGATCGCGGGAATCGATGGTCACCCAGATACGGGTGATTACCCCTGGCCCGTCCATTTGCGCCAATATAGCCGTTGCGCCGGGCTGAATGTTGATTCGGTCGTTATTTCCTCCGGTGGAATCGAAGCTGGAGATCTGGTAGAATCTACTGTGTTTAAGATATGGCAATCTTGCAGGCGAAAGTATGTTATCCAATGACGTCTGCCCAAACGAGATAACCGGTAAAACGAAAATACACAACCACAGCCACATTTTTTTTGAAATCATTTTCTCTCTCCTGTTAATTTTGCCACGAAGGCGCCAAGCTGACGAATTCTCACAAAACTTATTTTTTTAACATGAAACATACGAAATGATATGTCCGTCATTAGTTGTCATTGGTCATCGCTTACTGTCTTCTGCTCCATGCCCCATGCACCATGCTCTCTGCATCATTCCGCATCCGCCGCGCACCGGAATCCAACTGTTGCATTGCGCTCGAACCCGGGATTTACCCGCAGCAACATTTGCGTTTTATTCAGCGGTTGCGGCCCGCCCTTCACATACCACCAACTGGAAGTCGGATCGTAGTAGCTGCCGCCCCGGATGATAATAAAATAATAACAACCGTCGTCATAAAGGTCGTTTGTAAGTTGCCACACATTTCCCACCAGATCCATCGCGCCAAATTTGCTGCTGCCCGCCGGAAATGCATCCACAGCAGTTGGTTTGTCCAGACCGACATTGCAGCGGGTGGAATCGAACTCATTGCCCCATGGCCACAGCAGGGCATCTCCTCCCTGGGCAGCATATTGCCACTCCATTTCGGTCGGCAGGCGTTTCCCTGCCCAGCGCGCATAAGCACCGGCATCTTCATAGCTGACATAAACCACCGGGTAAATTCCCTGGCCTTCCAGAAAGCTGCCGTCTTTCCAGTTTTTCAGAAAGTTGACGGTATCCTTCGGCTGATATTGGGAAGCGTCCAGGAATTTTTTGAACTGCGCATTGGTAACCGAAAATTTATCCATATAAAATGACCGAACGGCTACATTTTCCCCTTGATGAAAATCCGGGTAAGGAATGACACCGCTTGGCGGTTCATTCTTAAAAAAATATTCCGAACTGCCCGGAATTTTCAGCATCCCCTCCGGCGCCTGCGAATAAAGCTTTGTCCGTCCCATCCCGCTGATCAACCGGGGAGTCTGCATTGGAAGTGTAACCACGCGCTCATCCAGTAGTGCATCGTCCTTCATCAACTGCACCACGAAATTTCCTTCATACCGGCCAAAGGCATCTGTCAGATTTATGGTTTGCGGCAAAATTGGATACTGCCTCGGCTGCGACTGGTAGGACGGTTCGCCTTTCCAGATCAAAATTTTGTCTCCGATTTTGGCTGAAAATGACAGCGAGTCAATATGCAGCGAAACATCCAGCAGTTTCGGGAAGCAGGCGATACAGTCCACGTTTCCTTCTTTGCGGGTGCCCAACCATTCGCGATTAAAAGCATCGGTTTTTACGCGGACAAAGGTCTTCCCATCCAGAGTATCGGGAGTAATCTCCTCATGATGGTAGAGGCTGACGAAGTGGGAATCGGAACTAAATTCGGCTTCAAATAGGGGAGCATTAAAACCTTGCGGTATCAGGCTGAAAACCGTGTAGAGCATTTTTTGTTTGTCCGGCCACTTGTTGACCCAGATGCTGTCAGCGCAGGTCGAGATTAGCGGCGTCCAGTCCTGACTCAAAAAGGCGGATGAATTTTCCCGCAGAATTTTAGCCAGTTTCCCAAGATAAAGATATTCGTCTTCCATCCAGGCCGGGCGGCCGGGACGATACACATTGATTTCTACTCCATAGCCATTGAAAAATGCCACCGAAGTCTCCCTGTGCATCTCGCCGTCATGAAGCTGGCACACCCGGAAGATGGCGTTCTGCGGTTTGATAAATTTATTCATATTGAGCGGCGGCGGCATAAGGATAGCATCGTGCACCCGGCCGGTGATGATTCCCGGCATGTCTTTTGGCACTGCCATTCCCTCGCTGTACATCACGATTCCGGGCTTTACACTGTCTGCTGCCTTCTGAAGCTCGTCGCTGGAGCTACCGTATGTATCCAAAATCACACCATCCGCATCGGTGGCTTTGAGCAGCTTCGCCATTCCCTGGTAAGGATCTTCCTTGCGGGTGCTCTGGTCCCACGGATTGTATGAAATGAAAAAACGTGTTCCCTGCTGCCGCGAATACTCGGAAAGCTGCCTGATCTTGTTCAGGCCACCCGGTAAATCCCGGTACAAGTCCCATTGGTTGCGCTGATCCAATCCCAATGTCGGCCAGGTGGGCCAGAGAATGTAGATATCCCAGCCGCCGAAATATTTCTTTCCCATCTCCAGGTATTTATCGAATGTGTAGCCGCCCTGCTGCGGGTCATAGAAATCGTGATCCCATGCCATCTGGGTGGTGATTACATAATCGTTGCGCACCCACGCCAGGTCTTTGCGTTCATAAAGCGTATTATCAAATTCCGGTAGGTCATAAAGGTAGCGCTGCTGGAACATGAGTCGC